>NZ_JAZDQT010000001.1:1437013-2384657 GCF_036324255.1 Pedobacter albus | reverse complement strand
ATTCCGAACAGAGAAGTTAAGCCCGCCTGAGCCGATGGTACTGCGGTAACACGTGGGAGAGTAGGTCGGCGCCAAATTTTAAAACAGAGGCCGTCTGCATTGCAGATGGCCTTTTGTCGTTTATACCCTCCTGTTAAATATTTGTTAAAATCGGCTTAAACTAGCGTCCTAACTATTTTAAAACTGTATTATTGTAAATTACGTTAATCTCTGAAAGTATTTTAACCATGAAATTGAAGATTAGTCTGTTTTTTGCGCTTTTCATCGGTCTGGCATCACCGCTCTTTGCCCAAGATAAAAATGTAACCCTGCCTCCCAACTGGTTCAATCTCGATTTGCTAACCAGTGGCTATTTTGGCATCAGTACCGAAAAGGCCTACGCCGAATTGCTCAAAGACAAAAAGCCTAAACAAAAAATCATTGTAGCCGTTATCGATGGCGGTACAGACATTAAACACGAAGATCTTAAGGACGTATTGTGGACCAACACCAAAGAGATTCCTGGAAACGGCATTGATGATGACGGAAATGGTTATGTAGACGACGTTCATGGCTGGAATTTCATCGGTTCAAACAAAGGCAATCTGGCCTACGATAACCTTGAACTGGTAAGGATCAAAAGGAAATTGGAGCCTAAATACAAATCAACCATCATGAGCACGGTGCTAGACAGTGCCGAAAAAGTGGAATATGCACTTTACAAAAAAGTACAGGCCGATTTCGGCAAGAAATACGACGATGCCAGCAGCGCCTTTCCGGTTTACATCGCCATTAAAAAAATCATGGATTCGGTGGCTTTCATCAATAAGAAACCGATACCATCATTAGAAGATATCGACAAATACAAGGCAGACGACGAAACTGAAGAGTATGTAAAGAAAATCATTCGCAAAGGCTCAAAAGAAGACGGAAGCATAGAAAAATTTTATAAGAATATTCAAAAGGGTTATCACGAGCTGGAAATAATGCTCAAATATAACCTCGAAATAAAGTACGATGAGCGGGCTGCCCTAGTTGGCGACGATTACGCCAATTCGGACCAACGGAACTATGGAAACAACGATGTAACCGGCCCTAATGCTGATCACGGTACCCACGTATCGGGTATTATCGGAGCCAACAGAAACAATGCCTTGGGGATTATGGGCGTGGCCAATAATGTAAGCATCATGACCATTAGGGTGGTGCCCGAAGGCGATGAACGCGATAAAGACGTAGCCAATGGCATCCGCTATGCGGTTGACAATGGGGCACGTGTAATCAATATGAGTTTTGGTAAGGCCTATAAATGGGATAAAAAAGCAGTGGACGAAGCGGTTAAATATGCCGAATCAAAAGGTGTGCTTTTGGTTCATGCCGCTGGAAACGACAACAGCAATAACGATATCGTAGACAATTTCCCGAATAAATATTACGATAGTCCCGAAGCCGAAGCGTATGCCAAAGCCCATAAAAAACCTGAGAAAGGGTTGACGATACCCAAACGAGAAGACATGATGCGACAAGGTCAGGGAATGGGCATGGGGCCGCGCAGACCCGATCCTTTTGCCAAGCCCGTGCCACTCGATTCGGCTAAGTACAACTTGCCACATGCCAGCAACTGGATAGAGGTGGGCGCGAGCTCTTATAAAGACGACGAAGATTTAAAGGCATCGTTTTCTAACTATGGCAAATACAATGTAGATGTTTTTGCGCCAGGTTTTATGATCAATTCTACCGTTCCAGGCTCAAAATACGATGAATATGATGGTACCAGTATGGCTGCTCCGGTTGTTTCGGGCTTGGCCGCTTTGATCTTGAGCTATCATCCGGAACTAAGCCCTGCACAGGTTCGCGATATCATCATCAAATCGGTAAGCAAGGTAAACCACAAAGTGAAATATAAAAACGAGAAAGACGAGAATGTGCGTGTGCTGTTTAGCGAAATCTGCGTAAGCGGAGGAATTGTAAATGCTTACAATGCGCTGAAGTTGGCCGCGTCGTACGAGCTGTCGAAATAAAATATTTTTTAATACTCCTCAAATCCCCGGTATTCCTATCGGGGATTTTTTTTTGCCTTGTTGCAGAAAAAGGATTGGAAAGGTAACGCCATACCGTAACATTTTAGCGATATGGATGCCGATGAGAGGCTATAAAATGGCTTTTATTTTACATTAGAGGCTGTTATTGCATTTTTTGCAATCGTACGGCCTTAAAATTCAAAATTTTGGATTAAGCCATTCCGAAATTCAGCAGTCTATTGCGTTAAACCTATTTAAATACCACTTACTTAACACACCATGAAAAATTTTTACTTATTCGTTTGCCTTAGTCTATTGAGCTTAGGCGTCATTGCCCAAAAACTACCAGACGTGCAAGCGGCCAGCATGCCAGCTCCGGCCAATATCAGAATTGATGGAAAAGCTTCCGACTGGAACGATACCTATGCGGCCGAAAATAAAAGAACAGCTATTTTCTATAGCATTGCCAACGACGATAAAAACCTTTACCTGATTGTGAAATCGGTTGATGCCACTAAAATTATGGCAGGCGGACTAACTTTTCTGATCAATACGCAAGGCAAAAAACGCGATAAGGATGCCATGAGTGTTACTTACCCCTTGGTTAACCGAGCCAACCGTGCACAAGGCGCGCGCGGTCAGGGTGGACAAAGACAAGGCGGTTTTCAAAATAGAGCGCAACAAACGCAGCAACAGCGCGATTCGGCCAACCTTGTACTGCATAGACAGCAATTGGCCAGTGTAAAAGAAATCAAAGTTGCGGGCTTTAAATCTATTCCAGATTCGCTGGTTTCCATTTATAACGAATACGGATTGAAGGCGGTGGCTTCATTTGATCAAAGCGGAGCTTATGTTTATGAATTGGCTATCCCGTTAAGTCTGTTAGATATTAATGTGGGCGATGCGAAAGAACTTTCGTATCAAATTAAATTAAATGGACTGAGCAATATGGGCTTTGGAGGCAATACCGGCTTTGGCGGTGGCGCTGCAGGCGGTTTTGGTGGAGGTCGTGGAGGCTTTGGCGGAGCAGGTGGCGGAAGAGCTGGAGGAGGAGGTTTTGGTGGCGGAGCCGGCAGCAATACGCAGGATCTGATGAATGCAACAGATTTCTGGGGAAAATATACCCTTTACAAAAAATAGCAAAGCCCTTTAATCCAAACCAAACAAACTCTACTCAACATGCTAAATTCATCCATATATCCTGCTTTTTCAAAAGCACTGCTTGTTTTTGTACTCGGATTTTTCTTCGTCAATACCCTGTATGCCCAGCAAACGCCTGTAAGGCCAAATACCGCGCCTAAAACGAATACCCCACCGCCTTTGTTGTTGCGCGAAATCAGCGGCATTGTAAAAGACACGACCGACCTTGGCGTACCGGGCACTACGGTTAAGCTTATTTCACCCAAAGACACTTTGGTAACCAGCACCAATCCAGACGGTATTTTCGTATTCAAAAATGTAAAATCGGCTACTTATACACTTTCTATCACTAGCTTGGGCTATAAACCGATTGTAGCTAAGTTTAAACAAAACGATGCCGTTCCGCGTATCGTCATGGATCCCATCGTACTCAAAAGCCAGGCTAATACCTTAAACGAGGTGGTGGTAAACGGAACGCCTTCTATTACCTATAAAACCGATACCGTTGAATATAAGGCCAGCGACTATATTGTGCGCGAAAATGCCACGGTAGACGAACTTTTAAAGAAAATGGAAGGCATGGAAGTAGGTTCAGACGGTACCTTGGTGCATCAAGGCAACAACGTAACCAAGGCTAAAATCAATGGCAAAACCTATTTGGGTGGCGACGTAGCTACAGCCATTCAGAACCTGCCTGCCGAAATTGTAGAGAAAGTACAGATTGTTGACGATTATGGCGATCAAGCAGCCAGAACGGGTATTAAAGATGGCGACCCAGAAAAAATACTGAACATCGTAACCCGAGCAGATAAATCGGTAGGGAATACCGGAAATGCAAGTGCCGGTGTGGGCAACAACAAGCGTTACGAGGGTTCTGTTTTCGGGACAAGGATTAACGGCAACGAAACCATAGGCGTAAGTGGCCGATTGAACAATACCGTAAATGGCGTGGCCAATAGCGGCAACAACGGAGGTGGTACCAATGGTGGTGGAAATGGAGGAGGAGGCAATGCCGGAGGTGGCGGTGGCAACCGTGGCGGCAATGGCGGTGGTAATACCGGGGGGGGCAACAGCTCGTCGGGAGGAAGCGGGGGGACCACCAATACCGGCAATACTTCGTTCTCTTACCGCGATAAACTAAGCCCTAAAGTAGAGTTCAATACCAATTATCGTTATACTTTTAACAATGTAAACTCGCTCAACAGCAGCGCCTCGCAGATTTTTAGCTCCAGAGGCTCTACCTTTTCTACCAATAACAGCACCAGTCAAAACAATTCTAAAAACCATAACTTCGGTTTTGAACTGGAAGCCAATCTCGATAGCAACAACTACATCAAATTCAGTCCAAACATTACTTATAGTTCTGCTATTAATGGCGGACAGTCAAACGTAATCCAAAGGGGATACATCAATCAGGATCAAAGCGGAGCCAATACCAGCAGCAATACCCGGCCAAATGTTGACGCGACCTTGTTCTATCAGCATATTTTTAAAAAACCGAGAAGAAACCTCTCGGTACAGCTGAGCATGAGTCGCAACAAACAGGATGCCGAGCAGGAAAGAAATTCGAATATCATCTCTTACGAAAGCAGCAATGCTGACATCGTGTCGAAAGATTCGCTTATTCACCGGCTTGTGGAGCGGGATAATCTGACCAGAACCTATCGCGGCAGCTTAACCTATGTAGAGCCATTGTCGGTTAAATCGCAATTTGAGTTTAACGGGCAGGTTAATTACAATGGCTACGACAACACGGCTTTAACGAGCAATATCAACGCAGGTGGCGTGCATCAGGTGATCGATTCGCTGAGCAATATTTACGATTATTCGTTTACGCAGGCCCGCATCGCCCTGAATTATCGTTATGGAGTAGACCGCGATTCGAAAACCAGGTTCTCACTGGGTGTTACGGCAGTGCCCGCGGTTTTGAGCGGTACCAAGGTAAGCCTCGGCACAAGTACGCACAGAACTAGTTTCAACCTTATTCCTATTGCCAGGTTCCAGTATTTATGGTCGAGGCAGCACAGCATGCAGATCAATTATTCGGGTAATGCAACCGAACCTACTTTTGATCAGATCCAACCGGTGAGGGATGTTTCCAATCCGCAAAATCCGGTAGTAGGTAATCCGAACCTGAGGGTTACTTTTAACCACTCCATTAATGCGAGCTACAACAACTATATCGCCAATTCAAAGCTGAACTACTCGTTTAACATGAATGCCACTTTTGTTGACGATGCGGTAATCAGAAACACCGTTGACGTAAAAGGTGCCGATAGCATTTGGAAAAGCGAAACCCATTTCCTGAATACCGGTGGCGTGTACAGGATTAACGGAAACTACTCGATTAGCAAGCAGTTGAACGACCGCAAGTACAATTTGTCTTTTAGTGGCAATGTGGCCAACAACCATACCGTTTCGATGAGTAATTTCAACAAAAACACCACTTCTACCTGGATCATGAACGAGCGTGCGGGCGCCAGGATCAATCCCAACGAGTGGCTGGAAGTAAACCCTTTTGTGGCTTACAGCATTACCAAATCGAGCAATTCGCTGCCTACTTTTAGGGATAGCCGTACCAACACGCTTTCGCTGAATATTGATGGACGCTTTATCATGTGGGGCAGTTTGATTTTGGGCTATAGTGCCAGCAAGAGCTTTGTAAGCGGCATTAACGCCAACATTACCAACAATCCTTTGGTGATTAACAGCTACATCCAAAAAGAACTTTGGAAACGCAGGGCTACCATAACTGTACAGGCATTCGATTTATTGAACCAGAACAATTTTGTAAACCGTACCATTGCCGACGATGGCAGCTATACCGATACCAAAACCAACGCGCTGAGCAGGTATTTTATGGTGAGGGCAAGCATCAGGCTTCAAAAATGGACCGGTGCAAAAGGCCGGAATGGTCGTCCGATCATGAGAAGGGGCGACGGCAGTTTCAATTGATAAAGGATAGCGCGTTTTGCGCTATTCTATTTTACGGGCCTTGATTTCGCACAAAGGCTTCCAGGTTTTGCCGATCAGGATTTCCCAGGTTTCGGTAAAGGAATCGGTATCGAATTTAAAGGTGGCACGTTCTTTTTCGCCCTTAAATTTCCAGGTATCTGGCGCATGGCTAATCTGGTAGCTTTTAATATTGCCTTGACTGTCGTAATTGGTAATGGCAAAAGAATGGGCATTTTCATCGTGGCTAATGATACCTAAGCCTTGATGGTTTTCGAAATCAAAGTAGCGGTCCCATTTGTAGCAGAGGAAAAAGCCTCCGACCAGCCATTCGTAGCTAACAATGCCTTTTATTTTTGATGGGCTGGTATCGGCTGAGTAGGCAAAACTTTGGCCTTCTATTGCCCATTTGCCTACAAATGCTTCGAGCGAAGCATGCTCACGGGTAGGCACGATGATTGGTTTTTCTTCAAAGGGATAGTGCGGCGTTTCCATAATTGTTAAACATTTGGCAGGGCCGAAAAGTTTAGTATGAGTGTGCAGCTGGCTAGCTCAGCGAATTGAAGTGTGGTTTGGGCAGGCTGACGTAAAAAGTGGTGCCTTTGCCGATTTCGCTTTCAAACCAAATTTGGCCGTGTTGCAGATCGGTATAGGTTTTGGCCAGTGTAAGGCCTAAGCCAACTCCCTTTTCTTTGTTGGTACCATAAGTACCTTTATGTTTTAGCGAAAAAATCTGCGATTTTTCCTCTTCTCCAATCCCAATTCCATTATCGCTGATTCGAATAAGGCATTGGCTGTCCTGATCGATGGTTTCGAGCAGGATCGTGCCTCCGTTATGGCAAAATTTGATGGCATTATTGAGCAGGTTTCTGATAATCAGCTGCAAAAGATCGGTATCGGCCATGGCAACCAGATGAGGCTGTGGTACATAGACGAGGGTAATGTGTTTCTCTTTGGCCAGGGTTTCTTTAAGTTGTATGGTTTTGTAGAGGGCATCGTGAATGGGAACCGACTTGAGGTTAACCAGGGTGCCACCCATCTGGTCTTTAGACCATGAAAGGATATTCTGCAACATCTCAGAAGTCAGTTTGGTAGAAACCAGCAACGATTTTTCGATGCTCGCTTTTTCCTCGGCATCCATTTCAACGTGGTTCAGTATCGAAAGATAATTTTCTATCGAAGAAAGTGGTGCGTTTAGGTCGTGGGCTACGATAGAAAACAGTTTGTTTTTGGTTTCGTTGATTTCTTCCAGCGAAGTAAAGCGCTGTTCGGCCAGCCATTTTTCCTTGTAATAGCTTTTTTTAACAAAAACCGTAATGATGGTGATCATCAGCAGCACTTCAAAAACGGTTTGCACATGGTCTAAAAGCCTGGCTTGGCGTGTATCGTATAGCTGTTTAACGAGTTCGGGGTATTGATATTCCGTAAAAAAAAGGCCGGCAATAACGATTAAAGTAAAAGGAATCCAGATCCAAAACTGCTTGTGGTCGCTTACAATGGTTAAGATAAAAACAATGAGAATAAAAGTAAAAAGGTTTACGCCTCCAGAAGCTTCGCTTACGAAATAGGTAATGCCGCAAAGCAAATTAAAGGCAATGGCAAATAGGCCAATGGCTATGCTGAGCCTGTTTTTAAAGCGGGAGAGGAAATAGCCAAAAATCAGCAGAGCGATTAATGGCAACATGATGAAACCGTAAAATGCCAGCCCCAACGCAAAATTGACGCCGGCATTGACAGATGCCGTTATGGCAGCCAAAATGCTTACGGCATTAAAAATGCGGCATTCTAAGGTATATTGGTATTCTTTGCCAATTACGCCGGTCCAGAATCTGACAAATTTATTTAGGAGCGATTTCAAGTTAGGGTTGATCTTTATCCAAATATAAAGCGGATGAACTATCAAATCAATTTCAGTGGAAAATGAACAAGCAAGTTATTGTGAAGCAATGTCTTAACTTTTTTTAGGGCTATAGGTTTGTGGCTTCATGAGGTTACACAGGCTTCTTTTTTCCCAGAAATACAAAGAAGAACGAAAAAAACAAAAACACCAGCACCAATATCGCGCTATTGCGCAATACGATAGGATAGCCCAATTCAATTACATTGATAAACGGATAAGGGTACCAGGTGGCAAAAGGCCCTCTTAGCAAGGTATAAATGGCATAAACTGCAGGATAGATCAGCCAAAAAGGAATGCTTTTGTAGGTAGCCTTTTTGCCATCTACGTATTTCCACCAGTAAAAAATCATCAATAGAGGAACAACAGAATGCAACAAGTCGTTGAGCAGAGCCTGCAGGCCACCCTCTTTCCATAAGCTGCGCAATACCAGGTTAAACACCAGGCCTACAATGGTAATGTATAGGGTGATGGCCGTTTGCGTGTTGGCATTGGCAAAAAATCCCTGTTGGTTAGGTTTAGAAACCAATTGCACGCTTGCAAAAATTGCGACAAGGGTATTGGTCAGCACCGTGAAAAAGCTGAAGAACCGAACAATGGTTTCTGTGGTGTCGGTTGTACTGTAGCCGAAAGAAAGTACCAATTGGGCAATTAACGATGCCCATGCGGTGATTGCAATAATAAACAAAAGCAGTTTGCGTCCACTCATAGCGAATACGATTTGATTTAAATTTAACGATAAAAATCAACCTATGGTTAATAGTTTGTGTTTGTATGGGATATTTTTCAGGACATTTTAAGCCTATGTTAATGATAAAAGGTACACGCGCTCGCCAAATAGCAATTATTTAATATAGAGCCAAAGGCTTTCTGATTGATTTTAAGTTAGTTATTGTAAACAATATTTATTATTTGTTAACGACTAATTCTCATTTTGTTAATAAACATAGTTTAGTTTAGCTAAACAAAAATTAAACTATGAAAGAACATATTACAATCCAGAAAGGGCTTTTGGTAGCACTTGCATTTGCCTTGGCATTTGCAGGACAAGCCAATCAGGCCGCCGCTGTTGAGAAGGCTAAGGAAACGGCCATTCTTGTTCGCGATGTGATTACGGGAAAGGTAACCGATGTAAATGGTGCACCAATTCCGGGCGCTTCGGTCAAAGTAAAAGGCACTACGGTGGTAGCCATTACCGATGTGGACGGCCGTTTTAAGATCAATGCCAATGCAGGCGATGTACTTTTGGTCAGCTCCATCGGATCGCAGCCACAAGAAATTGCCATCAATGGCCGAAAAGAAATCAGCATTTTGCTCAAAGAAGATAATCAAACCCTTAACGAGCTTGTTGTGGTTGGTTATGGCAAGCAGAAAAAAATCAATTTAAGTGGCGCAGTTGATGGCATCACGGCCAAAGAAATCGAAAACAGGCCTATTGCCAATTTGGGTGCAGGCTTGCAGGGACTCATTCCCAACCTCAACGTGTCAATTGGCAGCGGACGGGCAACCGATGCACCTGGTTTCAACATCAGGGGTGTAACTTCGCTTTCTGGTGGCAGTCCGTATATTTTGGTTGATAACGTGCCCTATACCTCGACAGAGCTTAGCCTTATCAATCCTAACGATATTGAAAGCGTTACGGTGCTTAAAGACGCGGCTTCTGCAGCGATCTACGGGGCAAGAGCGGCTTTTGGGGTCGTTCTTATTACTACCAAAACGGCCAAAGGCGATCAGCTAAATGTAAGTGCCAACAGCTATTATGCGTTGAAAACCGTGGGCCGATTGCCCGAACTTGTTACCGATCCGTTTACGGTAATGAGCTATAAGCATGATGCAGCTTATCCTTTATACAACCTCTATACCGGGGCCATCCTCGATTATGCCAAAAAACGTTCGGCAGATATGTCCTTGCCAGCAGTATATATCGATCCGGCAAGTCCAACCACTTGGCAAAACGTAGGCAATACCAATTGGTTAAAAGAAGCCTACAACAATAATTCGCCAAGCTACAATGCCAATTTTAGCTTAAGCAAGCGTGCAGAAAAACTGAATTATTACATCTCTACCGAATATATGCGTACTGATGGTGCCTTAAAAGAGGCGAAAGAATCGTACGATCGCTATAACCTGAGGGCAAAGGCAGATTTAAAGGTGCTCAATTGGCTCAATATTGAAAATAACACCGCTTTTGCCTCCTCATATTATCAGGTGCCGTATGTGGCGGCCAACGATTTTTTCTGGAATGTTAACCGCCAGCCTTCGCTAGATCCGGTGTATAATCCCGATGGTACCTATACCAATTCTGGCGCCGCGGTTATTGGCCGTTTAAAAGAAGGCGGCCATTCGATGTACCGAACCAACAATTTTCAAACTACTTTTAGTGCAACGGCAAACGTAATCAAAGATATATTTCAGTTAAAGGCCGATGCAACTTTTAGAAGAAATGCGCAAATCAACAAAAGCAACGATTTTCCGGTTTCCTATTATAGCGGACCAAACACGGCCGCAAAATTGGTAGGTTCTAACCCTTCGTTTGCACAGGTAGACAACGGCGAAACCCGCAATAACCTTTATAACGTTTATGCCGATTTCCACAAAACCTTTAACAAGCATTATGTGCAGGCCTTGGCCGGTTTTAACCAGGAATACAGGTATTCGGGTTCAACTTCTGTAAACCGAAAAATATTGATCAGCAATAATCTTCCTTCCATTTCATTGGCCACGGGCGATGTTACAGGCAGCGAATCGATTACCGATTGGGCAGTACGTGGCCTATTTTATCGCCTCAATTATATTTACGACGACAAATATATCCTCGAATTTAATGGCCGTTACGATGGAACTTCGCGCTTTCCAAGTGGCGATAGGTGGGGCTTCTTCCCGTCGGCTTCGGCCTCGTGGGTGCTTACCAACGAAAAGTTTATCAAATCTTTCGCCAACAATATCCATCTCGACCTCTTTAAGTTAAGGGCTTCCTACGGAAATCTGGGTAACCAGGATGTAGGCGCTTATTCGTATATCGCCACGATGGGTTCGGGCCAAATTGCTTCTATTTTAGATGGAGCAAGGCCAACGGCCGTGTATGCACCGGGAGCCATTTCGCCGAGCCTCACTTGGGAAAAGGTATCGACCGTAAACTTTGGAGTTGACATGGGCTGGTTTGGTAACAGGTTAGAGCTCAATTTTGACAAGTTTACCCGCTACACCAAAGGCATGCTAACCAAGGGCAAAACCTTGCCAGGAGTGTTCGGTACTGCCGAGCCCACCATTAATGCCGCCAATTTAAAAACCAAGGGTTGGGAATTGCGATTGGGCTGGAAAGATGCAATTAACGTAGCCAGCAGTCCATTAACCTATAATGTGGGCTTTAATCTTTCGGACAACAGAACCTTTATCACCAAATACGATAATCCAACCGGAACCCTGAGCGATTATTATGTAGGCAAGGAATTGGGCGAAATATGGGGTTTGCAAACCGAAGGCTTTTTCCAAAGCGAAGCCGAACTGAAAAGCCATGCCGACCAAACTGCGGTAGGTGCCGATGATACCGGTTATAAATTCTACGTAGGCGATTTGAAATTCAAAGATCAGAATGGCGACAACAAAATCAACAAAGGAAAGAACACCTTGTCAGACCACGGCGATTTGATCAGGATTGGTAACACCAGTGCCCGCTACCGCTATGGTGTTGATGTTAACCTGGGCTGGAAAGGCTTCGATGTAAGGGCATTTTTTCAGGGCGTAGGCAAGCAAGACTGGTATCCAAACCCAAGCAACATCTATTTCTGGGGCGTTTATGCGCAACCTTGGACAAACGTTACGGTTCAAAACCTGGATCATTGGTCGCCCGAAACACCAAATGGCTATTTCCCACGCTTAAAGGCCTACATCGCCGAAGATGCAACCGAGTTGGGTCAGGCACAAACCAAGTATTTGCAGGATGCTTCTTATTTAAGGCTCAAAAACCTAACGGTCGGTTATACTTTTCCTAAGTCGCTAAGTAGCAAATTGAGGATCAACAGGCTGAGGGTTTATTTCAGTGGCGAAAATATCCTCGACCGTTCGCACATCAAGGGCAACCTCGATCCAGAGGCTTTGGGTGGCGATGTTTATCCATTCCAAAAAACCTATTCATTTGGCCTTAACCTTACGCTATAAAATCAGAAATCATGAAATTAAATCAATCAATATATATAGCCATGCTGGTGCTGGGTGGCACTTTCATTGCCGGCTGCCAAAAGGATTTCCTGCAAAGAGATCCGCAAACTAATGTAACAGCAGCTTCTTTCTTTAAAACGCCTGCCGATCTGCAGACCTATACCAACGGACTTTATGGGCAGCTGCAGTTTGGGTATGACGACCTGAACTCCGACAACATCTCAAATTACAATGCCAGTGGCGAGGTAGACAACCTGGTGCGGGGAACCATCTCGCAGAACAACTATGGCGGTTGGGATAAAAGCGATTGGAGTAACCTCAGGAGTATCAATTATATGTTAGACCATGTAGGAACGGTTACGGGCAATCAGACTGAAATTAACCATTACATTGGTATCGCCCGATTTTTTAGGGGCTGGTTCTATTTTGCTAAGGTTAAAAAATACAGCAATGTGCCTTGGTACGGTTCTGTACTGAGCTCGGAAGACGAGGCCTTGTACAAAGGCCAGGATCCAAGAGCCGATGTGGTGAACCATATCCTGGAAGACCTGCAGTTTGCCGCCGACAACATCCAAGCTACCGGAGGCAATACCCGCATTACCAAATGGGCTGCATTAACGTTATTGGCGCGTTTTGCCCTGCATGAAGGTACATTTAGAAAATACCACGACGAATTGGGCTTGGGCAATGACTATAATCGCTTTTTGAAGATAGCAGCCGATGCCACCAGCAAAATCATGACCGAAGGCGGATTTAGCATTTACAATACCGGCAAAGGCGGCGAAGATTACAGAAACCTGTTTTCTTCAAATACCCTGGCTACCAATAAGGAAATTATCCTTTGGGCCGATTTTGACCAAAAAATAGGCAGGGGCAACAACTCGCATACCGTATTCGATTATACCTATGCCTTGAGCAAAAGCCTGGCCGATTCTTACCTTAAAACCGATGGAACCCCTGTAGCGGCCAATAACACAATGCTGTTTACGCAAATGTTTGCCAATAGAGATCCACGCATGATGGAAACCATAGGCTATCCGGGTTTTGTACAAACAGGTACTACGGTGCCTTATAAAATCAAGGCAACTTTGGGTGGACTAAACCAGATCAAATTTTATCCGCGCTCTACAGAATTAATGCAGGGATGGCAACTTAATTTTACCGATTTGCCTATTTTTAGGCTGGCCGAAGTATTGTTGATCAATGCCGAAGCCAAAGCCGAACTGGGCGAACTGACCCAGGGCGACTTGGACAAAACGGTAAACCTATTGAGAAAACGTGTAAATATGCCAAATTTAGCTATGGGGGTGGCAGAAGATCCTGCTTTGGTTGCGATGTATCCTAACGCCACGGCCACTAATAAAGCGGTGTTGTTAGAAATCAGGAGAGAGCGTAGGGTAGAGCTGGCCTGTGAGGGGCTGCGTTACGACGATTTGATGCGCTGGAAATCGGGCATGCTGTTGCAAAACAGTCAGGTGGGGATATATGTGCCTGCATTGGGCGCGATGGACGTAACTGGCGATGGGGTAGAGGATATTGCGATATTGGCATCGCCATCAGACGAATCGCCGATTGCCAATTTGCCGGCCAGTGTAAAAGCCGGTTTAGGCAAGTATTACTTGAAAGATGCTTCGGGCAACAATACCAATTTTTACCTCACCAATGGTACTTCGGGCTTTATCGCCTTTACGCGCGACCGCGATCAGCCGAGAATCTTTATCGAACCTAAATATTACTATCGTCCAATCCCAGTTGGGCAGATCTCGCTCAATCCAAAATTGAAACAGGTATTTGGATGGGACCAATAACCACTAACCAAATGAAAGCATGAAAAGAAGAAATTTCCTTAAAAGTACAGGCCTGATCGGTGCCTTGGGGGTGTTGCCAACCGGCGTAAGCTTGGCGGCCACCAACAAAGAAAAGCAGAAGCCAGTACTTACCATAGCACACATTACTGATGTGCATATCAGAGGCAACGACAATGTGCCGGCAAGGGCAAAAAAATGTCTGGATGAAGTATTGAAGCATAAACTCGATTTTATACTGAACGGAGGAGATTCGATACACGATGCTTCTTATGACAATGTGGTTCGTCAGCAAGTAACCGACCAGTGGGCGGTATGGGACGAGTTTATAGATCGCGCCAAGCCAAAGGTGTACAGTTGTATAGGCAACCACGATCCATGGTGGAAAGCACCCGACAAAACCGACGAAATGTACGGCATTCCTTATGTAGTTAAGCGACTTAAAATTCCGAACCGTTATTATAGCTTTAGCCAAAATGGCTGGCATTTTATCATACTCGATGGTAATAACAGTGGTATTAAGCTCGATAAGGAACAAACAGACTGGTTGCATAAAGAGCTGGATGGATTAAAGCCAAATACACCAGTGTTGCTCATGTCGCATTATCCTATTTTAACCGTAACTGGTACTTGGGAAGGCGGTCAGCATGGTGACCACAAAGAACTAAAGGCTTTGTTTTATAAGCATAAAGATAAAATAAAGGTTTGTTTGAGTGGTCATCAGCATTTGTTGGATAGGGCTTGGTATAATGGCGTAAACTATTTTTGTAATGGAGCCATGAGCGGCTTTTGGTGGGGTAAAGGCGATGCCAAGTCTGCAGCGTCCTATTATTACCAAGAAACGCCTCCGGGTTACGCACTGCTCAAACTATATAGTGATGGAACGGTAGAGAACGAATATTTTCCTTACCAATTCGAAATTTAATTCACTATAGTGCCTTAGGTGAAAAGATGGGTAGTTTACCACCTAAGGCATTTAAGAACATTTAAGATTGGTACATGCATAACTTATGCTAAGGCGTCTAAGGTTCCTTAGGTGGTGAAAAGATGTTTAGTTTACCATCTAGGGCATTTAAGAACATTTAAGTTAAGGTTGGTGCATAACTTATGCTATGGTGTCTAAGGCGTCTGAGGTGGTGAAAAAATTAGCTTTTAGTTTACCACCTTAGACATGTAAGAGCATCTAAGGTTGGGGCGTATACTTGTACTAAGGTGTCTTAGGCGGTGAAAAAAAGCGGTGTAATAATTACCATCTAAGACATGTAAGGGTATTTAAGATTGGGTTGTATGCGTAACTTGCGCTAAGGCGTCTAAGATGGTGAACAAAATTACCGCGTAGTTTATCGCCTTAGACATGTAAGAGCATCTAAGATTAGATCACATGCCTAGTCGCCCTAAATGCCTTATATGGTGAAAAAATGCAACGTTAAAAGTGATGTTTATGCTGAGGCGTCTAAGGTGGTGAAAAAATTACCATATAGTTTATCACCTAACAGATATAAGGAACGTGTTAGAGGAAACCTACACTTAAATATATGTAAGGTTAAGGTGCAAATGACCATTATCTACCTTAGATGACGAAAAATAAAAGCCTCCTGAATTTCGGTTTGGGAGGCTTTGTTGTGCTGTACAATCTTTATTGTACAAATGTGGGTATTTTCTTTAAATTTGGTAAAACCTTAAACTGAAAGAAGCATAGATGTCTGAGAATACCCTCCTCCAAATTAGCCTGAAAATAAAAGAAAGACGTAAAGCACTCGGAATTACCGTGCAAGAACTGGCAGATAAGGCTTCGGTAAGTAAAGGGCTGATTTCCCAAATCGAAAACAGCAGAACCGTTCCCTCGCTCATGGTGCTGATAGACATCATCAAAAATCTCGATATCGACCTCAATACTTTTTTTAAGGATATCAATTTCAACAAAAAAGATGCACCTATCTTGGTCAAGCGCAAAGACCAATACCAGGCTTTTGAGAAGGAGCAGGCCGTGGGTTTTAATTATCAACGGATCCTTTCTAAAAGTATCAAGTCGTCTACCATAGATTTTGTATTGCTCGAACTTGAAGTTGGTGCCCATAGGCCTATGGTGCAAACAGAAGCTTTTGAGTTCAAATACATCATCGAAGGCACGGTAGAGTATCAATTCTCCAATAAAAAGGTAATACTCGAAAAAGGTGATTCGATGTTGTTTGACGGCCGTATTTCGCATACACCCGTAAATATGGGCACTGCCAAGGCGCTGATGCTCGTTGTATATTTCTTCGAATAATTCAGCAGGGTTTTACGCACCCTAAAAGCTTAACGTTAATTTAACCTGCTTTTTGTTTATAAATAATAAACTTTGTTTACAATTGTGCTAACGATTGACGAATAGAAAAAAGCAATACAATGGATAATTCATACGATATCATTATAGTGGGCGGTGGCATTTTGGGAACTTTTCATGCCTATCACGCCTTGTTGGCAGGCAAAAAAGTGCTGCACTTGGAAAAAGACAACTTTCCTGTAGGGTCAACCGTGCGAAATTTCGGGCAGGTAGTTCCTTCGGGGATGGAAGGGGTTTGGTTCGAATACGGTTGCCGAAGTACCGAACTGTATCAAAGCATCCAAGCTAAAGCTGCTATTTCGGTTCGCCAAAACGGAAGTGTGTACATCGCTTCTGATCCAGACGAGCAAACCCTGATCCACGAATTGAAAGCGCATTACGATAAGCTGGGCTATGCCTGCGAGCTGTTGTCGCAAGCGGTTTTGTTGCAAAAATATCCGGCACTAAATCCTGCCTATGCTTTAGAAGGCTTGTTTTTTGCGCAGGAAGTAAGTGTGGAGCCCGACCAAATGATCAGAAAGCTGCACCAATACCTTAAGGCCGATTTTAAGCATTATACCCTGCATTACAACACTGCCGTGGTGGCTTGCGAAACTAAAAACCATGGGGTGGAAATCAGGTTAAGCACAGGTGAACAGTTTAATGCAACCAAAGCGATAATCTGCAATGGCTACGAATTTAAGCTGCTGTTTCCCGAATATTTTGCCAACAGTGGCATTGTGGTCAGCAAATTGCAGATGATGCGCACGCAACCCATGCCAGAAGTGGCTTTGGAAGGCAATATCCTAACCGGATTAACCACCAGGCGCTACGAAAGCTTCGAATATCATTGTCCTTCGTTTAAATCCATTCAAACGCCAGCCCATTATGAAGAGCTGAAAAAATGGGGTATCCACATCCTCTTTAAAAAAGCCAGCGATGGCAGCTTCATTATTGGCGATTCGCATGAGTATGCAGACGTAAACCATATCGATGATTTGGGCTTTAACCTTAACCAATACATCAACGAACTGATGCTAAGGGAAGCAGCGCGGATCGTGAATTTTGACGTACGCAACATGCAGCAGTATTGGGCGGGCTATTATCCACAACATCCCGACAAACACATCGTTACCCTCGATTTAGATGATAAAATACACATCCGGACGGCTATTGGGGGCAAGGGAATGACCGCCAGCGCCGGTTATGCTGAGCAAAGCGTGAAAGATTTGTTGAGTTAATTCGATTATTAGGTTTGATACTGTTGTTCTTTACGTGGATTGAAAATCCACAGTTAGCATAGTCGGGAAAGCATTTCCCGACTAACCTATAGTTGATCAAAATGTATCGTTGCTTTAGTTGGTGTTCTTCACCAACCATTTAATATATACATACTCCGTTAGTCAGCTATGCTAAAAATCTGTTAATCTGTGGCTTGCTCTTGTTGCTGATGCTTTCGTTGAACTAGCCCCTTAACGAATCAGGTTTGTTGGCATATATCCTCGATCCCAATAATTTTGGATTTGAAATCCATTCAAAAACTAAGCTGTGGGTATGTACAGGTTACCTAGCAATCTGTTAATCTGTGGCTTAAATTACTATGCTAACTACACCTTTAACGAGCCTCTAAAACCACGCGCAGCATAATAGGATTCTGCACCGTTGTGGTACAGAAAAACAGTATTGTAGCGACGGTCGCAAAAAAGCGCGCCTCCCAGTTTGCGCACCTCCGGAGTAGTTAATATCCAGCTTGAGGTTTTGGTATCGAAGTTGCCCAGTTGCTGCAGGTCACGATATTGTGCTTCCGTCAGGATCTCAATGCCCATGTCTTTGGCCATTTCAATGGCGCTGTTGGCTGGTTTGTGTTCTTTTCTGGCTTCCAGCGCTTCGTGATCGTAGCAAATGCTGCGACGCCCTTTGGGGCTTTCGGCCGAACAATCGTAAAAAATGTATTCGTCAGTTTTGGAATCATAGCCTACTACATCAGGCTCGCCACCGGTGGTTTCCATTTCGTCCAACGACCATAACTTCGCCGGATTGGCTTCAAGTTTGGCTTGTACTTTGCCCCATGCGATGTCCTTGTGCCGGTTACTATTTTTAACGAACCGCTCTTTTAAAATGCCAATCAGTTCTTCGTTTTGAGCTGGAGATAATTGCTTTTTATCGTTTTTCATGTGAATGTTTGTTGGGTGGATTAGTCCATACTTCCCAAACCAGTTCAAACGGAGCTTGTAACTGTTTGGCAATGTTGATGAACCTGTTCACTGTGTCGCTATTTTCTGAGTTCATTATTAATCGTTTAAGCCTTTGCCGTTCAAGATTTGTGGCATACATTTTTCTATCCTTGATTGACGCGTTTGCGATTGTTTGGCTGAAGAAAAATGAAGCAGGTAAGCCCTTTGTCTACCAGGTGTTAAAGTTTCGAAAGCGGTTTTTAGTGCCGGAATGGTGTCTAGCTTGTGTTGAAACTCTTCGACAATCTTAAATTCGCTGGTTTGCTTTAGCTCTACTTTCAGTCCGGCCTTTTCAACCTCAATGGCTTCGAAAATATAAGCCTTCAAAGTAGCTTCCTGATCTAAAATCTCCCTGATATTGGTAAACCTGATTTGGCGTGCGGCCTGTACGTTTTTCGTTTGTTGGATGAGCAGGCCACTTGAATTGTTGAGTAAAGCGCCTTTGAAAAATAGCAAAGCACAATATTCCTTAAAATCGTGTATCAAAACAATGTTGTTGCCCTGATGTGTATAACAGGGACAGCCCCATTTCAGTTCTTCGGCCAGTCCGCAATCAAGGGCAATTAAGCGCAATCTTTCCAGCTCTTCCTGCCATTTTTGAGCTTTGTTAAAGTAGAAATCGACTTTTGGATTCATTGCTGTTTATTTTTAAAGTGGGCGAGCGTATCATCGACTAAATGTTCGATTGCTAAAAAGTTATTCGCTAATTTCAAGATGTCATCCTCCATCGTTATCGCATCTAATTTAATCCAGCCTTCCATTAGAGTAAGCGGCCCAAAGGCAACACTTACATTTGGCCATTCATGTGCGAAGTTTTTAAAGCCGGCCCTAAAAAGATCAGCGAATTTTCTGCTTTGTATGACATAGCCAGGTAGTTGTCTTAGTTTAAAGGCGTGGATGTTGTAAAGGATTTTCTGCTCATCAACTGCTTCATCATTGATCCAAACAGAAAAGAAAATCCTCGATTGTGCAATTAATGGATCCTGAAACGGACTTGCCCAGGATTTCTTATGTAATTTTAGAAAAACCGAATCCAAAACCTCGCCAACAGCGGTTTCTAGCTGTTTTTGATGAAGCTGTTTGTTGTCGAGCTTGTCGGCGGCCCCTTTAAATTTGTTCAGGTAATAAGTAACATCCATTTCGCCCTCAGGTTTAATGTAAATTAGGAAACAGAATTTATAATTGAAAGCTAAGCCAATGCAATTCTTCTTTCGGTCGGCCTGAAATACCACGATATTGCCGTAAGTACAAGTAGGAGCAAGGCCGGCAATATTTTGTTCAGCGGATTGCCTGTGGCGATATGTGAAAATATGGCTCCCGACATGGCGAAGAAGAAACCGGCGTAGGTCCATTCTTTCAGCAAAGGAAATTTTGGGATTAGGATAGCTACTACACCCAATATTTTCCAAATGCCCAATAAGGTAAGCAAGTAAAGCGGATAGCCCAGATGGCTGATGTTGGTTACCTCGTCTTTCGATCGGAGGAGCTGTACAATACCGGTCGAAGTCATGCCTAGGGCAAGCCAAAGCGTGGACATCCAATAGATAATTTTGTCTCTTTTCTTCATGGTTACTTATTTGAGTTGGCCAACAACCTCTTGTAATCGGTTGTGAGCTAGGTTAAGGCCTTGTTTGAACGGTAGCTTGAGCATGTTGTCTCTCAATTCAACCGATCGGTAAACTACATGCATGGTAAGTTTGCTGGTTTGGTCAGTCAGTGCTTCAAACTCCAAAAACTCCAGCTGTACGTCAAAGGGCGTGTTTTCCATTTCGAAGGTTCGCGTAATTTTTTGGTCAGGCACAAAGTCGTGGATGGTGCCGTTAGCCCTAAATACCACGTTTCCGTTTTTGTCGCTGGTTTCGAAACGGTAGCTGCCGTGTTTTTTATTTTCGAGTTGCAGCACTTTGGTGCCCATCCATTGTGCTACAATTTCGGGTTCTTCATAAGCTTTAAAGAGCAATTGAAGAGGAAGGTCGAACTCGCGGGTAATGGTAAGGTCTTGTTTGCCTTCCTGGGCATCGATTTTTGTTTTGAGTTCCATGTGCTTCTATTTTTTGGCTTGATAGTTTTTCATGATACTTTCCAATTTGTTGAAACGATCGTCCCACATTTGGCGGAAAGGTTCGATAAAATCGGCTATTGCTTTCATTTCCTTGGCGTTGATATGATAATGAACTTCCCTGCCGTTTTGTGTTTGTTGCAGCAAGGCGCATTCGGTTAATATTTGCAGATGTTTGGAAACCGTTGGTCTGGCGGTATCGAAATTGGCCGCTATGGCACCTGCGGTCATCGACTGCGAGGCTACCAATAGCAGGATGGCCCTTCTGGTAGGATCGGCTATGGCCTGGAATACATCTCTTCGTAAATTCATTATGTAGCTATTTGACTACAAATATAAATGTAGTTATTTGACTACGCAATTTTTTTTGAAAAAACTTCGAAAATAATTTATTGCTCAGGATCCGAATGGCTCTTAAACCACCTCGCAATGGCTTTTTCAAGCTCGTTGCCGTCTGGCTCTCCCTCGCAAGCCCAGGCAATAAAACCGTCTGGACGAACCAATACAGCGCTCAGACCCAACTGGTTTTTTGCTTTACGCGAAATATATTTTAGTTGTTTGTGGTAGGGAAGTGCCAAAGCTTTGAGCGAAGCGCTGTTGGCATAATCGAGCGGTATGCCTTGTCCATCGTGCATCAAATCGCCAATGGTGGTGCCCGCTCTTTTGTTATGCCAAAAGCACCTGATGGTGTCGCGTAAGGCTTCCGGAGCTTCAAACTCTTGATGCTGTATGTTGAAAGATGGCAATTTTGGAAAACATCTTCCTAAGCTTCCCTAAACTCGGTAGGTGTGGCTCCCGTTTGGCTCTTGAAAAAATTGGAAAAATAGGCGTGGTCAACAAAACCGAGTTCAAAAGCGATTTCCTTGATTGAAATATCTGTTGATTGCAACAAGCGCTTGGCCTCCAGTAGCACGCGTTGCTGGATGAGCTGGGTTGCCGAAACCTGCAGGTTTTTCTGGCAAAGTATATTGAGGTAATTGGCCGATATATTCAATTTGGAAGCATAAAAAGCCACGAGTTTCTCCGCCTTGAAATGCTGTTCGATAAGCGTGTTGAATTTGGCCAGTCGAGGATTGGATTGATAAATTTTAAGGTCGGCAAAAAGATTTTCGGCCTCTTTGCTCACCAGAGAAGCTATAACGCCTGTTCTTGCGCCGATCAGGTCTTTGAGTGAGTTGTCACTGTTGAGTTCATCTTTGATAGCGTCAAACTCATATTTCAACAACTTAAAGCTGTCGTTTGTGCAAGGTATGACCGGATGGTTCATGTAATTGGTAAACGAAAAACGGAAATATGGTGCAAAACGTTCAAAAAGAAGGCGGTCAATCATCAGTTGGTACCCAATGGTTTGAGGCCCGATATCCCATCGGTGCACTTGACCCGGAAACAAGAGGTGTATCTGTCTGTCGGCTATCGCATAATCGCGAAAATCGATGGTGTGGGTACCTTCGGCGCGGTCGAATAAGATGATGATAAAGAAATCGTGTTTATGGGGTTTGGCAATGTGCCTTTCCCCATGGAGCTCGTGCAGCAGCAATTCGTCGCGACCAGCCAGCTGACCTGTCCTGAATTCGCGGATGCCCATTACCGGCACGTATTTGTCTTCACCTTGTAGCCTTGCCATTCGAACAGTTTCTCTTTGTTGGTTATTGAAAAGGAAAATTAATAAAAAAACACAGATGAAGGCCAAGAAATCAGGCGTTACTCGGTTTTTATCAGTTTTGTTAAAATACGATATTCCCTTGGTGGATCAGCGAAGTTACCGGAGCGATGCGCGAAACGGCTTCGGCCGAACATGAAGAGGCTACGATAACCATGTTTGCATCGTCTCCTGCCTTTGGCCACTGTTGTTTGCCGTCGTCGCTGAGTGGCAGCACATATCGGGTAGCAAAAGCCAGGGCACGCGATAGTTCCCATTCGGTGCTATAACCATAAAGTTCGGCAATGAGATGCGCTTTTTGAAGCATGTTGCCCGAGCCAAAAGTGCTCCAGTGATCTTGAATGTTGTCATTGCCAATCAGTACCTCAACACCATGTTTTCTGAGCGTTGGAATGGGCATGATGGTGCCCCTGAATGGAACGGAAGAAACAATGCCTACCCCAGCATGAGCAAGCCTTTCGGCCATTCTTTCTGTTTCAGAACTGCTGAGATTGCCTAGGGCAAAGGCGTGACTAACATAGGTTTTTCCTTTGAGCTGCGGATTTTCGATGGCCTTGTTGATCAGAAATTCGATGGTCTTGATGCCACTTTCGCCTCTTTCGTGCAGGTGGATGTCGATGCCCTTGTGGTGGTCGAGCGCAAGCTGTACAATCAGTTCCATGGGTTTTTCCACGCTCCCGTCAATCGAGTAGGGGTCTACACCTCCAATAAAATCCACGGCATCCATCTTGGCTACTTCTTTTAAAAGAGGTTCGGTTTGGGTATAGTAGATACCATGTTGCGGAAAGGCCACTAATTCTGCGCCCACTGTTTTTTGCTTGTGCTGCAAAGCTTGTTCCAGGTGATGCAGGGAAGCAAGGCCCGAAGTGGGGTCGACGTTGAAATGGGAGCGGATGAAGTGCGTACCATACGAATGAAGGAAGTCGATCATTTTTTCCGTTCGTTCTACAGAGGTTTTGAGCCATTCTGGAATCAGCTGCTGTTCGTAGGCAATCATGTCCTTTACCGATTTTCTTTTCGCCGAAACTGCTTGCCAAGGCAATCCAAAAAGCATTTTGTCGAGATGCGCGTGCATATCCTTGAAAGCAGGCAATACTAGTCCGCCTTTCGCATCTACGCCCTGACTGTTGGGGTCGTTGGGCTTGATGTGCTTGATTTTGCCATTCTCTACTTCGATGCAGTGCAAAGCTGTCTTTGTTTTGATAACGTCGTTGCCTTCGTACTCAAAACCTGTTTCCAGTAAGGCGTTTTTAAGGGTATAGTGTTGATTTTCCATTTCGGCACGCTATTGTAGTTTGTTCATGTAACGATAACAAAGTTAACGCATGGGCTTAGCCGTCTTGTTGCGAAATCTATCCTGATGCTTGAAAGATTTATCACTACGAGTCTAAAAAGTAATAAATCTTTCAAGGCTTGGAATGAATCCTACACATGGCGAGGATTGCGGTTGATTACATTTGTATTAAATGTTTTCAGCTTATGCATAAATCAGAAATATCCCGTAAGGATTTTTTAAAGAAATCTGGATTAGGTTTTGTCGGAATGGCCATAGTGCCTGGACTGTTGAATGCCAAAGGTGCTTCGCAGCCGGCAGCTACAGAAAAAGAAAGCCGGCATTTGGGGAAAGACTTTACCTTAAAGAATGTAAGGCTCGAAACCGGCTTCGAATATGAGGGCGATGAAGTTGTGCATACCAAAACTGGGTTGTTTACGGTTGCCATCAGCAATGGAAAAATCAAAAGCATTTCGGCCAATACGCCCAATGATGCCCGTGCCATTGATGCCAAGGGATTGCTGATGCTTCCTGCCTTTAAAGATATGCATATCCATCTGGATAAAACTTTTTATGGCGGTCCATGGCAGGCAACCAGGCGGAGAACAGGTGGCGTAAAAGGCATGATTGCACTGGAACAGCAAATCTTGCCCGAGATGCTTAAAACATCTACCGAGCATGCAGGCAAGCTGATCGAACTGTTGCAGTCGAAAGGCTCTTCTTTTGCCAGAAGCCATGTCAATATTGAGCCTACCTCCAAACTGCATTCACTCAAAAACCTGCAAAAAGCGCTAGAAAACAAGAAAAATAGTTTTGGAGCTGAGCTGGTGGCCTTCCCGCAGCATGGGGTTTTTTATACTGATTCGGTTCCCTATTTAAAGGAAGCCGCGCAAATGGATATTGACTTTATCGGCGGCGTAGATCCCTACAGTATTGATGGAGCCATTGAAAAAACGATTGATTTTACGGTGCAACTGGCATTGGATAACCAGAAAGGGATAGACATTCACTTGCACGAGTCTGGAGAATCGGGATTGAAAACAGTAGAATACCTGATTAAAAAAGTAAATGAAAATCCTGTTTTAAGGAAGAAAACCTATATCAGCCACTGTTTTGTTTTGGGGAAACTGGAAAAACAAAAACAGGAGGAAATAGCTGAGCAACTGGGCGCTGCCAATATCGGCATTGTGTCTACCATACCTTTTGGCGGACTGATTATGCCCATACCTACTTTATACAAGCACAATGTGACGGTACTAACGGGCAATGACAGCATTATTGACCATTGGAATACTTGGGGCAGTGGAAGTGTGTTGCAAAAAGCCAACTTGATGGCACAGCTCTATGGCTATAGTACCGAGTTTTTGTTATCGAGGAGCCTGAAACTGGCTACGGCTAACGTATTGCCTTTGGATGATAAGGGTGTGCAGCAATGGCCCAAAGTGGGCGATGCAGCCGATGTAGTGCTGATTGAGGCCAGCTGTTCGGCCGAAGCCGTGTCGAGAATATCGCCGGTAAGATCGTTGATTGCCAAAGGAAATATTGTTTATTAAGGACGGGAAAGTTATTGGTTGCTCAATCGTTGCGTATGGAAATAAGTCGCAATTAACCCCTTAACTTGTCCCTTTTGCACGCTTATAGGTAGACAACATTGCCGTAATTTTGAGTAAACTAAATCAAAAATCCTTATGGCAACTCAAATTTTTGTAAACCTATCGGTTAAAGACCTCAACAAATCCGTGGAGTTTTTTACCAAATTGGGCTATACTTTTAATCCGCAATTTACCGACGAAAAAGCAACCTGTATGGTCATCAGCGATACCATTTACGTGATGTTGCTTACAGTGCCTTTCTTCCAGACTTTTACCAAAAAAGAAATTGTTGATGCGCATAAAGCGATAGAGTGTTCTATTGCCCTGTCTGCCGACAGTAAAGAAGCCGTTAATGAAATGGTAGACAAGGCGGTGGCTGCAGGAGCGACCGTGCCTAATCCGGCCAGCGATTATGGCTTTATGTACCAACACAGCTTTGAAGACCTCGATGGCCACCATTGGGAGTTTGTATGGATGAATCCCGACGGCATGCCTGAACATCAGGGGTAACAACTGATATAAAACTGCTCCATGCGAAAGGCCAGTCTTTTACAAGACTGGCCTTTCGCATTAAAAACTGTATTCATGCTATCGGGTTATCTCATTCAAAAACAATACTTCATCAAATCTTCATCATGTTATGTGTTTTTTTGTAAACCCAAATACCGCAAATTGTTTCCGACCTGTTCAGGTGTCTAGGAATATTCAATTATTGTTAAAATATCGTTTGTTTTTTATTAATAAATTGTTAAATGTAATGTTTTGTTAACAATTTGTTAATGATGTGTTTGTTGTTTTGTGATTAATAAAATCATAAAAAATGAAAACACGTGTACTATCCCTATGGGGTATTTTAATGATGTTTGCTTTGTTTGCACAGGCACAAGTCACAACATCGAGCGTTAGTGGAAGAATAAAGGACGCCAAAGGCATTGGTATTCCGGGGGCAAGTGTACTATTGGTGCATCAGCCTACGGGAACCAAATATGGGGTGATTACTGATGCCGAGGGTGGTTTCAGGCTGAACAACCTGAACCCTGGTGGTCCCTACAAAGCCACCATCAGCTATATTGGTTATGCCAAACAAGAAAAAGAGGGGATTAGCTTGAGCCTGGGGGCCGACCAGCGTTTGGATGTGGTCTTGCTGGAGGAAGGAAAGACCCTTAACGAAGTAAAGATTAGTGGAACAAGGGGTGGTTTGAAAACAGGCACGGGTACGCGCATTGGCGAAGAGCAGCTCAAAACCCTGCCTACATCGAACCGTAGCTTGCAGGATGTAACCCGCCTAACGCCACAAGGCAGCAAGGATAATTCGTTTGTGGGTACCAACTTCAGGTACAACAACGTTACTATTGATGGGGCCATTAACAATGATGCGATTGGCTTTAGCCCTTCGCTTGGTGGCCAAAGCGGCAGTTCGGGTATGCCGGGAAGCAGCACGCGTACCAATCCGGTTTCGCTTGATGCCATTCAGGATGTGCAGGTATTGCTGGCTCCCTATGATGTAAAGATCGGTAACTTTACCGGTGGCAGCGTAAATGCGGTGACCCGTAGCGGTACCAACGAACTCAAAGGATCTGTGTATGGTTTTGGGCGCAATGCCGCTTTGGTTGGAAGAAATAGAACAGGCGATAATGCCAAAATGCCTTCGGCCTTTCACGATTATCAAACAGGTTTCAGGTTGGGCTTTCCGATTATCAAGGACAAACTTTTCTTCTTTACCAATGAGGAAATCACGCGTCGTCAAGATCCGGTAATCTTGGCTGCGGGTTCGGCTGATATGCCGATCATCAGCCAAAGCCAGGCGCAACAGATAACAGACCGCATGAAGAATGCGTATGGCATTGATGCGGGTTCTTTTGATAATTACAACATTTATTCGCGATCGAACAAGTTCTTTAACCGTTTAGATTGGAACATCAACGATAAAAACCAGTTGACTATTCGTAATAATACCATTAGGTCTACAGCCACTAATTTGGAGCGCGACCAGTTGAACTTCAGGTTTGGAAGCATCGATTATAAACAAACCAATAACCAAAGTTCTACGGTGGCCGAACTCAAAAGCCGTATCTCCAATGCTTCGTCGAACAGTTTGGTAGTTGGCTATTCGAGCATTCACGATTTCAGAGATCCACTATCTGCTTCTTCGGTGCCACAAATCGAGATTTCTTCCAATGGGGGAACAATCTTTCTGGGCACAGACCGTGAGGCCAGTATTTTTAACATGAAACAAAAAACTTTCGAGTTTACAGATAACTTTACCTACACCAAAGGCAAGCACACCTTTACCTTTGGCACGCACAACGAGTTGTACAACATTACTTATGGTTTTGTGAATTCATGGAATGGACGTGTGGCCTATGGCAGCGTGAACGATTTTCTGAACAACCTGCCTTCGCGCGTGCGTACCAACTTTAATTATGCCGATAATACCAGAGATAACATCATGGCCAATCCGCCGGCAACATTTAAGTTGAACATGTACAGCGTATATGCCGAAGACCAGTTTCAGGTAAACGACCGACTGAAAATTACCGGAGGCTTGCGTTTGGATCTGGCCGACCTGCCAAATATGCAGCCTTTGAGCGATAAAACCACCAATGCGCCTGTTGATGTGAATTATGGCACCACTTATAACTATACCTTGCCAAAAAACATCAAAAATGATTACCTGGGCCAATTGCAACTGTCGCCACGTTTGGGTTTTAACTTTGATGTATTGGGCAACCAAAGCCTGATTTTGCGCGGCGGTAGTGGTTTGTTTACAGGTAGAGTGCCTTTCGCTTGGTTGGGTTATGCCTACTACAATAACGGCGTAACTTATGGTGCTTACGATAAAAAATACAACTACAACCCTGCAAATGGCGCTATCGTTACGCAGGTTCCGGGCACCGATCCCATCAAAGATGCGCAGAATGGCAATGGAGAAGCCGGATATGCCCAAAAGCAGGGTATCAACGTAAATGATGCCTCGGGTGCAACACAGGTAGATTTGATTGATAATAATTTTAAAATGCCAAAAACCTGGAGGAGTAGCCTGGCTTTAGACTATAAAACAGACGATCAATGGAAGTTTACGCTTGAAGGCATTTATACCAAGGTCATCAACGACCTGAAATTCCAGCAAATCAATTATGTCGATAACCCGACCTATATGATTTACGATACCCAGCATCAGCAGCCTATTTACTCAGGCACCAAAATCAACAGCAAGTATACCAATGCCTATTTGTTGTCGAATACCAGCCAAGGTTATCGTTACAGCATTACCGGACAGGTTAGCAAGGCCTTTCCATTCGGATTGGATGTGATGGCTGCCTATACTTATGGCCAGTCGAAAGACATTACCAATGGTATCCGTAACTCGATGGAATCGAACTGGCAGCTGAATCAGGCCCTGAGCCCGAACAATCCTGGCTTGGCCTATTCAAATTTCGATATCCGCAATCGTATAGTGTCAACCCTCAATTACAAACACAGTTGGGACAAAGGAAATAAATATGTAGCCAACTTCTCGCTCTTCTTCAGCGCGCAATCGGGCTCTCCTTATTCTTATGGCTTTGTTAACGCCACCATTAACGGTACAGGGCAAACCGTAAGCTTGGTGTATATTCCGCAGACCGGAGAAACCAGCAAGTTTTTTGCCGCTACGCCAACAGGGGTGGCACAGGCTGCTGCATTTGATGCCTTTATAGATGGCAACAAATACCTGAGTACCAGAAGGGGCAATTTTACCGAGCGTAACGGTGCCCGTACCCCATGGAATGTGCAAAGTGATTTCCGCTTTTCTCAAGATATTTTGCTGGCCGGAAAAGGCGCCCAAAAACATACGCTTACTTTTACCTACGACATCATCAACCTGACCAATTTGTTGAACAAGGATTGGGGTGTGCAGTATTTCTCGCCAAATACCTTCAATTCAATGGCGAGCGTAGGTTTAAAGGTAGAGAAAGCAGGAACGCCAACAGCCTATCCAACCTATTCATTTGACCAAAAGAACGTAACTTCCTATGCCAAAGACTTTTTCGCTTCGCGTTATCAAATGCAATTGGGTTTGAGGTATAGCTTTTAATACAAACATTAGCTGTGTATAGCCTAAAGCCCCGTTGCATTGCGTAACGGGGCTTTTTAATGCTTAATATTTGTGTTTGTATCAATTTTGTTGCGTTTTTGTGTATCTTAGGATAAGACTAAAACAAACAAAGAATGCTAACGTGCTACATTATAGATGATGATATTTATTCGATAGAATCTGTTATAAAACATATAGAGAAAATGCCAAATCTCTCGCTTATTGGTAGCAGTACAAGCCCCCTGATCGGATTGGAAGAATTGCAGACAGGTGAAAAGCCTGACATTGTTTTCCTTGATATAGAAATGCATGAACTTTCAGGAACGGATATTGCTGATTTATTGCCAGATGATGTTGCTATTATATTTACAACAGGATATGTGAAGAAAGCACATGAGGCTTTTGAAAAAAATGCTACGGACTTTTTGCTCAAACCATATTCATTTGAACGTTTTGTTAAAGCTGTATCTAAGGTGTCTTCAACTTCAGTCCAGCCTGATAAAATTTATCAGAAAGAAAAAATATTTATTAAAACAGGAGAGAAAAATTCCATCGTTTCTATTCGGGTGTCGGAAATTCTATATGTCGAAGCCTTAAAAAATTATACCCATATCTATGCAAGAGGCAATAAATATGTTGCGAGAGCCAGCTTAAAAGAGGTTCATGAAATACTCCCTTATTCTTTATTTTCACGCGTTCACAGGTCGTTTATTGTCAATATAATGGCCATAAAATCAATTGAAACAGACGACGTAATTATAATGGATAATGATTCCACGGTGCCTTTAGGAGAATTATATAAAAGCTCTTTTATGAAAGGAATAAGGTCGAAAACAATAATGAAAAATCATTAAGGTTGTGCATTGGATGTTGGTGTCTAAATAATAATCCTGCTACCGACAATGGGGAATAAATATGGGTTTGAGTGTCGGCCCAAACCCATATCAATGTAGGTTCTAATTTACCTAGAAGCGTTCTTTAGGAACAGAAAGTTTGTTTCTTTTAAACATTTTATAATTTTCAATGCATCCATATAATACCGCCAAAGTCAGTAAAAATTTAGGAGGCAAAGGGGCGTTCGTTTCAAAAATCCATGCAAAGGCCAACAAGGCAATGCCTATAGCTGTTTTTAAATAAAATGAATAAGGTTCCCTAATGAAATGGAGGAGAATTTTAGGCAGGAGCAAGGCAACGATCGCCAATACTACCAATATAGATTCATACATATTTTTAGATTTAGGTTTAACAAATAAAATCGGCTGTTGCTGAGTTTTTGCTACATAACATACACCAACAAGCCCAACCGCATAACGGCGTACCTACGCCTACTGTTGAAAACGAACATGCTGTCATGCAGGCAAGTAACTTCGCCTGTTGCCAATAAGAACCACAAGTTGGGTCGCCGTTCGGGTCAGAATCAGAGTCGTCGGCTACAGAAACTGAATTTGGTTTCAATGTCGATGTTTTATTTGCGCTAGGTACAGAAGTGTTGTTTTCAATTACTTGTAATTTGCCATCATAGTATGCATTAAAGTTACGGAAAAAATTATTTACTTGCTCCTTTTCAGAAACGTTACAATTTGAGCAAGTAAATGAAGATGTATTTAGTCTAAATATTTCATTTGCTTTTAGATAGGCTAAACGAGCAGAACTTAATCTTTTAAGGTAAGTTTCCCATTTGTCTTTATCGCCAAAAACAATTTTGGTAAATGCTTCAGATCTGGGGTCGCTCATTTCTAAAGTGATGGCGTCTTTTAGTTCCTGTAATGTTTTTCCTGATTTGACAGCTGCTTTTACTTTGTCCAAAAACTCATTCTGCGCACTGATGAGTTCTTTTGCTTCTTTTGATTTAAGGATTTCAAGGCTTTTTGCTTCCGAAAGTTTGATATTAGGATCGCCCTTTTCAAGTTTTAAACTTGCAATTGTCCTCGCTTCTTCATTTTTTGCGTTATCTATTTCGCTGATTTTATTGCAACTGGAAATAATCCCCAAAGATAGAAATGCTATTAATGCAATTGTAAAGATGTTTTTGTTCATGAGATTTTTAAGTTAGAATTGATAATTGGTTTTTAGTTAAAAGAGGTGCGCATCCCAAATAGATATTTAGCATATTGCTGTTATCTCCAATAAATCTATGCCTAAAAAGAGTAAGGTGAAAATTTAAGACTAAGTTTTTAGTTCTCTGGGGACATACAGGTTTTTTTTAAGGATAAACGTGGTTTTTTTGAGGATAAAATAAAGTGATCTTTACATTTGCATCCGTCAAAATAAACCATGGTTCTCAAGTATTTTACGTTCAGCCTATCCCTTGTCTTTATTTCTTGGATCATCGGCATCATTGCCAATGCACTCTTGGCCAGAACCCAGTTTTACAAGACACGATTATCGAACCTCCTTTTGATCAGGAACGAATGGTTCGGAAGGATGATCGGGCTTGACGCGTTCAGGTGGGTTGTCCAAAATTCGTTCTTCAAATATTTTAACCCGAAGCTTTCCATGAAAAAGAGGATCAGGCCCAGTGAACTGGATTCCTTGCGCAACGAGATGACGGTGGCAGAAATCGGACATCTGTGCGGATTCCTGTTTGTGATACCATTTGTAGTGGTAAAGCTCGGCAAAGGCGATTGGTTGTTCGCCACGATCATGATATTGGTGAACATCCTGATGAACCTCTATCCTTTGCTGCTACAGCAAGAAAACAAAAGGCGGATTGACTGGTTCAGGGAAAAAATCAATTCAAAACGGCTGAAACCGTAGGTAAGTGAAGTAAAAGAGCGCTGTTTAAATCAGTTCGGAAGTAAGGAATGTCTATGTTTAACGCAAACAAGCGATAAAAACCGTTAACAAACAAAAAGGCTTTTACAGTTTGAACCGTAAAAGCCTTTTTTACCAGTAGCGGGGAGCAGGATCGAACTGCCGACCTCAGGGTTATGAATCCTGCGCTCTAACCATCTGAGCTACCCCGCCAGGAAAAATAATATCAAATGTTGAATACTATTTTTTAAAGAGTTGCAAATATAGAATAAATTACTTTTCTTTAGAAACAAAAATTAAAAAAATAGTCCATTATTTTTACAGATAGCGGTGTTTAAGGATGTCAGAAAAGAAAAAATTTAATCTAGAATATGAATTGAGGTCTTCTCCACGTATACTGTTCAGCTTTATCAGCGAGCCTAATGGGCTGTCGCAATGGTTTGCAGACGATGTGGTTTTCAGAGACCAAACCTATACCTTTACCTGGGACGGAGAAGTGCAAAAGGCCAAGCTGCTAAGCGTAAAAGAAAACAAACTCGTTAAGTTTAAGTGGGTTGACGATGATCCGCATTGCTATTTCGAAATGGAGATTGTTCAGGATGAACTGACCAACGATGTGGCCCTCGCCATTACCGATTTTGCCACCGACGAAACCCTTGCCGAAAAAAAACAAATCTGGGATAACCAGATTACCTACCTAGTTAGCGTTATCGGAGGCTAATTTTTTCGTCGGCTTTGCCTATCTTTGCATATTGAAAAAGATACACCTACTGCTGATTAAGGCATTTATCAGGCCGTTTTTCGTCACATTTTTTATTGTGATGTTTATCCTGTTGATGTTTTTCCTGTTCAAGTACATCGACGATTTGATTGGAAAGGGCTTCGAGTGGTATACCATTGCCGAAGTAATGCTTTATGCCTCGGCGGCCAACGTAGCCATGGCCTTGCCTTTGGCCGTACTGCTTTCTTCCATCATGACCTTCGGTAGCCTGGGCGAAAACTATGAACTGGTGGCCATCAAATCTGCCGGCGTTTCCTTGCAAAAGGCCATGCGCCCGCTGTTTGTCTTCATCATAGGCCTCTCTTTTGCCTCTTTTCTGTTTTCAGATTACATGTTGCCCAAAGCCAACCTCAAATATGGTTCGTTGCTGTACGATATGCGCAACAAAAAACTTTCGTTTCTGATTAAACCCGGAGTTTTTAACAACAGCATACAGAATTATGCCATGCGCGTAGAGCGTAAAGGCGAAGGCGCAATCGATTCTTTGTATGGCATCATGATCTACGACCATACCGGCACCAATGGTATTCCTAAAATCATCCTGGCCGAAAAAGGCAGAATGGCCAAAACCAGCGACGACCAATACCTGGTGCTGAGTTTGGTGAATGGCGTGCGCTACGAAGAAAACAGCAGTTCAGGTTCTTTTAATCCACGTCAAACCCTAACCCGCATGCGCTTTAAGCAAACGGAAGTGAAATTTGACCTGGGCAGCTTTGGCGGATTCAACCGTACGCAGGAAGCCAGTTTCAAAAACAACGCCCCGATGCTGAACAGGGGGGAACTGTTGCATCGCGAAGATTCGATCAAGAAAAGCCTTGACAGCTTGAATAAAACCACCAAGGTTAATGCTTCTGCCTATTTTAAACAAAACGAAATGGCCAAAGGCTACACCAAGGTAAAGGTGCCCGCCAAGGTAATCAAGGGCTCTATCTTAAATGCCATTCCTAAAAATCTGCGCATACAAGCGGTGCAAAGTGGCTACGATCAGGCCGAAACCATAAAGCAAATCGTGATTAACCGGATCTTGGATTTCGATTTCAAATCGAAGGAAATTATCCGGGCACAGATAGAATACCAGCGTAAATACACCCTGGCTGTTTCCTGTTTGTTGTTGTTTTTCATAGGCGCTCCTTTGGGCGCAATCATCCGAAAGGGCGGTTTGGGATTGCCGGTGGTTATAGCCATTGTGTTCTTCCTCATTTACCACATTCTTTCTACGGTGGCCGAAAAATCGGCTAAGGAAGGCTCGCTTGATCCAAATTTTGGCATGTGGGTAGCCATCATCATCTTAACGCCTTTGGGTATTTTCCTCACTTATAAGGCAACAGTCGACTCGGCTTTGTTCGATATAGACTATTACAAACAACTGATCGTAGGCCTGTTTAAAAAGAAAGAAAGCAAAAAATCAAGCTAAACCGACGCTATTCCTTACTTATCAATGATATTTTAAGCCAATTTATTGTCGGCAAAGGTTGTAACTTTGCATTACGGGAGCCGGTTATATGTTCCGTCCCGCCAATTTTTTGATCAAATATAAAATGGAAATAAAATTAAATACCATAGACGAAGCACTAGAAGAAATCAGGGCTGGTAAAATCATTATTGTGGTAGACGACGAGGATCGCGAAAACGAAGGCGATTTTATCACGGCTGCCAGAAACGTAACGCCAGAAGTAATCAACTTCATGTCTAAATATGGAAGAGGACTGATTTGTGCGCCTTTAATCGAGGATTTGTGCAACGACCTGAAGCTCGATCTTATGGTACAAAACAATACCGTTTTGCATCAAACGCCGTTCACCGTATCGGTCGATTTGATTGGCCACGGCTGTACAACCGGCATTTCTACGCACGATAGGGCCAAAACCGTACAGGCGTTGATCAATCCTGATACCAAGCCTGAAGATTTAGGCAGACCGGGCCATATTTTTCCGCTTAAGGCGCGTAGGGAAGGGGTATTGAGAAGAACCGGACATACCGAAGCTACCATTGATATTGCCCGTTTGGCTGGTTTTGAACCTGCTGGCGTATTGGTCGAAATCATGAACGAAGATGGTACGATGGCGCGTTTGCCCGATTTGATGAAAATCGCAGCGCAGCACGAACTGAAAATCATCTCGATTAAAGATTTGATTGCCTACCGTTTGGCGGCCGAAAGCCTCATCAGGGAAGAAGTTACCGTCAATTTGCCAACCGAATGGGGCGATTTTAAAATGACCGCCTACACCCAGTTGAGCAATAATGCCACCCACTTGGCCATTACCAAGGGCGAATGGGAAGAAGACGAGCCTATTTTGACCCGCATCCACAGTTCTTGTGTTACTGGCGATATCTTCGGCTCTTGCCGTTGCGACTGCGGTCCGCAATTGCACAAGGCTTTCCAAATGATTGAACAAGAAGGAAAAGGAATCATCGTATACATGAACCAAGAAGGCCGAGGCATTGGCCTGATCAACAAGTTGCGTTCGTATAACCTTCAAGATGCAGGTTTTGATACCGTTGAGGCCAACATTAAGCTGGGCTTTAAAGGCGATGAACGCGATTATGGCGTGGGCGCACAAATTTTGAGGGCACAAGGCGTAAGCAAAATGCGCTTAATGTCTAATAATCCTACCAAAAGAGCCGGTTTAATCGGTTATGGTTTGGAAATCATAGAAAATGTGCCCATCGAGATAGAAAGCAACAAGCACAACGAAACCTATTTGAAGACCAAGCGTGATAAAATGGGTCACCAAATCATGAAATAAAACAAAAAATCCGAAGCTCAAAACTTCGGATTTTTTTATGCCTATTCATTAAGTGCCAGCTCAAAACTGCCAACTGTCAACTGGAAACCGTTAACTGGTTATTGAAAACTGCGAACCGAAAACTGCCAACTATTTCTTCGGATTGTTTTTCTTGCTCTCGTTCAAAATGGCTTCTTTATTTACTTTCTCTTTTTGAGCCTGTTCTTGCTTTTTCTTTTGTTCTTTGCGGTATTTGCCAGTTACTTTTTGCAGAAACTCCCTAAACGAATCAAACTGCTGACTGTAAATCAAACCAAAAGAAGTAACGTTGGCATTCGGGTCGACCCCCGGATTGGCAAATATACTTTGTTGCGTAGGTGGCTTGTTGGCCAATTTACCTACCAGCGTTCCGTCTTTTCTGATCAGGCCTAAAATCTCCACCTCTTTGCCCACATTGTCTTTAAACAAACCTACCGAATAATCGGTTGAGCTCTTGGTGTTGTCTACGATACCTGCGTTTACGATAATACGGTCGTTAAAGAATTTAAATGAAGCACTGGCTTCGTTAAAAGAGCGGATATTAATGTCGACAAAGTTGAGGTTTAAAGACGAAAGCAGGTTGTTGAACTGGTTAAAAATCAGTTCGCTGGCCGTACTTGTGCCTACAGAACCCAACTGTTGGCCCAGGTTTTCCTTGCCTGTGCCTGGCGCAAACCTGCGTTGAATAATCAAGCTCAGTGCCTGCGTATTCAGGTTATTGCCATCGTTAAAGTACGACTGTAGCTTTTCTTTGATGGCAGGGTTGGCTGGAAAGAAAATATCCAGTTTGATATCGGGTTGCAAAAGCAGTCCACTTAGCCCCATTTCTACTTCAGTTTGTACCCTTTCGTTGGTGCTCGACGATTGATCCTGATTGGCTGCGGTATACAAATCGGCAGTGCTGGCCCGCAAGGCATAAATGGCCTTGAGGTTGATTTGCGCATTGGCCGGATTGCCCGTCCATCGGATAGTTCCCCCCTGGCGAATTTCAAAACGTTTGTTGATCACTTCCTGTGCCGTAAAATCGAAAAGACCGCTTTCAATAATGTAATCGCCTTTCATTTCAAAATCACCGCTGCTGGTAATGTTCAATTCCAATTCAGCATTTCCCTTGCCGCTCAGCTTGCCCAACACCGTATAAATGTTGGCTATCGAATTAGGGTCTACCCGCAGTTTAAAATTCATTTTCAAGCCATCAAAACTCGTCTGTTTCTTCACGGTTTTGGTGGTATCTTTGCTTACAAAAGTGATAAAATCCTTATCCGAAATAGTTTCAGAACTGTTTAACGGCAGGTTAAAGATGGTTCCTTTTTCGGTTTTGGCGTCAATGTTAATCAGCATGCTGCTGGTAGGTCCGCTAAAAGAGAAGTCGCCGGTAGCATAAGCCCTGCCATAGTAAAGCGAATTGTCTTTTGAAGTGGTATTGAGCGCCATAAAGTTGGTGGCATTCAACTGGACTTTGATTGTCGGATCGTCGAGGTTGTTCAGGTCGACTGTTCCATTGGCTCTGGCTTCGTTGCCTTCGGCATCTTCCAGCACCAAATCGTTAATCTGGATTACGCTGTTGTCTATCTGGATCTTATCGTTAAGCGTGTAAGGCGTTTTGAGGTAATTAACGGTTACTTCGCCCCGGTCAAAAGAAACATCGCCATTGATGTGCGGCTTACTGAGTGGCCCTTTTACGGTAAGATCGGCAGAAATATTGCCTTTAAGGTTAGAAACCAGCTTTTTCACAAAAGGCTCGAGCACGGTAAGTTTGCTGCCGTCCATCTTCACCGCTAAGTCTATATTTTTCTCCTTTAGGTCAACACCGCCGGTTATTTTAAAGGTTTCCCTGTTGTCGGTCATGATCTGCGTATACACGTTTACCGCGTTTTTCGCTTGGTCGTAGGCCGAAGTATCGGTTAAGCGACCAATGTAAGTACCGTTAAAATTCAATGAATCGATGGCGAGGCTATCCGTAATTCGAGGCGTTTTTAAAATGTCGTACAATCGCGTTCGACCATTTACCTTTCCGGCCAATTTAATGCCCATTGCTTTCACAAATGGATTAAGCGTTCTGAGGTTGAAATTTTCGAAGCCCACCAGCAAAAGGTCTTTGGGGTCGTCAGAAAGTACGCCGTCAACCGAAAGCATTTGCTCACCATTGCTGAGCGAGAAATTGTCGATAGCCGTTTTTCCTTTGTTAAAATTGATGCGTACTTTCTCCTGAATGTTCCAATCTTCGCTGTTGATTTTGAGGATGGAAGGCAGGATGCTGATTTTCGCGCTATCGTTTACAAATTCGACCAAACCGTTCAAATCGAGCTGGTTGGCATCGTCGGCATTAGACATTTTCAAGTTGAGCGCCAAGCTGTCGTTGCGCAACACATTGGCGATGTTCACATTTTTAATGTACAAGCTGTCGTTCAGGTCCACGCGGTCGGAGGTGATGATGGCCTGCAGCTGTTTGGCCGTGGTGTTTTCCTCCAGGATAATATTGTTGGCCGTAATGCCCTTGTAGGTGAGCTTTCTGATGCTGCCGTTAAGCGTTGCCGTGTTGTTCCTCGAATCGAAAGAACCAATCAGAATGGCCTGATCATCAATGGAAAGGCCCGGCGCTACCAGTTCGGCAATCGGTTCAAATCGCTTCACCCTGAGGTTGAAATCGAAAATCTGCGTTTTATAGCTGATAATGTCGGCCTTTAACGAAGGAATATAAGTTTTGGCAATAGCCTTGTAATAAGATACGATGGTATTCAAATCATATTGGCCCTTGATGCTCGCATCGAAAATATCCGATTTGATGGCCAAACTTCTTTCCTGACCAATACCTTTGGCATTCAGTTGTACCGAATCGACATGGTAAATTCCCTTTTTGTTGTTCAAGGTAATATGTTGTACCAGGAGGTTACCTTGAATGTTGTCGAGGTTAGTGCCCGAAAAATTGGTGCTGAAATCGGCATCTACTTTTAACGAATCCTTATACAGTTTTAGAGTCTTTAAACGGGCATTCCTGATATTGGCTTTGAAATTAAATATGGGTAATGCCGGATTGAGATTCACGCCACCATCAAAAGTGAGCTGTACATTTTTGTCGTTGATTTTAAGGCTACCATCAAAATATTTTTTGTCGAAAGTACCATCAATTTTGATGTTGCGGTAGCGGTAGCCGTTAAAATCGATATAAGTTACATCGCCATTCAGCTGTTCGGTCAGTTCTTTTACTTCATCACCTTTGCCTTTGACGTAAAGTGCAGAGGTGATGCGTCCAAGGCTTTTTTCGTTGAGCAGATCGCCAAGGTTAAAATCAAAAGTCTGCACGTTTCCAGTGTAGGATGGCGTGCCTTTCTTGTCGATTTTCATGTTCACATCAGACTTGAAACGGCCAAGATTGGTTTTGAATTCGCCATAAGCGATAAAATCGTTCTGAAAACCCGTAAACGAACCATTGAAGTTCACATTGCCAAATTTGCTGACGATTTGTGGTATAGAACGCATCGGCTTGCCCGTTACATCGGTGAGGATGGCTTCAAGGTCCTTTTTGTTGGTGCCGGCCAGTTCTATTTTCATATCCATAAAGGTCTGTTGCCAATCCGGTAGCCCCTTCATGGTAAAATCGCCTTTGATATAGGTGGCCTGGCCCGCCTTTACGGCTAGTTTTTTGGCTTTTAAGTCGCTCACATAGCCGGTAATCTGCCCGTCGATGTCCAGATCGAGCTTCATTTTGTTCAGCTCGGGGGCAAAGTAGGCAACATCTCTCGAAGAAATATGGCTTCCCCTAAAGTTAGCCTTCATCCTTACCTTGTTTACATAATCGTTGAAGTCTTTAAACCGGCTGAACTTCATCTGATAGTAATCGGTTAAGCGACTTTGGTTGGTGACCAGCAACAGCTTTTGCAATTCGATCTGGTTGGTGTCGACCGTAGTGAAAGCAGTAAGATTTTTGAGGTAGAAGCCACTTTTTTCCCTGAAAGTCAGGTTTTTGATATTGGCTTGAATAATGTGGTCGTTCGTATTCAGTTTCTCGAAAATGCCGTTCAGCTGTTTCAGGTCGATATCCTCAAAGTTTACGCCTTTCACAACCGTATTGATTTTAAGGTTCTTATACTTAAAGGCTACGTTGTTGAGAATAACGCGATTAAACAAGAACTGGAATTTCTTTTTCTTCTTTTTAGGTTTAGCACTTGGCGTGTCAAAGTAATCGATAATGAAATCGAGGTTGGAGGTGCCGTTTGGATAGTCTTTTAAAAAGAAAGCACCATTGTTAACCTGAACCGTGTTGACATCCAGTATTCTTTCTTTTAAGGAAAACTTGTTAATGTCGACCAAAAACTTGGGAAAATTGGCCAAAGTGTCTTTTTGTTGGTCAAGTACGACCAGTTCTTCGAGCACTACCGATTTAAATGGCTTTACATAAAGACCGCTAATGGAAACGGTGGTATGAAGTTCTTTGGATAAATAAGCCGCGGCTTTTTTGGCTACATAGGTCTGTACGGGCTTAAACTGAAGCGAGAATAGCAACACGCCAAGCAACAATATAATTGATGCGACAACCCAAAGCAGTATTTTTAATAGTTTTTTAATAATTTTGTAGCTTAATAATCTTTAACTGTGCCTATCATACTTGCTATAGAATCCTCATGCGATGAAACTTCAGTTGCCGTTTGTAACAACGGCAAAATTACTGCCAATGTTATTGCAAACCAAACAATTCATGAAAATTATGGTGGCGTAATTCCAGAATTGGCTTCAAGGGTTCATCAGCAGAACATTGTGCCTGCGGTGCAGCAGGCCTTGGCTATAGCTAAAGTTGAAAAAAACGAACTGGATGGGGTGGCTTTTACACAAGGTCCCGGTTTGTTGGGGGCTTTGTTGGTCGGGGTTTCTTTTGCCAAATCGTTTGCGTTGGCGCTTAATTTACCACTTATTTCGGTTAATCACATGCAGGCACATATTTTGGCCCATTTTATCGACGATCCGAAACCTTCATTTCCGTTTTTGTGCCTTACGGTTTCGGGCGGACATACGCAAATTGTATTGGTGAAAGATTATTTTGACATGGAGATTGTGGGCGAAACCTTGGATGATGCTGCGGGCGAGGCTTTTGACAAAACCGCAAAAATCCTCAATTTACCTTATCCCGGTGGTCCGTTGATTGATAAATATGCCCAAAAGGGCAATCCTTTGGCTTTTAAATTTCCAGAACCGCAAATCCCTGGATTAAATTATAGCTTTAGCGGGTTTAAAACCGCCATTTTGTATTTTGTTAGGGACAAGCAAAAAGAAAATCCTCAATTTGTTGAAGAAAACCTAGCCGATATTTGCGCTTCGGTTCAGCATAGTATTGTCGGTATTCTGTTAAATAAATTAAAAAAAGCGGCTAAGGAGTACGGAATTAAGGACATTGCCATAGCTGGAGGTGTTTCGGCCAATTCTGGATTAAGAAATGCACTTCAGGACATGAAGGCGCTGTTGGGCTGGAACGTTTACATTCCCGCTTTTCAGTATTGCACAGATAACGCAGGGATGATTGCTATTGCTGGTTATCATAAGTTTTTGGCTGGTGAATTTGTTGGACAGGAAGTTTCGCCGATGGCGAGAATGAACTTTTAAAAAAATAAAATTATGGGAACGACGAGTTATGTGTTTTTTGGTCTGTTGCTTATTCCACTGATTGTCTTTTTAATTTGGATGATTAAGCAAGACAAAAAGAAAAACTATTTGGGATTGTTTTTTTTGTTGTTCGGTATCGTTATTGCCCTCTATACTATTATCAAGCTGGATAAAAACTTCATGGAAAATAATGGCCAGGTAGCGCCTAAATCTTCAAGTTTTAAATAGGCTTGAGCCAAAATGCTTATTTCGCTGATTGGTTGATTGTTGATTTGGCCAATGATTGGTTGAGGCGTAAAGCTTGAAATTCACCAGAAAGAGAATTGCTTCATCGCTTGGGGCTTCGTAATGACGGATTTTTGAAGCCTTATTCTTTACTCTTATTTCTTACGCCTTCATCCTTTTAACCCTCGAGGTTGAAATAGGGCATAGACAAAAAAGCCATCTCATCGACTGAGCGAACAAAGAGTTATCCTGTCTTGGCAAACATGTAGATTGATCTCCCTTCATTCGCTCATACGAGCTGATGGCGGTTGTAAATGATTTTAGACTTAACTACTAAGCTTCTTTGTCTTCCAGCTTATCTCCGGTTACCTCTTCACGGATTTTAGCTTCTATTTCTTCAGCCAATTCTGGATTGTCTAACAGCAATTGCTTCACTGCATCTCGGCCTTGTCCCAGTTTGGTATCACCATAAGAGAACCAAGAGCCAGCTTTTTTGATGATGTTGAAGTCGACGCCCAAATCGATGATCTCGCCGGTTTTCGAAATGCCTTCGCCAAACATAATGTCAAATTCGGCAATACGGAAAGGAGGAGCAACTTTGTTCTTCACGATTTTTACCTTAACGCGATTTCCAGATACCTCGTCAGAATCTTTGATTTGCGAAGTTCTGCGGATATCCAAACGTACCGAAGCATAGAATTTAAGGGCGTTACCGCCGGTTGTGGTTTCCGGATTACCAAACATTACACCGATTTTTTCGCGCAACTGGTTGATGAAAATACAGCAACATCCGGTTTTTGAAATCGTTCCGGTTAGCTTACGCAAGGCCTGGCTCATTAAACGGGCCTGTAAGCCCATTTTGCTGTCGCCCATTTCGCCTTCAATCTCTGCTTTGGGTACCAAGGCCGCCACCGAGTCGATGACGATCACATCGATAGCGCCAGAACGGATCAGGTTATCGGCAATTTCCAAGGCCTGCTCGCCGTTATCTGGTTGCGAGATCAATAGATTGTCGGTGTCTACGCCTAATTTTTTGGCATAAAATTTATCAAAGGCGTGTTCGGCATCGATAATGGCAGCAATGCCACCTTTCTTTTGGGCTTCGGCAATGATGTGGGTTGCCAAGGTGGTTTTACCAGAAGATTCCGGGCCATAGATTTCTATGACACGGCCTTTAGGTACGCCGCCAATGCCCAAGGCAATGTCTAAACTGATCGAGCCGGTAGAGATGGCATCCATCGTTTCTACGGCTTGATCGCCCAATTTCATGATCGAGCCTTTGCCGTATGATTTTTCTAATTTATCTAAGGTAAGCTGTAACGCTTTAAGTTTTTCTGTGTTTGGGTTCATGTCTGTAAATCTGAAAGTAAATGTAAAATAAATATCGGCTAATAAAAAGCAGTAATGCTAATAACTTTAGCAAACATATCAATTTAAATTTAATATGTGCAAATAAAATTGGAATTATTTTTTCAACATCGCCGAATAGCTAAATTATTTAGCTTTAAAGTGTTGCTCAAAATACTTGCAGAAGTGCGTAATTTCACAAATGCTGCATTTTGGGTTTCTGGCCACGCAAACATAGCGACCATGCAGGATAAGCCAGTGGTGAGCGGTAGAGATGGTGTATTCTGGCAGATGTTTCACGAGGTCTTTTTCTACGGCCAAAGGCGTTTTGCCCCGGGTAAGCCCAATTCTGTTGGCCACCCTGAAAACATGTGTATCCACAGCCATCGCCGGCGCATCAAAAACTACCGAAGCGATTACATTTGCCGTTTTGCGACCAACACCCGGCATTTTTTGAAGCTCTTTTACGTCGGATGGAACTTGGCTATTAAAATCGTTGACCAACATATTGGCCATACCTACTAAGTGTTTGGCTTTGTTGTTGGGATAGCTCACGCTCCTGATGTAATCGAAAACCTGGTCTGGTGTTGTTTCGGCCAGCGATTTAGGGTTGGGGTAACGCTGAAAAAGTGCAGGTGTAACCTGATTAATGCGCTTGTCGGTACATTGGGCAGATAAAATAACGGCCACCAAAAGCTGATAGGGGTTGTTGTAGTGCAACTCTGTTTCTGCATTAGGTTGTTTGGCGGCAAAGTGGGCCACAAATTCTTGGTAGCGTTCTTTTTTGAGCATGTACAAATATAGGTATGTTAGTTCATAGTTGATAGTGAATGGTCGATAGTACATAGTCTATTAGTCCATGGACCATGGTCTATTAGCTATCGACCTATTGGATCGTCAAATTGCAACTGTCATTGCTGCCAACTGCGAACTGCCAACTGAATTAACCGGCGATTTCGCCGATCAGCGCATCGCAGGCGGCGAAGGATTCGTATAAATATTTGTTGCGGTGCTTTTCGCCCTGACCGCTAAAGGCAATCGATTTGTTGATGAGGCCCTGCATCCAGCGCTTGGTTTGCTCGCAATAAAACTGGTCGTTGGTTTTGAGGTAGTTAAAGGTATTGAAGCGGTTAAAGCAAAGCATACTTTCCTTAAAATCGACCAGATAGGCAATGCTGCCCAGCACATCGCAGTTGTACCAGTTAAAAGTATGGTTGGGATCGATGGTTTTTTTGCTGCTGATGGCATACATATTCATATCGGTTAGGCAGTAGCGCACCTGTTCGACCACTTTTTCGGCCAATGCCTTATTGCTGATGTAGCCGGCCTCGTAAGCATACCTGATCTGCTCGATGGTGCCATGCACGGTGTCTTTGGCCCAGATTTCAGTGCTCGGTATCTCGAGGTAAAGTCGGTGCAGCTCCCCCGAAAGCGCGATGATCTCGTCGGTAATGGTCGAGCCGTCAAATTTAAGCTCGCTATTATTGACGTTGTTAGCCCAGAAAAACAGCTTGAATGCCGTTAACTCGGGATATTTGAAAAAATGGAAAATAGGGATGTCGTCGGTGGTGATGGTAATGTGCTTGGTTTTGCTTTGTTGGATGAGCTTAAGATTGGCCAGCAAATCGCCAAGGTAATTGACCATGTTCAGGTCTTCGTTAACGCTTAAAAAATTAAAGGTTACGCTCGATGATTGATTCGGATTATAAATGAAAGGCACATTAAAGGTGTCAGACAGTTGAACCACTTGCTGCAGGCTGAGTGCGCTGTTGCCCCTTATTTTCTTGTAGGCCTCGTTCATGCTGATGTTTAAGGCATCGGCCACGCTTTGGGCCAAATTCTGGTAATCGGGGAGGGCTGCCCTGAGCCTTTCGAAAAATGCAACCTGAAAATCAGACATAAAAAAATCCTGTATAAAGTTAATCTCCTCTAATTTAATAATTTATTGGTTCTCTTTATTGTATTTAAATAATTTTTAAGATTAATTAAATGGGTTTTAATTCTATAAATTTTATTTAAAGGTTTGATTTTTCATTTATAAGTGCTTTTAAGGCGGATTTGATGGTTTTTGATGTGGTAATTTCGATTAAACCATTAAAACCAAAAACACATGAAAAGCAAATTGATATTTATAGCCTTGGTGCTTGCCTGCAACGGGGCAACGGCGCAAGGAAGGGGCGATGAAAGCTCATTCAATAACCTATACATTTATGCAGAGTATGGCCAAACGAAAGGCTATCAGCACCTGTTCCAGGGCGGGGCGTACCTGCAGGCAGAAGGGTTCTACTTCAAAGTTAAGTCGGTAAGTGCTTTCGACTATAATACGGATGCCGAGAAACAGCTGTACAAAGCCTATTATTACGATGGTGGTCCTCCGCAAGAAAACGTAGGCTTTCAAGACGTAAGCTTTATGGTGGGGAAAGGCTTTAGGTCGCCGAAGCATCATCAAATCCAATTTGGAGCTGGACTGTCGGCCTTTTTCAAGACGGATAAAGACGAGGCTTTCAATAATCAGAAACAGGCTTATCAACCCGATCGCTACAAAACCAGGTTCACGGTTGGCCTGCCTGCCGAGCTCAGGTATTCGTTCCAGTTTGGGAGAGCTTTTGCTTTCAGCGTTACGGGGACAGGCAATGCCAATTTTCTTAAAAGTTATGTTGCCGTATCGGCAGGAGTAGCCTTTGGCATGTTTTAACAAGTTAAATCTTCAAACCAAAATAACATGAAATTATCCCTTTTAATTGCGTTAGCCTGTTTCTTATTTATTGGCACCGCTGATGCGCAAACAGATAGCCTGCACTTGCCTAAACGATTCTATATTTATGGAGATCTCGAGTTTGGTGGAGGCGGTGCAACTTATGGCTCTTATACTCAGGTTTCGCTAGTTGTTCAAAAAAGAAATAACTATGTCAGGTTAAAAGCTTCTGAAAATGCGCGGCCACTTTTTTCTTGGAACGATGAGGAGCCAATGATGACTGACCTAAGCTTGATTTTAGGCAAAAGCTATACAGTTTTTACCTGCCATAATTTGAAGCTCGGATCTGGTGTTGCATTCATCAAAAAGGAAAAACGAGCCCCGCTTGAAGAAACCTACAAAAAAAGGGCGGTCGGTTTGTCGCTTGAGCTTAAGTATTGCTATATGATTGACTGGTCGGCAGGAATTACCTGCTCTTTAAACAGCAATCTTAATAAGGTGGATAGCTATAGCGTATTTGCCGTGGGAGTGGCTTTTGGTTTCTTGCGTGAAAAGAAAAACGGCTTAAAACATTGAAAGCGTTCGATTTTTAAACTAAAAATAAACGGTTATGAAAGCTATACCATTCTTGGCTGCACTCATTGCTATAGTGCTTTGTTCGGCCTGTTCTTTTCAAAAGAACCTCACCAATCCTAATCCCTTAACTTCGGGCAACCTAACAACGCTTAACGGGAAATACGATATCGTTAGCCTGGAAAATGTGAGCTCCCCAAAACCTCATCGGTTAGGGGAGAACTTTCTTCAGGAAATCGATCGGAAATTATTGAAAGATACACTAGCCTTCGATTCGACAAAGAAGTATGGCTTTGAACTGCAGGTATTAACGGGCAAAAGGCTCAAAATAAACTACCTGGAAGATGGCAAGGTGGCGAGGGAAAGGATTTTAAAGACAAAATTAAAAAGCGACGGTTATTTATACCTGAAAAACAAGAATGTAGGTTTCGTTATTGTTCCTTATGTTTTTGGGGCTTTGGATGTCAAAAAAACTCGGTTAACCAAAACCGCAACAGGCGATTTGGTATTCGATGTAACCAATCATGTTTCGGGAGCAATTATGCTGATCGGTTTTTTGGATGGCCGTACATGGAAGTACAGAAATGTTTACCCCAAGACCGGGATATAGTATCGGGTCAGAAAAAAAGTCCCGGTTTTTGCGCGGGACTTTCAATTACTTTTTCTTCGAGTAATCCAAAATTTTTTGGATGGTTTCGTCGGAAGGCTCCTTTACCAATTGGTCAAGTTTAGACCTGATGCTGTTGTAGAACAGCAGGTTTTGTTGGTCGCCCTCATCAACTGCCTTTTCTACAGGCTGTGGACTCGAGAAGTTGGAAAGATCATTTAGTGTAGAGGTTTTTGTCATACGCAGTGTATTTATTTAATGTTTACAAGGTAAACGTAATTGCGTATGTTTTATTTCGTCGCCTTTCAGAAAATTTTAACATTTTCCAAATTAAATTTTCCAATAGGCCTCTAGGTGCTCAACTGACAAAATTATACACTACTTAGCTGTTAAAAGATTAGTAGTCAGCCTGCTTAAAGTCCCCTCGGACTTACCTCTTTCACCTTCATCATTTTGCGCAAGTTGCTCAGCGCATAGCGCATGCGGCCTAACGCGGTGTTGATGCTGACGTCGGTAAGGTCGGCAATTTCCTTAAAGCTCAAATCGGCGTAATGGCGCATAATGAGCACCTCTTTCTGCTCGTCGGGCAACAGGTGTATCATGGCTCTTAAATCGAGGTGGGTCTGCTCGCGCAACATGCGTTCTTCGGCACTTTCTTCGTGTACCTGCAAAAGATTGAGCACATCTGTACCGTCGGCGCTGGTAATGACCGGTGCGCGTTTCTCGCGACGGAAATAATCGATTACCAAGTTGTGTGCAATGCGCATTACCCAAGGCAAAAACTTGCCTTCTTCGTTGTAACGGCCACTGCGTAAGGTGTTGATGACCTTGATAAAGGCATCCTGAAAGATGTCTTCGGCCAGGTACTGATCCTTTACCAATAAATAAATGGAGGTATATATTTTGGATTTATGCCTACGAAGTAATTCTTCTAATACAGATTCTTCTCCGTTAAGATATAGCTTCACCAAATCCTGATCACTATGCTGCTGTAATTTCATAGGAGTGCGTATACTAAAATTCTTCTCGTTTTATTAAAATAATAAATAAGTAGCTTTTTAATCTATAGCAGCTCTCCTTGTTTTTAAATTACAGTTTCTAATCGTGTGAGTTATAAATTCAAAAGAAAGACTTTTTTTTGAATATCCAACAATAAATCTGCTAAAATTTGTAAAATTTTATAAAAGGCCGCTTATTTTTAGAGGGGTTGAAACCAAAATCGTAATTTTGGGGTTACATTAAATCAGAGCTAAGCAAGCGGCACATGAGCAAGGAAATAGAGAAAGATCCACACCAACATATCATTATCAAAGGCGCCAGGGTACACAACCTCAAAAACATCGACGTAGCCATTCCGAAGAACAAACTCGTGGTGGTTACCGGCATGTCGGGCTCCGGAAAATCTTCTCTTGCCTTCGATACTTTGTATGCCGAAGGCCAGCGTCGCTATGTGGAAAGTTTGTCGTCTTATGCGCGCCAGTTTATGGGCCGTATGAACAAGCCCGACGTAGATTATATCAAAGGCATTGCCCCGGCCATTGCCATCGAACAAAAGGTGATTACTTCCAATCCACGCTCAACCGTGGGTACCTCTACCGAAATATACGATTACCTCAAACTGCTTTATTCGCGTATCGGTACTACTTATTCGCCCGTTTCGGGTCAGGTAGTTAAAAAAGATACCGTAAGCACCGTGGTCGATTTTATTGTGGGCTTGGGTACGGATAGCGTAGCTACGGTGTTCTGCCCCTTGCATCCGCACAACAACAGAACCATTAAGGAAGAGTTGGCCGTGTTGTTGCAAAAGGGATTTTTGAGGGTTTACTTCAATCACAAGATTACCAAAATAGAGGATATCCTCGAAGATCAATCCATCAAAGACATTAAACTGGCCGATAGCGATGCCATCAAGATTTTGATAGACCGCATTGTGGTTAACGAAGAGGAAGAAACCTTGAGCCGCATTGCCGATTCGGTACAGACTGCTTTTTTTGAAGGCAAGGGCGATTGTTATGTGGAGCATGATGGCGAACAGACCTTCTTCTGCGATCGCTTTGAACTGGATGGCCTGAAATTCGAAGAACCAACTCCAAATTTCTTCAGTTTTAACAATCCTTATGGAGCCTGTAAACGTTGCGAGGGTTATGGAAACGTAATCGGGATCGATGAAGACCTGGTTGTTCCAGACAAAAGCAAAAGCATTTACGATAATGCCATTGCGCCTTGGCGTGGCGAAAAAATGGGCGAATGGCTAAAACGCCTGGTTAAAAATGCCGAGAAATTCGATTTCCCCATCCATAGGCCTTACCGCGAACTTACCGAGGCACAGCAACAGCTGTTATGGACTGGTAATAGCTATTTTGCGGGTCTAGATCAGTTTTTTAAAGAACTGGAAGAACAAACCTATAAAATACAGTACCGTGTGATGCTTTCGCGTTATCGTGGCAAAACGGTTTGTCCCGATTGCAAAGGCACGCGCCTGCGCAAAGACGCTTCTTATGTAAAAATAGGTGGCAAGTCTATTTTAGAAATGGTTTTGATGCCTTTGTCTACTTTGTTGCCTTTTTTCGAACAGCTCGACCTTAGCGCCACACAGGCAAAAATTGCCAAGCGTTTATTGGCCGAAATCTCCAATCGGGTGCTTTACCTTAATAATGTAGGCTTGGGTTACCTAACCCTCAACCGCTTGTCAAATACCTTGTCGGGAGGAGAAAGCCAACGCATCAACTTGGCCACTTCGTTGGGCAGCAGTTTGGTGGGGTCGGTGTATGTACTCGACGAGCCGAGCATTGGGCTGCACCCAAGAGATACGCACCGTTTAATCGGCGTACTCGAATCATTGCGCGATGTGGGCAATACGGTTTTGGTGGTCGAGCATGAGGAAGAAATGATGAAGGCGGCCGATCATATTATAGATATTGGTCCCGAAGCAGGTACTCATGGTGGCAACCTGGTTTTTAGTGGCACCTATAAAGAAATTGTTAAGGACAAAAACTCGCTTACGGGCAGGTATTTGGCGGGCAAGGACGAAATTGCGGTGCCTGCCAAAAGAAGGGAGTGGCGCGACCATATCCTGGTAAAGGGTGCCCGCGAAAACAACCTGAAGAATATCGATGTTAAATTTCCATTGGGCATATTTACCTGCGTAACGGGCGTGTCGGGTTCTGGCAAAACCAGTTTGGTTAAAAAAATACTTTATCCCGCGCTGCAAAAGGCCATTGGCAATTATGCCGGCGAGCAAACGGGTGCCTACGATGGACTTTTCGGGCATATCGACCTGGTGAGTGCCGTAGAAATGGTAGATCAAAACCCGATTGGCCGTTCGTCGCGCTCCAATCCGGTAACCTATGTCAAGGCTTGGGACGATGTTAGGGCCTTGTTTTCGGCATTGCCATCGGCAAAGGCTGCCGGACTTAAACCCGCGGCTTTCTCTTTTAACGTAGAGGGTGGCCGTTGCGAGGTTTGCCAGGGCGAAGGTGAGGTGAAGATAGAAATGCAGTTTATGGCCGATATCTTCTTGCCTTGCGAAGCCTGCGGTGGCCGGAGATTTAAGCAACAGGTACTGGATATAACCTATCAGGATAAAAACGTATCCGATATTTTGGATATGACTATTGATCAGGCCGTCGAGTTTTTTGCCAAAGAGCCAAAAATCCTGCAAAAACTGCAACCACTGGTCGATGTGGGTTTGGGCTATGTGCATTTGGGACAATCGTCAAATACCCTTTCGGGCGGCGAGGCGCAGCGCATCAAGTTGGCTTCTTTCCTCATCAAAGGCAACAATGCACAAAAAACCATGTTCATTTTTGACGAACCTACTACCGGTTTGCATTTCCACGACATCAAAAAACTGCTGAAAGCCCTAAATACCTTGATTGAACAAGGCAATACCATTTTGGTGATCGAGCATAACATGGATATGATCAAATGCGCCGATTGGGTAATCGATATCGGTCCGGAGGGGGGCGATAAGGGCGGAAACGTTGTGTTTGAAGGCAAACCCGAAGATTTGCTCCAGGCAAAGGATTCTTATACAGGTCAATTTTTAAAAGCTCATTTGAAATAGTATCTTAGCGAACTTATGCTCTTTTTGACCTTAATTATAGGCATATTGTTAAATGCCATGGGCTATATACCGCCTGGAAACATCAACCTGACGGTTGCACAGCTCACCATCAATAAGGGCATGCGTCAGGCATGGTCGTTTATTTTAGCCTTTTCTTGCGTAGAAGTGCTGTTCACTTTTGGCATGATGCGCTTTGCGCGTTGGGTATCGAGCGATGTAAACCTCGATGCCAATATCAACGAAGTAAGGCTGGGCACTTATGTAGATGCCTTCATGATCATGCTTTTTGTGGTGATGGGTACCATTACCTGGATCAACCGCAATAAGTTGCCCAAAACCAAAGACAGCAACGATACCAGCAAAAGGGGAAGCGTATTTTATGGCATGTTGTTGGGGGTTTTAAATCCGGTTCAGATTCCGTTTTGGCTCTTCTTTGGCAACTATGTTATCCTGCACGAGTGGATCAGGACTGATTACCTGTCGCTCATTATTTTCAGCTTGGGTTCTGGTATTGGCTCTGCCTTGGCGCTTTATGGCTATGCCCATTTTGCCCGCTACATCCAGGAAAAATTTGCGCTGAGCAGCCATTTGATCAATAAATCGATTGCCATATTTCTGTGGGTATTGGCCTTGTACCTGATCATTAAACAAACGGTTATTTATTTGGGGTAATTCCAAATACTGTTTGCAGCTGCGCAGATACTTTTGTAGGTAGCCCACATCCTGTTTTTAGCTTTTTTGGCAAAGGTGGATTGATGAATTTTGAAACATCAACAATGCCGAAAATGAAAAAGACAATCTACTTGATGTTGCTGTGCCTGATTGCCATGGCCAGCAAAGCGCAACAAAAGACCCGGATTACCGGAAAATTCATCAACTGCCAAGACAAAGTGCTGGAACTGGCACCCAGTACCGGCGATTTTAAAGACAGTATTCTGGTTAATGCCGATGGCAGCTTCAGTTACGAAACCACCAAAATTACCGAACCTTTTCGTGCCAACCTCACCAACCGCAAGCAAATCCAGGTGCAACTTTTTTTGGCGCCAGGCTATAATTTGCAACTCAATGCCGATGTAAAGGATTACCAAACGGCAAAATCAACGTTGGCCTATACCGGAATCGGTGCTAAAACCAACAGCTACTGGCAAGAAGGCATCGGCAAGACTAAGCCCGATACCGTGAATTGGAACAAGAAAGATGCCGATACGTACCTGGCGCACCAGCTTTCTTTTGTAAACGATCATACAGTAATCGATAAAATATTCGATGCCAGCAACCACGAACCCTATGCCGATTATTTTAGGCAATCGCTTTTGCTCGACAAAAAATTTGGGCCGCTTATCGGTTTGTTCAGCTCGTATGCCTACGTGAATAAGCTGCCATGGAAGCAGCTTCAAAAAATGGCGAAGCGATTGGGTTTTAAGAACCTGGAAAAAGAGCTGAACAACGAAGCCAATTTGTCGAGCAGTGCCTTCTCGTATTTTGTTTCCGAATATCCTTTCTATTGCAACGAGTATCATGCTTTTCCGGCTGATAGTACGCAAAAGCAACAAGGCAATTATACGCTGTACCTTACCGCGAAGCTGCTTAAGGGCAAAGTGTACGATTACGTGGCTTCGCAAACCTTGCAAAGAAACATGTCGTCTGTTTACAAACTCGACGATATCTACAAGCTAAGCCCCTATATCGCAAAAATAAACGATCGTGGCTTGAAGCAAAAACTTAAAGATGTGGAGGCCGATAGGGTAAAAACGGCTATGGGGCTACAGGCCGGAAATGTTTCGCCTGTTTTCAATCTGCCCGATACCAGCGGCACGTTGTATCAATTAGAGAGCTTTAAGGGCAAGGTGGTTTACATTGATTTATGGGCCAGCTGGTGTGGGCCATGCAAAGAAGAAACACCATTTCTCAAAAAAATATACGATCAATATAAAGGTAATGACAAGCTTCAGGTGATCAGCATTGCAGCTTTCGATGCCAAGAACAGAAAATTCAGATACGACATCATTAAAAAAGATGGAATGGATTGGTTGCAATTGGAAGATACAAACGATGCTTTTGCCAAGGCTTACCAGGCCAACTTTATTCCGAGGTTCATCATCATCGATAAAGAAGGGCGTATTGTAGACAGCGATGCCGTTAGGCCAAGCGAACCCGAAAAACTAACCGCTATTTTAAACCGCGAAATCAATAAATAAAATGAAAAACATTAGCTTATTGATTTTATTGCTCAGCAGCATGTTGGCTTTTGGGCAACAGAAAACCGTGGATAGCGCTGCCGAAAGCAAGTATTTTGAATTTGCGGGTAATCAGCTGGTTGATGTCAGGAAGGCTACGCCGGCACAGCTACAGCTTATTGCCCGTAAAAAACGCCTGGTGGCCATTAGTAAAGACCACTTTCTGTTTTCGGTAGGAGAGAATCTTGGTCCGGCATTCCAAACCATGGCCCTGCGGTTTCAGCAAAATACAAGTGCTACGGTTTACGAAGGTTTGGATTGGAGCTGGAGCGGCCGCAATAGCCTGCGCAGGTACCTGTTGGATAAGGAGGCAAGCATTGAATTTGCCGATGTAAGCATTACCCCGGCCAATGCCAAAGACTACCGCTACCACGTAGTAACCAACGACGATACCGAGATTGTGGGCTGGACCATCCCCAACAATTTTAAAACCACCTCCGATGGCCAATATACCTATGCCTATTTTGGCAGTTACGCCGCGCAGCCTAATGGTTATATCAGAATCGAACTTTATAATGTCCGTAATTACAAGAAGAGAGATGGTATTATGGTCGATTGGAGAGCGGTTAAGCCTCTGGGCATTAGCGTAGGGCTCGAATACAGCGATAAGGATTTTCCGATCGGTTTGCTCTACAAGTCTATTGACGAAAGAACGCCTTCGGGTAAAGCCAAAGAACCAAAAAACGGATTGCACCAATTCTACTTGGCCGATTCCTTGGTGAGGCTGCATGTTCTGCCGGAAAACTACACCTATAACTTCGATTTTAAAATCGAGCTGATCCGTAACATAGACGGTAAAACAGAAAGACTGGATCTAGGTACCAACAACAAGTTCTTTTTTATTTATAAGGAATACTGGAAGCAACCCGGGCAATATGAGTTGATTTTAACGCCCAAATTGCCTAGGCCGGGCGGTACGCCTGTTGTTTATTTAAAAGACAAGGCAGTGAGCTATCGGTTTGAAGTATTGCCAGACCAAAACCCGAAGCGTCTTTTTTCCAGCAAGCAAATCGCTTTGTTCGGATTGTTGCTCTGTGCCGTTTTGGGGGGTATTTTCGGAGCGGTGGTTACCAAACTCAAAAAGAAGAACCAGCAACGTGTACAGGACGAGCAACAGCAAAAAGAACTGGCCAAAACACAATTGGCCTCGGTACGCGCACAGCTTAACCCGCATTTTATGTTCAACGCCTTGGCTGGCATCCAAAACCTGATGAACAAGCAGCAACTCGAGGAAGCCAACCATTATTTGAACAAGTTTGCACGGCTAACCAGAAATGTGCTCGACAATAAGGAACAGGTAAGCCTGGCCGAAGAACAGGCCCTGTTAACCGATTACCTGGAAATGGAACAGCAACGCTTTGGCTTCAGTTTCGAGCTTAAGGTAAGTCCAGGATTGGATATCCATAACATCGAAATTCCGGCCATGTTGTTGCAGCCTTTTGTAGAAAACGCGGTAAAGCACGGAATTGCAACAAAGGAAAAAGCCGGACACATTGCCGTTGCTTTTGAACAGCGCGAAAAAGACTTGGTGTTAACCGTAAGTGACAATGGCCTGGGTTTCGACACCACTAAAAATTATGAAGGCTTGGGTTTGCAGTTGAGTAAAAACAGGATATCTTTATTGAATGCCATTTATCAGGACTCGCCACTTTACCTAACCATGGAAGCCAATGATAAAGGCACGATGATTACAATTACTTTAACCCAATGGCTATAAAATGCGGGCAATACTGGTAGATGATGAACTGGCCAACCTAGAGAATCTGCGCCATCTTTTAGAAAAATATTGTGCGGAGGTAAAAATAGTGGCCTGTGCCTCGGATATCGCCGTTGCCAAAAGTTTGATGGAGCTTCATCAGCCCGACTTGTTGTTTTTGGATATACAGTTGGGCAAAAACTCGGGTTTCGATCTGCTGAATGAGATCAGGGAAAAAACCTTTGAGGTAATCTTTGTAACTGCCTACGATAATTATGGCATACAGGCCATTAAGTTTGCGGCCTTAGACTACCTGCTTAAACCGGTTAGTGCCGACGAGCTTAAGGCTGCCGTTCAAAAAGCCTTGCACAAGCTCAGGCATAAGCAACAAAACGAGCAGCTTTCGTTTTTGTTGCAACAATTGAACCTCGGCGAGAAAAGCGCACCCAAAATAGCCTTGCCCCAGCAAAATGAAATCAGGTATGTGGTGGTAAACGATATTGTAAGGTGCGAAGCCGCCAATACCTATACTTTCTTTTTCCTGTCTAATGGCGATAAGATACTGGTTTCGAAATCGCTTAAGGAATACGCCGATTTGTTAAAGCCACATGGTTTTTTGCGCGCTCACCAAAGCCATTTGGTTAATCCGGCCTATGTAAAAAGCTGGCTCAAAGAGGATGGAGGTATCTTGTTAATGAAAAACGAAGAAAAAATCCCCGTATCAAAGCCTAACCGCGAAAGTATCAAATCGGCGCTTGGGAAGTAGGCTAATGGTTAAAATTGCTAAATTGGTGTATTGTTCAATTGCAGTAATTGCTAAATTGTTTAACCACCCCGCCCTTTGGGCACCCCTCCAGGGGAGGGGAATTGTTAATGTTAGATTGTTAAATTGTTAGCTGGTTAAAATTGTTGTATTGTTAGATGATGGGGTCATCAACTGTTAACCGCCAATTGAAAACTGCTAACCGGCAACTGAAACAAATTCTACCCCATTTCCCAAAAATGCTCAATGATTTTGGGTAATTGCTATCTTCACATTTTTTCTGAGCTAAATTACCCGCAGGTTTGAGGAAACTTAAACTTGAAAACTATGAAAAACTATCTTGCTATTGTGCTGTTATTTATTGCCTCATCCTGTTTTGGACAAATAGGCGGTATGAAATCGGTTACGCTAAATCCTTTTCCGGGTTATTACCGAAACTATGTCAATGTCTTGACCTTGGGTTACAATGAAAGTGCTGAGGCCATTTATTTATCGGCTGATAGCGCTACAAAAAAGGCATCAGAGATGTTGATCTATCCGGCCAAACCCAAAACCTTTTTTTTCTACTTGGAGGGAGCCCACCAAATCGAATTAAGGGCAGATATTGCGCACGATAGCCTCAAGAACTATCGCTACACGGTAATTGCCGACGATACGATCGTGTTGGCCAAAGAACTACATCCCACGGCGATTAAAGGAAACCGCATGTTTAGCGCAAATTTGGGGACCTATGAAGTCGCCAATAGAAAGCTGGTGTTGACTGTCTATAAGGTTGGCGACAGGGATAATGGCAGAGAAACGATCATTTATAATAAAAAGCTAGGCCCAGTTCACATCATTAGCGCAGAGCTTGTTAAGGAAATTGAGGCCAAGGAAAAGCCCCTTGTCGAAAAGAAAATAGAAAATAATCAAACTACCACAACCACAACTGTGGTTACGGCGCAAAGCGAATCAGTGAACATGAATATCCAAGGGCATTTGGTGTCGATGGATGCCAAGCGCAGCTATGCCGAGATTGTTATTGGGCCCACAGAGAATATCTTTTTGTACCAAATCTTAATCAAACGCCAAGAAGGAGATAACCTAGAAACGACCTTGCTCGATAACCAGAATTGGATATCGGATACTTATGGTAACCTCACTACACGTTTAGACATCAAACATTTTTTAAAACCAGGCAAATACGAAATCGTCATTTTTCCACGAATTGGGAAAATCGACTTCAATAAAATGGAGAATGGCGTGAAAATCAATTTCGAGATGCGCAAGCCTGCGTTGAGTACCAAAGAGATTGGCCTATACGCTGGATTGGTGTTTTTAATGTTGCTGGTTGTATTTGCTGTGATTATCGTGACCACCAAAAGGAAGAACAGAAAGAAGCTACTGGCCGAACAACAACAAAAAGAAATGGCCAAAACACAGTTGGCTACGGTACGATCGCAACTCAATCCGCATTTCTTGTTCAATGCTTTGGCCGGAATCCAAAACCTGATGAACCAGCATAAAACCGATGAAGCCAACCGTTATTTGGCCAAATTTGCCCGATTGACCCGCAACGTGCTCGACAATAAGGAGCTCATTAGTCTGGCCGACGAAAAAGCGCTGATTGACGATTATCTGCAGATGGAGCAGTTGCGCTTTGGCTTTGCCTATCAAATCAGCATCGATCCGCAATTGGTGATCGTAGATGTAGAGATACCGGCCATGTTGCTGCAACCCTTTGTAGAAAATGCCGTAAAACATGGCATCGCCGAAATGGAGGAGGCAGGTCAAATCAGCATCGAATTCACCAAACAAAATGAAGACCTTGTTTTAACGGTAAAGGACAATGGCCAAGGTTTCGATACCACCAAAAATTACGAAGGCCTGGGTTTGCAACTGAGCAAAAATAGAATAGCTTTGCTCAACACCATTTACAAACAAACACCTTTTGTGTTGCACATGGATGCCCGGGCAAACGAAACCACGATGACCATAACTTTAACCCAATGGCTATAAAATGAGGGCGATTTTAGTTGATGATGAAAAGGCCAACCTGCAAAACCTGCAGGCCTTGTTGGCCACCTATTGTCCGATGGTAACCATTGTAGCGATCACTTCTAAAATAGAGGAGGCCGTTCGGTTAATGCAACTGCACCAACCAGACTTGCTTTTCCTCGACATACAAATGGGCAAGCAGTCGGGTTTCGATTTGCTGAACTTGCTGCCGGAAAAATCTTTTGAAGTGATTTTTGTAACGGCTTACGATCAATATGGCATTCAGGCGGTAAAGTTTGCCGCGCTCGATTATTTGCTGAAACCCGTAAACCCCGACGAACTGGTACTGGCCGTAAACAAAGCTACAGACCGCATCAAACATAAAACAGCAAACAACCAGCTTGGCTTTTTGTTGCAACAGCTCAAAAGAACCGATTTTTCTTCTCCCAAAATAGCCTTGCCACAGCTCAACGAAATTATGTATGTGGCGATAAACGAGGTGGTGCGTTGCGAATCGTCAAACAACTACACTTTCTTTTTCTTGGCCAATGCCGACAAAATCCTGATTTCGAAATCACTGAAAGAATATGCCGATTTGCTCAAGCCCTATGGATTTCTGCGGGTGCACCAAAGCCACCTGGTTAATCCGGCCTATGTAAAAAGCTGGCTCAAAGAAGATGGTGGCACGCTCTTGCTCAACAATGGACACAAAGTACCGGTGTCAAAACCCAACCGCGAAAGCATCAAATTGGCACTTGGGAAATAGGTGGATGGTTAAGATTGTTAAATTGTTAAGATGGTTGTATGGTTAGTGAATTAACCACCCCGCCCTTTGGGCACCCCTCCAGTGGAGGGGAATGGTTAAATTGCTTTGTGTTATTGTTAAATTGTAGGGTGGTTAAAATTGTTGTATTGCTGAATGGCTGGAGTGTCTATTGTTAACTGCAAATTGAAAACTGCTAACTGAGAACTGAAAACTGTCAACCGAAACCGCTTACAAATACTCATCCGATGTGGCGAAATACTCGGTAGGACTTTTGCCGGGATTGTTGTGCGTTAATTTTGAACTGTCAAATCCAATGGAGGATGCGATGTTAAATTAAATGCAGATGTTAAACTTAGGCACACCCGAAATCATCTTGATTGTTCTTGTTTCGGCTTTTTTTATCGGTGGAATTGTATTCCTTGTTTTCTTGCTCAGAAGGCTGGTTAATCGAAATAAGTAAGCATATTAAATTTTGTTGATTAACTTTAGCCTTATGTTAAACCTTGGTACGCCCGAAATTATCCTGATTTTAGTTGCAAGTATCTTTTTTGCCCTCTTGTTTGGTGGAGTTGTTTTCTTTATCGTGTATCTGGCCAGGCGAACCGGTACGCAAAAAATCCCTGTTGTGGTTTATCCAGATCAGGTAGGTTTTAAGGATTTTCGCCAAGTACCGTCAACCGTAGCCCCCAAATCAGCCGATGCGCCTAAAGACACATCGGCTTTGGCTACCGAATTGAAAATTGCCCTGCCTCAACAGAGCGAGATCAGGTATGTTAAAATAAGCGATATTATCCGGTGTGAGGCCGACGACAATTATACCAATTTTGTGTTGACCACCGAGAAGATCCTCATTTCGAAATCGCTGAAAGAATATGCCGATTTGCTCAAGCCTTACGGATTTCTGCGGGTGCACCAAAGCCACTTGGTTAATCCGGCCTATGTAAAAAGCTGGCTCAAAGAGGATGGTGGCACGCTCTTGCTCGACAATGGGCATAAAATTCCGGTATCAAAACCCAATCGCGAAAGCATCAAATTGGCACTTGGGAAGTAGATCGAATGGTTATGGCGCTAAATTGTTGGATTGCTAAATTGTTAGGATGGTTACATTGTTAGTGAATTAACCACCCCGCCCTTTGGGCACCCCTCCAGGGGAGGGGAATTGTTAAATCGCTTTGTGTTATCGCTAAATTGTTGGGTGGTTAAAATTGTCGCATTGCCGAATGGCTAAATAGTTGGCTCGTTAACTGCTAACTGCAAATCGAAAATTGCTAACTGAAAACTGCCAACTGAAAACTGCCAACTGAAAACTTACCTTTCGTACTTCCAGTTTCTCGATTTGCCTTCGCTAAGCCATTCAATGGCGGTTGCCATGCGTTTGTTTTTGGTGGCCTCGGTTTTGGCTTCGGTAATCCATGCTAAATATTCGCGCCGGTGGGAGGGACTGAAAGCCTCAAATTGTTGCTGTGCCCGCGGATGCTCGGCCAATAAACCGGCAAAGTCTGCAGGCATGGCAATGGCCGCTTTCGGAACGATTACTTTTTTTACCTTAACTCCTGCTTCGTTAAGTTTGATGGCTTCCAGCGTATATTCGATAAGTATCTTCGCTTCGGGCAAATCTTCCAGCTTTGTTAATCTGCCCAAGCTACCCATGGCGTTTTCCTTTTCGTCAAACAGTTGATAGGGATCTTTCATTAAGGAAGTTTTCCAAAAGCCAAAAGCGCAATGTGCCTTAAAGGCGGCCATCGAACAAACGGTGCCCTTGTAGTCGAAATGCGGAAAGCCCCATTTGATGGTTTCGTTAATGAGGGGCGAAGCCTCGTGGATGATTGCCCGCAACTGTTTTAAAATGGGCTGGGCAAAGCCAGCCGATTGCTCGATGTAGGCATCTACGCGCTCGTCGAATTGTTTCATTCTTTGTTAATTGGTAGAATGAATTTAGCAAAGAGGATTTATTTAAGCAACTCCGGAATACGCTTGTTGTTGCCCACAATCCATACAATGTCCTCGTTTTCGAATACCATGTTCGAATCGGGATTTAAAATACGTTGTCCGTTGCGTTCAATGCCCACCACCAAGCCTTGGGTTTGTTCCCTGATGCCAGAACTGCGGATGCTCTGTCCAAAAACCGGCGATTTGCTGGTAATCACCACTTTTTGCAGCGACATGTCCTGCTTCGGAAAAGTGGCGCTGTCTTCCGAAACTTGACCTTCAAACAATGGCGTTACAGCGGCCAGTTGATCGTCGGTGCCTATAATCAATACCTTGTCGTTCGGGTAAAGGCGTTCATCGCGGCTGGGGGTAGGCAACATGATTTTGCCACGTTCAATCAATGCAATATTAACCCCGTGCTTCTCTCGCATGGCCAAATCAATTAGGCTTTTGCCCACTAGTTCCGACTCGGGCGCAACAGTCAGTTCCAATAAATGACTATCCCAAGGCAATATTTCAGGTTGTTTGTTTGCTTCGTCGCGGGCATGCAGGTTGTACAAAAATCGGTTTTCCATGCGTTCATAAAAGCTTTGCAACTTTCTGGAAAAAATAAACATGCCTCCTACAATTAAAACCAGGGCAATACTGATGGCTATCCAGGTATTATAAAACTGTACCATCAAGAAGGCCACAAAGAAAATAGCCAGCGCAATCCTCAGTAGCTCAATGGCAATAAGCGGTCCGCGGGTATATCTTTTGTTAAGCCAAAGATGTGAATAAGCCTTGCGTTCAATCCGCCTAATGGCTAAGGCATACAGAAACGGCAACATGATGACCAAGGTAATAATCAGCGATAAGATAATGCCATTGTTGCCATCGAGCAGGTGCTTGTTTACAAAAGGCTGCAGGTATTTTGAGGCTAACAGCACAATACCGGTTAAAATAGCGCCATGGATAATGGTGTTAAAGGCATAGCCGCGCAAAAGAGTTTTCCAATCGCTCATGGTGGTAATGCCTTGCGTACCAGAGCTATAACGACTAATACCGTCGAGCCATTTTTGTGGCAATACCCTGTTTAAAAAGTTATAGAAAGGCTCCGACACCTTGATCAGGTATGGCGTAGTAAAAGTAGTAATGGCCGATGCCGCCACAGCAATAGGGTAGAGGAACTCGCTGGTTACCTTGAGCGTAAGCCCCAAAGTGGCAATGATAAAAGAGAATTCGCCAATTTGAGCCAGGCTCATACCTGCCTGCACCGAGGTTTTTAAAGGCTGGCCCGAAAGCAGTGCGCCAAAAGTAGAACTGATCAGTTTGCCCAAAATGGTAGCCAAAGTAACCACCAAGATCGGAAAGGCATAATCGAGCAAGATTTTAGGGTCAATCAACATGCCTACTGATACAAAAAAGATGGCCGCGAACAAGTCTTTCACCGATTTGGTAAGGTGCTCTATCTTTTCGGCCTGCGTAGTTTCGGCCAAAATAGAACCCATGATAAAGGCGCCCAAAGCAGGCGAGAAGCCAACCTTTACGGCCAATAGCACCATCACCAGGCAAAGCGCCAGCGAAACGATGAGCATGGTTTCGTCGTTCATCAGCTTCTTGGTTCTTTTTAAAAAGGTAGGGATGAGGAATATGCCACCCAAAAACCAGATGATGAGGAAAAAGCCCAATTTCAAGATGGAAACGAGCATTTCGCTGCCTGCAAATTGCTGACTTACCGCCAGGGTTGACAAAAGTACGAGCAATAAAATGGCTACCAAATCTTCCACAATGAGCACGCCAAACACCAAGCCAGCAAATTTCTTATGCTTGACGCCGAGTTCTTCGAAAGCCCTGATGATGATGGTGGTAGACGAAACCGAAAGAATACCACCCAAAAAGATGCTGTCCATATTGCTCCAGCCCATCAACTGCCCAGCGGCATAGCCAATCAGCAACATAAATACGACCTCAATAACGGCGGTAATACCGGCCGAACCACCTACTTTAGCCAGTTTCTTAAAACTGAACTCGAGGCCTAGGCTAAACAATAAAAAGATAACGCCAATTTCGGCCCAAATGGTAATGCTCTCGTGGTCGGTAACGGTGGGCATGAAACTAATATGCGGGCCCACCAAAATGCCTGCCAGGATATAGCCCAGAACGAGGGGCTGTCTAATTTTTTTGAAAAGGAGCGTAGTAACTCCAGCGGCGGCCAGAATGAGGCCTAAATCTGCAATTAATACAGGTAAATGGATCATAAAGTATAATTTTTTGTTAAATAAATAATCGTGCTGTTGAGGCAGTACATTTACCAAAAAGTATGCTTCGGATAAAGGCAACTCCACGTAAAATGATAACTGTAGTTGCGTTTATCCCTAAAAATCCTAAATGTTGAGTTGGGTAATACTAAAAAACTATGCTGAATACGAGAAAAAACAATCGCCACGAGCGAGAAGGAAGTGATGTTCTGATAAATCAGCTCATTTTCGCTGGCTATGGTTTCCTTTTGTAAAGCCGGTTTCGTTCTTTTGAACTGGGCGGCTGTCTTGATGCTGGTTACTGATGATTGAACGGCAATAGCTGTGCTTTGTCTGCCAGATTTGGTTTTGGCGCGCGAGGCCAAGCACAAACAGCTGAGCAGTAAAAAGGCAATTAACGTTCTCATTGCCCTAAATATAGTGAAAAAAGCCCGATTTTGATGAAAAATCGCCCAAAAAAGATAGGTTTTTCCTACTGTACGACTTTGACGAAGCCAGCAATTTTTAACTATATTTACAGCATGCCTATCGAAAAACTAACTTACAACCCCAACTATCCTTCGGTTAAGGATCTTAAAAAACGTGCCAAGGCACGGATGCCGAAATTTGCTTTCGATTATTTGGAAGGCGGCTGCAATGAAGAGCTCAACCTCAGCAGAAGCGAAACCGATTATCACGACGTATTGCTGCAACCCAGCTACCTCAAGAAGTTCAACGGCATCGACATGTCGACTACTTTGTTTGGCCATCGCTACGATGCGCCTTTTGGCATTTCGCCTATTGGTTTGCAAGGGCTCATGTGGCCCAATGCACCAGAAATATTAGCCAAAGCTGCCTTTAAGCATAATGTGCCCTATATTTTAAGCACGGTTTCGACCAGCAGCATCGAACGCATTGCCGAAGTTTCTGAAGGCCAGGCCTGGTTTCAGCTTTACCATCCTACAGAAAATACGTTAAGAGATGATATTTTGCGACGTTTGGAAGCCGTGCAGTGCCCGGTTTTAGTGGTTTTGGTTGATGTGCCTTCTTTTGGCTTGAGGTACCGCGAAATTAAAAGCGGCTTATCGATGCCTCCCAAAATGAACATCAGCAATATTTTTCAGGCGGCCATTCGCCCTACTTGGGGTATTGAAACGTTGAGGCACGGCATTCCGTCGTTTGCCACGTTGAAGCCTTACATGGAAAAAGGGCTGGATATGACCCAATTGGGCAAATTCATGAACAAAACATTTACAGGGAGGGTAGATACCGATAAAATTAAAGCCATTCGCGATAAATGGAAGGGGCCGATGGTGCTTAAAGGTATTACTACCGAAGAAGATATCAAAGCCAGTATTGCCGTGGGTGCCGATGGCATTATTGTGTCTAACCATGGCGGTCGCCAAATCGATGCCGGCGAATCAACCATCGTTTCGTTGCGCAAGCTGATGGCCACTCCGACTTATCAAGAAAAACTGACGATGATGATTGACGGTGGCATGCGCTCGGGACCAGATATTGGCCGGGCTTTGGCTACTGGTGCCGATTTTACCTTTATGGGCAGGCCGTTTATGTACGGCGTTGGCGCTTTGGGCAAAAAAGGTGGTGATCACACCATTTCGATGTTCAAGGCACAGCTGAAACAGGTAATGGAACAGCTTTCTTGCGAGCAAATAGCAGATTTTCCGGAAACGTTGATCAGGTAAGTTTTAAAGCTAGTGGCTGGCCTCGAATTTCTCAAAAAAAGCCAAAGTATCCAGCTTATCCTGATGCAGTTGAGCGGTTAAGGCCTCCAATCCGGTGAATTTTACATCGTGGCGCAAAAACTTCAGGAAATTCATGGTAATGGTTTGTCCGTAAATTTCGCGGTTAAAATCGAAAATGTTGACTTCGATGTTGCGGGTCATGCCGTTAATGGTTGGCCGTTGACCAATGTAGGCCATGCCCTTAAAGGTTGAAGGTTGAAGGTTAAAAGGTTGAAGGAATTGCCCTTCCGCCTTTAGATTTTGGGTTTTAGACTCTGAATTTTCGTCTTCCTGCCCTCCGCCTTCTGCCCTTGCACCTTTCCCCTCACAATCCATCTCAATAGTTACCGCATAAATGCCGTCGCTCGGAATAAGTTTATAGGTTTCCTCAACAAAGATATTAGCGGTAGGGAAGCCGATGGTACGGCCAATCTTATCGCCTTTAATTACCGGCCCGTTGATGGAAAAGTAATAACCCAGGTATTCGGCAGCCAGGGCCACATCGCCATCAAGCAGCGCTTTGCGTATTTTGGTCGAGCTTACCGCTACATCGTTAATGTCTTGCTCCGGAATTTGTTCAACGGTATAGCCATATTGTTGGGCATGGGCGAGCAATTGGTTCATATCGCCTTTGCGGTCTTTGCCAAAACGGTGGTCGTAGCCTACAATCAATTGTTTGGTGCCAATGGTATCTACCAATATGTTTTTGATGTATTCGTCGGCCGTAAGGTTAGAAAAATCGCGGGTAAAAGGAGTAATAATCAAATGGTCTACGCCTAAATTTTCCAAGATCTGTGCCTTTTCCTTGATGGTATTGATCATTTTCAGGTCCTGGTTTTCAGGGTCGATGATCATCCGTGGATGCGGAAAAAAGGTAAGGATAACACTTTCGCCACCAGTTGATTTAGCCAGTTCGCACAATCTTTTGATGATTTTTTGATGGCCATAATGCACGCCGTCAAAAGTGCCAATGGTAACCACGGCGTGGTCTAGTTTTTTAAAATCCGATAGTTGGTGATATATTTTCATCTGTGTGTTATCGTTTGGTGTTCGTTTGCTGGAACCTATTTTAATCAAGCAAGGTTCAAAACGAATAGGATTAATGAAAGGCTTGACGTTTAACCACGCCACCCTTAATGTCGGCAATTTGTTGCTGTACCACAAAAGCATCGGGATCTATTACCCTGATTTCGGCCTGCAGCTTGCTCATTTCGAGCTTGGTTACTACCGTGTAGATGATGTCGATGTCCTTCTTTTCCAAATAGCCACCCTCGCCTTTGTAAATGGTTACCCCTCTTTTCATGTTCGAAATGATGAAGGCTTTGATTTCGTCGTTCTTTTCCGAAATAATGGTCACTCCAGTATAGGCTTCGAGGCCGTTTACAATAAAATCGATGGTGTTGGAGGCCGATAAATAAGTTAAAATGGCATACAAAGCCGTGTCTATGTTGATGAAATAGGCCGCAAAAGCAAAAATGATGATGTTGAGGATCAGGATGATGTTGCCTACCGTTAACTGGCTGTTCCGGCTGATGTAGAGCGCCAAAACTTCGGTGCCGTCAATTACGCAACCCCCGCGCATGGCCAATCCGATGCCACCACCCAAAAAGAAGCCTCCAAAAAAGGCGATGAGCAGTTTTTCGTGCGTAATGGGTGCAAAAGGTATAAATATCAGGGCCAATGAAAGTGCAATAATGGCAATGGAGGTTTTTAGCGCAAAGGTTTTGCCGATTTGTCGATAGCCCAAAATTACGAAGGGAATGTTGATGACCACAATAAGATACGACAGTTTCCAGCCGGTTAGGGTACTCACTAAAAGCGAAATACCGGTAACGCCGCCGTCAATAAAATGGTTGGGTATCAAAAAACTTTTTAGTCCGAAACAAGCCGATACCACGCCGCAAACAATAAGTGCAATTTCCTTGATTAAACGCGAACTGTTGTTTTTGATATGTTCCATAAGCTTTTTACTGATCGGTTTTTGCCTTAGCTTCTTCTCTTTTGCTACGAAGATACTGAACCAAATCTGCTACCTCAAATGCGTTGGCCAATAAAAAATTGCCGCTGCGGGTACGGGTCAGTTTAGAAAGATGGGCGCCGTTGTTCAGTTGCTTGCCAAAATCGGAAGCCAGCGACCTGATGTAGGTGCCTTTGCTGCATACAATCCTAAAATCGACTTCGGGCAAGGCAATTCGGGTAATTTCAAATTCGCTCACCGTTACCTGGCGCTTGCGCAATTCTACTTCTTCGCCCAACCGCGCTTTTACGTAAAGCCTTTCGCCATTAACCTTTACCGCCGAATGGGCTGGCGGATATTGTTCGATCTCGCCAATAAAAGGCGCCGTGGCCGCATAAATGGCTTCGTTGGTTAAATGATCGATTGGAAATTCTTGGTCAATGGCCGTTTCGAGGTCGAACGATGGGGTAGTGGCCCCCAAGGTAAAAGTACCGGTATATTCTTTTTCTTCGGCCTGGAAAGTATCGATTTGCTTGGTCAGTTTGCCCGTGCAAACAATCAAAAGGCCGGTAGCCAGCGGATCTAAGGTGCCTGCATGTCCAACCTTAAGCTTTAGCGGTTTTAGCGAGTTCCTGATTTTGCCCACCACATCAAACGACGTCCATTTGTAGGGTTTGTTGATGAGCAAAAGTTCGCCTGCTGCAAAATCGAAATCTGGAAATGTCGGATTTTTTGGGTCCAAAAGCTTAAATTAATGTGGCAGCAAAGCTACGGATTATATCACAGAAAGCTCGTGCCCCGACAAAATCAAAATGATAATGGCTAATCCTACGGCAATCCTGTACCAGCCAAATACCTTAAATCCGTTTTTGTTCAGGTAGCCGATAAAGCTCTTGATGGCCAAAAGGGCAATCACAAAAGCTACGATGTTGCCAAAGGCCAAAATCTCTATCTGGTCTTTGGTAAAAGTATGGCCTCCTTTAAAAAAGTCCAGCAGCTTTTTGGCGGTGGCGGCAAACATGGTAGGTACGGCCAAGAAGAAAGAAAATTCGGCAGCCGCCTTTCTGGTCAGCTTTTGGCTCATGCCACCCACAATGGTAGCACCTGAGCGTGATACGCCGGGTATCATAGCCAAGCACTGAAAGAAGCCGATTTTCAAGGCCGTTAAATAGTTGATGTCTTTTTCTTCGGTAACCGTGGCTTGGTTAAACCATTTGTCGACAAACAACAGGATTACCCCTCCAATAACCAGCGAAATGGCAACGGTAAGCGGACTTTCGAGCATGGCATCGATTTTATCGCTCAGCAAAACGCCAAAAATGGCAGCCGGAATAAAGGCAACAACCAGTTTGATGTAAAAATCGAAGGTTTTAAAGAAACGCTTGAAATAAAGTACCACCACCGATAAGATGGCCCCCAACTGGATGCAGATGGTAAACAATTTTACAAATGGATCGGAGGCAATGCCCATTACGGACGAGCCGATAATCATGTGGCCAGTTGAAGAAATTGGCAAAAACTCTGTCAATCCCTCAATAATGGCAAGGATTAGCGCTTGTAGAAAATTCATTTGGCCTTATTTTTTGAGAACGGCATAAATGCCAAAACCAAAACCAAACAGTACCACCATAGGTGCCAATAGGGTTCTTCTGGTATCGTAAATATCGCCAGTAGTACCAATCATCAATAAGAAACCAACCAGTACAATTGCAATGCTGATCAATAATAACTGATAATTCTTTTTGGTAAAGACCATTTCTGATTTTTGTTCCTTGTTGGTCGGAACAGTTTGTTTTTCTGCCATTATCTATAAAGGTCGTAAATTTTTAAACGTAAATATCTGCTTACTGCAAACCAGGTGCTGATTGCCGTAATGAAAATGCCAATAGCCACCAGGCTTAAGAATACAAAGCCAAATTCGGTATAGCTTTCCAGGATCTTGATTTCGCCAAGCTCTTTTTGCGCATAGGTTAATAAGCCCAATAAAATGATGATGGCAATAAAAGAAGCGATCAGTCCGTGCAATATAGCTACCCAAATGAAAGGTTTTCTGATAAAGTTTTTAGTGGCGCCTACCAGCTGCATGCTCTTGATCAAGAAGCGTTGCGAGAAAATGGCCAGGCGAATAGTATTGTTGATGAGTGCCACCGCAATAACCAAAAGGATAATGGCAAAGCCCAAAACAATTAAGCTGATGGTGTTGATGTTCTTGTTCACCATATCGATCAGCGAACTTTGGTAGACTACTTCTTTCACAATCGGGTTTTTCTCGATTTGTTTTTTCAGCGCATCGATGTTCTGGTTATTCGCGTAATCGGCTTTGAGGTAAACATCAATGGTAGAAAGCAAAGGATTATAGCCCAAAAAGTTCACAAAATCTTCGCCCAAGTCTTTGGTCAGGTTGTGCTGTGCAACCTCTTTGTTTACGTATTGGGTCTGTTTAACCGCGATATTGCCGTCTAGTTCTTTCTTAAAAGCCAGGATATCGGTTTCCTTGGCGCCCTCGTCAACAATGATGTTGAGCACGATATTTTCTTTTACATAATTGGAGAGATTCTTAGCGTGTACTAAAATTAGGCCTAGCATGCCGAGCATCAATAGTACCAATGCAATACTAAAAATGGTCGAAATGTAAATGGTCTTCGTTTTTTTAGAGGCTTCGCTTACTTCAAATTCTTCCATGTAGCTATGTTTTTGTTTTTGCGAAAATAAAGAAAGATAAGTAAAAATGTAAATTAAATGGCCTTTGTTTTTGCAAACAGCTAAAATTAATGAGGACAAATTACTCAAATTGCGCATAGCCGCAACAACTCTTAACATTATTTAACTTTTCGTTATAGTTAAATAAGTGGCACATGTTTTGTGCCGGGCAAAGCATTGGCGTTTCTTATTAAACTAAAATCAAAAGAACTAAATGAAACAGAAATTAGTATTAGCAGGAATGATGCTCTTCATGGTAGCCGGCTTCAGTGCCTGCAAGAAACAGAACAAGGCCACGGAGCCCCTTCGCACCAAGATGCTGGGCAAATGGCAGGTGAACAAGATCGATGTAACGACTTACAACACATCGGGTACTCCAACTACAGTAACCACTAGCTACACCGCAAGCGATTACATGGATTTTAAAGATACCGAAAGCGATGATGTGGAATTGAGCTTGGGAACAAACAACAGGATGCTAGGTTTTTACAAAGTGAGGATCAACGATTCGTTTTTTCTCGACTTTTCGCAAAAAGACCTCGAATGTACCACCACGTTAATTGGCGATAAGGAATTCCGTTTTACCGGAACCGTAGTGGGATCTAGCCCCAAAGTAACCGAAACTTATTACCTGAGCCGTTAATCATTAAGAAATTTTAATAGCAAAGCCTTAGCTGCATAAACAGCTAGGGCTTTTTTGTTGGAAAAGCGGCCATCGGTTTTGTTTGTGGCGCTGGGCATAGTCGGCGGGATGCCAACAATATTAATTCTTCTCATCACGCTTCAAAAACAGGCTTTATTTCCGTAGTTTTGCAAACTATTTAAGCAAGAGCATTTTAATGGACTACCAATTTAAAGAGATAGAGCAAAAGTGGCAACAATATTGGGCCACCAATCAGACTTTTAAAGCCGACAGCAATTCGGATAAACCAAAGTATTATGTACTCGACATGTTCCCTTACCCATCGGGCGCGGGGTTGCATGTGGGCCATCCACTGGGCTACATCGCCTCAGATATTTTTGCGAGGTACAAAAGATTGAAAGGCTTTAACGTGTTGCACCCTATGGGTTACGACTCTTTTGGTTTGCCTGCCGAACAATATGCTATTCAAACTGGTCAGCACCCAGCCATTACCACCGAAACCAATATCGCTACCTACCGCAGGCAGTTAGATCAAATCGGTTTTTCTTTCGATTGGAGCCGTGAAGTGCGCACCAGCGATCCGGGTTATTACAAATGGACCCAATGGATTTTTATGCAGTTGTTCAATTCTTGGTATAACTTGGAAACCGACCGTGCAGAAGATATCACCACCTTGGTCGAAAAATTCAATGCTTCGGGCAGTGCCGAGGTAAAAGCTGTTTGCGACGAAGACACGCGCAGTTTCCTGCCAAGCGATTGGGCCAACTTCAGCGACGAAGAAAAACAGGAAGAACTGTTGAAATACCGCTTAACCTACCTTAAAGAGAGCACGGTAAACTGGTGCCCAGCCTTGGGAACCGTATTGGCGAACGACGAAGTGAAAGATGGTTTCTCGGAGCGTGGGGGTTTTCCGGTAGAACAAAAGAAAATGATGCAATGGAGCATGCGTATCTCGGCCTATGCCGAACGCTTGTTGCAGGGATTAGATACGATTGACTGGCCAGAGCCGGTTAAGGAAATGCAACGCAACTGGATTGGCAAAAGCGTTGGCGCTAGCGTAAAATTCAAAATCGATACTGAAAACTCGCCACTGCCTACCGAAAACTATATCGAAGTTTTCACCACCCGCGTTGATACCATTTTCGGTGTTTCGTTTGTGGTGTTGGCGCCAGAGCACGAACTGGTACAGCAACTCACTACGCCGGCGCAACAACAAATTGTTGACGATTACATTGCGCAAACCAAGAAAAAATCGGAGCTAGACCGTATGGCCGACACCAAAACCGTTTCGGGCGCTTTTACGGGCAGCTATGTGCTGAACCCGGTTAACGGTGAAAAGGTGCAAATCTGGATTGCCGATTACGTACTGGCCGGTTATGGTACAGGTGCGGTAATGGGTGTGCCTAGTGGCGATCAGCGCGACTGGTTGTTTGCTACGCATTTCAATTTGCCGATCATCCAGATTTTGGATGCCCAGCAAGACGTCGAAACCCAGGCTGATGCCACCAAAGAAGGAAAATACATCAATTCAGGCTTTATCAATGGCCTCAACTATGCAGCAGCCGTTGCCTTTTTAAACAACTGGTTGGAAGAGCAAGGCGTGGGCAAGGCTAAAATCAACTATCGTATGCGCGACGCCATTTTTGGTCGCCAGCGCTATTGGGGCGAGCCCATCCCGGTTTATTTCAAAGACGGCTTGCCTTATTTGGTTAAGGAAGAAGAACTGCCGGTGGTATTGCCAGAAATTGACAAATATTTGCCAACCGAAAGTGGTGAGCCACCTTTGGGACGCGCCGCCGACTGGAAATACAATGGCGAGTACGAATACGAATTGAGCACCATGCCGGGCTGGGCAGGCAGCAGCTGGTACTGGTACCGTTACATGGATGCACAGAACGATTCTGAATTTGCCTCGAAAGAAGCGGTAGCTTATTGGAAAGATGTTGATTTGTACATCGGTGGTTCTGAACATGCTACCGGGCACTTGTTGTACAGCCGTTTTTGGAACAAGTTTTTGAAGGATTTGGGTTATGTAACCGAAGAAGAGCCTTTCAAAAAATTGATTAACCAAGGTATGATCCAAGGCCGAAGCAATTTTGTATACCGTGTGGTTGACGCCGAGGGCAGAGGTACAAATACTTTGGTTTCGTATGGCTTAAGAAAAGATTATAAAACCATCGCTTTGCACGTAGACGTAAACATTGTAGAGAACGACATCCTAAACATCGAGAAATTCAAAGCCTTTAGGCCTGAATTCGAAAATGCCGAGTTTATCTTGGAAGGTGGCAAATACATCTGTGGAGTGGAAGTAGAAAAAATGTCGAAATCAAAATTCAACGTGGTTAACCCCGATGTGTTGATTGAGCATTATGGTGCCGATACTTTGCGGATGTATGAAATGTTTTTGGGTCCGTTAGAGCAAAGCAAGCCTTGGAACACCAACGGTATCGAAGGGGTGTTCAAGTTCTTGCGTAAATTCTGGCGCCTGTTCCACAACGAAGAGTGGCAGTTCCATGTTAACGATTCGGTGCCTACCAAGGCCGAACTGAAAGCTTTGCACAAAATCATCAAAAAAGTGCAGGACGATATCGAGCGCTTCTCGTTCAATACTTCCGTGTCGAGCTTTATGATTGCCGTAAACGAACTAACCGACCTGAAGTGCAAAAACCGTCAGGTGTTGGAAGATTTGGTGGTGGTACTTTCGCCGTATGCGCCGCACATTTGCGAGGAGCTATGGTCGTTGTTGGGCAACGAGCATTTGTCGACAACACCTTACCCAACCTTTAATCCGGCTTACCTGGAGGAAAATGAATTTGCCTATCCGATTTCAATCAATGGCAAAATGAAAATGAATCTCAATTTGAGCCTTAGCCTCGACGAGAGCCAAGTTCACGAAGCGGTATTGGCCGATGAACAGGTGCAGAAACACCTGGAAGGCAAAACACCGAAGAAAATCATTTTCGTAAAAGGAAAGATTGTAAATATTGTAATATAGTCGCCAAACGCGTTACGCTAAGCGCTTAACATATAGCCACAGATTGACAGATTTACTGTTGGTTTGTGGCTTTTTTTGTTGGAAACGGGCTCAATTCAACAATAACAACAATTTGGCATGTCAACAATTCCCCTCCCCAGGAGGGGTGCCCAAAGGGCGGGGTGGTTATGATGAGGAGATTTGAATATCTGGTCTTTAGTCTTTAAGCTTTGGCCTTTAGTTGCCTTTAAAATATTTTTCTGCCTTACTGTGATTTTTCTGACCTTGTTGCGAATAATAGGGAAAACAGTTTTCAAGATCCATGCAACAAGCACCTGTAGCACAACAAGATTTTCTCCAGCTTATCGAGGCCAATAAGCGCATCATTTTTAAGGTATGCAATTCTTATTGCCGTAATGCCAGCGACAGGGAAGACTTGGCACAGGAAATCATCTTTCAGCTATGGAAATCGTGGGGCAGCTTTAACAATGCCTATCAGCTCTCTACCTGGATGTACCGCATTGCCCTGAATGTAGCCATTTCATTTTACCGTAGCGAAAAGAAATCGACCGGCACCCTGTTGCTAGGCGAGCAGGTGATAGAAATGGCCGACGAAAACCTGGACGCGGGTTTAGAAAGCAATTTGGGCTTGTTGCAACAATTTATTGGACAGCTAAAGCCCTTAGACAAGGCGCTGATGTTGCTGTACCTGGAAGAAAAGCCACACAAGGAAATCGCCGAAATCATAGGCATCAGTATCACCAACGTGGCTACGAAGATTGGCCGGATCAAGGAACAGCTCAAACAAAAATTTTCCAACTTAAAAGCTTAACATCATGCAAGAATTAGAAATTATAAATCTTTGGAAACAATACGACGAGAAATTGGAACAATCGCTTTCTCTCAATCGCAAAAATACAGTAGCTATTACCCAGCTTAAGGTAAAATCTGCTTTGGCTACCATGAAGCCGATAAAAATATTTGCCCTTTTAGCGGGCATAACTTGGGTAGGTTTTGTCGATACAATGATCATTCATCTGTTTCATGTAGCCAGTCCTTATTTCTTGGTGTCTGCTATCATTCAAACGTTGCTGAGTAAGTTCGCTATTGGCACTTACATCTATCAGCTGATCCTCATTAGCGAAGTAGACAGTAGCGGATCGGTATTGGCTACCCAGGAAAAATTGGCGAGCCTGAGGGCTTCTACGCTTAACGTAGCCCGTTGGTTATGGTTGCAGCTTCCAATCTGGACCACTTTTTATTGGAGCAACGAAATGTTCCAAAGCGGAAATGCTTGGCTGTGGGCTATACAGTGCATTGTCACTATTGCATTTGTTGTTTTGGCAATTTGGTTATTTATCAATATCAAAGAGGAAAACAAACATAAAAAATGGTTCCGATTGCTGTTCAATGGTTCCGAATGGACACCAATCCTCGAATCGGCAGCATTTTTAAAAGAAATCGAGCACTTCGAAAAAGCCTAGGCAAACAGTTCACCGCTTCAAAAGCTCCGTTCACCGATTTTTACCAACAAATGGTCAAAAATCGCTAGGCATTGCTGTAACAAAAGCTAATTTTGGCAGACTAAATACAAACAAACAATATAGCAATGAAAAAAATTCTACTTCTATGTATCGGTTTAATTTCAGTTTTAGGTGCCAAGGCCCAATTCCCAGGTTTGGGAGGTGGCAGTGCCGCACCCAAAATAACTGGGCGTATAACCGCAACCGTCATAGATTCGTTAACCAAGCAACCTATTGATTATGCAACGGTTTCGCTAACCAAAGTGAAAGATGGCAAAGCCGTAAACGGTGGCGTAACCGACGAGAAAGGGAAAGTGACCCTTCAAAACGTAGCGCCCGATGAGTATAAGCTGTCGGTAGGTTTTATCGGTTACTATTCAAAAACAATCATCGTTAAAACTACGCCTGGCAAGCCGGATAACAGCTTGGGCAATATCCTATTGAAACCTAGTCCGAATACGTTGAAAGAAGTAACCGTAGAGGGCAAGAAAAATGTGATCGAGAACAAAATCGACAGGATGGTGTATAACGCAGAGGCCGATGCGACCAATGCGGGCGGCGATGCAACCGACGTAATGCGCAAAGTGCCGATGCTTTCGGTTGATATCAACGGCAACGTGCAGCTGCGCGGCAGTTCGGTAAGGGTTTTGATCAATGGCAAACCATCGGGTACTATGGCCAACAGCGTGGCCGATGCCTTGAAGATGTTGCCGGCCGATCAGATCAAAAGCGTAGAGGTGATTACCAACCCATCGGCTAAATACGATGCCGAAGGTTCAGGTGGTATCATCAACATCATTACCAAAAAAAGCAATGCAGAAGGCGTAAGTGGTAGCGTAAATGCAACCGCTGGAACCAGGCAAAATGCTGGTGCCTTTAATTTGACGGCCAAAAGCAGCCGCTTAAGCGTGAATACGGCTTTAGGTACCCAGTTGGCTTATCCGCAAGAATCAAGGGTGGTGTTTTTTAACCAAACTACAGCAAATAATGCCACCACCGCTGTTCTTCAAGATGGAACTTCTGACTGGACCAGACAAGCATTCAATGGCAGCTTGGGTTTAGATTATGACTTTAATGCCTACAACAACATCAGTACCAATGCCAAGTACACTCGTTTTTATAACGGTGGCCCCGGAAAATCGGCTATTTTTGCTAACGATGTTGCAACTGGAAACATTGTAAGCAGTACCGATATGAGCAATGGCAACCTGGATTGGAACGTAGATTATAGAGTTACTTCTAAAAAACCAGGCGAAGAGCTTACGGTATCTGGCCAGTTAACCACAGGCAGAAACACCAACGAATTTGTAAACGATTACAGAACTGCAGCTGGTGTGCCGATCAGTTATGTGGGCAGTAACAACATTGGTAAAAACCAAGAGTACACGGCCCAAACAGACTATGTTTACCCTTTTAGCAAAACCATAACTTTTGAAGCAGGAGCCAAGGGTATTTTTAGGAACATCCAAAGTCAGTATGGCGTGGGCGAAGATTTTGATTACACGCAAAACGTAGGAGCTGCCTACAGTACAATTGCTTTTAACCTGACCAAAAAAATACAGTTTAAAGGAGGTCTTAGGGCTGAATATACCTATGTTAATTCCAATGTAGGTAAAGACGACTACTTGAATTTATTTCCAAGCGCCATTTTATCGCAGACCATTAACGGCAAAACCACGTTGAAATTGGCCTATAACCGTAGGGTACAGCGTCCAAGCTTAGCTTACTTGAATCCATTTTTGAATAAAAGCAACCTGAGTTTCGATTTTCAGGGAAATCCGAATTTGGATCCTGAGCTAAGCGATAACATTGAATTTGGTTATTCGACTTTTATTAAAGGTTCGATCATCAATGCCTCTGTGTTTTATCGCAATACCAAAAACATCATCGAAGCCCTTAATAAAAATGTAGACGGCAGGATTTTATCAACCTTCGAGAATGTGGGTACCACACAAAGCTATGGCTTTAACTTGTTTGGCTCTTACAACCCTACGCCTAAGTGGACATTGATGAGTAACATCGCTTTAAACACTTACGAGGTTAAAAGCAGGGCAGATATCAAAGGAATGAACGAAGGAACATTCTTAAACTATAACTTCTTCTTCCGTTCGGCAAACGCCTTTAAGGGAGGTTGGAATCTGGAGCTTTTTGGCGTGGTTAACTCACCTCGTTATACTTACCAAAGCAAAACCGATCCGATGTTTTTCTATGGTGGAGCAGTTAAAAAAGATATCCTGAAGAAACAAGGAACCATTGGTTTGAACGTTTTGAATCCGTTTAACCGCGATTTGCACATCAAAACCATTACCCAAGGCGATGGCAACCTCCAACGCCAAAATATCTACTATCCGTTGCGTTCTTTTGGCTTGAACTTTAGCTATAAATTTGGTAAACTGAAATTCACCGAGAAGAAAAAAATCAAAAACGACGACGTGAAACAAGACCAGCAACAAGGTGGCATGGGCGGTGGCGGCCAAATGGGTGGCAACCAATAACAAGCAACAAAAACACAAATAAACCCAAAGACCTCTGGATAAAATCGGAGGTCTTTTTTTGTTAGTGGTGATTTGGATTTAGGCTTGGCCATTGAAATTTTGTTGCAGCCAAGCCAGTCAAAAAATAGTTGAAGTTATTTTTAATCCGATTCGTTTGGAATCAAATTTTCTTCTATCTTTGAAAAACTGCCCTGCTAGAAATGATAAACAAGCAGGGGTACAAAAGAGATTCAAAACAACCAAATATAATTTCTAGCCTCTGGTGCAATTGCATTAGAGGCTTTTTTGTTTTGAGTTAACAGCTATCGGTTCTCAGTTCGAAGTTAACAATTGAGCAATTTAACAATCCGACCATCTAGCCATTTAACAATGGACTAATGAACAAGTGAACCAATAAGCTAATGAGCCAATGAACTAATGAACCAATGAACAAGTGAACCAATAAACTACTTCTTCTTCACCCGTTTTAAAATCATCAAACTTAAGGCATTGGTAGGGTAGCCGCTGATGTTGTTTTGAAGCATCACTACCGACTGGTCGTACAGTAAAGGAACCACCGAAGAATACTGCATTACCATGTTGTCCATTTTGTAGTAGAGCTCGTAGCGTTTTTTTGGGTCGCTTTCGTAATAGCTCTGTTCAAACAGCCTGTCGAATTCGTCGTTGAAATAACCTGTATAATTGGGGCCAAAAGGAACACGGTTTTTCGAGTAGAAAACCGAAAGATAGTTTTCGGCATCGGGGTAGTCGGCTATCCACGAACCCCTAAAAAAATTGACCTCGTTTTTGGCCATCATGTCGCGCAAGCTCGCATTGGGGCTCACGTCTACCTTTACTTTAATGCCAATGGTGTTCAGTTCGCCCTGTACAAACTCGATCAGGTCTTTATAGGTGGTCGAAGTGCTGAGCGTAACTTCGGGCATTCCTTTCCCGTTCGGAAAACCTGCTTCGGCCAGCAATTTTGCCGATAGGGCCGGATTGTAATCATAGCCTTTTACGCGGGTACTGTCGAAACCAGGCATGCCTTTGGGCACAAAGCCTGCTGTTGCTGGCGTACCGATGCTGTTTCTCAGGTATTTGATCAGTTTCGGGCGGTCGATGGCATAATTAATGGCCTGGCGTACTTTTTGGATTCGCAAAGGCGAGTTCTTTACAATCGCTTTGGAGGTGTCAACCAAAATGCCGATGTATTCGGTACAGAGGTAGGGGCCTTTAATCAGCTGGAATTTGCCCTTGTATTTGCTGGTCATGCGCCCGCTCTTGGTCAGGATGTCGTCGCGGTAGCTGCCATCTACACTGTTAAAAAAATCGAGGTCTTTTTTGATGAAATTCATAAAAGCGCTCTGTTTGTCGGTAATGAAAGTCACTTTTACGGCATCGAGGTAAGGCAGTTGCTGTGTGCCGTCTTTTTCCCAATAGTTTTCGTTCTTCACCAGTACCAAAATCTCGTCTTCTTTCCAGTACTTGAATTTGAAAGGGCCGGTGCCTACTGGATGGCTCCTGAAATCCTTGCCATAATGTTCAACCACTTCTTGGGGCACTACCGAGCAGTATTGGGCGGTTAAAAGGTTCATGAAAGCCGGAAAAGGCTTGAGTAAGGTAATTTGGAAGGTGGTGTCGTTCACGGCCTTGAAACTGGTCGAATCCTTTACTTTGTCGCTAAAAATCCAGCCTCCCGACGAAGCCACCTTGGGGTCGATGAGCCTGTTAAAGCTGTACACAAAATCTTCGGCCACTACCTTTCGGCCCTTCCCGTTTTTAAACAGGGCATCATCTTGAAAAAAAACATCGTTACGGAGGTTGAAAGTGTAAACCAGTCCGTCGCGAGAAGTAGTCCAGCTTTTAGCGATGCACGGAACGGTGTTCAGTTGCCGGTCTACCTGTACCAAGCCGTTAAAAATCTGGTTGATCATCCAGATGGCATTCTGGTTGCGGGCAAAAGCCGGGTCGAGCGAGGTTACATTTTGGTCGAGGTTGATGTTGAATACCTTTTTGTCGTCGTTTTCGGGCTTGCCTTTGCAGGAAACCAACAAAAGCAGGAAGAAAATCCAAAATATATCGCTTATAATTCTACGCATCGGTTGAGGAATACTATTTTTGTACAAATTAATAAATAAATTCAGATGTCTTTTTTAAATGAGTTGATAAATAGTGAAAATGACCCCGTTCTGCGCGAAGAGCTGCAAGAGCGTGTGGATATAGTAGCCCATAAAATCAAGTTTATTGAACAGGTACCTGTAGTTTGTTTAGACTTGAGCAATAGCCCAAGCCTTTTGCTGGCCGAAGAAATCAAGGCCGCTGGAGGCATGCTCGAAACCGATGTGCTGGGTGCGGTTTATATCATTTATTACCAGCCCAACAAAACATTGACAGACCTGATGCGCGAAGTGCCGGCCCTGTTGGATAGGGAATGGCAGGCCGTAAAAAACGGACGTGTTATTTTGCTGAACGATGATGCCGAAAGGCAGCGTACGCCCGAAAATGCCATCACTTTAATAGAAGACATGGCCGAAATGACCCATCCCGGGCATTTTATCTTTGGCCACGAAGGCTCGCGCTGGATCAGGTTTTCGGTTTAGCAGAGAGTTGAAAGGTTGTAAGGTTGGAAAGTTGTAAGGAATTGTAGCAGTTGGCAATGAACAGTTATTAGTTAACGGTTGCCAGTTTTCAGTTCACAATTGAACAATCCCAACAATTGAACAATTCCTCTCCCTCGGAGGGGTGCCCAAAGGGCGGGGTGGCTAAACAATTGAATAATTACAGCAATTTAGCAATCCAACAATAAAGCAATTGAACAATAACCCCTAAAATTTAACAAACTTATCCATTTGCTCGTTGGTAAACTTGAGCGTATCGGCTTGGTAAAGATTTCCGGCTTCGTCTAGCTCGTTTTTGATACTCGAAATATGCAGGCGCAAAGGCATTACGTTAAGATGCAGGTAGGCGCAAACCCCGTTAAAATGCTCTATGCCTCTAATATTGCCGTATTTGCCCGACGAAATGCCCACCAGGCAGGCTTTCTTGTCGTAAAAACTTTCTGGAAAAGCACAGGCATCGATAAAGGTTTTGAGTACGCCCGGGAAGCTGCCGTTATACTCGGGTATGATGAACAGAAATTTGGAAGTAGCCGTTACCAGTTGCTGTATTTCTTCAAAAGCTGCACTTCTTTTGCCATAAAGGTCCGAACTGATCAGGTCGGCAGGCAGGTGCTGCAGGTTCAGCAACTCGGTTTGCAATCCCTTTTTAGCCAGCTCTTTCTGATAATATTGAGCTACTTTTAAGGTGTTGCTTGCAGGTCTGTTGGTACCGGATACGATGGTAATCATGCTAAAATTGTGGATAAGATGTTCAAAACACTTATGGCTAGGCTACTAATATTCTGATTTAGTTTGTATCTTAGCTAATTGTTAAAAAGTGCCTAAATCGATACAAAAATAGCATTTTTTAAAGATTTTTAATTGTGAAATAAAGCCATGTCCAATTTTGGCGATTTTTAGAAAGATAGATGAGTAAAATTATTGCTTTAGCAAACCAAAAAGGAGGCGTAGGTAAAACTACCTCGTCTATTAATTTAGCTGCCAGCTTAGCGGTTTTGGAATTCAAAACGCTATTGGTTGATGCCGATCCGCAGGCCAACTCTACATCGGGTATAGGTTTTGATCCACGAAACATCAAAAACAGTATCTACGAGTGCATCATCAACGATGTAGAACCTCAAGATGCCATCCTTAAAACAGATACCCCTAACCTCGACTTGTTGCCGGCCCACATCGACTTGGTAGGTGCGGAGATAGAGATGATCAACCTGAGCAGCCGCGAGTACAAAATGAAAGCTGTGCTCGACAAGGTGAAAGACCAATACGATTTTATCATCATCGACTGTTCGCCGTCTTTGGGCTTGATTACCATCAACTCTTTAACCGCTGCCGATTCGGTTATCGTTCCGGTACAGTGCGAATATTTTGCATTGGAGGGATTGGGCAAATTGCTGAACACAATTAAAATCGTTCAAAACCGTTTAAATCCTGCATTGGAGATCGAAGGTATTCTGCTAACCATGTACGATGTGCGTTTGCGCCTGTCTAACCAAGTGGTGGAAGAAGTGAAAACCCACTTCCAAGACCTGGTTTTCGATACCATTATCCAGCGCAATACGCGCTTAAGCGAGGCACCAAGCTATGGCGTATCGGTAATTATGCACGATGCCAACTGTAAAGGGGCGATTAACTATTTGAACTTGGCCAGGGAAATTGTTCGCAAAAACGGTTTGTTAACCGACGAAGAACAAAATGTAGATACGGCAACCATATAAATTATATAGATGACATCTTTTCAGCGAAAAACAGGTTTAGGAAAAGGATTAAGTGCGCTCTTAGATGATAATGATTCGGTAAACCAGCCCAAAGCGGTAGCCGAAGCGCCGGCGCCAACCTTATTGGCCGGTAACATTAGCGAAGTTAATATCAACGACATAGAAACCAACCCTTATCAGCCGCGTACGGAGTTTGATCAGGTGGCCTTGAACGAACTTTCAGAATCGATCAAGGTACAAGGACTGATCCAACCCATCACCGTAAGAAAACATGGCGATAAGTACCAGCTTATTTCTGGAGAACGCAGGCTAAGGGCTTCGAAACTGGCCGGATTGGCACAAATTCCTGCCTACATCCGCGATGCCGATAACCAACAGATGTTGGAAATGGCTTTGATCGAAAATATCCAGCGCGAAAACCTGAATGCCATCGAGGTCGCACTCAGCTTTCAGATGATGATTGACGAATGCAGCCTTAAGCCCGAGCAGTTGGGCGACCGTGTAGGCAAAAACCGCACTACGGTAAGCAATTACCTGCGTTTGCTCAAATTGCCTCCGGTAATACAGGCTTCCATCCGCGATGGTAAAATCTCCATGGGCCACGCCCGTGCACTCATCAACGTAGAAGAGGCCGAAAAGCAGTTGTTTATCCATCAGGAAATCCTCGATAAAGGCCTTTCGGTACGTAAGGTGGAAGAATTGGTGCGCAGCATCAACCATGTGCAAGTTAAGCCGAATAAGGTTAAGCCAAGTGGGGTTTCTTTCGAATACCAAAAGCTGCAAACCGATTTGGCTTCTAAATTTGCAACCAAGGTGAAGCTTAAAGTGAACGAAAATGGCAAAGGTGCCATCGAAATTCCTTTCGTATCGAACGATGACCTGAACCGTATTTTGGAACTTTTAGATTGGTAATGCGGCGCATTTTGCTTTTGATGGTTCTGTTTTTTGCTTTTGTGGCTGCAAAGGCACAAGACCCTATAACCAAAAAACCGAAAGATACGCTCAAAAGCAGAACCGATACCATAAACACGGAGCCCAAATACATCAACCAAGGTAGAATTGCTGGCAAAAAGGCTTTCCACCGCTCGCTTATTTTTCCAGGATTGGGCCAGATGTACAATTATGGCCTGGTGGTTGACGATGTAAGGAGCGGCAGGGTAGAAGGAACCAAATTTTGGCAAAAAACCTATATCCTGGCCAAACTGGGCGCTATTTATGGTGGAGGTACGATGCTGGTTATTTCTTATATGGACAATAACAAGATGTACCGCAAGTTTCTGACCGAACTGCAGTACAGGCAGCTGCATAACAACAAGCCCGATCCGAACGGTGGCTTAAGCCAATACCCCAATACCGATGCGTTGACCATTGCCAAGAACATTTACAAGCGTAACCGCGAAATCGTACTCATTTCATTAGTGGGCCTATACGGATTGAGCGCCGTTGATGCCTATGTAACAGCCCGCCTCAAATACTTCAACGTAGACGAAAGCCTGTCGTTTAAAATAGCACCTTCCTTTATCAGCCCCAATACCATGTATGGGTTCAATTCGCCTGCTCCGGCATTAAAGCTGATTATTAAGCTATGAAAAACAAAGAGCTGTGGCGTGATGCTTTAAAGTGCAAAACAGTTTCGTTACCTTTAGCCCGTTGGGCATACAACCAGCCGATCGATAAAATAAAATTAGTATAGATGAAAATTGCATTATTGGGTTATGGCAAAATGGGCCAGATTATAGAGCGCTTTGCCATAGAAAGAGGACACGAAGTTGTGCTCAAAATAAGCATCGATAACTTAGAAGACCTGAACAAAGACAATTTGGCCAAAGCCGATGTGGCCATAGATTTTAGTGCGCCAAGTGCTGCGGTCGACAATATCTACAAATGTTTTGAGGCCCATGTGCCTGTAGTAGTGGGTACCACCGGCTGGTATGGCAACCTGCAACAGATCAAAAACGATTGCGCAACTAGCGACAATACCCTATTGTACGGCTCTAATTTTAGCATTGGCGTTAATATTTTCTTTCACCTCAACAAGGTGTTGGCCAAGCTGATGAATAACTATCCAGCTTACGATGTGCAGGTAGAAGAAATACACCATACCCAAAAACTCGATTCGCCGAGCGGTACGGCCATGACCATTGCCGAAGACATTATCGAAGCCATAGACCGCAAATCTGAATGGCTTAACGAGGTAATCGGTACGCCGATTCCCGATGTGGTAAAAAACGAGCAGCTGCTTATCGAATCGCACCGCATCGAAAATATTCCGGGTACGCATACCGTGGTTTACAGCTCGGAGGTTGATGATATCGAAATCAAACATACCGCGCACAGCAGGGCAGGTTTTGCCTTGGGTGCCGTAATCGCGGCGGAGTGGCTGCAAGACAAGAAAGGCTTTTACAGCATTGCCGATATTTTTAATTTTAAATAAGAATACATCAAAATGGAATCACAGGAGTATCTGTTGACATTACTTTTTTTATCGCCAATAATTATCCTTCAACTAATCGGACTTTGGAAACTATTTCAAAAAGCCGGGAGGCCAGGTTGGGAGGCTATAATTCCGATTTATAGCTTTTATGTAATGCTGAAAATTACTGGTCGTCCATTATGGTGGATATTACTTTATTTTGTGCCAGTAATCAATTTTTTTGTAGTTATTGGTGTAACTATAGATTTTGTAAAGTGCTTTGGGAAATTTAAGTTTTCTCAGCATGCAGCTGCTGTTATTCTCTCGTTCATTGTATTTCCGAAATGGGGTTTTGATAAAAATGTAACTTATCTTGGTGAGTCTGCAAGTCAAGAATTTAAAGAAAAGCATAAAGTAGTAAAAAGCAAAGCCCGCGAGTGGACCGATGCCATCATTTTTGCGGTTGTAGCGGCCACCATCATCAGGGTATTCTTTATCGAAGCCTATACCATCCCTTCGGGTTCGATGGAGCGTTCCTTGCTGGTAGGCGATTTCCTTTTCGTAAGCAAGGTCAACTATGGTGCCCGCATCCCGATGACCCCGATTGCTTTCCCTTTTGCGCATCATACCATGCCTCTAACCGGCACCAAAGCCTATTGGGACGGCGTGCAGTGGAAATACAGGAGGTTGCCGGGCTTTCAGGATATCAAACGCAATGATGTGGTGGTGTTTAACTTCCCCGAAGGCGATACCGTAGCGCTCGAAAATCAGAATGCCAGTTATTACGACTTGGTACGCAACTCTAGCTGGAAGGAAGTCAACAGCCAATATACGGTTACCAGCAGGCCGGTCGACAAGCGCGAAAACTACATCAAACGTTGCATCGCTATTTCAGGCGATGTAGTGAGCATGAAAAATGGTATCGCCAATGTAAACGGCAAAGACGAACCCCTAAAAAATACAGGCATGATGCCTTATTTGGTGAAGTTTAAGTCGCCAGAAGTAAATTTTCAGGTATTGGAGAAATTGGGCTTCGTAACCAGCGAAATTGCGCCAACTTCTGCACCGAATACCGTTGGTGTTAATGCCTCGGCAGTTATGATTGATGAGCTGAGGAAACTCGACTTTGTAGAATCGGCAGTAATGGATCCGGCTTTGCCAACAGATACCGAAATGGGAGGCATATTTCCGCACGATCCGAACCGGAACTGGAACAGGGATAACTTTGGCCCGATTAAAGTTCCGGCCAAAGGATGGACCGTTCAGCTCGACAGCAATACCATGCCTTTGTACTATAGGGCCATTCGTACCTACGAAGGCAATACGGTAGAAAAATCGGGCAACGACTGGCTAATCAACGGTAAAAAAGCAACTTCTTATACTTTTAAAATGAACTATTACTGGATGATGGGCGATAACCGCCATAATTCGGCCGACTCGCGTTATTGGGGTTTTGTTCCGGAAGACCATGTAGTAGGCAAGGCCCTGTTCATTTGGATGAGCTTTGACAGTTCGGGTTCATGGTTCGGCAAAATACGTTGGAGCCGCATTTTTAAAGGCATCAACTAATTGGTTATTTAAAGTTTACAAAGCATCGCCTAGGCGATGCTTTTTTTGTAGCAGGGCATCGATGTAACAAAATAAAAATGTCTAGCGCTAAAATCTTTAAAAAAGTTTTAATTTAACCCTGTTTTTGAATAAGACAATATAGAACGATATGAATTGGAAATTTTGGAAAAAAAATAATACTGGCGAGCCTAAGAAGAAAAAAAGCAAGGCCCGCGAGTGGACCGATGCCATCATCTTTGCGGTAGTGGCGGCCACCATCATCAGGGTGTTCTTTATCGAGGCCTACACCATTCCTTCGGGTTCGATGGAGCGCTCCTTGCTGGTTGGCGATTTCCTTTTCGTGAGCAAGGTCAACTATGGCGCCCGCATTCCGATGACCCCGATTGCTTTCCCTTTTGCGCATCATACCATGCCCCTAACCGGCACCAAAGCTTATTGGGATGGCGTGCAATGGAAATACAGGAGATTGCCAGGTTTCCAAAACATCAAACGCAATGATATTGTGGTGTTCAACCTTCCGGTTGGAGATACCGTGGCCCTCCAAAACCAAGACGTCAGCTATTATACTTTGGTCAGGCAGTTGGGCTGGCAAGCCGTTAACAACCAATATACCATCATCACCAGACCGGTAGACAAGCGCGAGAACATCATTAAGCGTTGCATTGGCATCGCCGGCGATACCATTAGCATGAGCAACGGTTTAGCCATGGTAAACGGCAAGGCCGAACCTTTGGCCAATGCCGGAAAAATGCCATATCGAATTGAATTTAGCATTGCAGAGGTAAACGTAAAGGTATTGACCGATTTGGGCCTCGAAGGGTCGACGATTGGCCCGAATAGCTATGGCGCTTTTGCAACGGCCGACATGATAGCAAAGGTAAAGCAACTCGATTTTGTAAAATCGGTAGCACTTGATGTAGCTGCACCGGGTGTTGATGATGGTAATCTGTTTACCTTCGATCCGAACCGGAAGTGGAATATTGACAATTTCGGGCCGGTTATCGTGCCTAAAAAAGGATGGACGGTAAAGTTAGACAGCAACACCATGCCGGTTTATTACCGTGCCATTAGGACCTACGAAGGCAATAAGCTGGAAAAGGTAGGTAATGTGTGGATGCTGAACGATAAACCAGCCACCGAATATACTTTTAAAATGAACTATTACTGGATGATGGGTGATAACCGCCATAATTCAGTCGATTCGCGTTTTTGGGGCTTTCTGCCCGAAGACCACGTAGTAGGCAAGGCCCTGTTCATTTGGATGAGCTTTGATAGCGAAGGCTCATGGTTCGGCAAAATACGTTGGAACAGACTGTTTAAAGGCATCCACTAGCAAAAGACTTTAATCGAATAGAAAGAAGCCATCTTGATCATCAAGATGGCTTCTTTTTTTTATTGTTAACTTTTTAAATCTTTATAATTTTTTTAAAAAGATTTGTTTTGTTCATTATTTATTTAGTAAGTTTAATGTTACATCCCCAATAAACATGACCGTAACAGCAAAAGGACAACAGCTTAGGGCTGATATTATTAAACAACTTTATTATAGAAAAGCACTTTCCCTGACCGAAATCAGCAAGCGTACCAAGAAGAGTCTGCCCCTGATTACGACTACTGTAAATATGTTAATCAAAGAGCAATATATCATAGAACAAGGTTTGGCGCCATCAACTGGTGGACGCCGGGCACAGACGTTTTTGCTCAATCCGAAGAAAGAAAAATATGTGGTTGCAGTGGCCATGGACCAGCTCACCACCCGAATGGTGATTTACAACCTGGCCCAAGAAATCGTAATGCCGGTTAAAAACCTCGACCTTGATATCCAAGACCAGGATGCAGTAGCTAAGCTTAGCCAGTTTATCAATCGGCAGATTGAGGTGGCAGGTTTGGCAAAGAACCAGATTTTAGGTGTAGGCATCGGCATGCCGGGCTTTGTCAATATTACAGAAGGCATCAATTATTCGTGCCTTAAACCCGCCGATGGTTCCAATTTGCGTCAGTACCTGGCTCAGGCTTTGGGCCTTCCGGTACACATCGACAACGATTCGAGTTTAATTGCGCTGGCCGAACTCAATTTTGGGGTGGCCCGCGACAAAAAGGACGTGCTGGTGGTTAACATTGGCTGGGGCACAGGCTTAGGCATGATTGTAAACGGAGGCCTTTACCGTGGCAGCAGCGGGTATGCGGGCGAGTTTAGCCATATCCCATTGTCAAAAACCTCCAACTTGTGTTCTTGTGGCAAAGTAGGCTGCCTGGAAGTAGACACCTCGCTTTTGGTGATGGTAGCCAATGCAGAGAAAGCTTTGGCCGAAGGTTCCGTATCCATCATGAGCGAACTGTTTAAAGACGAACAAAAACATAAGGCAGATCATTTTTTGGATGCGGTTGTGAAGCGCGACCCCTTGGCCATTGCCATTCTATCAGACGCCGCATTTCAGATTGGTAAAGGCTTGGCTACTTTGATCCACATCATGAACCCCGAAAGCATTGTGTTGAGTGGCAGGGGAGCCAAAGCCGGAAAAATGCTGCTGCCGGCCATAGAACAGGCCATCAACGAATTTTGTATACCTCGTATAGCCGAAAAAACAACGATTGTCTTGTCTAAACTTATAGAAGATGCCGAATTAATGGCTTCGGCAAGCTTAGTTATAGCACATAGCCTTTTTAATTAGAGAACCCGATTTTTTAACATTTGACCATCCCTTAATCACGACAACCATGCCAACCTAGAACACACGCTAACTAAATAAAAACTAAACCAGTAAAACTATGAAAAAAATCTATCTAATGTGTTTAGGCATACTCCTGTTGGGCTGCATAGCCACAGTTGCTTATGCGCAAAAAACCGTTACGGGAACGGTGAAAGATCCAAGCGGCGAAACCCTGCCAGCCGTGAGTATTCAGGTCAAGAATACGCAAAAAACAACCAGTACCAATGCCGATGGAAATTTCTCGATTTCGGTAGCAGAAAGCGATATTCTGGTGTTCAAGTACATTGGCTATAAGCCTAAGGAAGTAACCGTAGGCACGGCCAATAATTTAACAGTGACGCTAGAATCGGCCACAAGTAACCTCGACGAGGTCGTGGTGACGGCCCTTGGCGTAAAGCGCGAAAAGCGGGCGTTGGGTTATTCAACTCAAAGCGTGGCGGGAAAAGACCTCACCATTGCCCAGGCACCAACCATTGCCCAAGGTTTAATGGGCAAAGTAGCCGGTTTGCAGATTTCGCAATCGGCCGGCGGGGTTGAAGGCGGTTCGGCAAGGATTGTAGTAAGGGGCAATACCTCTTTAACCGGAGATAACCGTGCCTTGATTATTGTTGATGGTGTAGCCATTAACAACGATCCGCTGAACAATAACGGCAACAACAATGCCGCTAGAAGTATGGGCTTAACCCAAGATAAAAACCAGGATGTGAGCAGTTATAAAGACTGGGGCACAGGTATGAACTTTATCAACCAGGAGGATATAGAAGATGTAACAGTGTTAAAAGGGCCAGCCGCGGCTGCCTTATATGGTGCCAGGGGTGCAAACGGCGTAATCTTGATTACCCGCAAAAAAGGCGGCGCCAAAAAAGGACTGGGTGTCGATTATAGCTTCAGCACAAGAACTACCAATCCTTACCAGTACATGGATTTTCAAAATGAATACGGTGCCGGATTGCGCAGCTCTATGTGGACTGCTAACGAGAGCAAAAGGTTCAAAACCAATGGCGCAGGCCAGAGAATCCAAACCGGTTTATGGTCGGCAGCGAGCGGAACCGACTATGTAGGTGGCGCATTCAACAGCCTGCCTTATGATAAAGCAATGGACGCCTGGCAATATTTTTCGTTCCCTAGTGCACTTTCATGGGGGCCAAAATTCGATGGTCAGCCGATATTGTGGTATGATGGCGTACAACGCCCATATAGCGCTGTTGAAGACGATTGGAAACAATTTTTCCCGAACGGATTTGTTCGCCAACACAACGTGGCCCTGTCTGGTGGCAGCGATTTAGGTTCCTTGCGTTTTTCTTACACACGCGATGAAAGCGATGCCAACGTATTGAACAGTAATTACAACAGCAATATCTTCAATTTAGGTTCATCAGTTAAGGTAAGCAATCGGTTAAGAGCCGAAGTTACCGGAAGCTATGTAAACTATACGCGTTTAAATACACCATCAATAGGTGGAGGCTATGGGGTAGGCTTAGCTTATGGAGCGCAGCGAGGATATGATCCGGCAGTAGAGAAATTGAATGATTTTAAGGGCGATGGTTCGCAAAACGATGTAAACAACAGGTCTAATTTTCCGACAGGTGCACCAGCTTATCCTTTTGACGGAGGTTATCTGACCAATTCTTTCTGGAACATCTATAAGAACAACAGTACTTTAAACAGAAACCAGTTTATCGGCGGAGCTAAAGTTATAGCCGATGTTACCGATTGGTTAACCTTTATTGGCCAAGGTGGTATCGACAATTCGAACGATGTGATACAGGTCAAAAACTATCCAACCAATGTTCAGGGCACAAAAGGCTCTTACCAAGAGGCGCAGGCCAAATTGCTGAGCCGCACCATTACAGGTTATTTAAAGTTGCACAAGGATAATTTCTTCCTTGATCAGTTCAATGCTGCTTTGACGCTGGGAGGCGAGTCGTATTACAGAAACGACTATACCACTTCCGGCCGAACAAAAGGCGATTTTATCAGGCCGTTTATTTTTGCCACCAACAACGGAAACCAACCCGAAGATTGGAATGACTACGCTCCTGAGCTTCGTTACCAAAAACAAATCAATTCTACTTTCGGTTTCTTAGACCTGTCGTACAAAAATTACCTGTTCCTTAACGTAATTGGACGTAATGACTGGTCGTCTACCCTGGCTTCTAACTACAACTCCTATTTTTATCCATCTGCCAGTTTAAGCTATGTGTTTACCGATGGCATTAAAAACATGCAGAAAACCTTGCCTTGGCTAAGCTTTGGTAAATTGGGCTTGTCGTTTGGCGAAACCGGAAGCGATACCGATCCTTATACCATTTACAACCTGCTCAATACCAGCCAATACAACGGACAGGCTTCGCAAACATTTCCGAGCGCTTTGAAATATGAAGGGGTTAAGCCGCAACGTTCGCGCAGTTATGAGTTGAATTTGAGCCTTGGGTTCTTAAAGAATAAGCTCAACCTGACCATGAGTGCTTATACCATGAAAACCTTTAACCAGATCTTGACCAGTGCATTGCCATTGTCGTCGGGTTATTCGTCTATTGTAATTAATAGTGGCTCTATCGGCAATAAAGGCTTTGAGTTTACCATCAACGCCACACCAATCGCAAATAAAGACTTTACCTGGAACATTGCTGTAAACGGCGCCACGTCTAGGTCGAAGGTATTGGCTTTGGTTGATGGCATTAACGAATTGCAGTTAGGCAATTTGTTTAGCGGTGCTGGTGTTTCGCAAAGGGTTAAGGTTGGAGACAACTACGGAACCATTTATGGAAAAGACTTTAAATACCTGAACGGCAAAAAGATCGTAAAAGATGCGGTTGACAATTTGGGTAATAAAATGACCTTTACCGATCCGGTTAGCGGCAAAACCTACACTGCTGGTACGCAATGGGTACTGACCGATTCTGAAGTGCCAATCGGCAATTCGCAACCTAAACTTACCGGAGGTATCAGCAATACCTTCAGCTATAAAGGCTTTTCGTTGTATACTTTGGTTGATGCCAAGATTGGTGGCGACAGCTTCTTTGGAACCTGGAGTGCAGCCATGGGTAATGGTTTGCTTAAAGAAACCACTAAAGAACGCGATGGCGGCGGTTTGCCTTTGGTTTATCCTGATGGCAGCGTGGGCAATAACGGTATTGTTTTCGACGGTGTTTATGCCGATGGCACACCTAATACCAATGTGGTAAACCCAGCCTGGTACTATTTGGGTACCTATGGCTCTTGGAACCACTTCGGTTTGCCACGCTCGGCTTCTGTTTTTGAAAATACCTGGGTTAAGCTTCGCGAGGTAAGCCTAACCTATACGGTGCCTGCCGATTGGGTAAGAAAAACCAAAGTATTGCAAAACCTTAGTGTTTCATTAATAGGCCGTGATTTGTTTTATATCTACACAACCGCACCAAAAGGCGCAAATCCTGAAGGTGTGGCCGGTATTGGTAATATGCAGGGTATAGAATACTCGTCGTTGCCAAGAGTAAGGTCGTTTGGTTTGTCTGTTAAAACATCATTTTAATCATAATAAGATATTCGCATGAAAGCAAGAAAAATATATGGCAAATGGGTTGTTTTAGCAATCCTTGCCTTAACGGGATGTACGAAGGATTTTACCGAAATGAATACGCCCTATAATGAGGGTAGCGTTAATTCGGCATCTATACCAGCCCTATTCAATAATGTGGCCAGTAGCATGATCAAAGACGAAGACCAAACCATGTATGTGGCTTTGTTTTGGCATGCCGCCAACCAGCAGGCTGTACAAAGTAAAACGGCCAATTATCTTAATTATATCAGCAACCCTTGGTCTAATTATTATACATCGCTGAAAAACTATCAGCAAATGATGACGCTGATTAATAAGAACCAAAATAGCGGAACATTTGCCAATGTAAAGAACATGGCTACCATCCTCATGGCCGCCAAAACATTGCATATGCTGGATTATTATGGCGATATGCCGTACTCAAAGGCGGGAATAGCCTCTACCGGCACAGAATTTTATCGTCCTAGCTACGACAAGGAAGCAGACATTTATAGAAGTGTATTGGCTGGCCTACAGGCTGCGGTAAACGGCCTTTCAACCGATGCCACGCAGACCAATATCGGATCTTCCGATTCTTTCCTAGGCAATGACATTACGTCTTATAAGAAATTCGGAAATGCCATATTGCTTCGTTATGCGGTGCGTTTGTACAACAAAGAACAGGCACTGGCAAGCAGTATCATTACCGATATCATGAGCAACAGTAAACCATTGCCCAACAACCAGACTCTAGCTGCGCTTGAAAAAGACAACTTTGGGTTTTGGCCAGCGGCGGTGAATGTTGAAGTAGATTATTACTATATATTCCGCGAAACTTCTGTTTCGGCCTTGCGTATGGGCAGCAACATGTGGAACCAGATGTCGTCAACAATGGCCAACGATGGTTCGGGCATATTCGATCCGCGTTGCAAAGTGTGGTTCATGACCAACAATGCCGATAAATGGGTGCCTGCTCCACAAAACCTGTCGGTTATCGATGGCGGAAACCCTTATCCTAACGATCCGGCAGCTTCGGTAGTTAAGAAAACTGTGGGTAGCGATCCTGGAAATATATTCTCGGCATTTAACATTTACTTGGCAAGCGATAACAAATACCGCCCTACATTGATTATTACAGAGGCCGACGTACATTTCCTAAAAGCCGAAATCTATCAGCGCGGTATGGGTGTAACCAAAAACATCGTTACTGCAAAAGCCGAGTATGAAGCAGGAATTAAAGCTTCGGTTGATTTTTGGTATTACTATACCCAAAAATCGCCAAGATGGGCAGGCCGCATTCCTACGCCGCCAACCGCTGTCGAAATGACAGCTATGCTCACCAATGCCAAAGTATTGTATAATGGTGCTAATGATAACGATGCCTTAACCAAAATTGCTACGCAAGCTTGGATTGCCACCACTTGGCAGCCAGCAGAAGCCTGGACAATTGTAAGGAGAACCGGCTTGGTTCCTAGAGATGCTACGGCAGCGCCTTCAAACACTGTACGTTTGCCTTATCCAGACGATGAGCAAACTAACAACAATGCCAATTGGACAGCGGTAACAGGCGGTGTCGATAAAACAGCCCAGTCTGCCAAAAAACTGTACTGGATGCCTTAAATAGAACAGCAAGGTAAGATGATCTGCATCAAAGCTGTTATGGGATGTAGATTAGCTTATATAGTTTATAAGTTGGTGATGAAAGGGAATGCCTAGGGCTTCCCTTTCTTTTTTTAATGAAGTTTGGCAATGCCGAGTTTGGTGGCCAGCTCGTTCAGGTCGTTTACCACCACGTCGATAAGTGGAATGCCTTCCAGTTTTCTTTCCTGTTCAAAGGCATATTCGGGTTCGCCGGGGATGATTACCTTTTTATCCGGATCAACCGTGGTCGCGCCTTTAAAGCGTTCGATCCAGTTATCGAGGTGGTTTTTAAAATCGGCAACAGGCCTAAAGCCATCCACACGCATAGCGCCTAAGAAGTGGCCAATGCCTTCGCCCACCGGATCGGTAGGAGGCTCTAAAAAGGCCACGAAAGGAGGTACCCATGGACCGTAATTGGCACCAGAAAGCACTGCCGATAAAATATCGACCGTAGCTCCCAGACCATAGCCCTTATGGCTGCCATGTGCCTTATCGCTTCCCAAAGGCAATAATGAACCGCCATTTTTCAATTCGTTAGGGTTGGTCGATTGTTGCCCCTTGGCATCTTGAACCCAACCATCCGGAATAGCCGTATTGGATCTTTGCGCAATTTCTAATTTGCCATTGGCCGCCGCGGCGGTGGCCATATCAACCACTACGGGAGGATGATGTCCGGCCGGAAAAGCATAACAGATGGGGTTGGTACCCAATAAACGTTCGTTGGCATAAGTTGGAGCTACCAGCGGACTTGCATTGGTCATGCTCATGCCAATCATATCCTGCTCAACAGCCAATAAAGCATGATAGCCGGCAATGCCAAAATGGTTCGAGTTTTTAACCGCTACCCAGCCACTGCCATATTGCTTGGCCTTTTGAATGGCAATTTGCATGGCAAAAGGGGCAACCACGAGCCCCAGTCCACCATCGCCGTCAACCGTGGCCGTAGTAGGTGTTTCGTGTACCACTTTAATGTTTGGAGTGGCGTTGATCCGTTGTTTTTCCCAAAGGCGCACATAGCCGCTTAAACGGGCTACCCCATGCGAATCGATGCCACGCAGGTCGGAACGAATCAGTACATCGGTCGCCAGTTTGGCATGTTCATCGTTGCAGCCCATTCGTTCAAAAACGCTGTAGGTAAAGTTTCGGAGCTGCTCTTCGGTAAAAGTGATAAAGTTCATTTCTTGGTATTGAGTATTGAGAAGTGAGTATTGAGATAACGGGTCTTAAACCTGTTGCCTTTCGCTTTTTTTCCTGTCTTATGGAAGCAATAAAGTAAAATCGCCACCCAATGGCTGGAAGTTTTCAATGAGCGAAGAAATAAAATCGTCGCCATAATTGACGTACATCGGAGCCAGGTTAAGCACGCGCTCTTGCAAGGTTCCATTGGGAAAAAGCCTGTTCTTTACATTTTCTATCTGTTTTAACGAAACGTCGTGTTTCCGTTTTTCGGCCCTGAACAATTTTTTCTCCAAATTGGCCAACAGATGATTAGTTTTTGTTTTGGCCGAATCGGCCGAGCTTTCCAAAGTCTTGTCTATTTTGAAGGCGTGCAGCTTGATTTGGTCAAAAACGGCCTGTATAGCCCGGGTTTCATCGGCCAGGTTTAAATTGGCCTCGCTGTTTTCGTTGATCCACCTTTGTTGCAAGGCTTGGGTAGTTAAAAAAGCATCTTCAAATTTGAAGCCCAGTTTGTGGAGGTTGTCTGCACTGCGTTGGTCGATCAGCAAAGCCGAATTACGCAACAGTAAAACAGGAAAATCGATTTGATAATGATCAAAATTGGCTTTAAGCTGCATCCAGTAAGATACCTCTGCACCACCACCAATGTAGGCAATGTTGGGTAAAATTACTTCCTGGTAAAGCGGGCGCATAATTACATTGGGACTGAACCTTTCCGGATGTTCATCAATTTCCTTAACCAAGGTAGCCGGCGTAAAGCTGATGTCGGTGTGGTTAACCGTGTATAGGCCATCTTTTTCGATGATTCTCTCCCTCAGGTTGTCTATCAGGTAGAAGAAATTGATTTCACGTCCGTTAACCTGCGTTTTATAGCCGTTTTTGGTCAGTTCCTCGCTGGTTTGTTCGGTCAGTTTTGAACTGTGCTGTGCTGTTATGTCTTCTTTGATGATCGCAGCAAATTCTTTTTTAAGCCGTGCATCATCTGCGTTGACAATCACCAGTCCATATTGCTCAAACAAACTGTTGACCAATGCGCGAGTAGCATCGGCCAGGTTATCGTGGTTGAGGTAGGCATTTTCTACCAGTTTGGCCAATTTCTTGCCGTTTTTGCTGATGCCCAAATAACCTTTGTAGGCCATTACGGCGGCGGCAACGGTTTTGGTGCTCAGGCGGCCAGTAGCCCCATTAGTCTGCTGGATCCAGCTGATGTTTTTTTCATCGACACTGACGTGGTTGATTTCCTCAAAATCGTGGTCTTCGGTGGCCATCCAGTACACCGGTACAAAGTTTTTTTCCGGATTGGCCATTTTCAGTTCGATAGCCAGGTTAATGGTCGTTACGATTTTGTAGATGAAATACAGAGGACCGGTAAACAGGTTAAGCTGATGGCCTGTGGTTACCGTAAATGTATTTTCGTTGGCCAAGAGCGCAATATTTTGGCTAACGGCCTGATGGATGTTAAGGTGTTGGTATTGCTGGGTTAAAACATCGACCAGTATTTTTCGGTCTCCTTTGAAATTCCTGTTGGCCACGGCTTGTTTTAGCCCTTGTCTATCGGGTCTGAAGTTGTAAAAAGGGCGCAGGAATTCGTCGTCGTCTACGTAATCTAAAACAAGTTTAGAAAACGAGTGGGTATCTTCGTAGGAGATGTATTTAGCCTTCATCTGAGTTTGAACTTTGACAATATTCGGGCAAGTTGCAAATTAATGCTGTCAAAATGATAGCAGATTTGTTTATTTTACAATTTGTCCATACAGGTCGAAATCTTCGGCGCGGTCTATTTTAACCTGAACAAAACTGCCAACGGCGGCATAGCCGGAATGGGCATCGATCAGCACTTCGTTATCTACCTCAGGCGAGTCGAATTCGGTACGGCCAATAAAGAAATCGCCTTCCTTTCTGTCTACCAATACTTTGTAGGTTTGGCCAATCTTGGTTTGGTTAATGTCGAAAGAAATGCCTTGCTGCAGCTCCATAATGGCATCTACGCGTTCTTGTTTCACTTCTTCAGGAACATCGTCGACCAAGTTGTAGGCATGTGTTTTTTCCTCGTGCGAGTAGGTAAAGCAACCCAAGCGATCGAAACGGGTTTCTTCTACCCAATTGTACATCTCCTCGAAATCTTTTTCGGTTTCGCCAGGATAACCGCAAATTAAAGTGGTACGCATGGCGATGTTCGGAACCTTAGCCCTGATTTCGTTAACGATATCGATGGTTTTTTGTTTGGTAATTCCCCGGCGCATCGATTTCAGCATGTTGTCTGTAATGTGTTGCAAAGGCATATCGAGGTATTTGCAAATGTTTTCGCGTTCGTTCATGGCATCCAGAATTTCCATCGGGAAGCCAGAAGGGTAGGCGTATTGCAACCTGATCCACTCGATGCCGTTTACGTCAGACAAGCGACGCAACAATTCGTCGAGGTTGCGTTTGCCGTAAATGTCCAATCCGTAATAGGTCAGGTCCTGTGCAATCAAGATCAGCTCTTTGGTGCCGTTGGCTGCCAATATTTTGGCCTCGTTTACCAATTCGTTCATGTCCCTCGACACGTGCTTGCCCCGCATTAAGGGAATGGCACAGAACGAACAAGGACGGTTGCAGCCTTCGGCAATCTTAAAATAAGCAAAATGCGATGGGGTAGTGAGCAAACGCTCGCCAATCAGTTCGTGCTTGTAGTTAGCGCCCAGGGTATGCAGGATATTTTGAAGGTCGTTGGTGCCAAAATAGGCGTCTACGTTGGTAATTTCTGATTCGAGTTCGGGTTTGTAGCGCTCAGAAAGACAACCGGTAACAATTACTTTTCCCACCTTGCCTTCGTCTTTAAGCTGGCTATATTGCAAAATCGTATCAATCGATTCCTGCTTGGCATTGTCGATAAAACCACAGGTGTTGATTACCACGATATCGTTCTTGCCTAAGCGGTTTGATTCGTGCTCAACAGCCAGGTTATTGCCGCGTAGCTGCCCCATCAATACTTCCGAATCGTAGGTGTTTTTAGAACAGCCTAGGGTAATAACGTTGATTTTAGGTTTGGTAACCGATTTTATAGCCTTTTTTGTAATCATTTTATTTGAAAAGGGAATTAACGAATTCTTTTTTATCGAACAACTGCAAGTCGTCCATTTTTTCGCCAACGCCGATATATTTTACTGGAATTTTAAACTGGTCAGAAATACCGATTACTACGCCACCTTTGGCCGTACCGTCTAATTTGGTAATGGCCAATGCGTTTACATCGGTAGCTTCGGTAAACTGTTTGCATTGCTCAAATGCGTTTTGGCCGGTAGAGCCATCTAACACCAACAAGATTTCGTGTGGGGCATGAGGCACTACTTTTTGCATCACGTTCTTGATTTTGCCCAACTCGTTCATCAAGCCGACTTTGTTGTGCAAACGTCCGGCTGTATCGATAATAACCACATCCTCTTGGTTGGCAACAGCCGATTGCAGGGTATCGAAGGCAACAGAAGCCGGATCAGAGCCCATGGCCTGTGCTACTACGCGTACGCCCACGCGCTCGCCCCAAAGCTTGATCTGGTCTACGGCCGCCGCGCGGAAAGTATCGGCAGCGCCCAGTACCACTTTCAGGTTTTCATTTTTCAGCTTGTGCGCCAGTTTGCCAATGGTAGTGGTTTTGCCAACGCCGTTTACGCCCACCACCATAATCACATAAGGCTTGTGGTTGCCGTATTCGAAATTGCGGAAATCGTTGCTGTTGTTTTCGGCCAGCATCAACTGGATTTCGTCGCGCAACAGGTGGTTAAACTCGGTGGTCGATAAGTATTTGTCCCTGGCTACCCTGGCCTCAATGCGCTCGATGATTTTTAGGGTAGTGGCTACCCCCACATCAGAACTAATCAAAACGCCTTCCAGGTTATCGAGCACGTCGTCGTCAACCGTCGATTTGCCGGCAACCGCCTTGGTGATTTTGCTCAAAAAACCTTCCTTGGTTTTTTCCAGGCCTTTGTCTAAAGCTTCCTGAGCTTCTGGCGCGGTTTCTTTTTTCTTGAAAAAATCAAATAAACCCATAAAATGTTGTTAAAATAAAAAAAGCCCTTCCGTTTAATACGGAACGGCCTTTAATGCTATTCGTGGATAAGACTACTTGCTGTTGTTAGCAAGCGCATCTTTTACGTGATCGTTGTGTACAATGATTTCTTTGAAAGAATAAGCACCAGTTTTTGGTGATCTTGTCATTGTAATTACTTTCGAATACTCTTTTCCGGTACCTGTTTTAAGGGTTGCAACTACTTTCTTTGCCATGTCTTATTAAGTTTAATGATTGAGTGAAAGATCCAGTGAATGAGGATTTAGAGCCTTAAATCTTTAGCTTTCGGTCTTCAACCTTATTTAATTTCTTTGTGTACGGTTACTTTTTTCAATACAGGGTTGAATTTTTTCAATTCTAAACGCTCGGTAGTGTTTTTACGGTTCTTGGTAGAAATATATCTAGACATACCTGGCATACCACTAGTTTTATGCTCAGTGCACTCTAAAATAACCTGTACTCTATTGCCTTTTTTTGCCATTTTATTTTTTGTTAATGCCGATACAGATCAGCAAGTGTTTTTTACAAATATCCTTTTTTCACGAAGCGGTTGATGGCTTCTGAAATACCAATTTTATTGATGGTTTTGATAGCCGAAGTAGACACTTTTAGTGTTATCCAACGATCTTCTTCAGGGATATAAAATTTCTGAAGCTGTAGGTTCGGGTAAAACTTGCGTTTCGTTTTAACGTTCGAGTGAGAAACATTATGTCCCGACATCGCCATTTTTCCGGTTAAATCACAAACTCTTGACATGACTTTATTATTATTTGATTGTTCGCTACTTCTTAATTTTTAAGAGTTTGCAAATATCAGAATTATTTTTGTAAACGTCAAGTGAATGCTAATTATTTTTTTTGAGCATGATGGCCATGTTCCAATAACCGGCCTCCTGAAGCTCAAATTCGATGGTTTCCTTGCCGCTGGTTAACTTTAGGTGTAAAGGAAATTGCAGGTCTGTAAACGTAAATCTGTTCCTGAGGGTGTTTTCTTTCTCTACCTTGATGTTCTCGTATTTGCCGCTAACGATTTCGATCTTGTCGAATACCGGAATGGCTTCAGGTTCGCCATATTGAGTTTTACTCTGCTGTATGGCGCCATTAATGTTGTTGGTAGGCGCACCTGGATTAGGATAGCCATAACGGATGACCAGTGTGCTTTCCTTCTTTTTGTTGACGCTGAAGCTAACTTCGTCTATGTTTGCTGATTTATTAAAAAGGATGTAGTTCTTGCCTTTTTTTAAGGTGTCGGTTTGCAGGTTGCCATTTTTGTTGATGCTGGCATTGGCCGTGGCCATCCCGATAAAAAGGAACAGCAAAAGAAAAAGTTTTTGTTTCATGGTGTTAGGTTTAGTTAATGGTAATTGTATCAAATATACGATTTAAGGTATTTAAGGCCATGGTTTTTCTAAAGTTTTGGGGATTAACGATTATATTTGGCTAACCATATACCTAAAATTACCTATATGCAGATCAATACCTTTGAAGAATACCAAGAAACGTACCAAAAAAGCATCAACCAGCCAGAAGAGTTCTGGGCAGGCATTGCCTCCAATTTCCTTTGGAAAAAGAAATGGGACAATGTGCTGTCGTGGGATTTTGCATCACCCAGCATCAAATGGTTCGAAGGAGCCAAACTTAATATTACCGAAAACTGCCTAGACAGGCACCTTGCCGAAAAAGGCGATACGCCCGCCATTGTTTGGGAACCCAACGATCCGGAAAAAGAAAGCATTACCTTAACTTACCGTGTACTGCACGAGCAGGTTTGCAGGTTTGCCAACGTGCTTAAAAAGAATGGCGTACAAAAGGGCGACCGCGTGTGCATTTACATGCCGATGGTACCCGAACTGGCCGTAGCCGTATTGGCCTGTGCCCGTATCGGCGCCGTGCATTCGGTGGTGTTTGGTGGCTTTTCTGCCAAATCTATCGCCGACCGCATTAACGATGCCGCCTGTAAAGTGGTGGTAACTGCCGATGGCGCTTTTCGTGGCAATAAACAGATCCAGCTTAAGGAAGTGATAGACGATGCCTTGATCGGCTGCCCTACCATCGAAAAAGTAATCGTGCTTACGCATACCCGTACGCCGGTATCGATGCTTAAAGGCAGGGACTGTTGGTGGGAAGACGAAATCAAATTGGTCGATTCAAACTGTCCTGCCGAAGAAATGAATGCCGAAGACATGCTGTTTATCCTCTATACTTCGGGCTCTACCGGCAAGCCCAAAGGCGTAGTGCATACTTGTGGGGGCTACATGGTGTACGCCGGCTATACCTTTTCAAATGTATTCAATTACCAGCCTGGCGAAGTGTATTTCTGTACGGCCGATATTGGTTGGATTACTGGCCATTCTTATATTGTTTACGGACCGCTTTCGCAGGGCGCCACCACGCTGATGTTCGAGGGTATTCCAACTTATCCCAATGCTTCAAGGTTCTGGGACATTGTAGAAAAACATCAAGTAAACATTTTATATACCGCCCCTACGGCCATCAGGTCGTTAATGGGATTTGGAACAGCGCCTGTTCAAGGCAAAGATTTGAGCAGCCTGCGTGTATTGGGCTCGGTAGGAGAGCCTATTAATGAAGAGGCTTGGCATTGGTTCGACGAAGAAATAGGCAAGAAAAACTGCCCGATTGTGGATACCTGGTGGCAAACCGAAACGGGAGGCATCATGATTTCGCCTATCGCCTTTGTAACACCTACCAAACCTAGCTTTGCCACTTTGCCTTTGCCGGGCATACAGCCGATCTTGGTTGATGAGCAGGGCAAGGAAATTGAAGGCAATGGCGTTAACGGTAATTTGTGCATCAAGTTTCCATGGCCTGGCATGTTGCGTACCACTTATGGCGATCACGAACGTTGTCGTTTAACTTATTTTTCAACCTACCAAAACCTTTATTTTACGGGCGATGGCTGCTTGCGCGACGAGGATGGCTACTACCGCATTACCGGAAGGGTTGATGATGTAATCAATGTTTCTGGACACAGAATTGGCACGGCCGAAGTTGAAAATGCCATCAACATGCATGCCGGTGTAATTGAAAGCGCTGTGGTGGGCTACCCGCACGACGTTAAGGGACAGGGCATTTTTGCTTTTGTGATTTATCCTGGATTGAGCAAGGATGAAGACCTCACCAGAAAGGATATCCTGCAAACCGTAACCCGCATTATTGGAGCCATTGCCAAACCTGATAAGATTTTGTTTGTATCGGGATTGCCTAAAACCAGGTCGGGCAAGATTATGCGCCGTATTTTGCGCAAGGTAGCCGAAGGCGATACCTCGAACCTGGGCGATATCAGCACCTTGCTAGATCCGGCAGTGGTACAGGAAATTATCGATAAATCGAAGCAGCTTTAGGGGGGTGAAAGCTTAAAGACTAAAGACCAAAGGTTAAAGCTGATGGGCATTTAGCAATAGCAATAGTCTTCAGTTGGCAGTTTTCAGTTAACAGTTTAATTATTCAGCAATAGCAACAGTTTAACAGTATAACAATTAACAATAGCGCAATTCAGCATTTAACAATAGAACAATCCAATCTTTTAAAAACAATCGCCACGCCAGGTCTGTTATTTAACCAACAAATAGAGTGTTGAACTAAATGGAAAACCTATGGATAGGCTAGAATTGAAAGGAAAGTGGAACGAGATCAAGGGAAAGGTGAAGCAGGCTTACGCAGACCTCACCGACGACGACCTGAAACATGAGGAGGGCAAAGACGACGAATTGTTAGGCAGATTGCAGCAAAAAACGGGTAAAGCAAGAGATGAATTGGTAAAATGGATTAATTCTCTCTGATTTTTACATCAATAGGCGACTTCTTTTTAGGGGTCGCTTTTTTGTTTGGCTTTCACTTCAAAAAAACGTTCGGCATAAATAACATCATTATCGGTTAGGCCTTGCACCACAATCCTGAATTTTCCGGTAATATCGCTGGTGTAAAAACTGAGGTCTGTAGCTTTGTCACCTTTTAACAGTGTGGCATAATTCCAATAAATCGTAGAGAAAAATGCGGGTTCTTGGGGTTCTTTATAGTCGCTCAGGTAAAATTCCTTCTGTAGGCGGATGCCCTTTACAGGCGTGAAGAGCTCGTTGCCATTGTTGGCTACGCTTGCCTTGCACTCGGTGTACAGCATCGAATGGCCGTTTGTCATGTACGTTCGCCCAGGAACGGGCTGGGTATTGTCTGAGTCTCCAACATGGTTGGGACAATTGAGGATATTGTACCTGCACACGTAATCGCCACAGGCATTGCTGCCGGGTAGTCCTCTGCCAAAAGTGAAACCGTTGTCTTTTTTGGCTGTAATGGTTACTTCCTTAAGCCTGATGGCTTTTTCGTTGCTTTGGAGTACGAGCTCGCTATTGTTTAACAGGTTGGAAGGCAAAATGTTGCTTTGGTAGGAAATCTGGTGCCTTAGTTTGGCATTCATGTTACTGAATGCATCGTCGACTTCAATTTTATAAGGCAGTTTGTTTTTCTCGTTGACAAACAAATACATTTTTCTGCCGGCTTCGGCCATCAGCTCGTTGGTGTTGAGGTTAAATAGCCCCGTGCTGCGGGTGGTTATCAAGCCCATTTGTTGCGCATTCAGTACGCCGACGATAACCGGTGCAACCAACTCTTTTTTCGATTTGGTTACTTTTCCAATTACCTGGAGGCTATCTGTTTTAAAGGCAGCCGATTCGGGTCTAAATTCCTGAAATTCTTGCCAGGTATATCTGCGCCAGCCTTTCACTAATAAAATCTGCTCAAGATAGGCCTTGTCTTTATAGGCTTGGCCATTTACATTGAGCGGGAGCTGCTCAAGTTCGTTGTTTAAAAAGGTATAGCTTTCTATGTCGTTGGTATTTTTGCCGTTTAGCCGGCTGTCTTGCACACAGGCGATAGAAACCAGGGCATTTTCGATTTTGCTGTCGAGTTTTAGGCTGAGGCTTACTTTTTGTCTTTGCGTATAACTGGGCTCGTTGGTGCTTAGGCTTAGCTTCGGGCTGCTGTCGTAATGGGCAAAAAACATCCGTTCGGCCAAGGGCCTATCTAAACTATCGGTAATGGTGATGGTGTTAAGCCCTTTGGGTACTTCGTTTAAGGGGATTTTGATGGTCCTGAAATGTTGCTCCATCTCAAAAGTGGCATACACAAAGCTTTCCTTAAAATTATGGATGCGGATGGTCAGTTTTTTGGCATCGTTGGTACGTAGGCCGATCCGCAAGCTGTCTTGGGCTAGGGCTTCCGGAATACTTAAGCCAACTCCTTTTTTCAGGGCTTTGGGCAGGTGATAAATACTGTCTATCAAACCCGAATGGGCCAGTTTAACGGTATAGTCGGCATCTGCATCGGCCAACAGCCTGAATTTGCCAATGCCATAGCTGCTGGTTTCAATGGTGTCGATTACCTGGTTGTTTTTAAAGAGCAGGGCAGAGAGGGCAATCGGCATCTGAAATTGGTCTTTAACTTCCCAGGCTATATTCATGGGCAAGCCGGCTACCAAATTGCCTCCTTCGGGATAAAATTTTACGCTCGCCCTGCTTTTCTCCGGTGGTAGGGCCATGCTGATTAAACTGCTGTCTTTTTCGTATTTGAGCTTGACATGCAAATTGGGATCCGAAATGTTTTCCTGTTTAGGCAAATCGAGTAAAAGCTGTCCTGAAGCATCTGTTTTAGCCGTTTTTGTGAAGTTGCCATATTTATAGCTTACCATAGTTGGCTTGGGCAAAAAACGGTTGTCTTTAGAAGTAACCGAAAGCAGTACTTTGTTGCTGCCCGGCTCTATCAGTTTCATGCTGGCTTTAAACGGCGCATCGATATTGGTTTTAATGGTGATGGGCTGTACAAATAGGGCTTCCGGGCTGCTGTTGGTCAACCTGTCGGTAATGGCCAGCAAGCGGTAATTGCCGGTTAGCAACGAATCGGGCAAAACAAGGCTGCCAAAAGCCAATCCGTTCTGCATCGGAAAGCGTTCTTCGATTACTACGGTACTGTCGGCATCCCTAATCAAGGCTACCGAAATGAGTTTATGTTGATTAATGGGAGCTTTGCTTTTCCTGATCAGGTAAGCCGTAAACCATATCGTTTCGTAATTGGTGTATACGTTTTTGTCGAAGTGGACAAACAGGTTGGCATTTTGTTTGGCATCGCCGTAGGCCTTTAAACGATCGACCAAAGGGTCGTCTTGGGCATTTGCCTTCAAACTCAACAACGCCAATAAGATGGCCAGGGATAAGTAGCGCATGTGTTAAAAATAGCTTAAATCTATTAAAATAGGAAATTCACAGCTCTATAAACACAAAGGCCGCTTCGATATTTCGAAACGGCCATTGCGCACTGGCAATCGCTTTGGCTTAATAACCAAACAATTGCTCTAAGGTTAAAGTGGTTACTGCACCAAATTTCTGCATATCTTCTAATTTCACTCGCTTGTCAGAAGCTACAATGAGATAAGTATAGGGCTTATTGGCAATTTTCTCGCCATGGAAAGCCTTGATGCTGTCGAAATTGATAGGTTTCAGTTCTCTGTAAAGATCAATTCTCGAATCATGGTCGTAGCCTAGTTTTTTATCGGCCAAGTAGCTGTAGATCACAGCATCTTTCGTAATGCGGGCGGTTTCTAAATTGTTGACTACATTTGCTTTGGCACCATCGAATGATTTTTCGCTTTTTGGCAATACGTTCAACAATTCGTTCATTCCGTTTACGGCATCCGTCATTTTATCGGCCTGGCTACCTACATAGGCTACCATGCTGTACTGTTTGTCGGCTCTATCTGGCGATACATAAGTGGCAAAAGTAGAGTAGGCCAATGCTTTCGATTCCCTAATGGTTTGGAAAACGATAGAACCCATCCCGCCACCAAAATAGCTGTTAAACACTTGGATGTTGGCTGCGTCGTTTTTGTTGTAAACCCCGGTATTTCTCAACCAGCGGATTTCCGACTGTACCATATCGTAATTGGCAAAATATACCTTGTTGGCATCCTGTGTGGTGTAGGTATACACTTTGGCAGGGGCAGCGGGCGTAAATTCTTTTGGCAACAAGTGTTGTTTTTTGATTTCAGGCGTAATGCTGGCCAAATCTTTAGGGCCGTAATAGGTAATGACGTGCTCGTAATTGGTCAGGTTGTGCAACAAATCAACCAAATCAGAAGCCTTGATGTTTTTTACTTCTTCGTTGGTCAATACATTGTTGAAAGGGTTTAAGCTGCCATATTGTGCGTAAGAAGTCAAGGCATTCATAATTTGACCTTTGTTGAGCTTGGCGTTTTCACGGCCTTTCAAAATGCTGCTTTTCAGTTCTTCAAGCGCTTTTTCGTTTACTTTTACATTGGCAAGGATATGCTCTACCAAGCTTACCGCTTTGTCGAAGTTTTCTTGCAAACCACTGATACTGATGGTGGTGTTTTCTGCGCCGACGCTCAGGTTATAGCTACAGGCAATGTTGTAAAACTGTTTGCTTAGGTCTTCGGCGCTGTATTTGTCTGTACTTAGGTAAGGCAGGTAGCTAGAGGCATACTGTAACAGTTTATAGTTGTTAGAGCCGATGTTAAGCCTATAGGTCATTCTAAAAATAGAATTGTCGTTGTTTTTGGTGGCCATCAAATCGGCAACACCTACTTTGCCGTAGGCGATGTCTTTTTGGTAATCCAAGAATTTAGGCGCAATCGGTTTTACCGGGGCTTCTAAAATGCTTTTTACAAATGGCGAGGTAAGATTGGCATTGGCGTTGATAGGCGTAATGGCAGGCTTTTCTACCTTGATTACGTTTTTGTCTTCGCCTTTGTGCTTATAGCCGATTACGTAGTTGTCTTTAAAGAACTCTTTGGCAAAAGCTATTACTTGGGCTTTGGTAATTTTGGCAGTGGCCTCAATTTCGCCAAGGCCTTTGTCCCATTTGGTACCCCTGTTCAGGATAAACTCGGTAGAAAGATTTTCTGCCCTGTTGTTGTTGCTGTCAAAAGCCTGCAAAAAGCTTAATTTTCTGTTGGCTACGATGGCTTTTAGCAATTCGTCGTCAAAATTGCCTTGTTTAAGCAAATCGATTTGTTCTAGCAACAATTTGGCGGCTTGTTCCAAGGTTTGGCCTTGTTTCGGTTGTGCCGAAAGATTGAATACGCCATAGTCTTTCATTTGCTGATAGCTTGCACTTGCCCTAAGCACTTTTTGTTGCTTGTTCAGGTTAATGTCGATCAAACCGGCCTTGCCGTTGGTCAAAATGCTGCGGATCAATTCGAGCAACAGGCTTTGTTGCGAATTTTCTGGATAGCCGCGGTAATAGATTTCTACGGCTTCGGCACTCGGACCATATACATCAACTTTTTGGATGCTCGTTAATGGTTTTTCGGGAACCGGATTGTATAACACTACAGGTTTAGCCACCATATAGCTGAAAGATTTGTCTATTTTCTTGATCATTTCGTCAGGATTGAAATCGCCTGCGAAAATGATGGCCATGTTGTTAGGCACATAATACTTGTCGTAGTATTTTTTGATTTCTACCAACGACGGATTTTTCAAATGCTCAATGGTACCGATGGTGGTTTGCTGTCCGTAGTTGTGCGTAGGGAAAAGCTTGTCCATCATGGCTTCGTCCAGTTTGTTGCCGTCATCGTCAAGACCACGGTTTTTCTCCTCATAAACCGCTTCCAATTCGGTATGGAAAATACGGAAAATAGGTTTGCGGAAACGCTCGCTTTGGATGGCCAGGAATTTGTCGATGGCATTAGAAGGGAAATCTTCGTTATACACGGTTTCTTCGTACCAGGTATGTGCGTTAGAAGAGTTGCCTCCAATGCCGGCAATCATTTTGTCGTACTCGTTGGCAATAGAGAAGTTTGAGGCTTCGCCAGAAGTTTTGTCTATTTCTTTGTAGATTTCCTTGCGCTGGGCCGGATCGGTAGTTTTGTTGTACTTTTCGTAAAGTGCATCGATTTTGTCTAGCAAGGGTTTTTCTTTGGTCCAGTTGTTGGTGCCGAATTTGTCGGTTCCCTTAAAAAGCAAATGCTCCAGGTAATGCGCCAAACCCGTATTGGTTTTAGGGTCGGTGTTGCTGCCTGCCCTTACGCTCATGCGCCATTGGATGTTAGGCTCTTTGTTGTTGGGCGAAAGAATGGCGGTCAGTCCATTTTTCAGCGTATAAAAACGGGTTTTAGAAGGGTCGTTGGTTACATATTTATAGGTGTAACCCCCAGAGGTGGCCGTTTTCCATTGATAGGTAGACTGCGCCAATAATTGATTGCCCGCCAGTAAAAGACAGACAAAGAGTAAGAGTTTGGTTTTCATCAGTTTTATATGATTTAAGTGGGTCAAAATCCAAAGACAAGCCGGGCTTGTGGTTAAGAATGTTTGATGGCCAATAAGTTAGTGATCAAATATAAGCGGCTGGCGATTACTTTCCCAAAAAAATGGGATGAAAATTAACTATTGTAAAACGGGAGCCAAGCTTCTGATTATTTCTCGTATTTTTACCGTATGAATAAAGATACCCAAAAGCCTACCATTTTGGTGGTTAACGACGATGGAATTACCGCGCTCGGTATTAAAAACCTCATCGAAGTGATGCAGGAAATCGGACATGTTGTAGTAGTGGCACCCGATGGGCCCCAATCGGGCATGGGCCATGCCATTACCATTGGCAAGCCGCTGCGGTTCGATCGGGTAGACCTTTATCCTGGCGTAGAGATGTACAAATGCTCGGGTACCCCGGTTGATTGTGTTAAACTGGCCGTCAACAAAGTATTTAAAGGCAAAAAGCCAGATCTTTGCGTGTCGGGCATCAACCACGGACTGAACAACTCGATCAATGTCATTTATTCGGGCACCATGTCGGCTGCAGTAGAAGGTGCCATCGAAAAAATCCCGTCTATTGGGTTTTCGCTCGATGACTTTGCCCAAGACGCCGATTTTAGCCACTGCAAGCCGTTTATCAAAACGATTGCCCTACAGGTGCTTAGTCACGGATTGCCGGAAGCTACCCTGCTCAATGTCAATTTCCCGAAAGGGGCACACATCAAGGGCATTAAAATTTGCAGACAGGCCAATGCCAAATGGGCCGAAGATTTTGAAGAAAGAAAAGACCCTTACCAAAGGCCTTACTACTGGCTGACCGGCGTGTTCGAAAACTACGATAAAGGCGAAGATACCGATGTTTGGGCCTTGGATCATGGCTATGCTTCGGTGGTTCCGGTTCAGTTTGACCTGACCGCACATCACGCCATCCCGATTTTAAACGGTTGGGACTTGAATGCCAAGCCAGCGACACAATCGAAAGTGGAGAAAACCGCAGGGCCTGATGGCGCAAATTTAGGTTAGCCATGCAAGAGAAAATCAAGGCGGTTAAAAACAACGTTTGGATAGGCATGGCCATTGGTGTACTAGCCCCGTTGATGCCGGGTTTGCTGGTTTGGTACCTGATGCAGCATGTTAAGGCGCTGCAGCATGCCGATTTATTGCTGATTGGTTGCGTAGCCATCAATGCTTTTTTAATGAACTACTTTTTTAAAATCAATAAAGAAAACATAGGGCGTGGCATTTTAAGCATGACGTTTTTATGGGCTTTTGCCTTCTTTTTTTATAAGGTGTTGTGAGATACACTTGCGAAGTTTTTAAAACTTCGCAAGTGTTTGTTGTAAGGTTGAAAAGTTTTAATGTTGGAAGGCTGAAATGCATGAAACGGCAAACCAGGTAGATTAAAAAGTCATGTAGACAATAAGTCAATTTAACAATTAACAATTCCCCTCCCATGGAGGGGTGCCCAAAGGGCGGGGTGGTCAACAATTTAACAGTCCAACAATAAATTAATGACCAACCGTTAATTAGTAACCCAAATACCTATGAATTTTAAACAGTTACTATTGTGCATCTTAGTTTTTGCTAGTACAATTAAGCAAGCTGGAGCTCAAAAATCGAAAAGTATAGATTTTATGAGCCAGATAGGTAAATACGATTTATCTGCCATTGTGACCGCTGATAGCATTATTGACGAAGACAGGGAGGATAATAAGGAAAAGATAAAAAGGAGAGACCCATTGGGGTTTATTGGCGATAATTACCAACGATTTTACATCCATATTACGGCTATGGTTAAAAGCCAGGACAAACCAGCCGAATATTATGTATATGGCAAAACGCGGGTAAAAAATAATATTTGCGATTTTATCGGAACAATGATTGTAACTTCTTGCACATTGAACCCCGAGGTTGAAATCCCAGGTTACAAGCAAGGGATTGCTACTTTTGAAGTTAAACTTTATGAAGATGCGAAGAACAGTGGTGCCGGATTGATTACCGGGAAATTAGAGACGCATTTTTTGATTGACAAGCAAGGGAAGTTCCGTTATGATGCAATTATGTTGGTTGCTGATGGATTTTCTAACAATCAATTTGCCGGAATATGGACGAGTTACCAGACTAAAACGGTTAAGAAATGTAATTGGGGTGATTACCGCATTCCGAATAGCAAAGAGCTCGACAGTGGTGCAGGAGAGTTTATGGTTAATGAAAAATATGTAAAAAACGGTTGGGAAAACTACAGAGAAATGATGAGCTCGGTCGATACCCAAGGTGTAAAAAAGGCAAGAACGGAAGAAGAAAGAAAATGGTGGAAATAGCGGAGATACTTGAAGTTGAATAATTGGCGGTCTAGTGGCAAATAGCCAGTTTACGGTGAACCGTTAACAATTGAGCAATAGAACAATTTAACACATAAAGCAATTCAACATCCAAATTAATGAACCAGATTAAATGAAATATTACCTTGTAGCAGGCGAAGCCTCTGGCGATTTGCACGGAGCCAATTTGATGAAGGCATTGAAATTGGAAGATCCAAATGCCAAGTTCAGGTATTTTGGTGGCGATAAGATGCAGGCCGAGGGCGGCGAGCTGGTTAAGCACTATGCCGATATGGCTTTTATGGGCTTTACCGAAGTGTTGTTTAACCTGCGTACCATTTTCAGGAACCTCAAAATCTGCAAAGCCGATATTTTAGCCTACCAGCCCGATGCCCTGATATTGATAGATTTTCCGGGCTTTAACCTCAAAATTGCCGAATTTGCTAAAGAGCAGGGCATCAAAGTCTGTTATTACATTTCGCCAAAGGTTTGGGCCTGGAACCAAAAGCGCGTACTCAAAATCAAGCGCATTGTCGACCAAATGTTTTGCATCCTGCCTTTCGAAGTAGATTTCTACAAAGAATGGGGGATGGAAGTAAATTATGTAGGTAATCCCCTGCTAGATGAAATCGAGCAATTTGTGCCTAATCCTAATTTCAGGGCCGACAACCAGCTGGGTGATCAACCTATTGTGGCCTTGTTGCCTGGCAGTCGAAAGCAAGAAATAGAACGTTTGTTGCCCGATATGCTAGCCGTGGTAGACCAGTTTCCCGATTATCAGTTTGTAATTGGCGCCGCACCAACTTTTACCGAGCAATATTATCAGCAGTACATTAACGGAAGACCGGCCAACTTGGTTTTCTCGCAAACCTATCAGTTGTTGCACCACGCCCACGCGGCTTTGGTGGCTTCGGGTACGGCCACTTTAGAAACCGCTTTATTCAAAGTGCCCCAGGTAGTGCTTTACCGTGGGGGCAATGTGTCGGTGGCCATCGCACGCTTATTGGTAAAAATCAGGTTTATTTCTCTGGTTAACCTCATCATGGATAGGGAAGTGGTCAAAGAACTGATCCAGGAAGACTGCAACGCGACACTCATCGCACAAAACCTCAAACTTGTTACCGAAGGAACCGGGCGTGCAAAAATGCTGGCCGATTATGAAGAACTGGGCGTTAAAATGGGCACGGCGGGCGCTTCGCAGCGAACAGCCAGGCTTATTGTTGCTAAACTTAGTAGTTGAATTTATTGAGTGTTGGTTAATAGCTAGTTAGCATTTTTGTTCATAGTTTTTACTTTCTTGTTTGTTACGTGAAAACGTTTTAGATTCAAGCAAGAAATTAACGTTATGCTCAAATCTTCGCTTTACTTCATATTAGCATTCTGCTTAATGATTTTGTCTGCGAAATCGCAGATTACTGATGTGCCAAAAAGCAATATTTATGATTTTGTTAAGGCCAAGGCACTAAAAAAAGAACGGGCATATGATACAGTGTATATTAACAAGCTAAAAGCCAATGCCTATTTCAATGAAGAAATTTCTTCAACTGTTTTTCTGTCAAAAGCGTCATTTTATGTGAATAAAAGATGGATGACAAAAGCTGATATTCCCGATCGATATCCTTATGTGTTAGATGCTATAGTAAGCCCATATTTTAGAATTTCATCAGATAGATGGAATATTGGCTGGGGAGAAGGCAATCTGATGCTTTCGCTATACTTTAATCCTGATTTTGAGGTGCGAATTTTTGAAAATCAAGCCTCGTTAGGAGATGCTTCCCATCCTGTTCGCACCGCTTCATTTAGGCCGGGTGGAGAGCTGTTCGTTCGATATAACAATCCAAATTCACTAAGAAAAACCCATTTTGCCTTTTCTCTTAAGGGCAATCATCATTCTGATGGACAAGATGGGGAAGAATTTAACTCGGTTGATAGGCCTTGGGGCAAAAAAGGTTATGCAAATACTTATAACGGGGACTTTAGCGATGATTTTCTACTTGGGTTCAACGCGATGGCTTTTCGTAGAACAACAAATCACAATCTTTTCGCCAAACTAGGTTTTTCAACCTCTACAGGTACATCCGAAGGCTTAAAAACTTATAAGGTTTATGGAACAAGGAGAATTAACCTCCTTTCATCATGGGCATGGATTCCAAATTATGAAATGAGTATAAAGGGAGCGAAGTTAGACACATTTAAGATAGAAAAAACTAGAGTTGAGTTTTATGTAAGCTATATTACCAATCGAATGAATGTTGGTTCTATTTATAATCTGCAAAGAGCTAAATTTTCAGACCGAATTAACTTTCATGCAACACTACATTTTAGAATAAGGGGCTTCTCAGCAGCTGGTTTATTTCTTGAGGGAGGGTATTATGGGCAAGATTTGTATAATATTTATTATCAACAGTCAAGTTGGTTTGCCAAGCTAGGTATCAGCTTTGGCCTATTCAAATATTCTTATCCAAAACTGTAGATTTACAACTTATATTTGATTGAGTAGAGTATTTGCTATATTTGGCCAATAAAGCAAATCAGATGAAAGCCCTCTCTATTAAAGACATAGCACTAAAGGCCAAGGTATCTATTACCACGGTTTCATTTATCATTAATGGAAAGGCCAAAGAGAAGTCGATTAGCGATGCGGTAATCAAAAAAGTACAGAAAATTATTGCTGAGAGCGGGTACAAGCCCAATCAGATTGCTCGAAGCCTGAGAACGGGCAATTCGAACATCATAGGGCTTATTGTTGAAGATATTTCCAACTCGTTTTTCTCCAGAATTGCGCGGTTAATAGAAGACAAGGCCTATAAAAAAGGCTATAAGATTATCTATTCGAGCACCGAAAACAGCGTAGAGAAAGCACAGGAGCTCATCACCATGTTCAAGTCGAGAAAGGTAGATGCTTATATCATTTCGCCGATAAAAGGCATTGAAGAAGATATCCAGATTTTGCTGAACGAGAACAAACCCGTGATTTTGTTTGATAGGAACCTGCCCGAACTCAATACCAATTATGTAGGCGCCAACCATTTTGTAGCCTCGCACCAGGCCATCGAAAGCTTTATCAAGCAAGGCAAGAAAAATATAGCCCTGGTTACTACCGATATCAATGTGCAGCAGATTATTGAGCGTGCCGAAGGTTATAAAAAAGCGCTGGCCGACCATGCCATTCCTTTTGATGAAGAACTGTTGCTCAAAATCCCTTTTAACCAGGCAGAAGCCGATACCATTAAGCAGATCAAACAGCTTTTCAAAAACAAAAAGGTAGATGCTGTGCTGTTTGCTACCAACTATTTGGCCATTAGTGGCTTAAAAGTGCTGAAAGAACTGCATCAAACCATAGATGAGAACTTTGCGGTAATCGGCTACGACGACCACGAGGCTTTTGAACTGCATACGCCGAGTATTTCTACCATTCAGCAGCCTTTGGAAGAAATTGCCGAAACCATCATCAAGCTTATCCTCAACCAGCTGGCCTCTAAAAACAAGCTTCCGGATCAGCAGATCATTATTCCGGCCAAATTGATTTTGCGCAAATAAGGCTATCACAACATTTCTTTATAATTAAATTGTATCATTAAAGTTACAATTATGTATTTCATCTGAAATTTTTTTTATTTAAAATTGATTTAGTAAAACGTTTTAGCATTTTCAGTTCTAAATCGCCCTCCAAGTAGTTTTTTGTTTCAAGGCTTCGTGCCCGCCCCATAAAATACTTGTCTGTAGCTAAACTAAAACGTTTTAATAAGGCGTAACCAAAAATAAACTGTATGATGAGAAAATGTCTTCTGGCACTTTGTGGCCTAATTTTAGCCCTAACGGTAAAAGCGCAGGATAAAGCACCTGCCTATCCCTTAATTACCCACGATACTTATTTTAGCGTATGGTCTTTTGGCGATAAGCTTAACGGCTCGGTAACCAAACACTGGACCGGAAGAGAGCAGTCGTTATTGGGTGTGCTCAAAGTTGATGGCCAGTTCTATCGCTTTTTAGGTGCAGCCAGCAAAAGCTACAAAAGCCTATTGCCCACCGCCGACGAGCAGGCCTACCAGGCAAGTTATACTTTTAACACGCCAGCTGGCAATTGGATGGGGGCAGGTTTTAACGAGCAGGGCTGGAGCAAAGCCGATGCACCTTTTGGCGACGACCATACGGCCAAAACCAAGTGGAATACAGCTGACATTTATTTCCGCAGAACCTTTTCGGTCGAGAAATTGTCGACCGCCCAAAAATACCTGAAGTTAAACCACGACGACAATGTTATGGTGTACCTAAACGGTAAAACGATTTACCAAAAAGAAGGCTGGGTACACGAATACATCTATATTCCTATAGCAACCGGAGTTTTAAAAGCTGGAGAGAATACCTTGGCCATCCATTGCAAGAATACGGCTGGTGGAAGACATTTGGATGCAGGCATTGTGGAGGAAATTCCCGATGGGGCTAAAGTATTGGAAGCCGTGCAGCAAAACGTAAAGCTGACTGCGACAAGTACCATTTATAATTTCGCCTGCGGAAAGGTAAATCTCGAAGTAAGTTTTACTTCGCCCTTGCTGCTTAACGATATCGAGTTAACTGCAAGACCCATCAGTTACATCAGCTATGCCGTTAAATCGGCTGATGCGAAACCTCATCAGGTAGATCTTTATTTCAGTGCTTCTTCTACTTTGGCCGTTAACCAGCCCAACCAGCCGGTAAATGCCTGGCAAAACAATAGTGGTGGCCTGGCCATCCAAAAAGCCGGAACGGTAGAACAGCCTATCCTGCAAAAAAAGGGCGATGATGTAAGGATAGATTGGGGCTATGTGTATGTGGCCGTTCCCGCACAATTTAAACCGGTTCAATACCTGGCGCCACAAAACGAGAGCCTGTTGCAGTTCATCGGTCAGAAATATCCAACAGCCAAGGAAATAACCAACAGCAGGCCACTGAATTTGGCTTCGGTTATCCCTTTCGGAAAAGTGGGTAAGGCCTCGGTTTCCAAATACCTGATGCTGGGCTACGATGACGTGAAATCGGTGGCGTATTTTGGAGCGCAGCTTGAACCAATCTGGAAAAAATCGGGCGGGAACTTCGAAAGTCACCCGATTAAGGCCAGTCAGGATTATGCCTCTATTAAGCAAAGATGTACACAATTTGATCAAAAACTGTATGCCGATGCCTTGCGCGCAGGTGGCAAGGCCTATGCCGATTTGTGCAAGCTGGCCTACAGGCAGAGCATAGCCGCGCATAAAATTGTTTATGCGCCAAATGGCGACTTGCTGTTCATGTCGAAGGAGAATTTTAGCAATGGTTCTATCAATACGGTTGATATCACCTATCCTTCGGCACCTCAATATTTGGTGTATAACCCCGAATTGCTGAAAGGCATGATGAACGGCATTTTCTACTATACTGAAAGTGGCAAATGGAAAAAACCTTTTGCTGCGCACGATTTGGGTACCTACCCCTTGGCCAACGGGCAAACTTATGGCGAAGACATGCCGGTTGAGGAAGCAGGCAACATGATCATCCTCACCGCGGCCATTGCCAAGGCAGAAGGCGATGCCAATTATGCCAAAAAACATTGGGAAACACTTTCTACCTGGGCCAATTACCTGTTAAAAGAAGGCTTTGACCCGGCCAACCAATTATGTACCGACGATTTTGCTGGACACTTGGCTAGAAACGCCAACTTATCGGTTAAAGCCATTGTAGCCTTAGGTGGTTATGCGCAATTGGCCGAGGCATTGGGCAAAACTGAAGAAGCCCAAAAAGTAAGAACCGAAGCACAGGCCATGGTAAAGAAATGGTTGGAGCTGGCTGCCGACGGCGACCACTATGCACTGACCTTTAACGATAAAGGCACCTGGAGCCAGAAATACAATATGGTTTGGGATAAGCTGCTGGGATTGGATCTGTTCCCTAAAGAAGTCTATCAAAAAGAAATCAGCTATTACTTAACCAAGCAACAAGCCTATGGTCTTCCACTGGATAGCCGTAAAACCTATACCAAATCAGACTGGATTTTATGGACTGCCACTTTAGCCGATCAGGAAGCTGATTTTCAAAAACTCGTTAACCCGGTATTCCGCTATGCCAACGAAACCACCAGCAGGGTGCCTTTAAGCGATTGGCACGAAACTACCAACGGCAAAATGGTTGGCTTTCAGGCCAGGAGCGTAGTGGGTGGCTACTTTATCAAATTATTGGCAGAGCAATGGAAAAATAAAAAATAAGCCTTGGTCTGTGGCTCACAGACCAACTGTATTGATTATGCCTTACCGGTCTGTGAGCCACAGACCGCGGAATAAAAAACTTAAAATCATACTGCTGATCTATAGATCACAGCTTAAAAAGAAATTAAACGATAGCCTATGGATAAATAAAAGAGAAAACCACATCACATAACAGCTTAAAAAAATCAACAAAAACCAACTATAAACAAAACATTATGAACAAGACATTTACTCGACTCATCAAGCGCAGGCTGATGATGAAAGAGCGCGCCGTGAAAGTTGGCGCGTTATCAATGGCGGTTTGTTTGGCATTAAGTGCATCGGCCGATGCCAAATATGCGCCAGCACCGCTTCTCCTTAAAAACGAACTGCAACGTTCGGTTGCAGACATTGTGATTAGAGGTATTGTTAAAGACGAAACCGGTGCGGGCATACCTGGGGTAGGCGTGAGGGTAAAAGGCGCCCTAACCACCGTAGCTACCGATGTAAACGGCAGCTTCAGCATTACCGTGGCCTCAGAAAATTCGGTTTTGGTATTTAGCTATGTAGGCTACGAAACGCAGGAAATAACTGTAGGCAGCCAAAAAAACATCACCATACAGCTTAAGCCCAGCAGCAATGCGCTCGAAGAAGTGGCCATTGTGGGTTTTGGTACGCAACGCAAGGTGTCATTGATCGGTGCACAATCAACCGTTGATGCCAAAGAGCTCAAATTGCCTGTAGCGAGTATTACCCAATCGTTGGCCGGTAGGATTGCCGGTGTGGTTGGCGTACAAAGAAGCGGCGAACCGGGCCGAAGCGCAGCCGATATCTGGGTGCGGGGTATTTCTACTTTTGGTGGCGGTTCGGCATCGCCATTGGTGTTGGTTGATGGCGTGCAACGCAGCATCTCCAACATCGATCCAGAAGATATCGAATCGTTTACCGTATTGAAAGATGCGTCTGGAACGGCCGTTTATGGCGTGAGGGGTGCCAACGGCGTAATTTTGGTGAAAACCAAAACCGGTAAGGTAGGCAAACCCTCTATCTTTTTCGATTATAACGAAGGCTTGAGCACTTTTACACGTCACCCCAAAGCCTTGGATGGAGTTACCTACATGAACTTGGCCAACGAGGCTTTAACCGGTCGGGGCCAGCCTGCAAAATATACCCAAGATTACATCAACAAAACCGCATCGGGTGTTGATCCTTTGGTTTATCCAAACGTAAACTGGATGGATGAACTGTTTAAGCAATACAGCAGCGTACGCCGGGCCAATTTGAATGCCGGTGGAGGCGTTGAAAATGCGCAATACTATGTGTCGTTGGCTTATTATAACGAAAATGGCTTTTTAAAAACCGACGATTTGGCGGCTTATAATTCGGCCATGAATTACACCCGTTATAATTTTACCAGTAACCTGAACCTAAAAATTACCGGAACCACCAAATTAGACCTGGGCATACAAGGTTTCGCCGCCAATGGCAATTATCCGGGCGAGACTACCGAAAGCATTTTCGGTTCGGCCTTGGATGTGTCGCCGGTCGAATATCCAAAAATCTATCCCAATGGCTCGGTGCCGGGACGTTCCTCAAACGGTGGTTTCCGCAACCCTTATGCCGATTTAACCCGAAGGGGCTACAGAACGGAGTTTGCCAATCAGGTGTACAGCAACTTAAGGGTAACGCAAGACATTAGTCCTTTGGTGAAAGGCTTGAGCGCGTCGGCCATGATTGCTTTCGATGCCACCAACACCAACTCCATCAAGCGATCGAAAAGGGAGAGTACCTACTTTTTAAGGGATATCAATAATCCCTACAAAGCCGATGGCAGCTTAGACCTCATCCAGACTTATACCAGCTCGCAAAACTATTTGACCTATGAACCCGCAAGAGGAGGCAATCGCAAGTTTTACACCGAGGCTTCGATCAATTACGACAGAAGCTTTGGCAAACATCGCGTTGGAGGTTTGATTTTAGGTTATTCTGAAGACCGAACAGAGCCTTTTGCCGGCGATTTTACCGCCTCTATCCCTTTCAGGCAATTGGCTGCTGCGGCAAGGGCAACCTATTCGTATGACGACCGCTACTTTGCCGAATTCAATTTCGGTTATAACGGTTCCGAAAACTTCAACCCTAAAAAGCGTTTCGGCTCGTTCCCGGCCTTTGGTGTGGGATGGATCCCTTCTAACGAGAAGTTCTGGGGCAACATGAAAAACGTGATTTCTTTCTTAAAGTTCAGGTACTCTGACGGTAAAACCGGTATTGGCGATTTGCCGGGCCGTAGGTTTGCCTACCTTACTTTGGTGGCCGATAACGCCAACGGCTATCAGTTTGGCAAAAACTTTTCCAATACTGGTGGCATCAACGTAACCGATTATGGTATCGATGTAAGCTGGGCCGAATCGAGAAAGCAGGATTTGGGTATGGAAATCAGGACCTTGAAAGACAACCTTTACCTGATTGTAGATTTATTTAAGGAATACAGAACAGGCATTTTCTTCCAACGCCAATCTATTCCGGGCTATGTAGGTTTAACCAACCAGCCTTACGGCAACTTGGGTATTGTTGATAACAGAGGTATCGATGCCACTTTAGAATACAATACAAAACTAGGGCAGGTAGATTTAGGCTTCCGTGCAACCTTTACCTATAACAAAGATAAAATTGTAGAAGACGACCGTCCGGTGCAGCCTTATCCCTGGATGAACCGTATTGGCGATAACGTACTGTCGAGGTACGGCTATATTGCCGAGAAGCTGTTCGATTCGCAAGACGAAATCAATAACAGCGCTACGCCAGGCTCAAAAGCTTCTGTCAAACCAGGCGATATCAAGTACAAGGATTTGAACGGCGATGGTTTGATTAACGACTACGATAAAACCAGGATTGGCCGTGGCGATGTGCCGAACAAGGTATATGGCTTTGGCGTAAATGTTTCGTACAAGGGATTTGCCTTGAGCACCTTCTTCCAGGGGGTGCATGGCGCCGACATCATGTTGGGCGGTTCGGGTATATTTCCGTTTAACGGCGGCGGTGGCCTAAGCAATGCCTATACCATTGCTACCGATCGTTGGACACCAGAAAATCCACGTCAGGATGCGTTTTATCCACGTTTGGCCTATGGCGAAGCCGATAACACCAATAATACCCAGGAGAGCTCTTGGTGGGTAAAAGACGTCAACTTTTTGCGTTTAAAAACGGCACAATTGAGCTATAACCTGCCAAAATCGTGGGCTAGCAAAATCCATGTCAAAAATGCGGCGATTTACCTGATCGGTACCAACTTGGCCACTTTCAGTAGCTGGAAGTTATGGGATCCCGAGTTGAATACCAATGTAAATGGAAGGGCAAATGGAGCTAGATATCCAACAACCGCAACTTTGTCGCTAGGTGTTAACCTTAAATTTTAATTTTGACGAACATGAAAAAGTATATATATCTTTCGCTTGTACTGGCTTTAACGCTGGCTACATCATGTAAAAAAGGTTTTTTAGACCAAGTGCCTAACGATAGGCTTACCCTTGACGAAACCTTTAAAACCAGGGCAACCGCCGAAAAATTCCTGAACAACGTATACAGCCAAATCCCCGACGAGTTTGGCCAGCGCAATCCCAATACCGGCCGTAATGCAGGGGTATGGACAGGTTCGTCTGACGAGGCAGAATGGGTTTGGGGCTTTAACCAGTGCAATAACATCAACATCGGCAGCTGGGATTCGAACTCTGGTTTTGTAAACGATTATTGGAACAACTTTTACAGGGGCATCCGCTCGGCCACCTTCTTTATGGCCAATATTGACAAAGTAACCCAGGATATTACGCCTCAATTGGTTACGCAGTATAAAAACGAAGCCAGGGCTTTGCGGGCCATGTACTATTTTTACCTGGTGCGTATGTACGGCCCGGTGGTTCTTATCGGCGAAAACGTAATCGAACCAGATGCCCCAACCGAAAGCATCAGGTTGCCACGCAGCAGCATGGACGAGTGCATCAACTACATTGTTGCCGAGCTGGACGCCGCCGCGGCCAATTTGCCAACCAATCCGGCCAACGACAACAACTATGGCCGCATTACCAAAGGCATGGCCTTAAGCTACAAACTACAGGCTTTGTTGTTGGCGGCAAGTCCGCTCTACAATGGCAATACCGATTTGGCTAGCCTAAAAAACAAGGACGGCAAGCAGTTGATCAGCCAAACCTACGATGTGAACAAATGGAAAAAAGCATCTGATGCCTACAAAGCCTATATCACCCAGTTTGTGCCAGGCACTTACAGTTTGTTTAGAAAAAACAACTCGTCGGGTGTTTTCGATCCGTACTTGTCGTGCAGGGATATCTTTATTGATCGTTTCAACAACGAAATCATCATGATGCGCGTCGAATCTTCTATCGAGGCCCGTCAATACGAGATGACCCCTTACCACAACGGATTTAACTCGGAGGTAAGAGGTTCGGCCGGTTTGGGTGCAACGCAAAATCAGGTCGATGCCTTTTTTATGGCCAATGGCCGCAGTATCGACGATCCGCTGGGTGGCTATGTACAAACCGGAACCACCATGTATCAGGCTCCAGGTAGTCCCATTGCTACCGATACCTACAACCAATGGGTAAACCGCGAGCCACGTTTCTATGTAAACATCACCTACCACAACAGTGTGTGGCTAAATACCAATTTTGGCAACGTAGTGACCCAGTTTAACAACAACGGCAACTCGGGCAAGGCAACCGGAGGCAACGACTATAGCGTTACCGGTTATGCCGTAAGAAAAGCCATGGGCTTGGGCAACTGGAGAGAAAGCAACCGTCCGGTAATTTTGTACCGCGTAGGCAACCTGTTTTTGGATTATGTAGAAGCGCTGAACGAATCGACCCCAGGCGATCCTGATATTTTAATTTACCTGAACCAGATCAGAAACAGGGCAGGTATTCCGGAGTACGGCAGTGGCGCAGGACAAATTCCGGTACCAGTTGATCAGGCGGCTATGCGCGATGCCATCAGGAAAGAGCGCAGGTCTGAATTGGCTTTTGAAAACGTAAGGTATTTTGACACCAGAAGATGGAAAATTGCCGAAACAACCGATAACGGACCGATGTATGGCTTGAACATCACCAAAAACCTGCCAGACTTCTTCCAAAGAACCGTTTTCGAAACCCGAACATTCACCAAAAGGCATTACCTGTTTCCAATTCCGGCTAAGGATGTGAATGCAGATAACCTGATGGTACAAAACCCAGGCTGGTAAATTATTCCCAATCTTAATAATTGATCAGGTAGTGCGAGCGATTGCACTACCTTGATTTGAATTGTTCATCCCTACAACTTAATGCTATGAAAAAGCTAATGGGCATCTTATTCGTTGCGCTGCTCGTATCGGCCAACGGATTTGCACAAAACAAATCGAAACAGAAAACCTCTTTTCAGGTCGCAGCGCCTTGGAGCGCCAATTATGATGTGCGTTCGGATATTGCCATGGTATACGGCATTAACGACGCCGGTGGCAATTTTGAAGAAAGAGTAAAAAGCTACCGCGACAAAGGTTACGAAGTACAGTTTATGACCGGAATTGCCTGGGGCCAATATCAGGACTACTTTTTAGGCGAGTGGGATGGCAAAAACCATCTAGACGAAGGCCAGGTCATGCGCAACGGCGAAACCATTTGGCATGGCAAAAACGTGCCTTACATTGTGCCGTCGGCCAATTTTCTGGCTTATATGAAAACCCATGTCAAACGTGCCATCGATGCCGGCGTAAGCGCCATTTATTTGGAAGAACCCGAGTTTTGGGCACGCGCAGGTTATGGCGAGGCCTTTAAAAAAGAATGGCAAAACTACTATGGCTCGCCTTGGATGGCCCAGCACGAATCGCCAGAAGCCACCTATCTTTCTTCCAAGTTAAAATATCAACTCTATTTCAATGCCCTGAAAGAGGTTTTTGCCTATGTAAAAAGCTACAGCGAAAGCTTGGGCAAAAGGGTAAAATGTTATGTGCCTACACATTCGCTCATCAACTATTCTTCATGGCAGATTGTAAGTCCGGAGGCTAGCTTGGCCAACCTCGAAGGCATGGATGGCTACATTGCGCAGGTGTGGACGGGCACTTCGAGAGAACCGGTTTACTACAACGGCAAGGCAAAAGAAAGGGTATTCGAAAATGCTTTCTTGGAATATGGCTCGATGGTTTCGATGACGGCCCCGACTGGCAGAAAGATCTTCTTTTTAACTGACCCGATAGAAGACCGCGCCCGTAGCTGGGACGATTACAAGGTGAATTACGAAGCCACTTTTACCGCCAAGCTCTTGTATCCCATGGTTGATAATTACGAAGTGATGCCTTGGCCAAACCGCATTTACAACGGCAAATTCAGCGTAGCCGGACAAAAAGAAAAACAGCCTATTTCAAAGGCCTATGCCACTCAAATGCAGGTCATGGTCAATTCGCTCAACCAAATGCCTTTGTCAAACAACAAATTGAACGGCAGCCATGGCATTGGCGTGTTGTTGGCCAATTCGATGATGTTTCAGCGTTTTCCAACCCATGCCGGTTATGACGATCCCTATTTGTCGAATTTTTATGGCATGGCTATTCCTTTGCTCAAAAAAGGCATCCCGGTAGAAACCGTGCACCTAGAAAACCTGGCTAATAAAAATACGCTGAAAAACATCAAGGTACTCATCATGAGCTATGCCAACATGAAGCCCTTATCGGCCAGTTACCACGAAGAATTGGCCAAATGGGTAAGAAACGGAGGCGTATTGCTTTATTACGGCCGTGACAACGATCCTTTTCAGAACATCAAAGAGTGGTGGAATACCAATGGCAACAATTTTACGGCACCTTCGCAGCATTTGTTCAAACTGTTTGGCTTGAGCCCCAACGATAACCATACCGAATACGGGGTGGGCAAGGGCAAGGTTTTCATCGTCCGCAAAGACCCCAAAGAACTGGTGATGCAAGCCAATGGCGATGCCGATTTCTTGGCCAACGTGAAAAACGCCTATGAAACAGATGCCCATGCGGGAGAACTCCTCTTCAAAAACAACTTTGTGCTCGATCGTGGACCATTCAAAATGGTTGCCGTTTTAAACGAAACCAGCAACGACGAAGCCCTAACCTTAACCGGAACTTTCATCGACCTATTCGACCCTGCTTTACCTATACTGCACCAAAAAACCGTGGCTCCAAACACCCAGGCCTACCTATACGATGTGAACAAGGCTACGGCCAAAAATACGCCTCAAGTGTTGGCCGCTGCGGGGCGTTTGGATGACTCCACTGTTAAAATCACCAAAAATAGCTATGCTTTTGTAATCAAGAGTCCATCGAATACCGTTAACGCCATGCGCATTTTGCTGCCCAAAAAACCAAAACAGGTAGCGGCCAAGTTAAACGGCAAAGACCTCGAGCTATTTAAGAATGACTGGGACGAACAGTCTAAGACCCTTTTGTTGAGCTTCGACAATTACAGCGAAGGCGTAAACGTCGATATCAACTGGTAATACAACAACACAAACACACAACATGAAACTCAAACTATTAGGCTTTTTAATGACTTGTGCCATCGCCAGCGTAACGGCGCAAGAAAGAGATTTGGTGCGCTATGTAAATACTTTGCAGGGCACCAACTCCAAACACGAACTTACCCGAGGCAATACCTATCCAACCACGGCGCTGCCTTTTGGCATGCACACCTGGACGCCACAAACCGGCAAAAATGGCGATGGCTGGAAATACCAATATTTTAAAGACAAGATCCGAGGCTTTCAGCAGGCACACCAATGCAGCTCATGGACCAGGGATTATGCCGTTTTTTCGCTCATGCCCATGGTTGATGAATTGGTGGTTGACGAAAACAAGCGCGAGGCCAAGTTTAGCCATCAAAACGAAGTGGCTAAGCCCAATTATTACAAGGTAACTTTCGATAACCAGCTCACTACCGAAATTGCACCAACCGAGCGTGGTGCACACCTCAGGTTCAGCTATCCCAAAAGCAAAAAGAGCTATTTGGTACTCGATGGCTATACCCGATTGAGTGGCGTGCAGATTTTCCCGAAGGCACAAAAAATTACCGGCTATGTCAACAACGGCGAAGGCTTTAAAAAAGGTTGGAAGAGCTATTTCGTTATTCAGTTTGACCAGCCAATCAAAGCTTATGGTACTTGGGACAACAAAACCAATACTGTTAAAACTGATTCAACCACGGCCGAAGGTTTGGGTAAAGGCGCCTACATCGAATTTATGGCTGGCGTTAAAGTGCAGGCCAAGGTAGCCTCATCTTACATTAGCGCTACGCAGGCCGAACTCAATTTACAACAAGAACTGGGCAAGGACAAAACCTTGGAACAAACCAAGGCCAATGCGGCTGCGGTTTGGAATAAAGCGCTGGGCAAAATCTTGGTTGAAGGTGGCAGCGAAGAAGACATCGCTACCTTTTATTCGTGCTTTTTTAGAGCCAGCCTCTTTTCGCGCAAGTTTTACGAAATCGGCAAAGATGGACAGCCTTATTATTTCAGCCCTTACGATGGCAAAATACATCCTGGTTACATGTTTACCGATACCGGATTTTGGGATACGTTTAGGGCGCAATTCCCTTTAAATACCTTGATCCATCCCGAAATGCACGGCCGATACCTGCAAGCCATGCTCGATGCCTACGAACAATGTGGCTGGTTGCCTTCGTGGTCTTTTCCGAGCGAAGCAGGCAGCATGATTGGTAACCATGCCATCTCCCTGTTTACCGATGCCTGGGCAAAGGGCATTCAAACTTTCGACCCGAAAAAAGCCTTGGAAGCCTATGCGCACGAAGCCATGAACAAAGGCCCATGGGGTCCGGCCAATGGCCGCGATGGCTGGAAGGAATACTTTGAGCTAGGCTATGTGCCTTATCCCAAATATCGCGAAGCCACTGCCAAAACCCTCGAATATGCTTACGACGATTTTTGTGGCTACGAATTGGCCCGGCTAAGCGGCAACGATTTTTACCAATCGGTGTTTGCTCGTCAAATGTACAACTACAAAAACGTGTACGATCCGGCAACCCGTTTTATGCGTGGCAAAGATGCCAATGGCCAATGGACGCCGAAGTTTGATCCTACCGAATGGGGTGGCCCATTTACCGAAGGCAATGCCTGGCATTGGCAATGGTCGGTGTTCCAAGACATTCAAGGCCTCATCAATTTAATGGGAGGTAATGAAAATTTTACGGCCAAACTCGACTCGGTTTTTACCGAACCCAACAAGGTAAATGTGGGTACTTATGGAGGCATGATCCACGAAATGACCGAGATGGTGATGGCCAATATGGGGCAATACGCCCACGGCAATCAGCCCATTCAGCATATGGTTTATTTGTACAATTATGCCAATGAGCCATGGAAAGCGCAGTTTCGCGCCCGCGAGGTCATGAAAAAACTTTACAATGCCACCGAGAACGGCTATCCCGGCGACGAAGACCAGGGCCAAACCTCGTCGTGGTACGTACTCAGTGCTTTAGGCTTCTACAGCGTAACCCCCGGCACTGGCGAATATGTATTGGGAAGTCCGCTTTTTAAAAAAATAACCCTTACTTTAGCAAACGGGAAAAAATTTGTAATTGAAGCACCGGCTAATGACGCATCTCATGTATACATTAAGTCTGCAACCCTCAATGGCAAGCCCTATACGCACAATTACATTAGCCATGCCGATTTGGTTAGTGGAGGGACACTGAAATTAGAAATGGATACCAAACCAGCCACGAACAGGGGGCTGCATAAAGAAGATAAACCCTTTTCGCTTACTAAGTAAAAGGTTTTAGTAAGCGAAAAGAAGAATATAATAAACAAATAAAAATGGAAAAACCTGCTGTATTGGGTGTTGATATAGGTGGCTCGCATATTACGGCTGCACTGGTAGATTTAAAAACAGGAACATTAATTGAAAAGTCGATAAAGCGTAATGCGGTTAATTCTAAACAAGAAAAAGAAGCTATCCTAAAAGCCTGGTGCAATGTAATTGAAGCTGCTTTTGCAAGTGCCAACGGAAACGAAAAATACATCGGCATTGCCATGCCTGGCCCGTTCGATTATGAAAACGGCATCTCGCTGATCAAGGAGCAGGATAAATTCAATGCCCTGTACTTGGTCAACATTAAAGAAGAATTGGCCAAGCGCCTGCAATTGAAGCCAACGGCCATCCACTTTATGAACGATGCGGCCGGATTTATGCAGGGCGAAGTCTTTAGCGGTGCAGCCAAGGGCCATAGCCGGGTACTCGGTTTAACCCTAGGCACGGGATTAGGCTCGGCGCTTTCTATCAATGGCGCAGCTTCTGATGCCGAACTGTGGGATTCGGCGTTTTTGGATGGCATAGCCGAAGATTACCTTTCTACCCGCTGGTTTGTGGGGCGTTACAACGAACTGACTGGCAAAAGTTTGGACGGCGTAAAGGAATTGGCCGGTCTGGTAGCTGCCGATGCTTTGGCCAAACAGGTATTTGTAGAATTTGGGGCCAACCTGGCTCAATTTTTAGCCCCGATTATTAAAAAACATGATGCCGAAGTGGTAATTTTAGGAGGGAATATTGCGCAGGCTTTCGATCTCTTTGCGTTGAGCTTAAATATCGGGCTGAGCAAGCAGGGCCTGAATATACCCATTAAGCTAACGGAGCTGAATGAACATGCCGCTTTAATTGGCGCAGCCAGTAATTGGAATCTGGAAATCCATCAAACAGAAAAATAATCAACAAAAAATAAAGGCGCACGAACCACGCGCCACAAAACAAAAATCTAAGCTATGAAAAGAAGAAAATTTATTCAGAACACAGGATTGTTGGGAGCCGGCGTACTGGCTTCAAAATTTTCCTTTGCTTCGGTTTTGGCACCCGAATTTCCGGTAGTTAGGGTAGCTGCCGATAAGCGCCACTTTACGAGCGTATCTGTAGACAAAGCCATCCAAACTTTTCAGGCACATGTGGCCGATAAGGAATTGGGCTGGCTGTTCGAAAACTGCTTCCCCAACACTTTAGATACCACGGTAACCTATTCGGTAAAAAACGGCAGACCCGATACCTACGTCATTACTGGCGATATTGACGCCATGTGGATGCGCGACAGCTCGGCACAGGTTTGGCCGTACCTGCAGTTTGTAAACGAAGATCCAAAACTAAAGGATCTGATCGCCGGCGTCATCAACCGTCAAACACACTACGTTTTAAAAGATCCTTATGCCAATGCCTTTTACAATGACCCGAATAAAGTGGGTGAGTGGAAAAGCGATAAAACCGATATGAAGCCCGGTGTGCACGAGCGCAAGTGGGAAATCGATTCGCTGTGCTATCCCATCCGTTTGGCCTACAACTACTGGAAAAAAACAGGCGACAAATCACCTTTCGATGCCGACTGGAAAAAAGCCATCGAATTGATTTATAAAACCTTTGTAGAACAGCAACGTAAAGACAATAAAGGACCGTACCATTTTCAGCGCGAAACTACGGCTCCAACCGATTCGTTGCCCATGGCAGGCTATGGTTTCCCGGTAAAACCGGTGGGGCTGATTTGTTCGGCCTTCCGCCCAAGCGATGACGCCACCATTTATCCGTTCCTCATTCCATCTAATTTTTTTGCAGTAAGCAGCTTAAGGCAAGCGGCCGAAATGCTTGTCGCCTTGTATAACGATAACGCCATGGCAGGCAGGTTAACTGCTTTAGCTAATGAAGTAGAAGCGGCCTTGAAAAAATATGCCACCAAAGACCACCCGATTTATGGCAAAATATTCGCCTTTGAGGTAGATGGCTTTGGCAGTGCCTATTTAATGGACGATAGTAACGTGCCTAGCTTGCTGTCGATGCCTTATTTGGGTGCTATCAAAGCAGATGATCCGATTTATAAGAACACGCGTAAGTTTATCCTGTCAACCGATAATCCTTTCTTCTTTAAAGGCAAGGCGGCCGAAGGTGTGGGTGGTCCGCATGCGGGGGCCGATATGATTTGGCCAATGGCGATTACCCTGCAGGGCATTACCTCGGTAAGCGATGCCGAAATCAAAAAATGTATCGCCATGCTGAAAAGTACGCATGCTGGCAAAGGATTTATGCACGAGAGTTTCCATAAAGACGATCCTGCCAAATTTACGCGCAGCTGGTTTGCCTGGGCAAATACCTTGTTTGGCGAATTTTTATGGAAAATTTACAACGAAAAACCAGCCTTATTGAAATAAAATGAAGTTGAAATCGGTAAAAATAGCTGGCTTGTTGCTCTCAGTGGCGCTATTGCTAAGAGCTAACTCGGGTTTTGCACAGCAACCTAGCAATTTGCAGTATGTAGATCCAACCATCGGCAGCGTTGGACTTATCTTAGAGCCCACCAGGCCGGCAGTGCATTTGCCCAACAGCATGGTGCGGGTTTTTCCGGCACGTGCCGACCAGTTGGACGATCAGATTGCCTATTTTCCGCTTACCATTTCTTCGCACCGCCAAAACTGGCTGTTCGGGTTGATGCCTTATTCGGGTACCATTAACGAACAGGCTTGGGGCCAAAAATTTACTTCCGACAACGAGCAGATCAGGCCCGATTCTTATAACGGACTGCTTGAAGATAACGGTACCAAAATCAGTTTTACACCTGGCGCCAAAGCCGGTTTTTTTGAGTTTGCTTTTGCGACTAAAGAGGCGCATTATTTACGTTTTAACATTTTAAACAATGGCGAAATCAACCTTGAAAACAAGCATGCCCTTAGTGGCGTTGAAGAATTTCAGGGGATGAAAGCCTATTTCTACGCCGAAACGAACGTAGCGTTGGGCGACATCAGCTATCAAAACGGACAAGGCAAAAAACGCGCATTGATTAAAATCGAAGGGCAGGCATCAAAAGTGGCCTTTAAATATGGCGTATCTTTCATCAGTATTGAGCAGGCCAAAGAAAACTTGAACAAGGAAATTACCGGCTGGGACAGAGCCAAATTGCAAAGCGTAGCTACTGCGGCTTGGAACAAAGTACTCTCGCAGGTGAACGTAAAAGGAGGTACTACTGCACAGAAACGTGTTTTTTATACTTCGCTGTACCGTTCTTACGAGCGCATGGTCGATATTAACGAGTACGGCAAATATTACAGCGCCTACGATCATCAGGTGCACAGTTCCAACCGTCCGTTTTTTGTCGACAATTGGTTGTGGGATACTTACATCGCTTTAGAACCTTTGCAAACCATTCTGAACCCTAAAATGGAGGGCGATAAGCTCAATTCGTATGTACAGATGTACGAACAGAGTGGCTGGATGCCTTCTTTTGCGTTGGTGTTTGGCGATAATCCCTGCATGACGGGCAATCACGCGGCCGCTTGGTTCTTGGATTCGTACCAAAAAGGAGTTCGTGGCTTCGACCTTAAAAAAGCCTACGAAGGCATTAAAAAGAACTCGCTCGAAGCCACTTTATTGCCTTGGAGAAATGGCAAGGCTACATCGCTTGATACATTTTACAATGAAAAAGGTTACATGCCCGCACTCAAACCCGGCGAAAAGGAAACCGTTGCCACAGTGCATGGCTTTGAAAAAAGACAAAGCGTTTCGGTTACTTTAGAAAACAGCTTCGACGATTGGTGCTTGGCGCAATTGGCCAGCAAAAGTGGCAACGAAGCCGATAGGGCTTTGTTCTTGAAACGTGCCGCCAACTATAAAAACGTATTTCGCGAAGACAAGGGCTTTGTTTGGCCCAAAGACAGCGAAGGCAATTGGATAGAACCTTTCGATCCCAAGTTTTCTGGCGGACAGGGCGGTCGCGAATACTTTACCGAAAACAATGCCTATACCTACAACTGGGATGTAAAACACGATTTAGCTGGGCTTTTCCAGCTCATGGGGGGCAAGGCCAAAGCCGAAGAAAAACTCGACGATTTGTTTAGGGCCAGCCTCGGCCGGAGCAAATACAATTTGTGGTATACTTTCCCCGATGCCACGGGCTTGGTAGGCCAATTTGTAATGGGCAACGAGCCGAGTTTCCATATCCCTTATCTCTACAATTATTTGGGTGCGCCATGGAAAACGCAGAAACGGATCAAGATGCTGCTAGACACCTGGTACACCGATAACCTGTTTGGCATTCCGGGTGATGAAGATGGGGGCGGTATGACGGCTTTTGTGGTATTTTCGATGATGGGCTTCTTTCCGGTCACGCCTGGTGTTCCGGTTTACAGCATCGGCAGTCCTACGTTTAACGAAATGAGCATCAAACTCGATAACGGCAAAACTTTTACGGTGTTGGCCAAAAACAATTCGGCTACCCACAAATACATCCAAAGCGCTACCTTAAACGGCAAGGTTTTGAACCGTTCGTGGTTTACGCATCAAGAATTGACCAACGGAGGGGTGTTGACTCTGCAAATGGGCAGTTTGCCCAACAAAACGTGGGGCAGCACCAATTTGCCTCCATCGGCTTTAAACTATAATCCCTAAACATAACAGCACAATGAACAAAACATTTTTAACAGGTTTGGCGCTCGTTTTAACGGCGGTTGGTGTAAGGGCCCAAAATCCCGAAACGATAACCAGAAAAGGCTACACCCTCACTTTTTTGAGCAATTCGGCTTCTTTTGATCCGGCCTTGAAGCAACGCATGATCGAAACTTTTTTCAAGGTTTATCCGGTATTGGCCAAAGACTTTAACCAAAATGCCGATAAAGCCGTAACCTTTAGCATCGATACGGCTTACAAAGGCGTAGCCGCAACAGGTGGCGGCCGTATTGTGTACAATCCCGAGTGGTTTGTCAAACACCCAGGCGATATCGATGTGGTAACCCACGAGGTAATGCACGTGGTACAAAACTATGGCAACGGTGGCGGACCAGGCTGGTTAACCGAAGGCATTGCCGATTATGTACGCTTTAAATATGGCGTCGACAATCCGGGTGCCAATTGGACCTTAACCCCGTTTAAGCCAGAGCAAAGCTATAAAAATGCCTACCGCATTACCGCCCGTTTCTTAAACTGGCTCGAAACGCACGGCCATAAAGGCATTGTGGTTAAACTGGACAACGTTATGCGTACGCATACCTACAAGGAGACTGTTTGGAAAGACCTGACCGGCAAAACCGTTGATGAACTTTGGGCTGCTTATGCCGCCAATCCGAATGCTTAACCTAATTCTCATATCTCAATAGTTAAAAATGATCAAGAAACTACTCACCGCTACATTGGTACTTGCAGGTTTGGGGCTTTCGGCGCAAACTGTAGGCAAGATTACCGATCCTGTAGAATGGATCAATCCGTTAATGGGTACGCAATCAAAGCCCGATTTGTCTAATGGCAATACCTATCCGGCCATTGCAGTGCCATGGGGCATGAATTTCTGGACCCCGCAAACCGGAAAAATGGGCAACGGTTGGGCTTATACCTACGATGCTGATAAAATACGCGGCTTTAAGCAAACGCATCAGCCATCGCCTTGGATGAACGACTATGGCCAGTTTGCCATCATGCCTGTTACTGGAAAGCTGAAATTTACTGAAGACGACCGTGCCAGTTGGTTTACCCACAAGGCCGAAGTAGCCAAGCCATACTATTACAGCGTTTACCTGGCCGATGCGAACGTAACTGCCGAAATTACGCCAACCGAAAGGGCAGCGCAGTTTAGGTTTACCTATCCCCAAACCGATAGCGCTTTTGTAGTGGTCGATGCCCTGAACAAAGGCTCGTACATCAAAATTATTCCAGAAGAACGCAAGATTATTGGCTATACTTCAAAATATGCCCGTGGACCATTGCCGAGCAATTTTAAGAATTACTTTGTCATTTATTTCGACAAAGCCTTTACCATTGCCAAAACTTGGTCGGGCAATAAATTAAATGCAACAGATTTGGAACTGCAAAGCGATCATACCGGTGCCGTCATTGGTTTCAAAACCAAAAATGGCGAAAAAGTGCATGCCAAGGTAGCCTCGTCTTTCATCAGCTTTGAGCAGGCCGAATTGAACCTGAAAAGAGAATTGGCCAACGATAGCTTCGATGCGACTAAAACCAAGGCCAAAGCCATTTGGAACAAAACCTTGAGTCGCATTAGCGTTGAAGGCGGTACGGTTGATCAAACCCGTACTTTCTACTCGTCGTTTTACCGCACGCTTTTCTTTCCCAACAAATTGTACGAGATTGATGCCAACAACAAAATTGTGCATTGGAGCCCGTATAATGGCAAGATCTTGCCAGGCTATATGTTTGCTGGAACCGGCTTTTGGGACACGTTTAGGGCTTTATATCCTTTCTTGAATCTGGTTTATCCGTCTATCAACAAAGAGATGCAGGAAGGCCTCATCAACGATTACAAAGAGGGCGGTTTCTTGCCCGAATGGAGCAGTCCGGGTTTTGCCGATATCATGATTGGCAACAACTCTGCTTCGGTAGTGGCCGATGCCTACATCAAAGGCATTCGTGGCTACGATATCGAAACCCTTTGGGAGGCCGTAAAACATGGTGCCAACAACGAAGGTCCAATGACCGCAGTAGGTCGTAAAGGCGTGAAGTATTACAACGAATTGGGTTATGTGCCTTACGATGTAAAAATCAACGAAAACGCTGCCCGTACCTTAGAGTATGCTTACGATGATTTTGCCATTTATCAACTGGGCAAAGCCTTGGGCAAACCTGAAAGCGAAATCGGCATTTATGCCAAAAGGGCGATGAATTATAAGAATTTGTTCGATCCGGCAAGTGGCCTGATGCGTGGCAAAAACCAGGATGGTACTTTCCAATCGCCGTTTAGTCCGTTTAAATGGGGCGATGCCTTTACCGAAGGCAACAGCTGGCACTATTCGTGGTCGGTGTTTCAGGATATTGCCGGATTATCGAAGCTTATGGGTGGCAAAGAGAAATTTGTACAGAAACTGGATTCGGTATTTACCCTGCCTCCAATCTTTGATGATACCTATTATGGTGGTGTTATCCACGAAATCAGGGAAATGCAGATTGCCAACATGGGCCAATACGCACATGGTAACCAGCCGATACAGCACATGATTTACCTGTACAACTATGGTGGTGCTCCTTGGAAAGCACAATATTGGGTACGCGAAGCCATGAACCGCTTGTACCATGCCACGCCCGATGGCTATTGTGGCGACGAAGACAACGGCCAAACTTCGGCTTGGTATGTGTTTTCGGCAATGGGCTTCTATCCGGTTACACCAGCGGTTGACCAATACGTAGTTGGTGCGCCTTTGTTTAAAAAGGTAACCTTGAATTTGGAGAACGGCAAAACCGTTGTCATCAACGCGCCAACAAACAGCGCAGACAATAGGTACATCCAAAGCCTAAAAGTAAATGGCGCCAGCTACGATAAAAACTGGCTCAGCCATTCGGCCCTGCAAAAAGGAGCTGTATTGGATTTTGGCATGTCGGCTACGCCAAATAAAACAAGAGGCACCAGCGAGAATTCGTTTCCTTACTCGTTTTCAACGGCGAAATAGCCAATTACACTTGCGAAGTTTTTAAAACTTCGCAAGTGTTTTCCAGTTTGTCAAGCTGATTTATTTTGGCATCCATATTAATTACTCTAATATCATCCGCTTTTCATTTGGTTGCACTAAAGGAGAGGGAGTATGTAGTTAAAACCCTCCGCCCTCTACCTTCAACCTCTTTTATTCTTCTGCTTTGCTCTTTAGTCTTAAGGATTAATCAAATTCGCCTTTAAGGCAAAATCATAAAGCGCTACGGTCGAATCTGACAGATCCAATTTGCGCATGATGTTTTTGCGGTGCGTATGAACGGTAAATTCTGAAAGGTATAGGCGTTTGGCAATGTCCTTGGTGCGCAAATTTTGGCAAACCAGCCTGATAATTTCCACTTCCCTTTTAGTGAGCTTGTGTTTTTTCAGAAAATCGTCGAAAAAGGAGAAAGGGCTTTCGTTGGGTTCTTTCGGATTGAAATTTGGAAAGCTTTCCTTGCCGTCCATCACAGCCAGCAAACTATTGGCTAATTTGTGCAGTTCGTCTGATTTTACAATATAGCCACTGGCCCCATTGGCCTTGGTGTTTTTAATCAGTTCTGGAGAATGGTAATTGCTAAGCACAATAATCTTGGCTTTGATTTTCCGCTTTTTTAATTCCTGCAAGGCTTTTAACCCATCCACGCCAGGCATGTTCAGGTCGAGCAGGATGATGTCGGCCTTAACCAGCAAAGGCGAATTTAAGAGCTCGAGGCCATTGTTCATCATGCCTATGATTTCAAAACGCTCGTCGTTGTCAAAGTGCGCTTTGATGCCATGCAGTACAACAGGGTGGTCGTCGGCGAGTATCAATTGGATTTTCATGGTAGCTTGATAGGGGGGATAGGGAGTTCAATTAATACAAAAGTTCCTTCGTTGGGCTTGCCTTCTATTTCGAGTTTGCCCGAAAGGTAGGCAATATTGGTTTGCAACAGTTTCATGCCTGCACCGGCAGTGGTGTCGCTTTCTTGTCCAATGCCTTTGCCATCGTCTTCAATATAAATGGTCAGGCTGTTTTCCAGTTCGATCAGCTGGATGAACAAATGCTTGGCTTCGGCATGCTTTATGGCGTTGTTCAGTATTTCCTGGATAATGCGGTAAGTACTCAGCGTAAATTGCTGCGGCCATTTTTCGGTATGCTCAAATCCTTCAATTACATGCTCTACGGTTAAGCGGTTGGCTGTTTTAATCGCGCTAATCAAATCCAGAATGGCAGCTTTGAAGCCATATTTCTCCAAAGCTATGGGCATCAAGGCGTGGCTGATGTTGCGCACGGTTTCGCTGATGTTGCCCAACAGGTTTTGTGCTACTTCCAGTTTTTGGGTGGCTTCAGACCCTGCTATAAACACTTCTTCGTTTAAGGTATTGATGTTGAGCTTGGCGATAGAAAGCATGGCGCCAACCTCATCGTGCAGCTGTGTGGCGATGCGCTTTTTCTCCTGCTCCTGTGCTTCGGTTAGCGTATTCATCAAATCGAGCTGATGTTGCTGCTTGAGGTTGCTCAAGGTGGTCCGATGCAAAATGCCAGCTTGTTTTTTGCGCTGAAATAAAATATAGGCGAGGCCACTCAATAGCAGTACCACCACCGTCGAGCCGATAAAAATAGTCCAATTGCGTTGTTTTTGCTGTAGCAGTTCCAGCTTTTGTATTTCTTGCTGTTTTTTGGCCAAGGCTAGTTGCTGTTCCTTCTCGTGTACTTTGTATTTGGTTTCCAATTCGCCAGTTGCTCTGCTCAAAGCCATTTGGCGCAGCGTATCTTGCAAATGGAGCTGCTGCTCCAAGTTTTTAATGAGCGTGTCTTGGGATTTTGGATTTTGCTGATTTAAATTTTTCAGCGTATTGGTATAAAGCAGGCGAGTATTAGGAGGTAAAGGGTATTTTTTAAGAATGCCATCGGCCATTTTCAGGTAAAAAGCAGCCGAATCAGGTTGGTTGGTTCGGGCATATAAATTGGCCAGTCCGGTTAAGATTTCTACGTCAATAACTGGGGCCTCTTGGTTGCCCAGTTTTAATCGATAGGCTTTCAGATAGCTGTTCTTGGCCAATTTTACTTTGTTTTTAGCATCATAATACCTGCTTTCGGCCAGTTGATAGAATTTTTTTGAATGCAGGTTGTTTGGGTCCATGCCATATTGCTGGTGCGCGGCAAAGTAGGTGTCGAAATGGCTAAAGTCTTTTAACAGAAAAGCCAGCATCAGCATGCGGTTGATATTAAGGCCTTTTTGCTGATTGGTAGCCGTGGGCAGGTTATAGGCTTTCTCGGCATACAAAAAGGCATTTTTATAATCGCCGGTCGATTCGTAGTTTCTCGATAAAATTTCAAAAAAGGGTACGGTACGGTCGTTGATGTTGTTGTCTAAATCAGGAATAAGGTCTTTTAAAATAGCAAAGGCTTCTTTTTCCTGATGAAGGTTGACCAGCATGTGGGCATAGGCAAATCTCGTGTCTTTTAAAAGCGAAGGATTATTGCTTTGCTTGGCCAAGCTTAATGCCAGTTCGTAGTTTTGCCTGACTTTTTCGGGGTTTCCCAGTCTAAGCTCAAGATTAGAGCGGTTCCTAAGGTTCGTTATTCTCGGAAAGAGAAACTGTGGCTTGTCTTTCGTCAATGCTTCTATTTTATCATAATAGTTTGCGGCTTTTTCATTGTTGCCAACCCTGTTGTACATCCGCGAGAGGTCTGAAAGCAGGTTGACAGCCATTGGGTCGGGTAGTTTCGGCAAATAGGTTTCGGCTTGTTTAATCAGGCTAAATGCGGCCTCTTGGTTGCCAAGCGTAAATTGCGCCATGGCCTGTGTGGCAATAACGCTTGCAATGAGGTCGTCGCGCTCAAGTTGTTGGGCATTGGCAAGTGCTTCTTCCAGTAAAGTTTTTAGCTCATCGCTGTAAATCGTCCTTGGGTTGCGCGCATGGTTCAATAGCAACATCGTTTTAGTTGCCGATGGATACATTTGCTTCAGCTCGGCAATGTCTTTAACCGGAACAAGACGGTCTGTTACCTGTGCGATGGCTGGCTGATAAGGGCTTATCCAAAAGACCAGTATAAAAACCGAAATTAACAGAGGGGGTTTGAAGCGTATCATTTGCCTCTAAAATAACAATAATTGCGTATTGTGCTAGACCAAAATCAATAATGCCTAAAGTATTAAGGCACAAATTAATAAAGATTTAAGTTTTCGCCCTCAGCTTGATTTGCGCAGCTTTCGGTTTTATAACAACCTTTTTATGTTTGTACGATGGGTTTTTCTTTCAAAAAACTTATTATTACAAGATTAAACTACCTTACTATCATTTCTTGATTATGAAAAACAGCATGATCGTTATTTTATGTTGTCTGGCCCTTACTACTCAAGCCCAGCAACATAATTTTGTCGAGATCAAAAAAACAGACCCATTCCACGCGATTGTGGCCAAAGCCGCAACCGTAACCCCATCGGCCAGACAGTTGCGCTGGCAGCAATTGGAGCTTACCGCCTTTTTCCATTTTGGCATCAATACTTTTACCAACCGCGAATGGGGCGATGGCAAAGAAGATATTTCCCAATTTAATCCGGCGCAACTTGATGCGGTGCAATGGGTTAAAACCGTTAAGGATGCCGGCTTTAAACAGGTCATCATCACGGCAAAGCATCACGATGGCTTTTGTTTGTGGCCCAGCAAATTTACCGAGCATTCCATCAAAAACACGCCGTATAAAAACGGCCAAGGCGATATCGTGAAAGAAGTGGCCGAAGCTTGCCGCAAACTGGACGTAGGTTTTGGCGTTTACCTGTCGCCATGGGACAGAAATGCACCCAGCTATGGAACAGAGGCCTACAATACCTATTTCGTCAATCAGTTAACAGAATTGCTCACCCAATACGGAAAAGTAGATGAGGTTTGGTTTGACGGAGCCAATGGCGAAGGACCAAACGGCAAGAAGCAGGTTTACGATTTTGATCGCTGGTATGCGCTGATCAGAAAATTGCAGCCACAGGCCGTTATTGCGGTACAGGGCCCTGATGTACGTTGGGTAGGCACCGAAAGTGGGGTAGGCCGGGAAACAGAGTGGAGCGTGTTGCCAGTTTCAGAGCAGAGCCAAGAGAAAATCGCGGCCGCTTCGCAACAGGAAGTAAATGTGATACCTGGTGTATTGGGCAGCTATAAAGACCAGGATAGGGGAAGCCGCGACAAGTTGGTTAATGCCAGCGGCTTGGTTTGGTATCCGGCCGAAACCGATGTGAGCATCAGGCCAGGTTGGTTTTATCATCCTGCAGAAGATGCCAAAGTGAAGAGCGATAAGCGCTTGATGGATATTTACTTCACCTCGGTTGGCCGCAATGGCGTGCTGTTGCTCAATATTCCGCCAAACACCCAAGGACTTATTGCCGAGGCCGATATCAAGAGCCTGCAAGGATTTGCCAGCCAAATGAAAACCACCTTTGGACAAAACCTGGCCAAAACAGCCAAGTTGCAAGCTGCAAACGGAAAAAACCTAGCTAGCTTATTCGATGACAAGTTGCAAACCTACTTTACCACCACAGCCAAAGATACCACAACCACCATTCAGTTGAGTTGGACTAAGCCCGTTACCTTCAATGTATTGGCTTTGCAGGAAAATATTGCGGTAGGTCAGCGGATCGAAAAATTTGAAGCCGAATATTTTGATGGTACCTCTTGGAAAGTATTTGCAACAGGAACTACTGTTGGCTACAAAAGGTTGCTTAAATTTAACGAATTGACCACCAGTCAAATCAGGTTTCATATCCTTTCGTCGAGATTAAACCCAGCCTTGGCCGAATTTGGCCTGTATTTTTTAAAACCTTAACCTATCCTAATCATCACCTGAATATGAAAAAAATTGCATGCTATTGCTTCATCTTGTGGAGCATTTCGCTGAGTGTATATGCGCAAAAGGCGGCCAAAAGAAATTGGCTCATCGAAGCCTATCAACAAACCTATGCCAATGGCGATGCCTTCCCTAATCTTTCAAATTGGCAAAAAGAACAAAATGCCAATGCCCTGCAAAATGTGGCCAACCTGCCCGATTCGGTAAAGCAGCGCATCTTGAAACAAGCAGAGGCGGCCTTGAGCTTCAAATGGCCTTCGTTGCCGGCTAGTTTGTACCTCGATTATAAAATTACGGGTACGCGTACTACTTACGAAAACCTGGTCAATGAGCGTCGACGCATGTTATCCTTGTTGGTGGCGGGCGAGCTGATCGAAAACAAGGAAAGGTTTATCCCGCAAATTGTAAACGGCTTGTGGTTGGTGCTCGAAGAAAGTACTTGGGTAGCGCCTGCGCACATCGTGGTACAAAAAGAGGGCGCCGATTTGCCGAACATCGAAAACCCATACATCGATTTGCATGCCTCGAGTACCGGATTGACCGTAGCTACCATTTATAATATGCTGTCGGCCAAATTTGCCAAATACTCAAAGGTGGTTAATGGCAGGATTGTTTACGAACTGAACCGTAGGCTTTTTGATCCCTACCTCAAATACAGTTTTGGCTGGATGGGCTTTAAGGGCAACTCGGTCAACAATTGGAATACCTATGTAAACAGCAATACGTTGCAGGCCGCCTTGCAGGTGTTGCAACCAGGCAAAAAACTCGATTCGCTGAGCGCCAAGATACTCAGGAGTACTGATATTTTCATTAACCAATATCCGGAAGATGGTGGCTGCGACGAAGGACCGTCTTATTGGGATATGGCGGGTGGCCGACTGATTCGTTTGCTATCGCTCCTCAATCAGGTTTCTGATGGTAAACTGAATTGGGGCGACAAAGAACTCTTGCACCAAATTGGAGCCTATGCCTACAAAATGCAGATTAGTGATACCTATATGGTCAACTTTGCCGATGCTTTTCCAGCTTACACGCAAAATCCCGAAAGCGTGTACCAATATGGTGTGTTGTTTAAGGATGAAACGTTAAAAGACTATGCTTCGTTTTTGTTCAAGGCCAGGGGGAAGCAGGTTTCGGGCAATGATATCACCGATTTTCTGGCTACTGCAGCCGTTTACAAAGCTTTAGACAATACCCCGGCCAAAGCTCCATATCCGCTTTATGCCGCGCTTCCAGATTTACAGGTTTTTAATGCCCGCACCCTTGCCGGAAGCACCAAAGGTTTCTTTTTTGCCGCTAAGGGAGGCCATAATGCCGAAAGCCATAACCATAACGATATTGGTAGCTTTATTGTTTATCATGATGGAAAACCCTTACTGATTGATGTGGGTGTGGGTACCTATACCAGCAAAACGTTTAGCAGCAGGCGCTACGAACTTTGGAATGTGCAATCGCAATGGCACAATTGTCCAACTATTAACGGTGTACAACAGAAAGACGGAAGGCAGTTTGCGGCCACAAACTTCAGGTTTAGCAATACCGCTGGCTTGGCTACGGTGGCCATGGACATTGCAAAGGCCTATCCGGCAGCTGCCGATGTACAGCAATGGGAGCGTACCATTAGCCTCAACCGTTCAAAAAATACGATCAACCTCACCGATGCATTCAAACTGAATAGCTATAAGGAAGCTTCCGAACTCAATTTCATTACGCCTTACGCCGTTGAATTAAAACCTGGAAAAATTGTATTCGGTCAAACGGGAACAGCAATGAATTACGATGCGAGCCAACTCGAAGCCAAAGTAGACGAGCAGGCGATTGACGATGACCGGATTGTGAAGATGTGGGGCAACAAGATTTATCGCATCAGGCTGATTACCAAAAGCAAAGAAAAAACGAATACGCTAAAACTAGCGATCACTGCCAGCGAGAAAAAATGAGTTTAAGCACTTGGCTGATAGGGCTTCATCGTTTCAATTGAAAAGCAGATTGATAAATAGCAATATTATTTAATCAGTTTATTGCAAACATTATTTGTATTAAACAAACTAATTATTATTTTTGCCAGCCCAAAGGATAAAACCTTTGGGCAAAAATGGGGGATTAGCTCATTTGGCTAGAGCGCTTGCCTGGCAGGCAAGAGGTGGCCGGTTCGAATCCGGCATTCTCCACTTAACGGAACATTCTAATATGAGTGTTCCGTTTTTTTATGCCCGCAAATTTCTGATGGACAGCTGGTTGAGACTGTTGGAAAGAGGGTGTATGAAGTGTTCGATTTTAGCAATAAAAAACCCTCGGCATTTTGGTCAAATGCCGAAAAAGTACGCAAACGTTGTGTCAAAGCGTTTTTTTGGTTCGATTTCCGTTTAGGGCTGTGTGCTTTTTTCGAAATCAGGCCACTCATAAGTATTTGCAATATCATAAAGGAAGTCTGGTATAACTTCTGCTTCATCTTCATCAACCAAGTTACAAATTTCGAGGAACTAAGACATGCCTAATGCTATGTCTAAATAAACCAATTTGATTGCTCCCGTCCCGCCAACTTCAGGACTTCTTAAAATGTTTGCTCTCAGATGGTAACCGAGAAATTGTTTTTGGCGAAAGGGGGTCAAATTTATTGGTATTTCCAAGTATCTTAGAACGATGAATAAAAGCAAAAGAACCGTCATCGGTTCGCTCTTTTTTGTTCATCGGTTGAACTTGATTCTTTCCTTGATTTGGCTACTTTGCCGTTGCCAAACCGGTAAGAGAAATTAACCCTGACCGCCCTGGTATAAAAGTTGAAATACGAATATTGGTACAAGTTTTCGTAGCGATCGATCACGTTATGGCTTTCACTCTGAAAAACGTTGGTGACTTTAATTGTGAAGGCGCCTTTGCTTTTAAATAGCAGCTGTCTGACCCCGATATCAAGCGTAGAATATGCGCCGAAGGAGGAGGTAACCAATTGCCTTTTAGAATTGTATTCAAAATCTGCTTCGGCACTCAGTTTGGCTGCAATCGAAAAGATGTTATTGGAACTGAAATAAATGGTAGGGATTCCGGGATCATCCAGTCTGAAATTTCCCACCTGCCCACTAAAGCGGTTTTGATATAGTGAAAAAGTGGTATTGGTTGTCCACCAGTTAGTGAATTTCCTGGAATAACTGAGATCGATATTCCAGGAGCTGGATCGCTGTATGTTAGTAGGTGTCCGGGTAACAGTCACCCGGTTACTATCCAGGTATGGCAAAGTCCGGACGTAGTTTCGGTCAATATTATATCCTGCGGTCAGAAATAGCTCCCCGCGCCATGACCAGGCCACCTCACCATGCCAGGTAATTTGTGGCTTTAAATCAGGATTCCCTTGAAAATATAATGCCGGGGTAAGCGGTCGGCGGAATGGGATTAATTCATTGTAGCTGGCGCGTTCTATTCTCCTGCCCAGCCTGATCATTAAACCTTGCTGTTCGTTGAGCTTGTAATCAAAAAAAACAGTCGGAAATAACGACAGGGAATTTTGCCTTACTGATTCACCGGTCAGTAGCTGCCGGCCTTGGGTAGCCGTTTGTTCCGCACGCAATCCCGCCTGGATTCCTAATCTTTTATAGGTTTTCTTAATATTAACATAGGCTGCATTAATGTTTTCCGAATTGACGGAATAATCGGTTTGCAAGGAATCCAGGATATTGCGGTCGTTCAAATAGTTGTAATAGTCGTTGTTGTTATTTGCTTTAATGTAACTTGATTTCAAGCCAACTTCCAGGCGACCCTGACCTTTTAGGGGATGCGTGTAGTCTACCTTAAACGCATAGATGCCGAGCCGTCTGCTTTGATCCAGAAAAACTATAGAACGGTTCAGAAAACTGCCGGAGGCATCGTTTAATGAGGTATGATTATATTGTTGGGCATTGTTCCGGTAACAAGCGTAATCCAGGTTAAAGGCCAGTTCTCGGCCAGAAGAATCCAATTGTCGGGCCAATGCGATCCCGGTGGTATAATTGAACGGCTTGTTTTTATTTAATGCGGAAAAATATTCGGTCCCGGTTAATGACTGGTTGCCATCAAATATATTCATGCTAGACAAGGTCTGGTCGCTACGGGATTGTACGGTCGCGGTGCCTGTTAAAGAAAGTGTTGTATTCCCTGAGAGATAGAGGTCGAGCCCGAGAGTCGGCGAATAAGCTTTGTCTGCAGTGATGTTGTCATTGTTGGAAGTCCGTTTCGATTGGAGCGCATTGTTCCCATCCAGTACATCCATGCCTACTGTCCGGTTAAAAAGATCTTTCCCATAAGCATAGCTGTTATCCAGGTAAAGATTATACGAATCTGTTTTATAACTTAAGCTTATTCCGCCGTTGTACCTGCCATAGTAACCTTGCCCATAGCTTCCATTTAAGCTACCGTTAAAGCCCTCCCTTTGGTTCTTCTTTTTTACAATGTTGATGATTCCCGCATTTCCAGAAGCGTCATATTTGGCAGATGGATTGGTCATGATTTCAATTTTTTGAACGTTGGCCGAAGGCATACCATTAAGTAAAGTGGCCAGATCGGATGCTGATAAATAAGTTGGCTTGCCATCGATCATCACATTGATGCCCGACCTGCCATTAAGTGTTACCTGGCCATCTGTTGTTATTTGCACTCCCGGAAGTTTTTTCATCACTTCTAACACCGTTGAACCGGCATTTGCGATGTTCTGGTCTACATTGACTATAGTCCTGTCAATCCGTCTTTCAATCCTTGGGGTTGTTCCCTTAACGATTACATTATTGAGCATCTGGGGCGATACCCGTAAACGAATGACGCCTAGTGTGGCCTGTTTTGGGCCAGCATCGATCAGGATACCTGATCTTACAAAAGTTTCAAAACCAATCATGCTAATCTTAATCAGATAATTCCCGGGCTCTACATTTTTAAAAGTAAAGCGGCCCTGATCATTGCTTTGTGTAGATTGCACGATGCTGGTATCCTGTTCATTTTTCAATATCACGGTAGCATTAGACTGGGGCGCGTTTTTGTAGTCAACGATGCTCCCTGTAAATGACCGGTTAACAGTTGTTTGTGCTTTTGCTAAGTTAGTTAACAGGAACAACCAAGTGCAGAGTGTTCCTATCCGGATAAAATTGAATTCCATTTGCCTGATTTTTATCAATAGTAGCACAATTTGAGGTGCGGTGAACCCGCCGTTGCCGGATAGGCATCGGGTGTAGACGGACAAGCTAAAGTTCCTGATTAACCAGGTCGGAGAGGTGTTTTAAGGAGATTCGGGGGGTGAAACTGCCTGTTTGTCGACTGCGGATTAATCTATACGTTAAATTACCTATACTTGTTGGTAATGAGCCTTTTTGAAAAAATCCTTGATGTACAAAAAAAGCACCGGCTGTTAAGCCACATACTTTTCTGGCTTATCATAATGCTGATTGCCATCAGTAATAGCAAATACCGGGACGGAAATGCATTTAGCTATCGTTTTGCAATAATAGCTAATAGCCTTTTTCTTGGTCCGCAAATCCTCGCCACTTATTTCCTGACTTACTGGGCAGTACCTAGATTTTTCTACAAGAAGAAATACGCAGTAACCTTAGTAGGTTTTATCTTTGCCAGCTACATAATCTGTGTATTATGCCGTTTTTTAATCATCCGGGTTGCCGAGCCTTTGGCAGGAACAATTCCGAAAGCATTTGAAACCAACCGGGAGATACTGACAAACCTTCCCAAACTTCTTTATATTTATTTCTTTAGCATCTTTTCGCTAGCTTTTGTTTTTATGTTCATCAAACTGCTCAAAGACCAGCTGGATATTCAAAAACGCACGCTTACCCTCGAGAAACAAAAAACGGAAGCGGAACTTAGGTTGTTAAAGACGCAACTAAACCCGCATTTTCTATTCAATACTTTAAATAACATCTATTCTCTTTCTTTGATGTCATCGCCAGCCACTTCTGCGGCAATTGCGAGGCTTTCCGAAATACTCGACCATACCCTTTACCGTTGCGATCGTGAGTTTATTCCCTTGTCTACGGAGATTGCCTTATTGGATAATTATATTGGGCTTGAAAAGTTGCGGTATGATAAGAGTTTGCAAGTGCGCTTTAATAAAAGTATCGATCAGGAAACCAATATCGCGCCATTGTTGATGCTTTCTATTGTAGAGAATGCGTTTAAACATGGGGCAGGTAAAGATACAGGCATCCCATTCATTACTATAGATCTGGAAGTATCCAAAAACATATTTATTTTTAAGGTAGTTAACTCTGTTAGCTATAACCATGGAAACCAAGGTGGAGCAAATGAAAAAATTGGGTTGAAAAACCTGAAGCAGCAACTGCAGCTGATTTATGGATCAGGCCATCAATTGGTAATTGAGCAAACGGGTGAGCTGTTTAAGGTAATCCTGCAAATCGATTTAACGATGAAGAAAACATATGAAGAAGATACGCTGTTTATTGGTAGATGACGAGCCTTTAGCAATCAATCTCCTCGAAAAACACATCGCGCAGCTTGATTTCCTGGAGGTAGCTGCAACCTGCCCCAATGTAGCTAAGGCATTTGATGTTTTAAGAAGGCAGGATGTTGACCTCCTGTTCCTGGATATTCAAATGCCCGGCATCAACGGCATCGACTTTTTAAAAACCGTAAGCAATGCTCCAAAAACGATTATAACTACTGCATACCGGGAATTTGCTTTGGATGGTTATGATCTGGACCTGGTAGATTACTTGTTAAAGCCTATTACTTTTGACCGGTTCTTTAAAGCAGTTGACCGGTACCTTCATAATGCCGGGCAGAGCGGACTTCCCATGCCGGCAAATTCAGAGCCAGGCTTTATTTTTATTAAATCGAGATACAAACAGGTTAAGGTCGATTTAAACGAGGTGCTTTATATAGAGAGCATCAAGGATTATATTAAACTATGGACTATTAAGAATGAGATTGTCGCTAAATATAGGATATCCGATATCGAAGCAGACCTGTCGGGGAAAGGTTTTTTGCGAATCCATCGCTCATTTATTGTCAATCTGAGGAATATTACGGCATTCAATACCAATACTATCGAGATCGGAAAATCAGAAATACCAATTGGTGAAAGCTATAAATCTGCAGTATTTAAGATGCTGGGGAATCTTTAGTTAAATATTGCCACTGGAAATTCTTTCTTAACCATCTCGGAAACCGCAAAGTGGATCTACTGCAAAGCATGTAGGGGAGAGACTCCTGTAAGGGAATTTCTTTTTCCGGTACCCGATTGTCAAATAAGCTGATTTTGGCTTTGGAGAAGGAGGCGCGTTGTCGTCGGCTGGTTCTGTATTAATAGAGGCAGTTTTTGAAAGATCTTCAATAAAGCGGTTCGGAGTTTGTATGCTTGCCCCACTTAACGGAACACTGCAAAAGCGGTGTTCCGTTTTTTATGCCCACAATGAATTGATGGACAGTTAATTGAAGCCCGTTATTCTATGGGTTCGATTTTCGGTCAGGGTTTCTGATGCCCGCTGTCGCCCTCAGGCCATTTCCTTGTCTTTGCGATATGGGAGAGAAAGTCCAATATATCAGACGCCCCGCTGTCGTCCATTTGGATTTTGTTTTTGGCCAATACGGCTATGGCTCTTTTAGCGGAAATCTCCTTATCCCTAAAATTGTTTTAGCAAAACCGAACTGCTCCACGCTCGTTAACTGGAACCGCAAAATCCGAACCCATTACGCCAAAATATATAATTCGCAACCTTATGTCAATTTCCTTTATTAAAATGCCAATCTCCATAATACTTGATACTGTATCTTTAAATTATAGAAAGTGTTGGCCGGGAATAAATAGAGCAATGGAAAATGAATAAACAGCTAAATAATATTTCAGGATTTTTTAAGTTAACACTTCGCCAATTATCGTTTTTGGCATTACTGCTTCTTCCACATTTGTGTGTTTCGCAAACCAAAAAGGAAACAGAAGTGTCTTCTCTGCTCAATCCCCCAGGTCTGCCCGCCCAAAAAGCATACCTCCAAACAGATAAGCCAAATTACATGCTGGGCGACACGCTTTGGTTTAAATCGTATGTGTGGAATGCGAATTACCTTAACAATTCGCTCGCCAAAGAAATGCTCTATATCGATATTGTAAATGAGACTGGAGCCTTAATGAAGCGCCAAGTGGTTGCCCTATATTATGGCATGGGCATCGGCAATATTAATTTAACAGAATCTATCTATAAAGCCGGAAATTATAGGTTAAGGGCCTATACCAACTGGATGAAGAATTTTAATGCGCAATATCTTTTCGAAAGGTCTTTTGTCATTGCCGACCCGGCCGAGAACGGATGGTTAGTCAATTCGAAAATGGAGGTGCAGCAACAAGGCAATGTGAAAATGTTAAATGCCAACCTGCTCCTCAGCGAAACAAAGGGGAACAGAATTGGCCAGAAAGAAATAGAAGTAAGCTTGTTCAATGGAGAAAAGCTGAGAAAAAAAGCAACCCTACAAACGGATGCCATTGGAAGGCTGGATTTTAAATTTCCCTTGCTGGAAAGTGACAAAGCTAAAAACCTTCAGATCCAGCTCAAAACAAATGGGAATGATCCACAGGAAATCAAGTTTCCGGTTGTCTTAAAGCAAGCAAAAAACATCGACTTACAATTTTTGCCCGAATCGGGGAATTTGGTTGACGGCTTAAAAAGCAAGATAGGCTTTAAGGCAATTGACGAGAATGGCTATGGCACCGAAGTTTCGGGGACCGTTTACAACAACTTAAAGCAAGCGGTTGCCCAATTTAAAAGCACACATTTGGGAATGGGCTCCTTTACTTTCACTCCGAAAGCCGGCGAAACCTATACCGCGACGGTTAAGCAACAAGATGGGACAGTGCAAAATTATCCCTTGCCCATTACCAAAAAATCAGGTATTACATTTAATATAGTGAATAACCAGTTGAGCGATTCGCTGCTTATTCAGGTATTTGCCACAGGAGATAAAAGAGGAGGCAAGTATTTTTTCATTGGCCAAGCCCGTGGCGTTGGCTGCTATGGTGGCATAGTAAACATCGCCGATTCTGTGGTAAAGGTAAAGATTGGCAAAAATCTTTTCCCTTCGGGTGTAATCAAACTTATTTTATTGGACGAGCAAAAACAAGCTGTTTGCGAACGTTTGGTATTTAACCTGAATACCGATTTGCTGCAAGTAAAGCTTCAGCCGAACAAGGCCATCTACCATAATAGAGATAGCGTAGGCTTGGATGTTCATATTAGCGACGAAAAAGGAAATCCTGTTCAGGGAAGTTTTTCCCTTGCCGTAACAGACGATGGGCAGGTTAAAATAGATTCGGTCAGCAACGAAGGCCTACTTTCCCATATCCTGCTTAGTTCGGAACTGAAAGGCTTTGTAGAAGATCCCGGGTATTATTTCCCGAAGCAGATGACCGCACAAATTTGGGCCGATTTAGATCAGTTGCTCTTAACCCAAGGTTGGACAAGTTACAATTGGAATACAAAATATAGCGTGGTTGAGCCCAGCTTTAAACACGAATCGGCCTACGCCGTTAATGGAAGTGTAAGTTCGGGCTTGGGTAAAGCCCTTGGCAATGTCAATGTGGTACTATTGTCCAAAAATCCTTCATTACTGCTACAAACTACCACCAATGCAAAAGGTGCCTTTGCTTTCAACGAGGTAAAACTTGCCGATTCGGCGGTCTATTTTATCCAGGCAAAGAATAAAAACAACAAGAGCTTCAACGTCGCTATTAAGGTTGACGAGTTTGTGGCACCAAAATTTGATACGGTTATTCAGGTGCAAAGGCCCTGGTTCCTAAATATCGATACTGGCGCTCTGGGTACGGTGAAGAATAGGGTCGAAAATATACAGCAACAAAATAGGCTCAATGGAAAAAAACTAAACGAGGTGCTCATTGTAGGCAAGAAAATAGTAAAAGGATCAAGTAATCTTAACAATGGCAATGCAGATCTTACCCTAAACGAATCTGACCTGAACAAGGCGGGCAAAAAGACCTTGGGTCAATTGCTTTTCGAACACATCCCCGATTTAAGGGTTGATGAAAGGAAGCATACCTATATGATCAGGGATCAGTTGGTGCATTTGGTGATTGATGGAATTGATGTAAGAAGGATGAGACCGGAAGGCTTATCATATCGGGATTTTTTAAGGGATTTTTATTTAGACCTCATGACGGCCGAAGATATCAAGGGAATAGAATTGATGAGGTCGCCCGGGATGATTACAAATTATGGAAAACGGTTTTTAAACGTCGACACAGATACGTTCGATGACCATGCCTTTATCGAAATCACCACCTATTCGGGCAATGGAGCCTATATAACGAAAACGCCAGGTACCTATCTTTTTAAGCCTTTAAGCATGGTCGAATCGCATCAATTTTACAGTCCGAAGTATAAGGTAAAGAGCAAGGAATCGTCGGTTGATTCCCGCTCAACGGTTTACTGGAATCCAAACGTGGTAACCGATAAGAATGGCTTTGCCCATGTCGGCTTTTATACCACCGATAAAAAAGGTTCCTATACCTTGATTATGGAAGGTAGCAACATGAACGGAGGTATCGGCGGTGCCAAATCAAGTATTATTGTTAAATAGAGTTTTAAAATGAATAAAGCACTGAGCTTTCTTGTCTTAATCGTACAGCTCATGGTTTCCCCGGCCTTGGCTGAAACCCTAAGCTCAAATACTTCGATTTCCTTTGGGGCTCGCAGTCCGCACATTATTCAGATCAGTGCCAATCAATTACTTTTAGCCAGCGGGAACACCTATCGCTTTACGGTAGACACACCGGAAGACAAGGGCCTGGTGAGCACGCGGGCCACTGTTGACGAAATCATTACAGAAATTGTTTCAGCCGATGGTTCTGCACAGCAATACCAAATTAAAGACAGCAGGGGCACCCTAAAAAATACGGGCACGATTAGCGAAGGAGATTGGCTACAGGTTACTGCACAGGATGGCAAAACTGTTAAAAAATACACCATTGCCTTCAAAAAAATGGCACTCGGTGGCAAATTGAGCCTGTTTCAAAACCAGCTCACCCAAAAGACCAATACCAGCTTAACGCTAAGCTATACCGCCGGACAAAGAAGTCCTAACGCGACTGTGCAGTTGTTTTTGCCTTTGGGTATAGCGCCAACACTGAATAACACCAGTGTAAACGTAATTGGCAGAGGCTTTGTGAAATTGGGCGACTTGAGTACACAATCTATCGGCAGAGTGGGCTCATTGTATTCTTATTCGAAGGTTGGGGAAGTGGCTATCACTAAAACAGCCACTGGTAGCGTCATTACTTTTAAAAATTTAGACCTCAGACCAGCAAATGGTGCCGATCTGGTACTGAAAATAAACGATATCAACCTCAAAAACAGTGGGGACCTGACTTTCAAAGCCACTTATACCACTTCTGAACCCGAAGTGCTAAGCAGTGCTGGTACGGGTGGCGAAATCGCGATTTTAAAGGTAACTAAAGCCATTTCCAATTTTGAACGCGTACTTGATCGCAACTTGGCCTATAAAGAAACGGCAACAAGCTACACCTCTGTTAATTTTAAATGGCCTGCCGTAAGCGATGCCAAAAACATCCAATTAGAACAATCGCTCAATGAAGGCAAAACATGGACGGTGGCGCCTAATGCGGTTGATCTGAAAACAAATACAGCCGAACTAGCCAACCTTAAACCTCATTTGCTGTATAGTTTTAGGCTGTCGGTAAAAGATGGCGAGAAAAAAGGATACTCCAATCTGGTGCAGTTTTATACTGGCAAAATGGATGTTAAAAAGTTTGGGGTAAATGCCGACGACCAAATAGACGATACTCAAAAAATAAACGAAGCCATCGCTTACCTCAACAAGATTGGCGGAGGCACCTTGTATTTTGGCAGGGGTACCTATTTGGTAAAAACGGTGCACCTGCAAAGCAATGTGTATTTGTTTTTAGCTCAAGAAGCAACCATTAAAGCTATTAAAGGCGCCGATGCACCCGAGCAGACCTGGTTTAGCGATAAGCAGTACCGTTCGGGATTGTCGCCTACGGCTATTGGTCCATATGCCGATCCAGAAAACTACCTCACCAAACAAGATGTTGGCCACCACTATTTTAGAAACGCCATGTTTTTTGGCGAGCGTTTGGATAATATCAAAATTATTGGAAACGGCCGGATTACCGGCGATGGCAATTTGGTAAATGGTGATAATGTAATGAACAATGCGCCCGACAATAGGGCCGACAAAATGTTTGCGCTAAAGCTCTGCACCAACATAGAAATAGGCGGCTTGCCTAGAACCGAAGATTTGTGGTACGATCCCGCCCAAGACGAACCTTATTATGTAGGCAAAGACGGTAGCAAAAACTTCGATACCCAAAACATGCTCAATATTGATCGGGCTGGCCATTTTGCCTTGTTGGCCACCGGCTCCGATTTTATTAATGTGCACAACACCTATTTCGGCCGGAATAGCACTTCAAATGTTCGCGATATCTACGATTTTATGGCTTGCAACGAAGTAACCGTAACCAATATTTATTGCAAAGTAAGTTCTGACGATATCGTAAAACCGGGATCGGATTGTTCCTTGGGCTTTACCCGTCCGGCGCGCAATTACAAGGTGCGCAACATTATTGGCGATACCAACTGCAACCTGTTTCAGGTCGGTTCGGAAACGGTTGATGACATCATGGATATCTGCGTAGACAATATTTATGTGCTGGGTGCTAACAAAGCGGGTTTTTCGATCTCTACCAATGATGGTGGCCACATCAAGAACATCCACCTCAATTGCGGACATACAGGCACACTACATGCCAGGTCTAAAATGTTGCGTAGCACTACGCCGTTCTTTATTTCTATTTCCAACCGGGGCAGGGTATTGGGCGCTGCGGTAGGCAAATACAATTTTACCGATAACGGCGAAAAACACAACGAACTGTTGGTTAAGAACATCAATATCGGAATGGTCGAAAATATCATCATTAATGGAGTAGATATTACCGAAGTTTATGGAGGCAGCTCTTATGGCGATGCCGGCAACCGCTGGAAAGCCTATGATGGCAAACAGCGTAAGGCAAGCCCGATCATTGCCGGTTATAAACTGCCTGATAATGCAGCAGTAGAGGGCGGACTGAATTTCAAATTGCCCAATGGCCAACATACCGGCTACATCAAAAACGTATCTTTTACCGATGTTCATGTATTGGTTAAGGGTGGCAATGCGGTGGCCGATACGGCACAAACACCTCCAGAGTTGGGCGTTGGACAATACAATGTATCCAATCTAAAAGTGCAGCCTTCTTATGGTTTATGGGCCCGTCATGTAAAGAACTTAACAGTTAAGCAAAGTTCTTTCAATTATGAGAAAAGAGATAGCCGTTATGTCATATATTTAGATGACGTAATTGGCGCGCAGTTTTCGGACCTTAAAATGGTAAAGCCCGCAGATAATCCTGCGGTAATCGGCCAGAAAAATGCCTCCCAAATTACCATAGATAAAATAGTGTACGATGACGATGTGTTGGGCAAAGATCCCAAACCGCTATCAAAACTTAACTAAATTGTAACCAAGTATTAAACCATAAATGAACCGTACTTTCCGATATCCGTCTGTTTTATTTTTCGCTCTTCTATTTGTTGCAACCACCGGCCATGCCCAAAACAAAAATATCTACCACAAAGGCTGGATAGATTTTAACAAAAACGGCAAAATGGATGTCTTCGAAGATCCATCAAAACCCATAGACAGTAGGGTAAATGACCTGCTGAGTCAAATGAATTTGGATGAAAAAACCTGTCAAACTGCTACGCTTTATGGTTATGGCAGGGTATTGAAAGACGAAATGCCAACAGCCGAATGGAAAACAAAAATCTGGAAAGACGGCATTGCCAATATAGATGAAGAACTAAACAGTTTGCCTTACAATAAAAAGGCGGTAACCCAATACTCTTTTCCTTTTAGCAAACATGCCAACGCCATCAATACGGTACAAAAATGGTTTGTAGAAGAAACCCGTTTGGGCATTCCTGTCGACTTTAGCAACGAGGGTATTCACGGGCTTTGCCACGATCGGGCTACTCCTTTTCCGGCACCGGTTAACATTGGCAGTACTTGGAACAAAAATTTGGTTTATAGGGCAGGCAACACGGTGGGCAGAGAAGCTAAGGCCTTGGGCTACACCAATGTATATGCGCCAATTCTGGATGTAGCCAGAGATCAGCGCTGGGGCCGTGTGGTAGAATGTTATGCAGAAGATCCCTACCTTATTGCCGAGCTGGGCAAGCAGATGACATTGGGCATCCAAAACCAGGGAGTGGCAGCTACCCTAAAACATTATGCCGTTTACAGCGTGCCTAAAGGTGGCCGTGACGGCAATGCGCGTACCGATCCGCATGTAGCACCTAGAGAATTGCACGAAATGTTCCTTTATCCTTTTAAAAGGGTGATCCAGGAAGCCAGGCCCATGGGCGTAATGAGCAGCTACAACGATTGGGATGGCGAGCCTGTAACTGGAAGCTATTATTTCCTGACCGAGCTGTTGCGCAATCAATACGGGTTTAATGGCTATGTAGTGTCAGACAGTGAGGCTGTAGAGTTTATCTCGAGCAAGCACCACGTAGCCGATGATTATAAAGGTGCGGTAAAACAAGCTATTGAAGCGGGTTTAAATGTGCGCACCAATTTTACCATGCCCGAAACTTTTATCCTGCCTTTGCGCGAATTGGTAAAAGAAGGCTCGGTTTCGATGAAAACACTTGATGAGCGCGTAGCCGATGTATTGCGGGTGAAATTTAGATTGGGATTGTTCGATAGTCCTTATGTAAACGATCCGGCAGCATCTGATAAAAATGTGCATACGGCCAGCGATGAAGAATTGGCCTTGCAGCTGAACCGCGAATCGATGGTGCTGTTGAAGAACGAGAAAAACCTCCTGCCGCTTAACATCAACCAATATAAAAACATCCTGGTTACTGGTCCGTTGGCCACCGAAACCAAATATACCACCAGTAGATACGGACCGTCTAACAATCCCATTGTTTCTATCCTCGATGGCATTAAGGCTTTTGCAGGCAAAACTGCCACGGTAAACTATAGCAAAGGCTGTGAAGTAATCGATAGCAAATGGCCAGAAAGTGAGATCATGCCGGTTGCTTTAACTGCACAAGAGCAGGCTCAAATTAATGAGGCCGTCGCAGCGGCTAAAAACAGCGATGTAATTATTGCTGTAGTAGGCGAAACCGATGATTTGGTAGGCGAAAGCAAAACCAGAACTGGCTTAAACTTGCCAGGGTTGCAGTCGCAATTGCTGCAGGCCTTATACGTCACTGGCAAACCTGTAGTCATGGTAATGGTAAACGGGCGTCCGCTAACCATTAATTGGGAAAACAAATACTTGCCTGCTATTCTTCAAGCAGGATTTCCGGGGCCATCGGCAGGCAAAGTAGTGGCCGAAACCTTATTTGGCGAAAACAATCCTGGGGGTAAACTCACCATGACCTATCCGAAATCTGTCGGACAAATTGAATATAATTTTCCTTTTAAACCCGCCTCACAAGCTGGACAAAGCAAAAACGACGACCCAAATGGCTACGGTAAAACCATGGTATTGGGTTCGCTTTATCCTTTTGGTTATGGATTGAGCTACACAACTTTCGAGTTCAGCAACCTTAAATTAAGTGCAGAACAGATCCGTTCGCAAGGCGAAGTACAAGTATCGGTCGATGTGAAAAATACAGGCAGCCGCAAAGGCGACGAAGTGGTGCAACTTTATCTTAAAGATGTAGTGAGCAGCGTTACCACTTACGAAACGGTATTACGCGGTTTTGAAAGGGTAAATTTAGCTCCCGGCGAAACCAAAACAGTTAAGTTTACACTCACGCCCGACGATTTGATGCTCTTGGATAAAAACATGAAATGGACTGTAGAGCCCGGTAAATTCGAAGTGCTGATTGGTAATTCTTCCGAATCAATTAAACTCAAAAAAGAATTCATGGTGAGTAAATAGTCCATACATTACCATCTTAGACACTTTAGAAAAGCTAAGGCGATATCCCTGCGCTCAAAGTAAAACCGATGTGCCCTATGCCTCTATGTGGTTAAAAAATCTTGTTAAGGCTAAGGTGAACCGAGGTGTCTTAGGTGGCGAAAATCTTATTAAGGCTAAGGTGAACTGAGGTGTCTTGGGTGGTAAAAAACAATCAAGCCATCATGCCAAAATATCTGATTTATTAGCCAAACTCTCTTACCTAATTGTTGATTTTTATAGATAGGTTGCATCATTATAAACCAGATAGTTTTACGTTGTATGAAAAAAATCAATCTAATTGGCTTTGCGCTGCTGTTCGTACTGGGCTCGTCAAACCTTTTCGCCGCTACCATTACTGTGGCCTCTATTGCCGAATTGCAAAATGCGATCAATAAAGCCAAACCCGGCGATGTCATTCTGCTCAAAAAAGGCGTATATACCACCACCGAAGACATCACCATTAACAGAGAAGGCACCGCCCAACAACCCATTGTAATTGCTGCGGAGCAACTAAGCGAAACAGAAATTACTGGAAAGGGAGGATTTAACTTGGTGAAACCTGCCAAATACATCATTATTAAAGGCTTTAAGTTTACCCATCTTGCCTCAAAAGCCAAAACAGGCAACGGCACCAGCTTTTGCAGGTTTACTCAAAATATTTTCGAAACCCCTGGCGATGGAGAAGACCTCACAGTAGCAGGTACCGATCAGGAAGTAGACTACAATACATTTCAGAATAAAAATGCGATGGGTAGGTTTGTTGCCATTAGGGGCGAGGGCAAACAAATTGCCGAGCGCCTGCACATTCACCATAACTATTTTAGTACAGCAGCCAGTCAAGGCGGTAAAAACGGAGCCGAAGCCTTTCAGTTTGGCTTAAGCGGTTTTAGCATGTCGATGAGCAATAGCGTAGTAGAATACAACCTGTTTGAGAAATGCGAAGGAGAGAACGAGCTCATTTCTGTAAAAGCGGGTGGCGTAATTTTGCGCTACAACACGATTAGAGATTGTCCGGCACAGTTTACTTTGCGCCATGGAAACAAAAATCAGGTGTATGGAAATTACTTTGTGAATACACCGGGTTTAAGGATTTTCGGGGACGACCACCTTATTTTTAGCAATTACTTTGAGAACTGCAAACCAGCCATTACCATCGGAAACGGTGGTGCAGAAGTGGCCGATGGTGCCCCGTTAACATCGCATGATCGTCCAGACCGTATTCTGATTGCCTTTAATACATTGATCAACAACAAAGAGAATATTGTGCAAACCCCAAGAAAGGATGGTTTAGGAGCAACGTATGTTACGGTAGCTAATAACATCATTCAAGGCGGCGGTGTGGCCACTAAGATCTCCGGACCAATGACCGAAGCCCAATGGAAAGGAAATATCCTTTTTAAAGTTGGCGCAGGAGATTTGCCAGCAGGTTCTTACCAAACCACCGATCCGAAATTGGTTAAAGATGCTTCCGGTACTTTCCATCTATCAGCCAATAGCCCATTACTCAACACGGTTAAAGAAGCTTATCCTGCTATAACTGTAGATATGGATGGCCAGCCAAGAGTAAGCCCATTAGAGCCAGGTGCCGACGAGGTAAGCACAGCGCCAGTAAAAGCCAGTATTTTATTGCCTAACCAGGTAGGCCATTTGGCTAAAAAATAATTTCCGAACATGAACAAACTTAGCATAGCCTTTTTGCTGGCATTGAATTTTATTGCAATTAAAGAAACCGTTGCACAACAAACCGAATGGGTTAAATACGATCAAAAAGGAAAACTCAGCTATAAAACCACAGCTAAGGGAGATCGAATTATGGATTTCTCCCATGCGGGTTACCAAGGTGGGGGCATGCCCTTGCCAACTATAGCTACAGCCGTTAAAGTGAAGCCATCAGGTACTGGCGACGATACCAAAACCATCCAAAACGCAATTGATCAGGTAGCCAAAATGCCTTTAAAAAATGGTTTCCGAGGTGCGGTAGAACTTTCACCAGGTGTGTTTACCTGTGCCAATGCCATCATCCTTTCAGAAAGTGGCATCGTTTTGCGTGGAAACGGAAGTGAAAAGGGAGGGACGACGATTAAAATGATTGGTGAGCCCCATACGGCCATTGTTATTGGCAGGGGAAATACCAAAGTGGCCCTAGGCAACACAGAAGATAAAGAACAGCTTGCCTTGGCCAGCACTCGTTTGGCCGATGCTTATGTTCCGGCTGGTGTTTCGGTTTTTAAAGTGCTTGATACCAAGAACTTTAAAGTAGGCGATACTATTGCCATACAGCGGCCGGTTACCGATGCCTGGATCAGTTTCATGAAAATGGACGATATGTACCGTGAAGGCAAAAAACAGACTTGGCTGGGAACGGGCCGACAAGAGCTTTCCAAAAGGATTATCAAAGCTATTGGCGGCAACCAAATTACCATTGATGTACCCTTGGCCGATTCGTACGATGCCAAATTTTTGGAACCCATGGGGGCAAACGTAGTGAAGTTGAGAATCCTGAACAGGGTGACGAATGTGGGGGTAGAAGGCCTGCACATCCAATGCGCACCCTTGGAAACAGATTATGGTCACGCACCTTATGCGGCGGTTCGGGTTGGCGGCGACGATTGCTGGGTAAAAAACGTATTTGCCGAAGAGACCATGAACAGTACGGTGCTCGCAGGCGATCGAATTACCATGCAAAAAGTAAAGATCAAACATACCTATACGAATTTGGGCGCATCAAAACCTGCCGATTTTAGCCTAGAAGGAAGCCAGAATTTAATAGACCGCTGCGAAGCCACTGGAGGCAATACCTACTTTGTATGGACATCGAGTTTGGTAACTGGTCCCAATGTGGTTTTAAATTCTACATTTAGGGGCATAGGAAGCCGTATCCAGCCCCACCAACGATGGGCAACCGGTTTGCTGGTTGATAACTGTAGCATCCCCGATGGCAATATCGATTTTATGAACCGTGGCATTGCGGGTTCTGGTCATGGGTGGACAATGGCCTGGGCGGTAGCCTGGAATTGTGTGGCTAAAAGCTACATCATCCAAAATCCGCCGGGAGCGGCCAACTGGGCCATCGGCTGTATCGGGCTAAGGGAACAAACCGCTCGCTTATTCGATAGTGCGCCCATCATTCCCGATGGTAATTTCGATTCGCATGGCAAACCTGTGGCTATCCAAAGTTTGTATTTGGCGCAGTTGGAAGAAAGATTGGGCAACAAAGCCTTAAAAAATATCGGCTACCAAGCCAATCAATTGAGCGAGTTTAACAATAAGAAAATAGCGCCAACACCATTTAAGCCAGATAGCGACCCACAATTGGGTATTAATTTGGCTTTCGAGCGTCCGGTAAATACCAGCAATGTACGTGGCACTACCCGTGATTTTGGAGGCGAAAAAGCCTTGGACGGCAACAATAAAACCTATTGGACCATTAACGATGGCTTGAAACAGGCCACTTTTGAAGTAGATATGGAAGGACCAGTATTGATCAATGCGCTCAAAATAGGTGAAGCTTTAGGCCAAAGGGTGCAAGAATATAAAGTAGAAGTACAGCTGGATAGCAAATGGATTTTGGTGGATCAAGGAACTAGCATAGGCGAAAATAAAACCGTTAAATTTCAGCCAATAACAGCATGGAAAGTAAAGCTTACGATCAGCAAGTTTAGCGATTATCCAGCCATTAAAAATTTCGGTTTATACTTAGCCAAATAAGGAGGTATTCATTCAGTCGAATATACCCGGAAAGGTAGCATTTCAGACTTTTGACGTCAATATTGTTGAATAAAAGGATAATTAAAATGCGTAAAACATCGCTAATAATCACGTAGTTGCAGTGTCAAATATAATTTCTTTATGGTAAGCGGTATCAAAAAAATAAGCCTTTTGTTGTTTTTGCTAGGGATGTGTTATGGCGTAAAAGCAGCAGATTTCGACATCACCAGGTTCGGTGCAGTGGGCGATGGAACAACGCTAAATTCTCAGGCCATTCAAAAAGCCATTGATGCCTGTCACCAGAGCGGCGGCGGCAAGGTGATCATTCCGGCAGGTAAATTCCTTTCGGGTACCATAGCTTTAAAAGACAATGTTACCATTTACCTACAAAAAGATGCGGTGTTGTTAGGTAGTGTCGATTTAAAAGACTATCAAAATCTCGATCCCTTTACCGAGGGTTTAGGCATTGATGTAGGTTGGGCTTTGTTGGTGGCTGTTGATGCAAAAAACATCGGCATCGAAGGCGAAGGAACGATCGATGGACAAGGATCGGCTATTAAAGCCAAACATATTTTAACCGATACCCGTCCAGAAGGCCAACGTTGGGGCTTAAGGCCTTTTTTGGTGCGCATTGTACGTTGCACAGGCGTAACCGTGCGAGGCGTAACCCTGAAATATGCAGGCGCTTGGACATCGCATTATTTTCAAAGCAGGCAAATCTTAATCGAGAATGTTAAGATCCAAAGTGTTGGAGTTGCGCATAATGATGGGATTGGAATTGATGGTTGCCAACAAGTACGTATTAAAGACTGCGATGTAACCAGTGGTGATGATGCCTTGGTTTTTAAAACCACCTCGAGGCTAATGGCTTGCAAAGATATCGAAGTAAGCGGATTGAGGTTAAAAAGTAATCAGGCGGGGATTAAGATAGGTACCGAGTCCATTGCCGATTTCGAAAACATCAAAATTACCAATTGCCATATTTACGATACCAAAAACGGAGGTATCAAATTGCTAACGGTTGATGGCGCGCACATCAGCAACGTACTGATTTCGGATATCACAATGGATGAAGTAAGAACCCCAATGTTGTTTCGTTTGGGATCGAGGCTTAATGTGTTCCGTAAAAACACTGAAACCAAAAAAACTACCGGAAGCTTCGAAAACGTAACCATCAGAAACGTGAAGGCAAAGGCTGCCGATAATGCACAGCTAACGCCACCATCGGGTATTTTAATCACTGGTGTTCCCGGTCACGACATCACCAATTTAACTTTAGAAAACATAGAAATCACTTTGGCTGGAGGCGGTACCACTGAGGATTCACGTGTAGCAGTACCAGAAGCGATAGATCAATATCCAGAAGTAAAAACCTTTGGACCAAAAATTCCGGCTTATGGTATTTGGGCACGCCATGTGAAGGGCCTTAAACTCATCAATGTTAAATTTAATTTAGCTAGCAACGATAGGCGTCCGGCTTTGGTTTGCGATGATGGCAAGGAGCTAACTGTGAGCAATTGGGATTTGCCAACGACCACAGGTGCCGAAGCTATTGTACGTTTAGAAAGTGTAGCTGGGGCCAACATTAGCGGAATCAGCATAAAAGGCGATGCACGGGCCTTGGTAAGGGTAGAAGGCACCAATAGCAAGAGCATTAGTGTAGCTAATAACAAAGCTTCAACAATTAAAAAGCAGGTAGAGTTTGCTTCAGGTGCCAAGCCGAAATAATCATTGCACCGTTACAAACAACTCCTCGATAGAAATTATCCATAAACAAACCCTATGAAAAAATTCACTGTTGCTATACTAATTTGCCTGCTTTTTGCATTCGTTGCAAAATCGCAAACGCTAAAAGACGCCATGCAGCCAGCCGTAAAAAATGGAGGCTTTAAAATGGAGGGCTATATTTTGTGGTGTCCATCGGTAATTAAAGTGGGCGATACCTACCACCTATTTGCCTCACGCTGGCCAGAAAAATATGGTTTGGGGGGCTGGACCACCTATTCGGAAATTGTTAGAGCCACTTCCAAAAATCTGTATGGACCTTACGAATTTAAAGAGGTGGTGATCCAAAAAAGACCAGACTTTTGGGATAATGACCGTGCGCATAATCCTAAAATTGTAAAGGCTGGCGATACTTTTGTGCTGTACTACATCTCCTCGGCCAATGAAACCGGTTATGCCTACAGCAAATCAATTACAGGCCCTTGGACACGGATAGACAAACTGGCCATGCCTTTTTCTAATCCGGCGCCACTGGTTAAAAAAGACGGTAGCGTTTATGTGTTTGGCAGGAAATCAGTTGATAACATCCGCATTGCCCAAGCCTACCAAGCACCTGCTTTTAATGGAATATATACCTTGGTGAACGATCAATACAACCTATTGCCCGATAAAAACCAATTGGAAGACCCCACTATATGGTGGGCTAAAAACCAATACAATGTGATCCTGAGCGATTTTAGGGGCGATGCTACGGGAACACCCAAAAACGGCGCGCAATATGCCTCTAAAGACGGAATCAACTATGTTTTGGTTTCAAAAGAATCGATTTATACCAAAACCGTAACCTATGATGACGGTACCGAACAAACCTTTAGAAGGAGGGAAAGGCCCTTTGTTTTTGTGAACGAGAAGGAACAGGTAACCGCCTTTTTTACCGCTTGCCTAAGCCAGGCCAAAGACGGTAGCGAAAAATCGTGGATTGAGGTGAACCCGGTGAAGAATTATGTGCCTGTAGCACTCAAATAAGCTGTAACGATGAAAAATCCAAACCTTGACCAGCTGAAGGCAAAGCATTTTTTCGCAAAGAAAATGATTGAAAAACGCAGCTAAGTTTATCAATATCAAAGATGTTATTGAAAGCAGTGCTAAACGGACTGCTTTTTTAATGGGTTTGTCATTTGATATGCTTTTGTCAGTGTGATAAATAGATTAATAATCGGTTAATTAACTCGACTGTAAACAAAAAAGCTACCTTAAAATGGTAGCCTTTTTTGTTTAAAATTTAGGTTTATTTTTTCGTTGCTCTAACCGCTTTAACCTGAGCAGGGGTAATTACACTGGCCTTGTTTCCAAAACTATTGCGTACAAAGCTCAACACATCGGCCACCTCTTGGTCGCTAAGGTGCCCTAATGCCGGCATGGGGTTGGCATAAGTTTCGCCATCTATCTCTATATCCTGATTTAGGCCTTTTAAAATTACGTTGATCAGTCTTTTTTGATCGCCTAGAACATAATCGGTTTTAATAAGGGGCGGGTTCAGGCCCATTACACCACCGCCATCTGATTGGTGGCAAACCAAACAGTATTTTTTATACAGCAATTTGCCGTTTACCAACGAAGGCTCGGTTGTACCCGCTGCCTTGGCTGTCGCTGTTTTTTTGGTCTGTGCATTTAAACTGGTCAATAAACCAATCAGCAAAAAAGTAATACAAGCTATTTTTTTCATTAGATTATAATTGTTTTTTAATGGTTATGAAGCTATCATGAGCATATAATAATGCTTTTGGACCACGTGCTCATGATGGTTTCATAAAGACTTATTTTTTCGAGGTATATCCAATTCTATAAACAGTGCCTTTTACATCGTCGGTTACATATAATGAGCCGTCTGGTGCCTGGGCCAATCCGCAAGGTCTGTGCACGGCTTCTCTGGGAACCATTACAGCATCTAAACCAGAAAAGCCATCAGCAAATACTTCCCACTTCCCACTTGGTTTTCCGTTGGCAAAAGGAACAAAAACCACAAAATAGCCGGCCTGTTTTTCGGGTGCCCTATTCCAAGAGCCGTGAAAGGCAATAAAGGCTCCGTTTTTATACCTTGCCGGAAACATATTGCCGGTATAAAACAACAATGCATTTGGTGCCATGTGGGCTGGGAAGTCGGCAATAGGGTCGATATAGGCTGAACTGCCTTCTTTTTTACCGTCGCCGCCATATTCTGGAGCCAGTATTTTTTTCTGCAGGGCAGAATCATAATAGGTGTAAGGCCAACCTGCATTGTCGCCCTTTTTAACCATGTACATCACTTCGGCCGGTGTTTCGGCAGATTGTTTTTCATTAAAAAGCTTTGGCCATGACGAATTTAGGTTATCCCTGCCATGTTGCATTACATAAAGCGTGTTGTTTTCGGTATTCCAATCCAAGCCCATCACATTTCTAATGCCGGTGGCATACCTTATCCCATGCTGGTAAGACTGGTTCAGCTTATCGGCCTTAAACTGCCAAATGCCTCCAGCTGAATCTAAAATTGGACAACCGGCTTTGCCTTTTGACTCCAGTCCGCGATCGTTTTCCTGACAAGAGTTGGTCGGTGCGCCAATATTTACATAAATGTTGTTTTCATTATCCAATACAATAGATTTGGTTTGGTGCTGTTTGCCAGCCAATAATCCGGTAATGATTTTTTCGGGTTTAGCCGGATCAATTACCTGTTCTTGGTCATCCAGCTTATAGCGAAATACCTCTTTGTCTGAAGAAGCGTACAAATAGCCGTTTTTAATGGTAATGCCGGTTCCGCCGTAATTGCCAAAAGCAGTCTGAACTTCGTATTTGCCGTCTTTATCCTTGTCTTGCAAAAACAAAATGCCATTTCCGTTCACCACTTTCATCAACTTGATGTAAATGCTGCCATCTTTGGTCAGCACGATATGCCTGGCTTTGCCTAAATTATCAACCACCTTGTTGGCTCCAAAACCAGCAGGCAACTTGAGCCCGGCATTGTCGGGGTCGGCTTTAAAGGGTGTAATTTCGGCTGCATGCTTGTACATAAAGGCAGATAAAGAGCCTACTAAAAGACAGGCAATGGAGAGCGGAATGATTATTTTCTTTCTCATTTGATTTATGTTTAATAAACTGTTTTTTAATACTTCCTATAAAAACATCACGGTTTGCGGTGTCCAAAGTGTTGTCGCCGGCTTCGGTAATCATTAATGAAATTCGCTTCAGCATTTGAGGAAATAAAATGTATTTCAAAGCTAACTGATGAGGGAAATCATCATTATTAGTTTTTGGCATTTTATACAATAATATTGGCATCGAAATGAAATGGATGAGGCCTATTTCCATTTGCACCAGCCGAATTGCTTGGTTCGAATTGGCGCCACGGGTTTTAGAATCGCTACTAAAGCTAATGATGGAGAACGACAAAATTATACGCTAAAAGCAATGGAAAGGGCTGTTTTTGTAGAATTGTTTTTGGCGAAGATCTTTTTTGATAAGCCTATCAGGCCCATCGTTTTTAAGCAACAGTCAACTTTTTAAGCATGTTTAGATTGAAATTTATATAAGGCATGCTAAAATTGCTTACTAAAACGCTAAAAATACTCACTAAAGCAAGACGATAATTCCTTTCTATTGTAATACCAAATATAAACTATCATGACACTAAACTTTAGCGGTCTGCCAATTCATGCAGTCCAAAATCGACATCACCCTACGTGAATGAATTTTGAACCAACTTCAAACAATTCAAACTATCAAACAAATCATTCACACATGGACAAGACAATTACTAAATTATTTAATCATCACCTTTGGAAGACGTTGGTTTTCCTGATGGTGATGTTTCCGGCTGTTTCTTTTGCCCAGACCATTACCGTTACGGGTACGGTTAAAGAAGTTGCCGGAGAACCAATTCCTGGGGTAGGCGTTAAGTTAAAAGGAGGAACGGCTACCGCAGTAACAGACAATGCCGGAAAGTTTACCATTAAGGTTCCAGACTCTAAGGCAATACTTACTTTCACTTTTATTGGTTACAATCCCTACGAAGAACAGGTAGGCAATAGAAAGGAAATGGCCATTGTGCTCAAAGAAAACGTGGGTTCGCTCAGCGAGGTAGTGGTACAGGGCTACGGCGGCTTTACCAAGAAATCAGACCTCACCGGTGCTACCGTTTCTATCAATGCCACGCAGATTACCGAACGTCAGCCTACCAATATTTTCGATGCCATCCAAGGTCAGGCTTCGGGCGTGTTGGTGGTTAACGACAATGGCGAGCCGGGTGCCGAGGGTACCATTCAAATCCGTGGTGCATCTACCTTTAGTTCGGCAGGAAACAACCCTTTATACGTAGTAGACGGGGTAATCACCGATGGTATCGGCAACATCAATCCCAATGATATTCAGAACATCGAAATCCTGAAAGATGCCGCGTCTACCTCTATTTACGGATCGAGGGCAGCCAATGGCGTTATTTTGGTAACGACCAAAAGGGGGCAGGAAGGCAAACCCCGTATCGATGCCTCTTATGGTATTAAAATGGGTAATATTGCCCATACTATTCAGCAGGCCAATTCTAAAGACTTGCGTTTGTGGCGCCAGATCCAAAACAACAACAACCCAAGTTCGGGTAGCAACACCGACTCGCTTAACGTAGCCTACAATGCCGACAACTATTTGGAAGAAATGCTGTTAGGCAACACGGCTTGGCTAAACGATGCCAAACTGAGCGTAAGCGGTGGCCAAAAAGGATTGACCTATTACTCAAGCTTAAACTATTTAGACGACCGGGGTAGCGTACTCAATACCTGGGCCAAACGCTTGCAGGGCAGGATGAACATCGATTTTCAGGTGGCCCCTAAATTAAGGAATACGGCTAATATTACTTTTGGCTGGAATAAACGTTCTACCTGGAGCACTGGAGGTTCCCTGAACCCGGTTTTCGATAGGCCCAACAACTTAAGGATCTATCTGCCCGATGGCAGCTTGACCAGTTATACTTCTACCAAGCGTAACCCTATCGCCAATGCCTTGCTCGAAACCAATATTACTGATGGTTATGCGGCATCGTTCACCGATATCCTCGAGTACAAGATTATGGATGGCTTGAGGTTTACCACTACTGGAAGCGGATCGCTGACCAATACGAACAACAAATATTTCCAGCCACAGTTTTTGGACGATAACGGCAACGAAAACAGGGGAAGCCAAAGTTCAGGCATTAATTTCAACTGGACTTTGCAGTCGTTCTTCAACTATGACAAAACCTTTGGAAAAGACCACAGGTTTAATGCCACTTTAGGGGTAGAGGCTTCTAAAAACAATTCGAGATCATTAAAGTTCCAGGCTTTGCCGGGCTCCTTTGTAAATGAAAACGTAACGAACTTTAACTTAAGCAACATCGATATCAGAAACAGCAACACAGGTGGGGGCAGCAACTCTCTGGCTTCGCTGATTGGCCGTTTGGGTTATAACTACAAAGGCCGCTATATTGTTAACAGTACCTACAGAAGGGATGGTTCTTCTAAATTCGGTGCGGATAACAAATGGGGCGATTTCTTATCGGGATCGTTGGCATGGCGTATCTCCGACGAAAAATTTATGTCGTGGGCCAAAGGAAAAGTACTTAACGATGCCAAGATCAGGGTAAGTATAGGTGCACAGGGCAACAATGGCATCGGCGATAACGAAGACGCCACCTTGGTGAGCTTTGGCGACGTGAGCTACATGGGCAATGCAGGCGCGGTAATCTCTAATCGCTTGGGCAACCCAGAAATCCAATGGGAAAACACTATCCAAACCAATATCGGTACAGACATCAGCTTGTTTAATGGCCGGTTGCTTTTGGTGGCTGACTATTACCATAAAGCCACTAACAAATTGTTGATGGACAACTTGTTGCCCAAAGAAACGGGTTTTCAAACCGTGCGCGTAAACGCCGGCGATTTATACACCAACGGTGCCGAATTCTCAATTTCTGGCACCCCGGTTTCCAAGCCTAATTTTACCTGGTTCGTAAATGCCAATATCTCTTTTGAGCAAGGCAGGGTAAAATCGTTGTTTAAAAATGAGCCTTTTATCGCCGGGTCTAGGTATATCATCAGACCTGGAGGTCGCTTGGGCGATTTTTACGGCTACAAGCAATTGGGTATTTACCGCTGGACGGCTTCTAACGCCTATTCTTCAGAATGGAGCAAGCTAGAGCCTGTAAACGTTTCGGCCGACGGCCAAACGGCAGAGTATTATTTGCTAAATGGTCAACGCTACACCGGCACCGTTCAGAAAATGCGCGGACCGGCAGGTGTCCTCAAAGGTGGAGATACCCAGTGGGACGATGCCAACAAAGATGGTATCATTGACGATGCCGATCGTCAGGTAATTGGCAATGCCACGCCAGATTTCTATTTGGGACTTTCTAATACCTTTAGCTACAAGAGGTTTTCGCTAAACGTGATGTTCAATGCCACCATTGGTGGACAGATTTACAACTCGTTCAAAGAGAGCTTCTCTACGTTTGGATCAACCAACGGTACCGCATTTCCTGAAGCGATTTATGGCGCCTGGAGAAAAGAGGGCGATATCGCTACCTATCCTTATTTCCCAACTAAAGACAACAACGGCAACCAGAAAAGAGGCGTAAACAGCTACTACCTCGAAGATGCGTCTTTTGTAAGGCTCTCTAGCGCAAGGCTTAACTATTCGTTCCAGCCGGCTTTGGTTAACAGGTTCAAGTTAAAGGCCCTTTCGCTTTTTGTATACGGCACCAACTTGCTCACTTGGACCAACTACTCGGGCTTTGATCCAGAGTTTACCTCGAGCAACCCATTAACCCCAGGAACAGATGGAGGCAATTACCCTAAGCGTAGGGAATTTGGTTTTGGTATAAACATTAGCTTATAATTTATTATGAAAAAGATATTTGGCATTGCTTTGCTAACCGCAATAATTACGTTAGGAAGTTGCAAGAAATTTTTAGAAATACCGCCGGTAACGGCCATCAGGGCAGAGAATTTTTACCAATCGGCCAAAGATATGACCGGTGCCATGGCTTCGCTGTATGGCAACTTTCAACAGGCTATGGTGGGCGAGTCTCAGGCCAACAACAAATACACCATGTGGGGCGAAGCCCGATCAGACAACTACGAGAGAGGGGGCAACTCTAATGCAACCTATGCCGAGTTGCAACTGAATGGCCTAACTGCCGGCAATCCTTTCTCAGATTGGTCGAGCATGTACAAGGTTATCAATATTGCCAACCTCAATCTCAAATACATTCCGGGCATTGCCAATACGGAAATGAACAAAAGCCTGATTACGCCTTTGATCATTAATGACAACCTTGCACAGAGCAGGGGCCTGAGGGCAATGGCTTATTTTTATATTGTGCGCACCTGGGGCGATGCACCAATCAGGCTAGAGCCTTTCGAAGATGCCACGAAAGATGCCAGACTGGCCAGAGATCCGGTTGATAAGATCTTCGACGAGGTAATCATTCCAGATTTGGTTTTTTGCTATAACAATGTAAACAATGCCGATTACAGTGTGTTTAAAATGGGCAGGGCTGCCGCTTGTGCCGCATTGGTTGATGTATACATGTGGCGCAAGGACTATACCAACGCCATTAAATGGTTTGGCTTGCTAGGCGCTACCAAAGCACCTGCCAAGGCCACTTATGGGGGTACACTGCTTACCGATTTGGAGCCTACCGCCAACTGGAACAAGATGTTCTACGACCCGTCTAACAGTATCGAAGCCATTTGGAACATCCACTGGAATACCACCACTAACGGATGTCCATGCATGGCGGGTGTAACGGCCACGCCAAACAATACGCCTTTGGTAATTGATTATGGTATCTTTTACGATTGGCCATTGAAATACCCTACAGACATCAGGACTCGCGCCACTTACGATATTGCCAAAACCGATGCCAGAGATAGGGTATGGAAATATTATAAAGGAACGGGTACCTTGGGCACCACCGGTTATACCGTATTGGCAGCCGATAGAGACGTAAATAACTCTACCGTTTACATCTCGATGTACAGATTGGCAGATATGTACCTGTTGTATGCCGAAGCATTGAACAAGACCGGCGACAGAACAAACGCGCTTAAGTATTTGAACTTTATCCGCACTAGGGCAAACATACCGGTGTATACAGTGAACAGTCCGGAGGTTTCGGTTACCCCAGGCACATTAGACGCCACTAAATTGGAAGATGCCATTATCCAGGAAAGACAATACGAGCTTTTTGCGGAAGGCAAAAGATGGTTCGATTTGGTGCGTACCGATAGGGTGATTCAAGTAATGGACCCGATCATCAAGGCGCGCCAGGTAAGGGCGGGCGTATTGCCAGCCGATGCAACCGGCTTTGGTACCGATAAACGCAAATACCTATGGCCAATCAACCGAAACGTAATGAATTCCAATTCGTTGCTTAAACAAAATCCACCTTACACCGACTAAAAAATTAAGATCATGAACATCAAAAAGTTAATCAATAGACTACTGGTGCTGTTTGCCCTGAGCGTATTTATTACCGGCTGCAGCGTGTTTGGGTTAGATCTTCAGGAAGATTACGACTATAAGAAATCGCTTTTGGAAGAAAAAGTGAACATGACTGCTTGGGAATACCTGAAGAAACGTGCCGATGGCAACAACCCGAACGATACCGTTTTTAGGTGGATGAAAAAGGCAATCGACTATTCGGGCATCGATACCCTCGAGTACACCAAGCCGAACAGAACTTATATTTTTCTGCACAATGATGCCATCAGAAGGGTAAATGGTTCGCAGGTACTGCAAACCAACTGTTTCTTTTACGACTACCCAATCATCAGCAAAAATCCAGACGGGTCTGTCATCTTTACCACGCCTACTTCGGGCATACCGGTAACCACTACGCCAACCAAGAGCTGGAAAGACTATGATAAGGAAACTGTTAAGAAATACCTGCTGTACCTGATCGGACAGGGCGAATACAGCTACGATAACCTCGACCAAAACGAAGTGACTTTGCAATCGCTGCTGTCGCCTGGCAGTGTGGCTACCAAAGAATCGAGGTTGGGCTACATGGTTACGCCTTCGTCGGTTCCGGGCTTTACCACGGCGAGTACAGGTACTCCGGCAGTTTTCACTTTCGATTATGTAGGCAACAACGGCAAGGGCTTTGACCCGGAGGGAAAATTTACCCTCAAACTGTCTAATACCGCCGATTCGAAATTGTTTTTTAACGGAGGACTGATCGTAAGATCTTCAAACTACAGGGCAACCAATGGCACCATCCATGTTTGGGGTGTTACCGTGCGTCCGTCCAGATAAAAATTTAACCTTACAATGGAATGATGAACCCGTCATGAGCCATGCTTTTAAGCTACAATTAACCGCTCATGATGGCTTCATCAACTTTAAAAGTAAACTATAAACTGATGAAAAAACTTTTATTTCTGCTTCTTGTGCTAATGGCTAGCCATGGTGCATGGGCTCAAGAAACTCAATTTGGGGTTAAAATGGGGGTCAATTTTCCATCGCTCCAGCCCAGAACCGGGTTTAGCCCAGGGTCCGAATATAAAATCAGCGCCAAGTTTTTGCTGGGGGGCTTTGCCAATATTAAGATCGGTACCGCTACCACCCTGCAGCCTGGCCTCTTGTTTTCGGTTAAGGGCAACAAATCGGTTGAGCAGCACAACACCATTTCTTTCGGCTCGCCGGTTCCGTACACCACCGAGCGCAACCTGAATATTTATTATTTTGAACTTCCAGTTAATGTGCTGTACAACAAAACACTGAGCTTAGGTACGGCCTATGCCGGTGGTGGCGCCTATGCCGCTTATGCGGTTAGTGCCCGGATCAGGTCAATCAACAAAAGAAATACCTACATGAAAAGGGGAAGTGCCGAACGTGTCGCATTTGGAGATCAGCCAGACCAGTTAGATAAGTTCGACTACGGTTTGAACGCTGTAGCAGGCTTCAGGCTCAAAAACAAAATCGATTTTAGCCTCAATTATGGCTTTGGTTTGGCCAATATCAGCAACAATCCAGGTTTCAAATCGCAAAACAGGAATGTTAACCTTTCGATAGGTTATATTTTTTAGGATTTGATATACCCATGCAAAGGCCTCGCATCCCGATTTTACCGGGATCTGGGGCCTTTGTATTAACCGTTCGGCTATTTTCATTAATTTTCAGCTCCATTATTCAACATGTTAAAAAGGATTTTATTTGCTGTTTTAGGACTAGGTTTATGGGTCAATGTCCAAGCCCAAAAAAACGATGCCACCTTAAAATTGTGGTATACCTTGCCTGCCGCCAACTGGAACGAAGCGCTGCCCATTGGCAATGGCCGGTTGGGGGCCATGGTATTTGGCAATCCGGCCAAAGAACAGCTGCAACTGAATGAAGAAACCGTGTGGTCTGGTGGACCCAACCAAAACATTACCGCCGAATCGGGAACCGCTATTCCCGAATTGAGGAAGCTCATTTTTGAAGGAAAATTTGAGGAAGCGCAGGCCATTGCCGATGTAAAGATGTTCCCTAAAAAGAACAGTGGCATGGTGTACCAAACCGTAGGCGATCTTTTTTTGCAATTTGATGGCCATGAAAAAGCGACGAATTATTACCGCGACCTGAACATCGAAAAAGCCTTGGCTACGGTTACCTACGAACTGAATGGCATAAAATACAAGCGCGAAATCTTTTCTTCTTTTGTTGATCAGGTGATGATCATCAGGCTGACCGCCAACAAGCCCGGCCAGATTTCCTTTGTGGCATCGATGGTTTCGCCCCAAAAAAGCGAACAAAAAACCGGCAAAGGCAAACTGGTTTTAAGTGGCATTACCTCCGATCACGAAGGCGAAAAGGGACAGATCAAATTCGAATCGCAGGTAAAAGTATTGCCACAGGGTGGAACGATGGTGGCCAAAAACAATACTTACGAAGTTAAAAATGCCAACTCGGCTACCGTTTATGTTTCCATTGCCACCAACTTTAAAAAGTACAACGACATTAGTGGCGATGCTTCTGCCAAAGCGGCTGGCTTTTTAGCTAAAGCCGTCTTGAAAAATTATGATCAGGCTTTAAAGGAGCACATTACCTTTTATCAAAAATATTTTTATCGGGTAAAGCTGAATTTAGGTCTATCCGACATGGTGAATAAACCAACCGATGAACGGATATTGAAATTTGCACAATCGAACGATGCTCATTTGGCGGCGCTTTATTTTCAGTATGGGCGCTATTTGCTAATCTCGAGTTCGCAGCCTGGTACGCAACCCGCTACCTTGCAAGGCATCTGGAACGATAAGTTGCTTCCCCCATGGGATAGCAAATACACCATCAACATCAATACCGAAATGAATTATTGGCCTGCAGAGGTCACCAATTTAACCGAGCTACACGATCCCTTGTTTAAAATGCTCCAAGATTTATCGGTTACTGGACAAGAAACTGCGAAAGTAATGTACGGTGCCAAAGGCTGGGTTACGCATCACAATACCGATTTATTTAGAATTACTGGTCCGGTTGATCGCGTTTTTCCGGGCTTGTGGCCGATGGGTGGCAATTGGCTGAGCCAGCACCTGTGGGACCATTACCAGTTTACTGGCGACAAGAATTTCTTGAAGAACTATTATCCCATCCTCAAAAGTGCTTGCGAGTTTTACCTGGATATCTTGCAGGAAGAACCTTCGCACAAATGGCTGGTGGTGGCGCCATCAGTTTCGCCCGAAAATACCTACGTGGAGGGCAAAAGAGTTTCTATTTCGGCTGGTACCACCATGGATAACCAGCTGTTGTTCGATCTGTTCAGCAAAACCAAAAGGGCAGGCGAACTGCTCGGCCTCGATACCGATTTCAGGAAAAAACTAAGCCAAACTATCGAAAGGCTGGCCCCAATGCAAATCGGTAAACATAACCAGCTACAGGAGTGGCTAACCGATTTGGATCGGGTAAACGACAAGCATCGACACGTATCGCATTTGTATGGCGTGTATCCGAGCAATCAGATTTCGCCAAACCGCACGCCCGAATTGTTCGATGCCGCTAAAACGTCTTTGATCTATCGTGGCGATCCAGCTACGGGCTGGTCTATGGGCTGGAAGGTAAACCTTTGGGCCCGCTTTTTAGATGGCAACCACGCTTATAAACTCATTACAGACCAATTGCGTTTGGTAGGAAGCCGCCTAGATACCGTGAACGTAAAAGGTGGCGGCACCTATCCGAATATGCTCGATGCGCATCCGCCGTTTCAGATCGATGGCAATTTTGGCTGCACCGCTGGCATTGCCGAAATGTTGTTGCAATCGCATGATGGAGCCGTTTACCTCTTGCCCGCACTCCCAGATGTATGGGCTGCTGGTGAAATCAGCGGACTGATTGCCCGTGGCGGTTTTGAAATCGCTATCAAATGGAAAGACAAAAAAATTACACAGCTTCAAATCAAATCGAAGCTCGGGGGCAACTGCAGGCTGCGCCTCAACGATAGCCAAATCGACAAAAGCAAAATCCAATTTGCAAAGGCCAAAGGCCAAAATCCAAATACTTTTTATGAAATGCCTCGGGTGAAAGCACCTTTGATTTCGCCAGAAGCCAAGCTGAACAAAGTGGTGATTCCAACCTCAACCGATTACGATTTGCCAACCGTGGCAGGCAAAACTTATACCTTTAACTTTTAACCATGAAGAAATATATTTTCCTTTTCCTAAGTTTCTTTGCGCTTTCGGCAACTGCACAAGTAAAAGAACCTTTAAAGTTGTGGTACACCGCTCCCGCGAAAATCTGGGAAGAAGCCTTGGCCTTGGGAAATGGTAAAAATGGAGCCATGGTTTTTGGCAGGGTAAATCGAGAAAGAATCCAGTTGAACAATGCTACGCTTTGGTCGGGCTACCCCGATGCGGGAAATAACCCGAAGGGTGTAGAAGCTTTGCCACAAGTGAGGAAGGCAATTTTTGAAGGCGATTATGGCAAAGCGGCCACCTTATGGAAACAGAATTTACAGGGAACCTATTCGGCAAGGTATTTAACCATGGCCGATCTTTTTCTAGACTTCGGCTTAGGCGATTCGACCACTACCAATTACAACAGAACATTAGATTTAAATACCGCAGTTCATTCCGTAACCTATAAAATAAACGGCATCAATTACAAACGCGAAACTTTGGTGAGTTATCCTGATAAAGTACTGGCGATTAGGATAACTGCCGATAAACAAAATGCCATCAGTTTTACGACGAGCCTAACCAGTAAACTACGCTATCAAACCGCCGCGGTGCAGTCCAATTATTTGGTTTTAAAAGGAAAAGCACCGAAACATGTAGCACACCGGGCTACCGAACCCCAACAAATTGTTTACGATGATAAGGAAGGGATGAATTTTGAGGTGCATCTCAAGCTCAAAAACGAGGGCGGAAGCGTAACCGCAAATGGCCGCGATATCAAGGTTTCGAAAGCTAATGCTGTAACCATTTATTTGACGAGTGGCACCAGTTTCAATGGTTTTGATAAATCGCCAGGCTTGGCAGGAGTAGATCCCGCCATTGAGGCCAAAGCCAATTTGAAAAATGCGGAAGCCAAGTCTTTCGCAACGCTAAAAGCAGCACATCTGGCCGATTATCAAAAACTCTTCAACAGGGTAAGTTTTAACTTGCAGGCCGACCCAGCATTGGTTAAATTGCCTACAAATATTCGCTTATCCAGACAAGGGCAAAACGGAAATGACCAAGGTTTGCAAACCTTATATTATCAGTTTGGTCGCTACTTGATGATTGCCAGCTCGCGACAAGGTGGTCAAGCCACCAATTTACAAGGCATTTGGAACGATGCCGTGCAGCCACCATGGGGAAGCAATTATACGGTAAACGCCAATACGCAGATGAATTATTGGCTGGCCGAAAATACCAATCTCTCAGAACTGCACCAGCCTTTGTTCGATTTTATTGCTCGGTTGGCTAAAAACGGAGCAGTTACGGCCAAAGTAAATTATGGAATTAATCAAGGTTGGGTAGTACATCACAACAGCGACATCTGGGCAAAAACATCACCGAGTGGGGGCTATGATTGGGATCCTAAATCGGCAGCTCGTTGGTCGGCTTGGCCTATGGGGGGCGCTTGGCTGAGTACCCATTTGTACGAGCATTATCTTTTTACCGGCGATAAAATTTTCTTAAAAGAGAAAAGTTATCCTTTAATGAAAGGTGCGGCTGAGTTTATGCTCCATTGGCTGGTTGAAGATAAAAATGGTTATTTGGTTACCAATCCATCAACTTCGCCCGAAAATGTGTTTAATGTTAACGGCAGAGACTACGAAATGAGTATGGCCAGCACGATGGACATGAGTATTATCAAAGAGCTTTTTGCCGACTGCATTGCAGCTGCAGAAGCCCTAAATATCGATAAAGAATTTGTTGCCAAGCTGGTTAAAGCAAAAGCAAAATTATACCCTTACCAAATTGGACAATATGGGCAATTGCAAGAATGGTTTAATGATTTGGATAACCCAAAAGATACGCACAGGCATTTGTCGCATTTGTTTGGTTTATATCCTGGTCAACAAATCGACCCCTTAAATACACCAGAATTGGCGGCAGCGGCCAAACAATCCTTAATTTATAGGGGCGATGTGAGTACGGGCTGGTCTATGGCCTGGAAAATCAATTGGTGGGCAAGGTTGTTGGATGGAGATCATTCGCTAAAGATTTTGAAAGCGGGTTTAACCTTAATCGATCCAGCCAAAACCGTCGAACCCGTTACGCCTACAAACCCGCAGGCTCAATTAACCAATGTGCAAATGAGCGGGGGCGGTACTTACCCCAATATGTTCGACGCGCATCCCCCATTTCAGATCGATGGCAACTTTGGCGCTACTGCTGGCATTACCGAAATGTTGTTGCAAAGCCACAATGGGGAACTGTACTTATTGCCGGCCTTACCTAACGAATGGACAATGGGTTCTATTAACGGCATTAAAGCCAGAGGCAACTTTACGGTAAACATCAACTGGAAAGACAATAAATTAACCCACGCCATAATTACATCGAATATTGGCGGCAATTGCAGGTTAAGGACAAACTTTCCAGTAAAAATAGTAGAAACGGCATCGCACAATGCAACAAACTTAAGCCCCGATCATAAAACAGGTGAATTTAAACAAAACGGCAATACCAAGCTGCTGGAATTACCTGTGGCAAAAAGCTATGTGATTGATTTCAATACGCTTAAAGGCCGTTCGTATACTGTTGTGCCGTTGTAACCCCTTGCCTACCACAGGCAGGCTTGGCTTCGCTATAGATGACAAAACCACCAATAGAACATTTGAATCGTTAAGGCATTAAGAAAAATAAGCTTGAACTCGCCTACGTGCTAATGGCCTTAATTTCTTAATGGTAAAAATCGTTGGATTAAACAAAACGGCAACGCCAAGCTGTTGGAATTACCTGTGGCAAAAAGCTATGTGATTGATTTCGATATGCTTAAAGGCCGTTCGTATACTGTTGTGTCGTTGTAATCTCCCTGCCTACCACAGGCAGGCTTTGCTTCGCTATGGATGACAAAATCACCAATAGAACATTTGAACCGTTAAGGCATTAAGAAAAATAAGCTTGAACTCGCCTACGCGCTAATGGCCTTAATTTCTTAATGGTAAAAATCGTTGGATGACAATTCAACTAAATACCCCCAATATCTTTAATTCGCCTTTAATACATGCCAATTTAGTTGAATAAAGTGCATAGCAGAGGGATTGAAAAGCAGCTAAAAATCCTTTACTTGCTTATTGTTATATTGACCAACCAAATGTATAAACCTGTACCCAAAGCTAAAAGCATCATCCTCTGTGTTGTGCTTTTTTTTGCAACGATTTTTAATTCAAAGGCACAAGAAATAACCTGGACGCAAATTGAGCCGGGCGTATGGAAGGGCGTATTTGGAAAGCCAGAAGCCTACGATTTGCTCAAAGCATCAGGCGCTCAGCCCAACCACGAATCATTAGCCAAATTAGGCACTGTGCCTTTTCCTTTTGCAAAGCAGCCAATCATCGCGCAATTGAACGATGGCAAAACTTATCTGCGCATCCCGTTAGATAAAACCGAACAGTTGTATGGCTTTGGACTGAATTTTCAAACCGTACACCAACGCGGCAAAATACTAGAACTGCATGTAGACCATTATGGAGGCAAGGACAATGGGCGTACGCATGCACCAACCCCTTTTTATGTGTCGTCAAATGGTTATGGAGTTTTCATCAACTCGGCCAGGTACATTAAGGTGTGGACAGGTACAGGCATGCGAAAAGACAGTCCCAATTTTCCGACACCTAAGGACAGAAACTCGGATAAAGGCTGGTCGTCTCGAAACAACGGCGATGAAGTAGAAATTTTAGTGCCCGCTGCAGGAGTTGAATTTTATGTGTTTGGTGGTCCGAATACTTTAGCTGCGATTAAAAGATACAACCTTTTTAACGGTGGTGGTTATCTGCCTCCGCGTTGGGGCTTGGGCTTTACACAACGCGTAATGACCCGCTCTACAGCTGCCGATGTAGAGAAAGAAGTAAACAGTTTTGAAGAAAAAGGCTACCCTTTAGATTTTGTAGGCTTGGAGCCAGGCTGGCAGAGCAAGGCTTATCCGGGTACTTTCTCTTGGGATAAAAACCGGTTTGCCGAGCCAGCCAGTTTTGCCAAAAGCATGTTGGCCAAAGGCATTAGGCTCAATTTGTGGATCAATCCTTACGTATCGCCAGATGCACCATTTTATAAAGAAATTAGGCCTTTAACAGGTTCGCATACCGTTTGGCTGGGCGCTGTTCCAGATTTTACGATGCCCAAAGCCCAAGAGCTTTTCTTTGGTCAACTGAAAAAAGACCAAGTAGATATTGGCATTAGTGGCTATAAAATTGACGAAGTTGATGGCTACGATCACTATTTATGGCCAGATGTAGCCACTTTCCCATCGGGGATCAGTGCCGAGCAGATGCGTCAAACTTACGGATTGCTTATGCAACGCTACTCAGCGGCCCTATTCAAAAATATGAACAAGCGTACATTTGGTTTGGTAAGAGCATCTAACGGCGGGGGGACTTCATTTCCTTATGTAATCTACAACGATTACTATAACCATGAAGATTTTATCACTGCACTCATTAACAGCGGATTTGCTGGAGTGTTGTGGACCCCCGAAGTTAGGGCTTCTAAAACCGGAGAAGAATGGTTGAGGAGGTTTCAATCGAATGTTTTTTCGCCTATGGCCATGATCAATGCCTGGGCTAGCGGCACCAAGCCGTGGACCTACCCCGATGTGGAAAAACAAGTGAAAGAGTTTGCGCTTTTAAGGATGCGAATGATGCCATATTGGTATACCGAATTTGCCAAATACCATTTCGAAGGCACGCCACCTTTTAGGGCGATGAACTTGGAAGAAGGCTTTAAACAAGAGGCTAAGGTTGAGAAAGCCAATGCCAATTTAGAAGAAAACCCTTATGCAGAAGCTACTTCAAAAGAAATCAAAGACCAGTATATGGCTGGCGAGTACCTGCTGGTAGCGCCAATGTTTACCGGCCAAACTCAACGAAAAGTGATTTTGCCAAAGGGAAAATGGTACGATTTTTACACTGGGGCCTTTGTGGGCGATGGACAAGTAATTACGGTTACACCAGGCTTGGATAAAATACCTGTTTACGTAAAGGACGGAGGGATTATCCCGATGATGCCAGCTTTATTACATGCACCAAAACCGGGTGAAAAAGTAGATTTGGAAATCCGCCATTACGGTGAAAAAGCTGGCGAATACAATTTATACGACGACGATGGAGAAACCTTCGATTTTGAAAAAGGGCAACTGTCGTGGCGCAAAATAAAAATAGAACGCCTTGCAAACGGACAATTAAAAGGAAGCATCGGCGTTGCAGAAAAAGGCAAACCGAATAATATTGGCAAGGTAAGTTTCACATTTATGACCAAATAAGCATGAAAAGGCTATTCAATATTGTTTTCTTGTTGCTGCTCGCAGCGCCGATGGCTTGGGCGCAAAATGGCGATGAGGATAAGGAGATGTTCAACCAATCTAAAAACCGCGATCAAAAAGCAATTGATGAGGCGGTAAATACCTGGTGGACTGCCTCGATGAAAACGCATGAACAACGCATTCAATGGTGGCGCGATGCCAAATTTGGCATGTTCATCCACTGGGGCGTTTATTCTTTGCCAGCGGGCGAATGGAAAGGCAAGAAAGTAGGCGGCTATGCAGAACACCTGATGCGCAAGGAAAAGATTTCAAAAAAAGACTATTTGGATGTGGCCCATCAGTTTAATCCGGTACTGTTTGATGCCGATAAATGGATTTTAGACGCCAAGAAAGCTGGAATGAATTACTTTATCATCACGGCCAAACACCATGACGGCTTTGCGATGTATGATACGAAAGTATCAAATTTCGATATCATGGATCAAACCCCATTTAAAAGAGATCCGATGGCCGAGTTGGCCGCTGCGGCGAAAAGGCACGGCATGAAATTCGGGTTTTACTATTCGCATGCCTTCGATTGGGAGGATCCCAATGCACCGGGCAACGACTGGGAATATAAAAATCCGGGAGGAGATTTAGGCTTGTATGGTGGGGTAAACTGGTATGTAGAGCATCCTGAATTATTGCCAAAAGCAGTGAAATATGTAGATGAGAAGGCAATTCCGCAAATCAAGGAACTGCTCACCAAATATCATCCAGACATTTTATGGTTTGATACGCCTCAAAAATTGCCGCTTTCTGAGAACATCAGAATTTTAAAAGCCATTCGGGAAACCGATCCCAATGTGGTGGTAAACGGCCGCTTGGTAAGAAATGCCAGCGCCAACTTTGGCGATTATAAAAACACTGCCGATAGGCCTGCCGAATTTTTTCCAGTAGACGGAGATTGGGAAGCCATTCCAACGACCAACGAATCATACGGCTACAGTAAATACGACGATTCGCATAAACCAGCCAGCTTTTTTATTCAGTTGTTGGCCAAAGCGGCCTCGAGAAATGGCAACCTGCTGTTAAACATCGGGCCAAAAGGCGATGGCGCTTTCGATAGCAAGGACCTGCAAATTTTAGGTGGTATTGAGAAATGGATAGCCAAAAACTCGGAAAGCATTTACAAAACCCGTCAAAGCAAAATGCCTCTGCAAAGCTGGGGGGTAACCAGCCAAAATGGAAACAACCTGTATTTGCATGTGTTCAATTGGCCAAAAGACGGAAAATTGTATGTAGGTGGCTTAAAATCTAAAATTGATAAGGCCTATCTGCTCACCGATTCTAAAAAAGCCAAACTGGCTACTCAAACTATTAACGATACCGATTTCTATATCAATGTGCCTGCCAAAGCACCAGATACGGCCAATACTGTAATTGTGCTGGCGCTGAATGGCCCTATCAAAACAGACAGCACACGTTATGTAGCCAATAATGTATCGCCAACGAGGCTTTTGGCCTTCGATGCCGAATTAAGCAAAGGCTTTAAATTTGGCGATGGCAAAACCGATCGCTATTATGTAGAAAACTGGACCAAAAAAGACCAAACCGTACAATGGGCTTTCAGAACAAGTACCCCACAAAAATTTAAACTTGTTCTTAAATATTTGGCCAACAAAGACAGCGGAGGCAGCTTTGTTTTTAAAATAGACCAGCAAGAAATTAAACAAGATGTACTGATTGGCAATAATGTAGTGCTTACCCAAAGCGTAACCGAAGTACAGTTAGACAAAGGTGTACACCATATTGCCATAGTTCCGAATACCATGGCAAAAACCGAACTGATGAAACTCTTAGAAGTACAATTGGTTCCTATAAATTGATGATGAAGACGATTAAATACCTAGCGAGTTCCCTTATTTTATTGGCCGTACAGCATGCTGTTTATGCGCAAAAAGTTGATGTACCCAAAGCATTTGCACAGGCTGCCTCTCAAACTACATTAATGTTGCAAGAGATAGAAAAAGCCAAAGACCTAAGTAAGCCAGAACTGGTTTCGCCAAGAACTTTGGATAATGGGAACCTGAAATTGGTAGCTACCAGAGATTGGACAAGCGGCTTTTTTCCGGGCGTGCTTTGGTATTTGGATGAATATTATCAAACCGAGCAATGGAAATCGGCTGCCAGAAAATTCACCACTTTCATGGAGAAAGAAAAAACCAATGGCACCACACACGACATGGGTTTCAAGGTTTTTTGCAGCGTAGGCAATGCCTTTAGGTTAACGAACGACGCGCACGATAAGGAAGTGATCATCCAATCGGCCAAAACCCTGGCTACCCGTTTCAATCCTAAAACCGGCGTCATCTTATCATGGGATCATAGCCGTGATAAATGGGTAAACCCGGTGATTATCGATAACATGATGAACTTGGAGCTGTTGTTCGAAGCGACCAAACTAACAGGTGATTCGTCTTTCTATAAAATTGCGGTGAGCCATGCCAATACGACTATGAAGAATCATTTCCGCCCCGATTACAGTTCTTACCACGTGGTAGATTACGATCCGCAAACCGGTGCCATATTGAAAAAAACAACACACCAAGGTTACAGCAATTCGTCGGCTTGGGCCCGTGGGCAGGCATGGGGCCTGTATGGCTATACCATGTGCTATCGCTATACCAAGAATCCAGCTTATTTAAAGCAGGCTGAAAATATTGCCAAGTTCATCTTCGATAACCCACACATGCCCAAAGATTTGGTGCCTTACTGGGATTTCGATGCACCTCAAATTCCTAACGAACCTAGAGATGCCTCGGCCGCTGCGGTCATTGCTTCAGGCTTATACGAATTGAGTAAGTACAGCAAACAGGGCAAGGATTACTACCAGAAAGCCAATCGGATTTTGAATAGCCTAAGCACGCAATACCTCGCGCCTGCAGGCACGGCCAAAGGATTTATCCTGTTGCACAGCACAGGTTCGAAACCATCGAACAGCGAGGTTGACGTGCCTTTAAGCTATGGCGATTATTATTACCTCGAAGCCTTATTACGCTACAAAAACTACAAAACAAAAACCTATTAAACCTTTAAAATATTATCATCATGCGTGTTAAATTTCTATTTCTTGTCACTGTTCTCAGCTGCTTTTACAGCTTCAGCCATGCGCAGCAAAAAACTGCCCACGACCAAAAAATGGAGTGGTGGCGCGAAGCCCGCTTCGGTATGTTTATCCACTTTGGCGTATATGCACAAATGGCCGGCGAGTACAATGGCCATCAACAGGCCAGGGGCGGGGCAGAGTGGATCATGAACCGCATGAAAGTGCCAGTTGCCGAATATAAAGCAATGGCCAAACAATTTAACCCGGTAAAATTTAATGCCGATGAATGGGTAAGAATGGCTAAAGATGCCGGCATGAAATACATGATCATTACCGCCAAGCACCATGATGGTTTTGCCCTGTTTGATTCGAAAGCAAGCGATTGGGATATTACAGACGCTACAGCTTATAAAAAAGACTTGCTAAAGCCTTTGGCCGCCGCTTGTAAGAAATATGGCATCAGGTTAGGATTTTATTACTCGCAAGCCCAAGATTGGGGCAATGCGGGTGGTGCAGTAGCCAGAAAGGTAATGGCCGAAGGTTGGCCAAATCCAGACAGCACCAAAATCAATGCTTATACCGAAGCGCATAAAGGCCATTGGGATCCTGCGCAAGAAACTTCAACTTTTGATCAGTATATAGATCGCGTTGCTGTACCGCAGGTAAAAGAATTGATGAGCAATTATGGTGATGTGGCCGTTTTATGGTGGGACACGCCAACCAATATGACGGACGAAGCCGCCAAAAAACTACAGGACCAATTAAAGTTGCAACCTAACATCATTACCAACGATAGGTTAAAACGCCCCAACTTTCCGGGTGATACCAAAACACCCGAACAAAAAATACCAAACTTGAGCGAACTAGACGGCAAGGATTGGGAAACCTGTATGACCATGAACGGTACTTGGGGCTTTAGAAATTCGGATACAAAATGGAAATCGTCACCTACGTTGATTCACAACCTGATAGACATTGCCTCAAAAGGAGGAAACTATTTGTTAAACGTAGGTCCAAAACCTGATGGTTCTTTCCCAGAAGCCAGTGTAGAGCGCTTAAAAGATTTGGGTGCCTGGATGAAAATATACAGCGAAGCGATTTATGCTACGCAAGCTAGCCCAATTCCAACGCAAACCTGGGGCAGGGTAACCAGAAAAGATCATGCGAATGGTACAACCACTTTGTATTTGTCGGTATTCGAATGGCCTAAGAACGGCGAATTGGTGGTTAAAGGATTAGCTAACGAAGTGGTGTCTGCACAATTGCTGAACAATAAAAACAAGGTAAACTTTAATAAAACTGCAGACGAAGTAACGATCAAGTTGCCTGCTAGCGTACCAAATGAAGTAGCCAGCGTAATCAAGTTAGAAGTAAAAGGCAAAATGCAAACCTGGTTTGGAGAAGGTGGCAAAGAGAAAATGAAAACAGGAGCGATTGATTAGGTTAAGGTCCATAGTCTTTAGTCGATAGACCATAGTTTACAGGCATCATACTGTTTCCCTCGTAGGAGGGGTTAGCGGAGGAAAGTAACAAACATTTCCTCCGTTTTTGATTCCGTCACTTGTTTGGCATCTTTTTTACGCGCCATCCTGGACGCAATGCGGGTTTCTTTTTAAGCTAACTACAAAAGACCACGAAGCTTTTGTTCTTTGCGAAATCGTTGCGCCGCCAGTCTGCCGGTAGGCATGTATAGGATTAAGCATACTAATGAACCAATAAACTAATTCCTTTTCTGCCTGTCTTGTAGTTGCGCCAAATACAGCGAAGCTGGCTTAATACCTGTTTGGTTCTGGTTTTCCCAAACACCATCAGGCCTGCCTTTAAACCGGCCATCGTATTTGTCGCCCTGTGTACCAAAGCTGTAGTTCTGGCCATTTGCCCAAGGACTTTGTACCGCTGCCCTTTTTACCTTGCAGTTCCATAAAACCTGCGTTACGCCGGCCCAACCATGTCCGCTGCCCCAGTTGCCACGATCCTGCACATTGATTTCGCCATCGGTTTGAATGTTGTCGTACAAGGTTCCTGCTGCCCAACGGTGGTGCGGACCAATGTCTGCATGGGTTCTGATCGCTTTGCACTGCGTAAAAACATTCGGCCCCAAGGTTTTCGATCCGGTTACGTAATCGTGCCTTGCATCGGTCGATTCTAAATTCATGAACAAATTCAACTGTCCATCATTGTTAAACGAATACCTTCTCCCACCAGTAATTACCGATTTGGCATCTAAACACTTCGAATCTTTAACCGTAATTTGTTTCGAAGTGGCCTTAATGCTCACGGCCGCATAACCGAAATACTTGGTGGTAATGTTTTTCGCCCAGCCATCCTGAACTTTGCTGTATTCTACCCCAACCCAGCCATGGTCTTCGTCGGTATCATTGGCATATTCAGATTCGAGGTATATATTTTCGATGCCCACTTCGTTTATTCTGCCCTCAAAAGAAGCTTTGTAAACTTCGGCACCTCCATATTTTTGCTCCATTTCCATCACTATCGGATTGTCGAGCGTAATTTTATGGCCTTCTATCTTGATAATGCGCCTTTCGAATTCTAGGTTGTATTCTTTGGCCTGCCATTGCTTGGTGCCATCGCGGGCTTCAATCTGGTCCATTTTCAGGTCTTTGATCCACTGATCGGTACCCGGTCTGTATACTACAATATTATCGCCCACCTTAAATTTGCTCGCATCAGTTAGCGTAAGCGAAAAAGTGCCAACAGGTACGAATTGATCGGCTACCTGCACCCTGGTACCTTTGATTGCGCTCAAGGCCCCGTCGCCACCAAAAACAACCAAGGACCTTTGGCCTTTGCCAGTGGCAATCAGTTTGGTAGCATTTTCTCCTTCGCCCCTTAATACGATGCCGCTTTTGTTGATGTGCAAAGTGCCCGCAATTTTATAGGTGCCCTTTTTGAGCAGGATCGCACCGCGAAAGCCGTCTTTTAAAGGCATTTGAGACACCTCGTCTATCGCATTTTGCAACAACTGCCCACTATCTCCGCTTTCGTTTGCGCTAACGGTTTTTACCACGGTTACAGCTGGAATAGCTTTATCGCCCTGATGATAACCCACATGGCTAAAATCGGGAATGGTATTCCCCTTTGCATCGGGAAGGTACTTTAAGGAGCCATCGGCATTTACCCTGATGTATTTCGATTCTTCCAGTTTTTTTACCACCGTTTTAATCGATAGGCATACAAAAAGGGCAGTACTTAAAAATAAAATGTTCTTGATCATGATTAAATAGGCTAAAACTAAATGTAGCCAGAACTCATCTTAAATAGTTATTAAATATTGGCAAATGCGTATGTAATTTTACCCTTGAGATTTAGCAAATTCAATCGCATGTACATTCCTTTCGTCGCTCCAATGCTTTTGATGCTAAAATTGCTGATTGAGTAGCCAATCCGATAAACAATCGGCACAGGCAATTTTTGTTTATTGCATTAACCAAATCACAACAAACATGAAAAGATTTATTCTTGTAATCTTCGGACTAATATTGGCCTGCTCAGGCATCAGCTTTGCTCAAACCGCAAATTTAACCTCATGGCCCAAAGGCGCTTCGCCACAAGAAGTGGGCAAGCGAGTAGCCGCAAGGTTCGTAGCTACGCCACATACCAATTTTAATAGGCCAACACCGCCATCGGTTTTTACCTATCCAGAAAGCTGTACCTGGTATGGTGCATTAAAATTTTCGAAAGCTACTAACGATGAAGCCTTGAAAGACGATCTGATCAAAAGGTTCGAACCTGTATTTACTACCGAAGCCAAAATGGTACCCCCGGTAACCAATGTGGATTGGGCCGTATTTGGATCGGTGCCTTTGCAATTATATATCCAAACAAAAGATAAAAGGTATTTAGAATTAGGCCAGGGCATTGCCGATAAACAATGGGCCAAGCCAGATGCTGGAGTGAAAGTAAAACCAGAACAGCTAGAAGCCTTCGAAAAGGGCTACTCATGGCATACACGTATGTGGATTGACGATATGTTTATGATCACCGCTTTGCAGACCCAGGCCTACAGGGCTACTGGCGATGTAAAATACATCAACAGGGCAGCCAAAGAGATGGTACTATACCTTGATTCATTACAAAAACCAAACGGCTTGTTCTACCATGCGCCCGATGTACCTTACTTTTGGGGCAGGGGCGATGGCTGGATGGCTGCCGGTATGGCCGAAATCTTGAGTTCGTTGCCAGAAAACAATCCAGATCGTGCCCGCATTATGAAGGGCTACAAAACCATGATGGCCTCGCTGTTGAAATACCAGGCACCATCGGGCTTATGGCGACAATTAATCGATGAACCTGGTTCGTGGGAAGAAAGTTCATCGACAGGAATGTTTACCTATGCCATGGTAGTAGGTGTTAAAAAAGGCTGGCTGGACAAAAAAGCTTATATGCCTGCGGCGCGCAAAGCATGGTTGGGTTTGGTTTCTTATATCGACGAAAATGCCGATATCAAAGAAGTATGCGAAGGCACCAACAAGAAAAACGACAAACAATATTATTTAGATAGAAAAAGGGTAGTGGGCGATTTGCACGGACAGGCACCAATTTTATGGACGGCAGCAGCATTAATCAGCAATTAATCCGATATTCGAAAATGAGATCATTAGTTATTCTTTCCCTTGCTCTGCTTTTAGGCTTTTCTGGTACTGCCCAAGTTAAATTAACGCCACAACAAGACCGGTGGACTATCCAGCCCGATGGCAGCATCAATTGGAAACTGGACAAAAGATTGCCTCATACCGATCATATCGAAATGAGCGGCGAAAAGGTATCTATGTGGGTTGAGTATGGCGTAGACAGTGCAGGCAGGTCAAACATCAGCAGAACCATTGTATTCCCAACCTTTAGGATGTTGCCCGATGCCACAAGGTCACATATCTCTTATAGTTTCACTGATAACGATTTGCCCCGTTTCTACATCAACAATAGGTTGCTGAAAACCAATTTGGCCAAAAGCGGCAAATCTGGCGATTTATCGTACACGATTACAGACATCAGCCAAAAAGGCGTAATGACGGTGAATGCCGAACCGGGAACACCGGTTTTGGCAAAGATCCAACGCAAGTTTTATCCATCGGTAAACCAGCCAATGGCTTTAGAGAAGTTTACCTTTACCAATGTAACCGATAAAGACGTAAGCTTCGCTATGGAATACCTGAGGAAGGAAATCCGTACAGATAGCCTCAGGAGCAAAAACAAGCAACATAGCATTATTACGGGTACCATTGGCGCTGGCAGCAAAGTGGTGGCGCCGGGCAAATCTGTCACTTTTACGGTTTACTATTTGGCTACAGATAACCCAACGGAGAAGCTAAATATCGATGCCGATGCAGAAGAAGCGGCAAGAATGAAACGCGTTACCGGTTTGATGGATAGGCTACAATTGGTAACTCCAGATAAGGTTTTAAATACCACCTTCGATTTCGCAAAAATAAGGGCAACCGAAAGCATTTATAAAACAAAAGGCGGCTACTTGCACGGACCGGGCGGATTGTCTTATTATGCCGCCATTTGGGCCAATGACCAAGCCGAATATGTAAATCCGTTTTTTGCCTTTTTGGGCGATGAAGTGGGCAACCAATCGGCGATGAATGCTTATCGTTGGTTTGCCAAATACATGAATGCCGATTACAAGCCTATTCCGAGTTCGATTGTTGCCGAGGGCGATGCGGTTTGGAAGGGCGCTGGCGACAGGGGAGATCAGGCCATGATTGCCTATGGGGCTTCTCGTTATGCCTTAACTTATGGCAACATCGATTCGGCCAAGGTGCTGTGGCCTTTAATCGAGTGGTGTTTGGAGTATAGTCACAGAAAGCTCAATGCCGAAGGCGTAGCCAATTCTGATAGTGATGAATTGGAAAACAGGTTTCCGGCCGGAAAAGCTAATTTATCAACCAACAGCCTATATTATGATGCACTTCGCTCTGCCGCCTTGTTGGGCAAATTGTTGGGCAAACCGAAAAGTCAAACGGATACTTATACCAAGCAAGCCGATGAGTTAAGGGCAAACATGGAAAAGTATTTCGGTGCCAATGTAGAAGGTTTTGATACCTACAAATATTACGAAACCAATACTACCTTGAGGGCCTGGATTTGCCTGCCTTTAACCGTTGGCATTTACGATCGCAAAAAAGGAACCATCGATGCTTTGTTCTCGCCAAGATTGTGGACAGCAGATGGTTTGGCAACCGAAGCGGGTAAAATCACTTTTTGGGATCGTTCTACGCTTTATGCCTTGCGTGGCGTTTTTGCTGCTGGCGAAACAGAAAAAGCAATGGATTTCTTGAAGTATTATTCGCAAAGACGCTTGCTGGGCGAACATGTGCCTTATGCGGTTGAAGCTTATCCAGAAGGCAATCAAAGACACCTTGCTGCCGAAAGTGGTTTGTATTGCCGCATTTATACCGAAGGTCTTTTTGGCATGCGTCCAACCGGATTTAACACTTTCGATTGTACGCCGCGTTTGCCAAAAGACTGGAACCAGATGGCCCTGAATAAAATCAATGCATTTGGAAGCCAGTTTGATTTATTGGTAGAAAGAGCCACTGGTAATAAACTAAAGATCAGCATTGCCCAAGCCGGCAAACAGACCAAAACCTATGTAATTAATGAAGGTGCAACCTGTAAAATCACATTGTAATGAAGGATAAATTATTGTTATCGTTTCTGGTTTTAACTACGTTTTCAATCCTCTATTGTAAAAAAGCCAGCCAGCCTGTAGAAAATAAAGAAATAGAACCGCCAGCCGTTGCACCAAAACTGGGTGTAATGTTGCAGGCGGATGGCCCGGGCAATACCTATGAACTGATCAACAGCAAGTTTGGAGGCACAGCCGAAGAAACCCCCGATTGTGGACACACGGCTTTTGGTCGTCATATTGCCGAAGTTTATGATGATGTTTTGAAGAAAAACGTATTCGAATTTTATATCCACGTTACACCAGACGACGACCGTTGCAATGGATCAACAGACAGGCAAAGAAACGAAATCAAAACCTATGGCCCATCGCCAGATAACCTCAAGGGAACCATAGACGAAACCGTAACCTACAGATGGAAGTTTAAGTTGGATGCAGGTTTTAAGCCCTCGCCAAGTTTTACGCATATTCACCAAATCAAGGCCGGAGATGGCGATGATGGTTCGCCGCTCATTACCATTAGCCCAAGATATGGTACGCCCGATAAGCTCGAAATTATTCACACGGCGGGTACATCGGCCACTTCTTTAGGCAAAGTTAAAACAGTAGACTTGGCTCCGTTTAAGGGCAACTGGGTTGAGGTAACCGAAAAGATCAAATACGGAACCAATGGCACTTTCGACATCACCATTAAAAAGGTAAGCGATGGTGCAGTGCTGTTAACCTATTCCAATAGCAACATCGATTTATGGCGTACAGGAACCACCTTTTGCAGGCCAAAGTGGGGAATTTACCGAAGCCTAAATAATACTTCTTATTTAAGGGACGAAGCGGTTAGGTTCGCCGATTTCTGTATTGCAGAAGGAGACGCCGTTTGCCAATAGGGAAGGTGAGCGTATTAAAGCCTTGAAATACGCTCATTCCCTCCGCAATATCGCTTATCAACTATTAATCAAACTTATTTCAATTGGTAAGCAGTGATGATTTTATTGTAAAAAGAAGGCACATAAAGTATTTTCTTGGCCTGATCGTAAGCTAAATCAGCGGTGTTTACCCTGGGCTCGTGACTGTCTAACAAAGTTTCTACCTTACCATCCTTGCTTACATAAAAGATATAGCCTCCCCAGCTGGTGGCCAAAAAATCGCCATTGCCAATGGGTTCCAGGCCATCGCCACCTTGAGGCAGTTGCGCAATATCGGTTTCCTTTTTATGGGCATCGACCTTAAAAAACCTTTTTCCGCCTAAAATATATAATTCATCACCAATGGCTTTTAAGCCGTTTACCCCAGCTACGTTTTCCATATAGGTACTCAGTTGCTGGTTAACAACCTGATGGATTTTCTTGGTCCTCGAATCAGAAAAATAAATTACGCCTTTATCACTTGCCGTTACATCGTTGAGCATGCCAGCGCCTTCTACAGGATATTTTTTAATGATTTTTCCTTTTTTAATGTCAATCACCACCAATTCGGTTAAATCGGCAACATACAATTCGTTTCCTATTCTGGCCAGCCCTTTTGGCGAGTGTAACCCTGTAATCCAATTCAAATCAATAGGTTTTCCGTCCATGGATAACTTGCCAACTCCACCGTTTTGGTCGAATGCCGAAGCATTGCCAGGTCCGATTTCGGACACATACAAGAGCTTTTCTTTATAATCGATCAGTACCGATTCTGGAACGGCTATTACACTGTCGGTTTGCCAAAGCTTAACCAGCTGGTGTTTGTTTTGGGCTTGACTATTGCCTCCAATTGCAAGGCAAAGGGCTAAAAAAATAATTCGTTTCATTGATCTATTTGCTTGTAATTTCTAAAATAATACTACTGTAGGGCCTTAATTTAGCAGGAGCTACATTCAGGCCAATATTCATTAAATAATTGCCGGTATACAGCTTGCCGTCTTCGGGACTCTCTGCTGCATTTCCAGGTATTAAATTTATTTCTTTAATGCTATACTCTTTATCAGGATCTAAGCCTTGGAGTTTTACGGGACCGAATAGCTGTTTTTTTCTCAATGCCAAATTGTAACTAAATAAAACAGCCTTATTTTTTGTCGAATCAGTATACATTAATACAGCTCTATCCTCATCATAAGGCGATATTAGTCGATACAAATCTCCAAACCAAATTATTTTGCTTAGCCGGTTATAATTGGCTACGGCGGTACTGCTAAATGTAATTTCTTCAGGCGTCATTTTATCTACACTGATATCATAGCCCAGTTTGTCCATCATGGCTACATCGGTTCTGAATTTGAGCGTTTGCTTGCCCATAGATGTAACGTGGCTTGAGATTGTGTTTGAGGGAAAGAAGTGCGAATAGCCCCATTGAATAAATACTCTTTCTGCAGCATCTGTATTATCGCTTGGCCAAAAAGAATCGAAATATTGAAGTGCCCCATAATCTGTTCGGCCGCCACCGCCTGCACAGAGCATAATAGGCAAATGTGGATATTTTGCTCTGATTCGCTGCATCACTTTGTAGAAGCTCAAGGTATAGTCAATAAACATCCGCGACTGGTCCTTGCCTAGGTAAGGCGAATAGGCATTGGTCATGAAACGGTTGTTGTCCCATTTAATATAGGCCAAATCTGGGTTCTTGGTCATCATCTGATCTACTAAGTTGAATATAAAATCTTGAACATTGGGGTTGATCAAGTCTAATATCAACTGATTACGTTGATAATTTTCTGCCCGGTTTGGTAACTTTAAAACCCAATCAGGATGCTTTTCGTACAATTCGCTTTTAGGGCTGATCATTTCTGGTTCTAGCCATATCCCAAACTTAATTCCTTTTTTGGTAGCCTCCTTTACCAGGTAGCCTATCCCATCAGGAAGTTTTTTAACATCTTCCTGCCAGTCGCCCAAGCCGGTTTTATCATCGTTTCTTGCATATTTATTGCCAAACCAGCCATCATCTAATAAAAATAAATCTAACCCTAGCTTTTTAGAGCCATCAAACAGTTCTACCAACTTCTCCTGATCAAATTTTACATGTGTAGCTTCCCAATTATTTAATAAAATCATTCTGGATTTAGTACCATCCAAAACGCCATAATTACGTGCCCAATTATGGAGGCTTCTGCTAGCTTTTCCCTTGCCGATATCACTATAGGTAAAGATGAATTCTGGTGTTGGAAATTGTTCATCTTTCTTTAAGGTTAAACTAGAGGCATAAGGGTTAATTCCAGTTATTAGTCTGAGCTTATTACTTCTGTCGAGCTCAAATAAAAACTGAAAATTTCCTGTCCAGGCTATTGTTCCGGCGATTACCTCGCCACTGGTTTCTGTAGCCGTTTGATTGGGCGATAAAAGAAAAACGGGAGTTTGGTACATATTCGTTCTGCTGCCTAACTTACTGTCAATAATTTTAATGCCACTGGTCAGCTTGCTTTCCTGCATGTCCATTTCGCGTGCATAATCACCATGAAATTGGGTAAGGTAATAGTTATCGGCATCAAAATGCAACATCGAAGATGCATAATTAGTTAGTGCAATGCTTCCTTTTTCTTTATTGATAATGGTTGAGGAACTACTTAGCACATCCTCTTTAAAGAAGGCTTTAAAATGGAGTATCACCTCGGTTTGATAAACCGGATCTTTTAGATAAATGTCGGTTTGGGTAATGTCGTTATCAAGTTTCTTGGTTATGGTTTTATTGAAACGTAAATCTAAAGAAGGATTTCCATCTGCATGAACAACACGGATAGCAGGTTCAAATACATCTTCCATACCGGCTCCAATATAGGCTTCCGGGCCTTTTTTTAATTTGGTATAGCTGTCCTTTGCTTGTGTTTTTCCAAAATAAGACTGAAATAATTTTCCGCCCGCTTCGGCAGTAAACACGAGGTTGGTATTTTGGGTTTCGATGATAATAGTATTACGGTTCTGTGCCCATAAAGCTGAAGAACAGAGTAAGAAAAACGTAAAGAGAATAATTTTAAGATTCATAGGATGGGTAGTTGCTAGGGATATTTAGATTATGTTTATCAACAAGCTATTTGGTACAACTGATAACATTGAGCCAATGGCAGGCGTAAGTTTGAGGCAAAGAATAAAAAAGCAACCTTTAAGGGTTGCTTTTAAAAGAAATCATGAGCTGGCTTTAGCTACTATGATTTGAAATGTATTCTTTCTGGTAGCTTATTGGACTTTTGCCTGTAGTTATTTTAAAGTATTTGTGAAAGCTAGCTAGGTTGTTAAATCCACTTTCATAGCAGAGCTGTTTAATGTTAAGCTTGTTTTCGATCAACAGCTTGCAGGCATGTCCTACTTTTATTTCGGTAAGGAATCTTGAATAGGTTTTACGTGTTTTTGATTTAAAGTACCTGCAGAAAGAATTAGGACTGATTACCGCTACATTGGCAATTTCTTCCAAATGAATTTTTCTTCTAAAATGCTCCAACGTATAATTGTAAATCGCATTGATCCTCATGTTTTCAGATTCGTCATAAGACTGTTTAAAGCCAATTGACGAAAGCTTTGCTGTTTGGTTGCAATTAGCAATCAAAGAAAGTGCTTCCATTAATAAAGTAATCCTTTGAGGGCCTTCGGCAATGAGCATTTGTTCCAGGAGATCGGCAACTTTTGTTTTTATTTTCCCGTTTACTTGTAGGCCTCTTCTGCTATTTTCTAGCAGAATTTTGATTGCTTTGTTCTCGGGAAGGTTAAGAAATTGATCGCCCCAAAAATTTTCACTGAAATGGGCAACTCTAACGTCTGCCGATAGTTTCGATTCGTCTTTAAAATAGGCGTCGTCAAATCTCCAATAATGTGCTAAATGAGCACCTACCAATACAATGTCTCCCGATCTAAAGGTCTTGATGCTGTCTCCAATAAATTGTGTTCCATATCCTTTTTTTAGATGGATGAGCTCTACTTCCGGATGGTAATGCCACTTGTTGTTCATGTGTGGAACTAGGTCTCTCCGCACACTGAAAGATTGCGAAGGACCCGTTGAAACTTTTAATAATTGCGGTTTCATATTAGGGATGGTTTATAGGTTGGTCAAATAAATAGACGCTGCAGCTAAATGTGAAAAATCAGAACAATACGCTTTGTCGGCATAAAATATAAATCGCAAAAATTATATTTTCTTTGTAGGCTTTAGCAAAAAAATCGCCTTTAGCATAGCCTGTCATAAGATTTTGGTCATCAAGTGACCTGGCTTGTGGTTCAGCTGTACAGTTCATCTCAGTTTTAGTTGGTCGGTTAATGGTGGTTTTTGATTTATGATCAGTAAACCATTTCAATAAGCCATTCTGTTGCTGTTTAGAAATAGCTATCGATAATGAAAAATAAAAAAGGAAAACGGAAGAAAGATTTCATAATGGCGTTTATTTCGATAATATCCACTGAAATGACATTTCAAACGTTTGAAATAATTGTACAATAGTTTAATGTTTGCGCCAATATTGCTGATAAATTGGATAATCTAAGCAAATTTTAAATCCCCAATGATTCGTTCTTTAGTATTGACCAAATCATAGGAACCCTTACCAGGTTCAGAGCCTGAGAAGAAATGTGCTCTTAATGAAAAACATTTTTACATAAATTATGAACGATACGCAAGTAAGTTATCTGCAGATTCACCCGAAAGATAATATGTTGGTTGCCTTAAAAGATTTAGATAAAAGCTTTTCAGTAGATTTTAACGGAAAAACATTCAATCTTAAAGACAATATCCAAGGAAAACATAAGTTTAGTGCCACCGATCTTCAGGTAGGAGATCCTCTTTATATGTACGGGGTATTGGTAGGCAAAACAAAAACCTTTGTTCCGGCAGGAGGGGCATTAACCGTTGCCAATGTAGTTCATGCCACCGCTTCCTTTGGTATGGGCCAACGCAAATTAGAATGGCAAAAGCCTGATACCACAAATTTTGATAATTTAACTTTTAATGGCTTTGCCCGTAGCGATGGCAGTGTTGGAACGGCAAATTATTGGCTGGTTATTCCGATGGTTTTCTGCGAAAACAGAAATGTAGCCGTATTGAAAGAAGCGCTTGTAGAAAAATTGGGCTACAAAAGGGCAAAAGGCTGGGCTACTGAAGTAGATCAGTTAATCAGTCTATATCAAAGCGGGCAGGCTGTTCATGATATTTTAGCCGTTGAATTTGAAGATTGCCAAGGCGGAAAACAGAGAGATAGGGTCTTTCCCAATGTGGATGGCATTAAGTTCCTGACACATGATTTGGGTTGCGGAGGAATTCGAATGGATTCGGATGCTTTATGTGGCTTGCTGGCAGGTTATATTACTCACCCCAATGTGGCAGGTGCAACCGTCTTATCCTTGGGATGCCAACATGCGCAGACGAGCATCCTAATGAATGAAATCTATAAACGCGATTCTAAATTTGATAAGCCGTTAGTTGTTTTAGAACAGCAGATTTCTGGTACAGAAAATCAAATGTTAAAAGATGCGTTGAAGCAAACATTTGCAGGTTTGTTAAATGCAAATCAGCAAAAAAGAACACCTGCGCCATTACATAAGCTTTGCATAGGTTTAGAATGTGGAGGTTCGGATGGTTTTTCTGGGATTTCTGCGAATCCTGCTATTGGCTATGTGTCAGATCTATTGGTAGCTTTGGGAGGCTCGGTAATCTTATCAGAATTTCCTGAACTTTGTGGTGTTGAGCAGGAATTAAGCGACAGGTGTGTAAACGAATCAGTAGCCCAGCGATTTATGAATCTGATGACAACTTATAATGCTAGGGCAGAACAAGATGGTTCAGGTTTTTATGCAAATCCATCCCCCGGAAATATCAGCGATGGTTTAATTACCGATGCTATCAAATCGGCAGGCGCAGCGAAAAAAGGAGGGAATTCTCCAGTTGTAGCTATATTGGATTATCCAGAAAAGGTTACGGAAGCAGGGCTAAACCTCTTATGTACGCCTGGTAGTGATGTAGAAAGTACCACTGCCGAAGTAGCTGCTGGGGCGAACATTGTTTTATTTACCACAGGTTTGGGTACGCCCACAGGCAATCCGATAGCACCTGTAATTAAGATTTCAACCAATTCGGCATTGGCCAGAAAAATGCCAGATATAATAGATATTGACTGTGGGACAATTATTGAAGGCACAGAAAGTATTGAGGCGTCTGGCGAAAGAATCCTGCATTACATTATCAATGTGGCCAGCGGGATAGAAATCCCTAAAGCCGTTTCGTTAGAGCAAGACGACTTTATTCCTTGGAAAAGAGGGGTGAGTTTGTAATCATCTATCGGCTCAAGTAAACAAAATTGATGATGTGTTCGATTTCCCGCTAAGGTCTCGGGTACATTTATTGCCGTCGTGTCGTTCCGTTGCTGACGAGATGCAACTGACGGACGGCATAGTTGTCTTTTGGACCGTTGGATTGGCTATAGTTGCACGGCAGGTCCATGCTTTCGCCAATTGAATTGGCAAACTATTGTGGCTACAACCGGCGATGGACTAATTATGCCCTAGATAGGCATTTCCTTCAGGGGTCATCGCCGCCGCCCATTGTACCGATTTGCGGTCGATCGTGATCAGGCCCATACTTTCAAGTTCTTCATACTCTTCTTCCATTCCGCCCAGTATTGATGAGCTTACCTGTTGGTTGATTACTTCGAGCAACGCTATAATTTCTGATCTTTCCATATCAATTAGAAATAAGATATATGTTCATTAACATAAATATAAGCAAAATGTTTGTGGCGCAGTATATATTGGAATTCGGACAAGAATAATATTCAGGATAAATCTGCCTCACCTTTTCTCCCTTGCTTGCCTATTGATGTATGCCAAGCTCGAAAAGGGGTCTTTGTCTTGTTTTTTATCAAAGGGTTTAGTACGGTTCTTACTTCAATCCCTAGCTTAAGCCCATTTTTCTACAGTAAAGGCTGGTCGCATTACGACCTGTATGACAAGCCAGAACCCGTAAAGATTGCGTTGGATAAGCTGATTCCTTTTTACCAGGAAAACCTATAGGCCGGACAGCTAATATAAGGGGCCGAAACTGAACTAGGTTTCGGCCCTTTGCTGTAAGGTAACAATAACCTTAAAAGCTACATAGAGAAACATTTGGCAAGAGAAAAATAATGCATCGCAAAAAGCTAACAACTTATTTATATCTTAAGATAAATTTTCATTTGAGATCTTATGCCCATGATGTACAAGAGATTGTTTGTATGCTTGCTATTGCTGGTTGTAAACAGCACCGTATTTGCGCAAATCGAGTTGAAAAAGATTTACGATGCGAAAGATGATGTAGAATTTGAACGGTACCTGAAAAAGATAGGCTCCGGTATCTACGGTAATCCCCAAAGTGAATTTGGAGCCGATTTAAATGCAATCATGGCTAAATTCATGGATTTTCATGTGAAATCGGAATATGCAAAACGCAAGGTACAGATCAAGGACAGATACTTTATTATCCAGTCCGATTTGTTGTGTGCAAAGGTTGATGATATAAATGTTGATAGCATTCAAAAAGTAGAAATGTGGATGAAGCAGGATTATGAACTGCTTACCCTGGTTCCTGGAGGATTTGGATTCTATAATTTTAAGAATATCTATACACAAGAAAATGTTGCGAATCCCGTCGACGCATTAGCAACCTACCCCAACAATTTGAAGGCTTTGAAATTGCCTAAGGTATATATCAGCCAGCTCAATCAATTCCTGCGTGGCGATAGTTATTTGTCTAGACGGCGAGATACATCTTATGGAAACAGGGTTGCTTTTTTGCAAACCAAACTTGTAGCCACTAATCCAGGAAGAAGGCCGTTGCTTGTAAATAAGGAATACATCGTGGATTACGACTTTAATATCAACAGAGCGGTTTTTAATTTGAAAATGGAAAAGGCGATTCTGCAATGCGCTTATCCAAATGGATCAGCCGAATTCTATTTTGAAAAACAGAACGGAGAATGGAATCTGGTGAAGAAATGGGATCTGTTGATTGTTGACTAACTATCTGGAATGTAAGGCTAGTATCTTCAAAAATTATCACAAAGCCATTGTCGGCAGAAAAAACCGTACCGCAATATAGAATCTCCAGAAGTTTTTCTTGGCTATCTTAATCATGTTTATGATGCCATAAGATACAGTGACTACAAGCCAAGAGATAAAGCAATCAATTGATTGTTTTAGGGCCATATTGCTATGACCCTTTTTATTTATCTAGAGTACAACTTCGAGCGCTCCATATTCTCCATCCCTTTTTTGCCCCTCCCCAACGGCCTCCAAAAATCATCTTTTTTAACGATTGATGCGCCTCTTGTTCTAGGCTACTTTTACCTCGTAAATTTCATTTTCACCATTAAATATTTAAGCAATGAATACGGAGCAAACACAGGAAATGGACGAGAAAACCGTGGCCATCATCAGTTACATCACAATTATCGGATGGATTATAGCCTACGTTCAGTTGGGCAAAAATAAAAGTCAGTTGGCCTTGTTTCACATCAGGCAATCGTTGTTTTTGATGCTTTGTGCATTTGGGATTTGTATAGTCCAGATGCTGTTTGCCTTTACCCCATACCTGGGTCGCATGATCTCCCTGTCCCTTAGCCTTGTGCTGTTGGGTTTCTTGGTGCTTTGGGTTCTTGCACTCATCAGTGCGGTTAACGGCGAGCAAAAGCCATTGCCCCTATTCGGCAACAAAGCCCAGGATTTACTCAAAGGCATCAAATAACCTGTCATGAAAAAGGCCCTATCCTTGATTTTGGCATTGTTTGCAACAGGGTTTTTGGCTTGCAAAACCATACCCATTACCGGTAGGAAACAAATCAATTTGGTGCCTGATGCCATGATAACCGCCATGGCATTAACGCAATACGATTCGGTGGTAAAAAGCAGTGCAACTCTTTCTCCATACGATGAAAGAGCCCAACTGGTAACGCGGGTAGGTACAAAAATCCAGCAGGCGGTAGAAAAGTATATGCAGGAAAACAACCTGGGCAAAGACCTCAAAAATTTTAAATGGGATTACCATACCATCGATGCGACTACCGTAAATGCCCGGTGCATGCCTGGGGGCAAAGTGGTGGTGTATACCGGACTGTTGCCTTACACGCAAAATGAAAATGCACTGGCGGTGGTTATGGGTCACGAAATTGCCCATGCTATTGCGCGCCACGGCAATGAACGCATGAGCCAAGGCCTGTTGATTAACCTCGGTGGCATGGTGCTACAGGAAGCAATGAAGGAAAAGAAACAGGAAACACAGGCATTGTTTCTCGGCCTCTATCTGGTAGGTTCTAACCTCGCGCTGGCACTGCCCAACAGTCGCATGCAAGAGAGCGAAGCCGATAAACTGGGATTGATGTTTGCGGCTATGGCGGGTTATGACCCCGACGAAGCCATTCCTTTTTGGCAGCGCATGAGTGCGGCAAATAAAAACAAGGTGCCCGAATTTCTGTCTACACATCCTTCTGATGAAACAAGGATCAAAAAACTAGTCGCATTAATTCCCGAAATCAAGAGCAAATACTACCATCAGCCCTAAAATCAATCCCATGAACAAATCGTTTTTAGTGATCATTTTCCTGTTTGCCACAGTAAATGCCTTTGCGCAAAAAAATACATTTGGCATGGCCAGCTTGTCGCACCGGCAGGGTGTGAATTGGTAAGGCACGATAATGTGCTGACGAAGGGCTGATGATCAACCATAATTTGTTCCGGAGATTGAATAACACATTTGTTCCGCATTATTAATTCTCAAAAATCATGAAGAAAATTATTTTTTTACTAAGCCTGGCACTCTCCATTGTTGTTGCAGAGGCACAGGAAGCACCACCACAGGTGCCACCTAAAAAAAATGTAATCGATGCAAAATTGCCACAGCTGCCAACAAAGCTGCCTTTGGGTACGGTTAAGGAATTGCCAACGCTAGCCGATCGCGAAACCGCCAAATTTACCCTGTACACCTGGAAGCTCACCCGCATGTGGGTAACTGGAAATATAGGCCATTCGGTTAGCGACGTAGCTTTTAAGTTTCTTGTTGGCGGCCAGGTGAGTTGCAGCTTATGGACACCCGAAGCCATGACATCCCTGCAAGCTGGCAGCTATAGGATTAATGGAAACAACCTGAGCATTGTTTTAAAAAAAGACGCCAATGTAACCATGACCTGTAGCCTCATTTACAACAGCAGCAACAAAACACTTACGGGCACTTATGTACTTCAGGTATTGCCTATTGCCAATCAGCCGACGGCTTATATGCCTGGAACGGTAAATGGAGAAATAAGATTGGAAATCAAACCCTAAAAACATCGTCATGAAAATATATCTTACCTTATGTGTGTTGTTGCTTGCCTTTGTGGCAAAAGCTCAAAAAAGCGATCAGGAACTCAACCGCGATTCTATCATAGGCTGGCAATATGTTTCCAATCCGCCCAACCCCAAAGCGGTTTACAAACCCATTAAAAGTCAGTATGGCGGTGGTGCTACCTATTCTATATGGCAACAGCAGGCATCGGATTTACTCATCAGCTGGATCCAGCAATCTTATTTGCCACGTGGCGTAGTTATGCGGACCATTGCAAAAAATGACGACCGCTGGTATGTGGATGGCAATGGCCCCTTGCATAGTTATGGCGTAAATTTTTTGGGATATGACACACATTTTGCCCATGGAAAAATAGACCTGAGGTGTTGCGAGCAGGGGCAGCGTCTGGTTGCCGGGTTTAACGATTTCCCCGGTACATATATCAAAGGTTTTAATCCCGGTGGTTTATATTTCTTTGCAGAGCAGGCGCAGTTTACAAGTGGCGACGATGATGCCCAATTGTCTAAAGAAAACATCGACAAAAGAATCCAGCCCAATTTGTATGGCTACCGTACTTATCTTGATCATTACCACAACAACGGCAACCAAGTTTTCAGGATGGGCGTGGTGGTTGCTAAAAACGGCGAATGGCCTTTTAAACCTGTGCTGGTAAAAGATGCGGTGGCCTATATTCAGCAGCAATTGGCCGCTTATCCCTCTATTTTGCAAAAAAATCCCTACTCGGCTGAGCCCATCAAAAAAGCTTTGGAGAGATTGAAACCTTATTACAATGAAGTGGTAAAATTGCGGGGCAATGCGAACTTTAGCGACCAAATACACGACGATAATGGCCATGCCGTACTTGATGCTGCTACCATCATCAACGGCAGTCCTATCAGTAAAAGCTTTCCTGAATATTTTATACTGGTCACTACTACGCAGCAAACCGTCGACCAGACCAAAACGGATAACCCACTTTGGACCTATTTCAATTTAACGCCAACAACTGTTACGGTAGAAGAAAATTTGGCCAAATTTGATACAAAGTTCGGCACGGGCCTATCGCATATGGCGTATAGCTTATTGAACAATCTCAATTTTGATGAGGTGGCCAAATGGCTTTCACAGCCCGAGGCAAGGAAAAATATGGTTTATAAGCCCCTAAAAGCCCCCGCAAAATCTTCGGGCAATGTGCCTTCGGCGCCAGTAACGATTTCGGCAACGGCAACGACCAAAAACAAAGATCCTTATACCATTTTGTACGAAGATTTTGAAGGCTATCCCATTGGCCAAATAGCCGCCAAAAAATGGCATACGGCAGGAAATGGTTTTGCCAACGCTTCTTTAACCAATGCTGGTGGGCAAAACGGCAAATGGATTGTTATTCCTGAAAAGTTCACTTTTTATCCGGATTTGGATATCCCGCTCACCTCCAGCTATACCGTAAATTATGACGTGTATTTTGGCTCAGGTATTTCGAATAAAAGAGTATCGCATTATTTCAGGCTGGATGCCTACGATCCGAAAGCCAAATATCCGCAGCCGATGAACATGAGCAGCGCGATTGACAAAGGAATGGACTTCGGCATGGCCATGTCTGGCGAAACCATCACGGAATGTAAATTCAGGAATGGCCAATACAAGGAAATGTATCAGGAGGTAAAGCTTCCGGCATTTAAAGAAAAAGATGTGGCACATGTAAGCGTATCGGTAAATGGCACTTCCGTTTCCATTTCGGTAAACGGTAAGGAAATCATCAAAAACGACAACGCCATGCCTGTTGGGCAAGCGTACAAACGTATTGGCTGGTATTGTAGCAATGCCAATATATTGTTGGGGAATATTTATATCAAAAGCAATAGTCCTGTTCAGGGCAGTGCGCCAAAATAACCATGGTTTGCAGGAGGCCATAGTTGCGCTTACAATGGCATCTTCTTCGGCAGGGAGCATCCCATCGGAAAGAATATAGTCGGTCATCATAGCTGGTTTTTGTGCTGTTGCGCTCCGCCATAGCTCGGTGCATCCGGCCCATTGTTTTCTGAGCCGGGGTTCGCCAACGCGTTGCGATTGGGAAAATAAAAAACCATCTTTTTTAATGATTGCCAAGCTTGCTCGGGCAACCTAATTTTATCGGGAAGAAAACAATTTTAATCCGGTAGTTTATGAAGTACTTATTCTTTGTAGCAGTAGTATTCTTGGCTTCAATCCAGCGGGTAAATGCTCAGAATTGCCAATCGTCAAAAGACCTGGAGGCCCTGCCGGGAAAACACATCGACGCAGCCCACTGCGAATGGCCCCAACAAAAGGCGCATTGGTTCGATGAATTGGGTACAACGGCCAATAAAACAACGGCGAATGCCATACTCACCAAAATTGAAACACTCGAAAAACAAAGCCGTGCCAATTATAACCTGGCAGGTTGTGTACTCAAAACCACTTTTTCGGGCAATGCCCCAGCCACCTTGGCGGGCAACTATCCATTGGCAAGCTATGATCTCAATATGGGCTACCACGAATATATCTGTGTCAAAAATAAACTGCTGGTCAACAGCGAGTACGAAAATGTTTTTCGCGCCTACGTGAACCGTTATACAGGGATAGAAAATGCCTTTTCTTTTGGGGATGAAGCTTATTATTATGAAACGCCCAAAAAATACAACGGAAAGTTTATCGCGCTACACGATTTCATCAAAATGGATGCTTCCAAAAATATCAATAATGGCAAAGGCTTTTATCAAGATGTACCCGAAAGCACGGTGAAACAAGGCAATCGCAGCGTGTATATGACCCGCCATTGGTATTATACAAAACCTGGCGCTTTGTTGTTTATTCCGGTTACGCGCAAAGAATATCTCGAAGCCTTACTGGTGTATTACCAAAGGGAAGGGTTGCTGATTGCCGATAAGATCAAGGAGATTGACGCCGAATCTGCAGGGATGATGAAAGATCCCCAGAAATACCCTCAGTTGTATGAAAACGGCAAAAGAAACCTTGTGGTCAAAAAGGCCAAATACCCCGATTGGCAACAAAAAATAGAGGCTAAAAAAGCGCTTGTACAACAGGCCCTGAAAGAAAATACAGCAACCTGGTTGGCGCAGCCAGCAGTGGTAAAGCCCAAGCCAGAAACTTTTACTTGGAAAAACAGCTATGGCGCTGGGCCTAACGATAATGTATCCGTCGATACCTACAATGCCGATACCAAAGAAGATGCCCAAAAAACCGGTTCGTTCACTTTTAGTGGTTTTTGGGACAATAAAAATGGCATGACGCTCTATAAATATAACCCCGATTATTTTAAGGGTTCAGAAAAAAATCCGGCAAAACCTTACTTCATCGAATTGACCTACAGGTACGTCAAAACTCCTATTGGACAAAGTCTGGTCGAGAATTTTACCAAAAACTTCGACTTCGATGCCGTGCGGAATTTATTGGAATAGGCCTGCAAAATAGAGGCTTGTTGTTTAGCATATACAGTATTAATTAAAATATCATGAAAAAAATCTTTTCCATCTTAGGCTCCTTGCTGTTTGTAACGGCAGTGAAAGCACAAACCACTGTGGTAAAAAAAGAAACGGTAAATCCGGGCAGCAACCAAACTGCTGTTCCTGCAACTTCGTCAAAAGACCCGAAAGCCGAACGAAGCGATCCCAAAGCAGAAGAAGCCGCAAAGGCAGCTGCAGCAAGGGCAGCCAAAGATGCCAAACTAGCCCAGCATGACGATCTAAAGGCAATCCCTGCAAAAGACCCGAAGGCCGAACGCATCGACCCCAAAGCAGAGGAGGCCGCAAAGGCAGCTGCAGCAAGGGCAGCCAAAGATGCCAAACTAGCCCAGCATGATGATCCGAAGGCAAGCCCTGCAAAAGATCCCAAAGCAGCGGCTACCGACCCCAAACGGGAAGCGGAAGCTAAAGCGGCCAAAGAAAGGGAGGCTAAAAATGCCAATACCCAACATAAAGGAAACTGATGTTCTTCACGAGTAGGATTGAGCAGCCACAGCATATTGAAGTCAAGGAAAGTCCGCTTCATGGTCGTGGTGTATTTGCCAAAAGCAAAATAAGGAAAGGGAGCCTGATAGAACAGGCCCCCGTTGTTTTCTTGTCTGCCGATGAAAAAGAAACCCTGCGGCTTACCAAGCTCTTTCATTACTATTTTTTGTTTGACAAGTCTGATAGGCCAGCCGCGTTTGGTTTTGGTTATGCTTCTTTTTACAATCATTCGGCCATGGCTAATGCCTTTTACACCTTTTCGCGACGGAGGAACACGCTTAATATCTACGCCTATCAAACCATTGAGCAGGGTTGCGAAATTACCATCAACTATAATGGCAAGCCAGGCGATCAGCGGGAGGTCTATTTTCCCAATGCCAATGAATAAGAAGTCATTATAAAACAACTTATAGATACCGATGGAAAAACAGTTGTACTTAAAAACCATAAAGGGCAAGGGCAGGGGTGTTTTTTGTACTACAAACCTTGCCGAAGGAGAAATCATAGAAGTTTGTCCGGTTATGATTATCCCTGCCGAAGAATTTGCTGCGCTGAGCGCCACCGCCATCATGGATTACAGCTTTTATTTCAATAAGGAAGAAAATACGTTGTCGCTCACCATGGGCTTTGGCTCCATGTACAACCATAGGCAATACCCCAATGCGGTGTATCTGCTTAACAGGGAAGCAAGGCAGATGGTATTTACCGCCCACGAGAACATCAAGGCACATACCGAAATATGTATTAACTATGGTGGCGAATATGGTATAGATTACAGTAAGTGGTTTATAGACAGGAACATCGTGCCACTTTGATCAAAAAATCATCTTTTTTAACGATTGACCCGCATGCCTATCCGGACTACTTTTACTTAACAAAAATTAAGACCAAAGATTTTCGGATCGTTAGCGGAACGAATAAATCAAGAGGTTTCATCACTTATCAAAAAATTAAACAGATGAAAAAAGTAATTTTTATCTTTTTCCTCACCCTAGGTGTAGGAGGGGTAGCACAAGCACAATTTTTGAGCAAACTCAAAGCCAAAGCAAAAACTGCTTTAGGCAATTCAGTTGACCGATCGACCGACAAGGTAGTTGATAAGGCGATAAATAAAACGGCCGACAAAACTACTGACAAGGCATTAGACAAAGCCGACGAAAAATTGAACAATCTCTTCAAAAAGAAAAACAAGAAGGTCGCCGATTCTATTCCGCCAGTAGTTCCCGATACGAACAAAACCGCAACCAAAACTGGCAATAAGGAACAATAAGCCTATCAAAAACAGGAAATCATGAAAAAGATCTTCACCCTTTTAAGCGCCCTGTTAATTGTAACTGGCGTTAAGGCGCAAAAAGCAAATGTGCAAAAAGAAACAGTAAAGCCAAAGGCCGATACGCTGGTTAAAAGCATTGACAAGCAATCGAATAATGCACCGGCTAAAAAGGATGCCAAAATTGCGCCTGCCATTAAATATGCGCCTGTATCGAAGGTTGCCCCGGCTGCCGCCAAAACGGCCAAGATTGCTCCGGTGCACTAATTATGCAGCAATAGCTTAAGCCAATACGATTGGAATCGATATCGTGATTTCGGTTCCTTTCGTACCGGAATTGATTTTGAGTTCTCCATTTAGGTATTTGGCGCGCCTACGGATAGATTCCAGGCCCATGTTCGACTTGCCGGATTTTTTTTCTGCCAAGCCAATGCCGTCGTCGTTCACGGTAAGTATCAAGTGCTCGGCTTCTTCGTAGATCAGGATTTCTACGCTTTTGGCTTTGGCATGCTTGATGATATTGGTCACGGCCTCTTGAATAATGCGCAACAAACTAATCCGGGTATCCGTGCTAATGCCGGTTAACGAGCTATCGTCAATGTGGATGGTTTTTTGATAGCGGTTATCGGGCAGGGAGCCATCGGTTAGCATTTTGATCTGCTTTTCGAAAGAGAGTTCCCGTTGGGTATCAGCGCTGAACCATTCATGGCTCTTGTTCCTTACGGTTTCATAGGTTTGGGCCATCGTGACATGAAGCGCCATAAATTTATTCCTCAGAGGAATATCTTCAATATCCATCGACAGTACTTCGAGCTGGTTCCTAAAAGCGGCAATGGAAGAAGAAAGGCCATCATGCAGGTCTTGTCCCAGCCGTTGCTGCTCTTCCCTTACAGCTTGGTATTTCACTTCTTCCATAGCAATAACCTGCATGTTGGCCGCATGGTTAAGGGCTTCTACCTGGGCCCTAGCTTTTCTGCTTCTGTAAACCATAATCAGGTAAATGGTCAGGATCAGCACCGATGCGCCGATAGAAATAAGCACTAGCCAAAAAGTGCGTTGCTGTTTAATTTGCTCGGCCTTTTGTAAGGCAATGTGGCTATGCTCGGCCTGGGTATAGGCGTAAAGCAGGTCGCTTGATTCTGTCATGAGGCTCGCCTGTAAATCTCTTTCATGCTTCAGTGCATCGGTAAGGTAAGCATAGGCGCCTTTGTCATCGCCTTTTAGGTGCTGCAGTTTGGCTTTGTATTCGTCGAGGTCTGCACTTTGGCTTTGGCCAAAATTAGGTGAGGATTCGTATTTCGCAATATAAGCGCTAAGGCTGTCTGGGTTTTTGAGGTTAAGGTAGTTTTCTATCCGCAGCCGCGCCACGTTAATGTCGATAAAGTTTGTGGCCTGGTCTTTATAGGTAACTTTCAGGTTTTGCATGCGGTTGAGCAAGTCTTTTGCATCATTGTAGCGGTGTTCAAAATTGGCTACCGAATGTTCGATGTCGATGAGCAACAAATCGTTGTAAAGCATCTGGCTTCTTTTGATCGGGTATTTGTGCTGAATGGCAGTGCCGATTTGTAGGGCCAACTGTGCGGTTTGGCGTACGGCTGCCGTATCGTTCATCTTGATGTAGCCCATCAGGGTAGGCGACAAAATATACATGGCGTTTAATCCAACCGCTTCGTCTACAACGCGTCGCTGCAACAACAAAGGCAGGGTTTCCAGGTAATTTTTCTCGTTTTTGTATAGCTCGATCACCTTGTTGTAAAGCCTTTGCTCCTGGTATATTTTACATTTTTGCAACTGTTCAACCAAAGGATGTTCTTCGCCGTTCTTTTTGTATTCTGCCGTGATTTTTTCTGCGTAATACATGGAAGCACCTTTCTTTTTAAAGATGCGCGCATTGTTGAAAAAGAGGAAATAATAACTGATGCGCGCCCGGCGGTATTCGTCCTTGCTCCAGGCGAGTTCTTCGTATAGCTCGAGCAGGCTGACCAGCTCCTTGGTTTCAAAATGCTTGCCTTCGGATAATAATTGATGGGTTAGCGAATCGGCCTTGAGAAAATATTGGCCAGCCAACAAGTGCCCCGAATGGTAGGCTTGGTTTAGCTTGGCGAATTCTTTGGTGGCATCGGTTTTAACTTGGCCAAGGGCTGTTTGATTGCCCAAGAGCAAACAAAACAGGGTTAGACAATAAAAGAAGCTTGTAAAAAGGCGGGGGCAGGGATTCATTGAATAGGGGAGATTTAATAATGGCGGCATCAGATGAGTTCTTGTTCGCGCGCATAAGACAACAGCTCTGTAATGGAATTGACATTTGCCTTTGCCATCATCTTCCGCCGGTGGGCTACAATCGTGTGTTTGCTCAGGTGTGTTTTTTCTGCGGTTTGGGCAATTGACAATCCATGTGCAAAATACTGCAGCACTTCGAGCTCGCGCCCCGTAAACAGTATTTTTTTGGATAGGTTTACATTTGAAATGATGTCGCTCAAAACAGGAGAGATGTATTGACCGCCCTCATCAATTACGGTTAAACATTCCAGTATGGCATTAAAACCCGATGATTTGCTGACTAAACCTTGCGGATTGTAGCTCAAGATATTTGTAATGGCAACCGGACTGGCTACAGAACTCACCACGATGATGGTAATTTGCTTGTTTAGTCGCCGGGCTTCGTTAATGAGCGGAAGGCCGTTTTTGTTTTTGAGGTAGTAGTCTAAAAAGAGGTAAATGGGCGATTGCGAATGCCGGATGAGGAAATTGATCAATTCGCGTTCCTCGCTAATGGTATGTACGGCACGAAAAAGCTCAAGCCGTTCAATAAGTGCCGAAAAGGAATCCGCAAACAAGAGATGGTCGTCGAAGACTATTGCGATAGCGCCACTTTTTTTCATAAACGGGATGAATATAGCAAAAGTACAGGGTTAGATTGGTGACTAGTCGTTGTATAACAGCAATAATAGCTAATTCATGCTATATGGAAATTATTCAATAGCAAATTTTAGCTATCAGGTGGTTAATTATGAACCGTTTTTGCGCTATAAATCATCGCTTCTTGCTTTAACGTGGCCAATAAAATAGCCTGGTAAACCTTGTTTTGATGCCTTTTAAGAAAGGTTTTGGCATCTCGTATCAACTCATGTTGTTATTTTTTACCCATAGGCAACAATTTATTGCTATATGATTAAATGCCATCGCATGATTTTGTTATAATACTCAAAGGGTTGGCTTGCTTAAGGCTGGCGATGTTAATTTTAGCCGATTAGCAACAAGCATGGCAAAGGCAGTGCTGGATGGTTGCATCGAAAAGAACCAAAACAACAAGAAATTGGCCATGTTAGGCAAAATGCAACGAATTAAAATAAGGGATGTATCTTTGTGTTTGTCTGCATGGCCATTTAAACAAACTTTAGAGTTAATTGGAGAAACGAGTATGAGATTTACGCTAAAAAGTGCAGCGCCAAACCGTGTTGACCTCACTTCACAGATACATCAATTAAATGCTTTTGTAACAGCCACCGATCAGTTGCTTGCCCGCGTCGATATTATTGCCGCCATCGACTATTATGGCATAACCGAATTGTTGGATGCGATTGGCGAAGAAAGCCTAAAGGCTCATTTGGAGTGCCTGAAACAGGAAATAAATCCTACTTCACCGGATCTATCCTAAGTTGTTCGTATTTCCAAACATAGGCGCCGGTAAGGGGATCTTGCTCAGGCCGAACCTCCGTTACTCTTTTCATGGTAAACGATAGCTGAACAATTTCGTCATAATTGTGGGGTTTCCCATCGTTATCATATAGTTTGAGGTCTTTCGGCGTAAAATCTGCAGGCAGAAAAAACTCGTTCTTGCCTTTTCCATGGTACAAATCAAAGAAATCGATCAGTTTGCCCTCTTGATCGTCAACCGTCATGCTGGTTGGGCTTCCCATCTTTAGCGTAAGGTTTGAATTGGCTACCGTTACCCTGCCCATCACGGCTACACGTTTCCCATCGCTTGTTTTTTGCTTTTTGAGTTCTTGAAACTGGCTGTTGCTCACAACTTCCCCTTTTTCGCCAGAGCCTGAAAAAGATTGACATCCAGTTTGCCCTAAAAACAAGATGGCCATCGCCGTTAAGGCTAATCCGTATTGCAGTAGTTTTTTCATTTTTTAGTTATTTATAGGTAGATGGTCTAATCAAATTAACGCTTGTTAAGCTTGCTATTAAAATTGAGCATTCCTTCTCAAAATAAATGGATAGAATTGATATCCGCATTGATCCAATCAATATTCGTCCACCATTCCGAATTTGGATGTGCCCTAAACCGATATTTAATGCCAAGGCTGGAAAACTTTAAATCCAAAAAATGTATTATTGCAATAAACAGACAGCGGGATGGTCCATTTGCCTATGCGAAGAAAGATATACAGCGCCTTCATTATTTTAGTGCTAGTTATAGGGCTGTTTTCTTGCCATAGCAAAAATAAGGCGATTGATCACAAGCCACTCAGAGATCAGCTGCCAAAGGAGCTCGGTTTGCTTCTCGAAAAAACCGCCCAGGCCGAAATCAACATCGCCAACTGCAAAAAAGGAATTCGGTTATTGGATAGTGCCGAAAAAAAATACGCCAAAGACTCGCTGGCTATTGCCTATATCAATCTTTACAGGCACAATTATTACCTATCGCTCGAACAGCTGGATAAAGCTTTGCACTGTAGCAATATCGCCTATGCTTTTTTTAAGGAGCATCGTCAATATGCCAAGGATGAATACATTACGGTGCTTACCGATCTTTCTTACCTCTATGCCGTTCTTGGCGATAACCAAAAGGCCATCAATTACATTAAGGAGGCTGAATATGTAGTTGCCAAGTTGCCTGCAGGCCAGCAAATTGATAGCAATTTGTTCTTGTTGGCCAATAAAGTCTATTACAATTACGCCTATATCCTGTCGCTCGACAAGGAATACCAAAAGAGCAGGTACTTTTTGTTTAAAATATTGCAGTTGCCTATTCCGGTCCAGCAAAACAGAAATGCCATTTTTAAGAGTACCAGTTACAAAATCGCCGATCTTTACGAAAAAACTGGTCAGGTAGATAGCGCGCTGTTTTATATTGCCAAATCCAAAAACTATAGTTTGGCCAATGAAAAAATGGACGATGGCGTAAAGCAAATGATGAACGACAACCTGGAAATGGCCTATCTCCGGTTGCAAAGCAAAATCAGTAGGCGGCAACATCAATTAGATAGCGCCATCTTTTTTGCCGAAAAGAGTTTTGCCCGGTTAAAACACGAGGGTTGGCTAATCGAAAACAATGATATAGCCACGCAATTGGCCCTTGATTATGCGCAACAAGGCAATCTGGAAAAAGCCAACCAATATTATCAGCACGCCAAGCGTTACTTTTTTATAGAAACGGCCACCAACTACGAGAATAAGGAAAAGGTAATTACAGATTTGCTTGATTTTGCCGTGCGGGCCAAAAAAGATAAAGACATCGCCCCATTGGCTACGGCTTATCAGCAGTTCCTTAAAGAAAACTACAACAAGCAAAAAGCCATTGCCATTAAAAATGCCGAAATCAGGTACCAAGTAAAAGCGCAAGATGATAAGATTGAAAAACTGGCTTTGGCAAACAAACTGAAATCAAACCTCATTAAACAAAGAACCCTAGTGCTTTCGGCGGTGTTTCTTTTTGTGATAGCCGGTATCTTTTTTTACTATTATCAATTAAGGCTTAAGGAAAAATATGTGGCCATCGATCTAGAAGAACGTTTAAGGCTGGCGCAAATGAGCCCTCATTTTATTTCGAACTCGCTAAGTGCCATACAGCGACAGATTTACGATGGCGAAACCAAGCTAGCCGTTGCTTACCTTAACAAATATGCCGTGCTGAACAGGCTGATCCTTGAAAATTCAAGAAACAAGTTTATTGATTTGAGCGACGAGCTGGATATCCTGCAAAAATATATCGAACTGCAACAGTTGAGGGTAGCCGATAAATTCGACTATCAATTTAACCTATCTGATGAAGTAAAGGCCATGGCCGAGGAGATCAAAATACCCAATATGTTGCTGCAACCTCTGATTGAAAACGCTATTGAACATGCTTTTAAACCCATAGCTTATAAGGGCTTGCTAATCCTTAAAATGACATTGGAACAGCGATGCCTAAGCTGCGAAATCATAGACAATGGCATTGGTCTGCAACATAAGGCACAGCAAGCAGCCAAAAAATCATTTTCTATTCAAATTATCAAAGAACGTTTAGCTTTGTTGAATAGGCAGCAGCAGGTCAAATCATCTTTTGAAATGATACCGCATAGCGATGGCCAGCCTGGTCTGACCGTAAAATTGATCATCCCGTTTATAACAGCCTATGATTAAGATTGTACTGATTGACGACGAACCCCATGTATGTGCTGTCTGCCGCATTTTGCTCGAAAAGCGGAAAGACGTTAGCATCGTAGCCGAATGCCACGACATCAGCACTGCTTATGAGGCTATTGTTAAGCACAAACCCGATGTAATTTTGCTCGATATCCAATTAACCGACGGCACGGGCTTCGATTTGTTGGAGAAATTTGAAAATCCTGATTTCGCCGTTATCATTATTACCAGTTTTGACGAGTATGCCATTAGGGCGCTAAAAGCCGGAGCCATCGATTACCTGCTAAAGCCAATCATTGATGAGGAGTTTGAGGTAGCCATCGAAAAGGCGCTCAAGAGAAATGCCCTCCATGCCTTACAAATAAAGGGAGCCGTCAATAACTTTACCGGAGATTTTAGCAAGATTACCCTCAATACCTTAAACAACATCCATTTGGTCGATTATAAGGACTTAATTTATTGCAAATCTGATGGAGGCTATACCACTTTTTTCTTGAAAGACGGCAAGGAAATCGTCGTGTCTAAAATCCTAAAACATTACGATGCCATATTGCCAAGTTCCCTTTTTGTGCGTTGCCATCAATCCTATATCATCAACCTGCAACATATCCTCAGCTTAACCAAAGGCAATACGATTACTTTGTCCAATGGTATCAAAATTCCCGTATCTGTTAGAAAGATCAAAGACATACGCGAATTGCTGAAGGCCTATCCAAAATCTTAGGCTTCTTAGTTTGCCTCTGGCCTGTGGCAAATGCTATTCCTTGCTACGAATATTAATCCAAATGGTACGGATATCAACTGTAAAGTTTATTTTAAGATAAGCCCCTTACTTTTAGGCAAGTTTTTTAACGGAAGATAAATTTTAGGATGAAAAAGATTTTTTTAGCTCTCTTCGCTTTTTTAATTGTATTGAAGATAGATGCCCAACAGCCGGCTGCCAACGATAAGACCAAAAAGGCGGCTTTGGATAAGGAGTTTGTAGCAGGTTCTGCCATTGCCATCAATACCTTAACCCCACTTCAGACCAACAACTTGGCAGTGCTGGGCAAGTTATGGGGCTTTTTAAAGTACCATCATCCGGCCATTGCCCAAGGCAATTACAATTGGGATTTCGAGCTTTTCAGGATCATGCCCAAAATATTGGCGGTTCAAACGAATGCCGAAAGAAACGATATACTGCATCAATGGATAGCCAATTTGGGGCCTTTTAAAACGGCTACGCCCAAAGTGATCGATGCGAAGCAAATCAAATATAGGCCTAATTTCGACTGGTTTAACACTTCGGGTTTAAGCAAGCCCATAATTGAGCAATTAAATGCAATTAAAAACGCCGATAGGACCGAAGAAAGCTACTACGTGAGATTGTACGATGCCGAAACACCGGTGGCCATTTTTAAGAACGAAGCCCCGTATGCCAGTTTTAAATATCCGGATGCTGGTTATAGGTTGCTGGGCCTATTCAGGTTCTGGAGTATTTTCGAATATTTTGCGCCTTATAAAAACTTAACCGACAAGCCTTGGGGCAATATTTTAAACGAATACATTCCAAAAATCATCGCGGCGAAAGATGAATTGAGCTACAAGCTCACCGTAGTACAATTTGTAGGCGAGATTAAGGATTCGCATACCGATGTTTCGCCTTATGACAGTGCGCTCAGGATGTTTTATGGTGCTTTGAAGCCCAACATCGAAATTGTTTTTGTCGACAATAAGCCCGTGGTAAGCTACAGTAACGACGAAGTAGTGGGCCTCCATACGCTAAAAAGGGGAGATGTGATCGAAAGCATTAACGGTGTTCCGGCAGCACAGCTTTTAAAAGATAAGTTGCCGTATGCAATCGCCTCCAATTACCCCACCCAGCTTAGGAAACTGACCAGTCAGCTGATGAGAACCAATGATACGTTGATGCGGGTAACCTATCTGCGCGATGGCAAAATTGAAAATACCAGCCTCAAATGTTTTTCGGTGAATAAAACCAATTACAAAAAACCGTTGCCTGCCGATACCGGCTTTAAAATCATCAATACCAATATTGCTTATTTCAATCCCGAAAGGCTAGGTCTTAAACAGTTGGCCCAGGTAATGCCGTTGGCCATGAAAACCAAAACCATGATCATCGACTTGCGTACCTATCCGAAAGAATCGGCCTTTGTATGGGAAATTGGCAAATACCTGTTCGCTAAACCGATGGACATTGCCAGGTATACCGGAGGCAGTACAGAAACGCCGGGGCTTTTTACCTACATGCCCGACGAATACATGAAAAACCTGCGGATAGGCGAGGAAAGAGCCGATTATTATAAAGGAAAACTCATTGTTTTGGTGAACGAAGAAACGCAAAGTCTGGCCGAACTATCGGCTATGGCTTTAAGTACTCGGCCAAATACTACCATTATGGGCAGTCAAACCGCTGGTGCTGATGGAAGTGTGGGCATGGCTATTGCTTTTCCGGGTGGCTTGGCTACCAATTTTACCCAAATCGGTGTTTATTATCCTAACGGCAAAGAAACGCAAAGAGTTGGCATTGTGCCTAACCTCGTGGTAAAGCCAAGCGTAGATGGCATTAAAAAGGGAAAGGACGAAGTGTTGGAAAAAGCGGTTTCCATCGCCGAAAAATAAGCTTGGCGAACGAGTTAAGCCCAAATATTATAACAGACCACTTTTGATGGCCTTGCCAATCAGCGTAGCCGTATTCTTGACTTCGAATTTCTCGAGCAGGCTTTTTCGGTGGGTATTTACCGTAGGCATGCTGATGAAAAGCTTTTCCGATATTTCGGCGTTGGTAAATCCTTCGGCAATAAGTTGCAGTACTTCCTTTTCGCGCCGGGTAATGAGCGGATGCTTCTCTTGGGGTTCTCTCAAGGCCACGGCAGCTTCAAAGCTGAAATAGTTTTTGCCTTTCAGCACCTCGCTAATGGCTTCGAGCAGTTCTTCTTTGGTGGCATTTTTCAAGAGGTAGCCGGAAGCGCCGTTGGCGATCATGTTTTGAATAATGGTTTGCTGGTTAAAGGTGCTCAAGCCCAAAACCAATACCGAAGGATACAGCTGATGAACTTCTTTGCACAGGTCGGTACCGCTCTTGTCGGGTAGGTTTACATCCATGAGAATCACATCAGGCTGGTGCTGCTTTAGAAACGCCAAACAGGAGGCCGCGTTGGTGGCATGGCCCATCCAATCGATGGTTTTTTCGTTTTGCAACAAAGAGCGGATGCCCTCTATCACCATGTAGTGATCGTCAACTATAAAAATGCCAGCTTTCATCAGATCGTAATTTCTATCATTACCGAAGTGCCTTTGTTCGGGGCCGATTGTACATCGAGCTTGCCTTTTAAAAACTCGACCCGGTTTTGGATGTTCTGCCAGCCCATACCCGTAGCCTCATTTAACGCTGCGGTGTCGAAACCATTGCCATCGTCTTCTACCGTAATGGCCAATAACCTTTCCTGTTCCGACAGGTGCAACTGCACCAGTACGTTTTTGGCGTAGGCATGCTTAATGGAATTGTTGACCAATTCCTGCACAATACGGTAAACTGCTACGGCGGTAGTTTGTTCCATGGCGACTTTGTTCATGCCAACCGATTGGTAGTTGATAGCCAGCACGCCACTTTGATTAATTTCGTTGCAAAACTCTTTTAGTGCAGTGTCTAGTCCATACCTTACCAGTATTTCGGGCATCATATTGTGGGCCACGCGGCGCATTTCGCGTATAGAGCTGTCTAACATATCCATGCTGCGTTCAAAAGCCAGGGCATTGTCGGGGGTTAAAATAAGGTTGCCTTTCATGTTACTTAATGAATATTTTATGCCGCTCAGCATGCCTCCCAAGCCATCGTGCAGGTCTTTGGCCAAACGGGTGCGTTCCTGTTCTTCGCCTTTGAGCACGGCTTCTGTAGCAGTGAGCTGTTTTTCGGTTTCCAATTCGTCAATTTTTGCCTGTTGTAGTTTGCGGCGGTGCCTGTAATTGCGATAGCTCAGCAGCGAAATCACCAGCAAGGCAATGGCGCCTGCAATCAGGAAATAAATCAGGTTGCTTTTTTGTCTGAGTTGGGCCTGTTGGAGTTTGATTTGTGTTTCTTTTTTTGCTGTTTCAAATTTCTTCTCCAGTAGCAATGTCTTGTTCTGGATTTCCTCTCCGCGCAGCTTGTTTTCGATAAGGGTTGCACTGTCTAAATATCGCTCTGCGGCAACCACGTCGTGCAGGCCAAACAAAATGCCCGACATGACCTTTAAACCCTCAAATTTTTCCTGTTTCAGATCCAAGCTATCGGCTAGTTTAAGCGAAGCGGAAATATAGTTTTTTGCCGTTTTGAAGTCCTTTTTGAGGAGAAAGTGCAAGGCCATGCCCCTTCCTGCTATCGCTTCGCCTTCGGGATTGTTGAGCTGCTTGCTGAGCGTTAACGCTGCTTCATAGTATTTGCGCGTGCTCTCGGTATCATAGCGATGAAAATAGATATCGCCAATACCGATCAGCGAGGCAAGTTCCAATGCCTTGTAGCCTGTTTTTTTGGCCATGGCAAGCCCATCTTGATAACAAACCAAGGCAGAGGCATTGTTGTTGAGCGATTGGTAATTATTGGCCAAATTGAGCGAGGCCTGACCCAGTTCCATGTCTTTTCCGGCCGTCTTGAAATAACTAACGGCTTCTTTGCCATACTGCACCCCATTTTCATATTGGGATAAATGGAAATATACATTTTGGATCAGGTCGTTCATCCGTGCGGCTAAATACGGGTCGTTAATCTTATCAAAATCCTTTTTGGCTATTTCGTAATAATATAGGGCGTTTTCATATTGGTTTAAAAAATTGAAGCTGTTGCCCACATTAGCCGTTGTTTTGGCAATAATTACGGCATCGTTAAGTTCTTTGGCAAATTGAACGGCCTGTTTGTTAAGCAGCAGGGAGCTGTCAAATGACCCTTTTGCATTTAAAATACCCGTATAATTAGAGATGAATTTGATCATGCCCTTCTTATAATTTAGCCGCTTGCTCAGGTCGCCGGCCATTTTGTAGTATTTTTCGGCGGTTTTTGTATCGTCAAGCTCGTATATGTTGCCTATATCCAAATACAGCTGCACTTTATTGGTATCTTCTTTCGCTTTGGGCAGTAATCTCAGTAAGCTGTCTTTATTCATGGCCGTCTGCGCCTGAGCAGCAAAACTGATGCAAGCTATTAATAAGAAGAGCAATGATTTTTTCATACGTTAATTTACGCTTTTCTATCCTGCAAATAAAATATTGTGGCGCCGTATTTTTCATCATCTTTTTTAATGATTTTTTACGTCTTCTGTAAAAAAAACAGCTGTTTTAACCTCTTGCAATGGTAATAGACAATTGTATAGGCCTGGGAAACCAATAGTGGGTATGGTTCGAAATGATAAATCATCTTTTTTGATGATTGTTTACCCTGGTTATCCAATCTACTTTTATCCTATGGTTTATGTTTAAAAACGTTGCTATGAAACTGATTAAAAAAATACTGCTGCTGCATTCATTTTTACTAATGAGCTATGCAGGTTTTGCCCAAAAGCAAAACTTTGATGCCGTCTTTTTTACAATGCCCAAAGGCTGGCAGCAACAGCAGGGCGAGGGTGGGCTCCAGCTTTCGGTTATGGATAACAAAACAGGTTTCTATGCCATTGCCGTAATGACCAAGGCCAATGTATCAGGTGCATCGGCCAATGAAAACTTCAGCAATGATTGGCTTAGGTTGGTCAAGGGCTCGATACAGGTCAATGATGAGCCAAGTCTGCAGCAACCCAGCAAACAAAACGGCTGGACCGTAATTTCGGGCAGCGCCAATTACACCGACGGTGCCAATAAGGGAACAGCTACCTTGCTAACCGCCACAGGTGGTGGACAAGCGGTAAGCGTGGTTTTAATGACCAATACCAAGGCCTATGAAAAAGAGCTATTGGCATTGCTCAACTCGCTCGAATTGGCAAAAGCGCCTCAAACCAGCACTGCTGCAGCAACGCCTGTAGCTAAAGGCGGAACCGGGAAAACTGCTATAGTGGGCTTATGGTGCGATAATACCTTGGAAACAACAGGGAGCTATGTCAATGGCTTTCCACAATATACCGCCGGGTACATGAGAAAAGAATATGCTTTTTATCCCGATGGTACCTATCTGTTCCGCAACAAGCAATGGCAAACGCTCATGAAGGATATTTTATTCGTTTATGAAACCGGAACTTATTCGGTTAGCGGCAATCAGCTCACCCTCACTCCCAAACAGGGCAAGGGCGGTTGGTGGGCTAAAGGACAAAGTACCAAGGTTTGGGGCAACCCTGTAAAAACAGCTGATTATAAATTGGAAAAGGCAACCTATGTTTTTGAGATCAAATATTTTTCCGGAAGCAAGGACTACTGTTTGATCCTGAAAATGGGCGGGCCAACCGAAAGAGAGGGCAACTCTATTAGCCATCAATATGAAGTTAGCTACAAGCTTATGGAAGGTAACAAATCCATCATCGATAATCCGCCCGGATTTAAAACCGGCTTCGAAAATAAACAGTTGCCACAGTAAAATCCTGATGAAGAAGACAGCATTTTTCAAATATGAAACTGATCAAAAATATCCTTTTCCTTCACTCGTTTTTGTTGCTGAGCTGTACCGGCTTTGCCCAAAAGCAAACCTTTGATGTGATCTCCTTTACCCAGCCCAAAGGTTGGCAGCAGCAACAAAACGAGGTGGCTGTTCAGTTGACGGTTGCCGATCAAAAGACCGGAGCGTATGCCATGGTTATCATCACCAAGGCAAAACCCTCTGCCGCTTCGGCCGATGAAAATTTTAACAGCAAATGGACGGCAGCCATCAAAGGCCAGATCCAGGTTGATGGAGAGCCTGTAATGCAACCCGCAACCCAGGCAAACGGTTGGGGAATTGTAACCGGAGGGAGCACCTATATCGATAAGGGCATTAAAGGCAAGGTGGCCTTGCTTTCGGCCACGGGCTATGGACAAACCGTGAGCGTGGTGGTAATGGCCAACGGCAATCAATATGAAAAAGATTTGGCTGCTGTTCTGAACTCCTTAGAACTTTCGAAAGTAACGCAAGGCGAAAGAAACAATTCGGTTTCGCTGGTACAAGCCAGTACAGTTGCCAAGGAGAGTAACTCACCCTTGGCAGGAAGATTATGGGAGGGAACTTCGACTGAAAAATTTACAGGTGCTGGAACCATGACCGGCTATAACACCGGAGGATTTGCTACCGGCCAATACCAATTCGATGCCGACGGTACCTATCGCTTTGTTAATGTGATGGCATCGCATTATACTGCTATCAAAAGCTATCAGCACGAAACCGGTACATGGTCGGTAAATGGTAACCAATTGACCATCAGTCCTGCCAACGGACAAAACGAGGAGTGGAGCAAAATAGGAAAAACCTCCAACGGAAACAGCGACGTAACCAATCGTGCCATTAACGAAACCTGGGGCAAGAAGCTAAAAACCAGTTCACGGAAACTGGAAAAATACACCTACACTTTTAGCAACGGCCCCAACGGCAACCGTACCACATTGGTTTTGCAACGCAACGGACGTACCGAAAGGGAAGGCGAGGGCAGGATATCCTATTTCAACGAAACCCCAGTCGAAAAATCGGTTAGTTTGCCAGGAAATTAAGCAAATAGATCACGAAGTGTGATTATTTTTCCGAAAGTGCCAGAATGGCAGTAGCCAACGAATCCACAAAATTAATCTGCTTTCTTTTATTGCTTTCAAACATAAAATCCCTGATGCTTTTGCTGGTATAGGGCGAAAAATCGCCAACGATGGCCAGTTGAACCCGGTAGTTCGAAAATTTTTGCAGGATTTCTCCGGCCATGCCGTTCTTCAGGTCGAAAAATGCCGGCGTAAGGTGGCTTTCGCGAACAATGATTTTGTCGAAGCCCTGATAGTACAGGTTTCCCAGTAAATCGAGGCCATCTTCGGCGGTTTTAATGATCGTGGTATCGGCTATGATTTCGGCTATTTTGGTGCCGTTTACTTCGTGGCTTTCGATTTTCATGTGGAAGTTAAAGTTAAGATTATTTAGGTAACAAAGATGGATAACGGAAGCATTTTCCGTTGCTTAGCCTCTCTAAGGCGTCTTAGGTGGTCATAAAATAGCTTTCTAACCTTAAAAATCACCGTCTTTGTCACAAGATTTATATTTTCTAGAAATATTAGGCTAATTTTATTGCCTAATTCAGCAATATGAAGAAACTACAACTGTTACTGGTTTGGGTATTCGTTTTTACCTGTGCGGTTAATGCGCAGCAACTCAAATCGCCAAATGGAAATATCACCATGAGCTTTGCGCTCAATGCCAACGGAACGCCAACCTATAGCTTGCAATACAAGCAAAAAGACGTGGTTAAAACCAGTAAGCTGGGCCTTGAGCTGAAAGACGATAAAAAATCCCTGTTAAGCGATTTTACCATTGCCGATACCAAAACCGCTACTTTCGACGAAACCTGGAAGCCGGTTTGGGGCGAGGTCAATGCCATTCGCAACCACTACAACGAATTGGCCGTAACGCTTGTACAAAAAGAAATCGACCGGAAAATACTGATCCGTTTCCGTCTTTTTGATGAAGGTTTGGGCTTTCGCTACGAATTCCCTTCGCAAAAGAACCTCACTTACTTTGTGGTAAAAGAAGAAAAAACCGAATTTGCCATGGCCGGCGACCATACCGCCTTTTGGATTCCGGGCGATTATGATACCCAGGAATACGATTACAATACCACCAAGCTGAGCGAAATCAGGGCTTTGGGCGAAAAGGCCAGAACGGCCAATGTATCGCAGCAAGGTTTTTCGCCAACCGGTGTGCAAACCTCGCTGATGATGAAAACCAATGAGGGCTTGTACCTCAACATTCACGAAGCCGCGCTGCTCAACTACCCATGTATGCACCTTAACCTCGACGACCGTACCATGACTTTCCAATCGTGGCTAACACCCGATGCCAAAGGCGATAAGGGCTATGTGCAGGTGCCGTTCAACACCCCTTGGCGTACCGTAATGGTTAGCGATGATGCCCGCGATATTGTGGCTTCAAAGATGATCTATAACCTAAACGAACCTTCAAAAATCAAGGATGTTTCGTGGATCAAACCCGTAAAATACATGGGCGTTTGGTGGGAAATGATTACCGGCAAAAGCACTTGGGCCTATACCGACGATTACCCGACAGTTGAATTGGGCATAACCGACTACAACAAGGCCAAACCCAATGGCAAACACGGCGCTACCACGGCCAACGTCAAAAAATACATCGACTTTGCGGCCAAAAACGGTTTTGATGCCGTACTGGTTGAAGGCTGGAATGTAGGTTGGGAAGACTGGTTTGGCCATTTGAAAGATTATGTGTTCGATTTCGTAACGCCTTATCCCGATTTTAATGTGCAAGAACTGCATGCCTATGCCAAAGCCAAAGGCATTAAACTCATTATGCACCACGAAACCTCATCGTCGGTTCGAAATTACGAACGCCACATCGATACAGCCTACAAGTTTATGAAAGCCAATGGCTATGATGCGGTTAAGAGTGGTTATGTGGGTAACATTCTGCCAGTAGGCGAAAACCACTACAGCCAATGGATAATTAACCATTACCAATATGCCATCGAAAAGGCTGCCGATTACCACATCATGGTTAATGCGCACGAGGCCGTACGCCCAACCGGCATTGCCCGTACCTATCCCAACCTGATTGGCAACGAATCGGCCAGAGGTACCGAATATCAAGCCTTTGGAGGCTCTAAGCCTAACCACGTGACGATTTTGCCATTTACCAGGTTGTTGGGTGGCCCGATGGATTATACGCCGGGAATTTTCGAAATGGACATCAGCAAGTTCAGTCCGAACAACAATTCGCACGTAAACAGTACGCTGGCCAACCAATTGGCTTTGTATTTAACGTTGTACAGTCCTTTGCAAATGGCAGCAGATATGCCCGAGCATTATGAGCGCTTTCCGGATGCTTTTCAGTTTATCAAAGATGTTGCCGTTGATTGGGACGACAGCAAATACCTCGAAGCCGAACCCGGCCAGTACCTTACCGTAGCCCGCAAGGCCAAAGGCACAGGCAAATGGTTCTTGGGTAGCGTAAACGGCGATAATGTGCGTACCTCTAATATTACGCTCGACTTCTTGGAAAAAGGCAAAAAATACGTGGCAACCATTTACGCCGATACCAAGGAAACCAATTACAAAACCAATCCGCAAGCCTATAACATCCGTAAAATAACGGTAACCAGCAAAAGTAAGCTGGCACAGTTCTGCGCAGCTGCGGGCGGCTATGCCATCAGTTTCGAAGAAATAAAGTAAAATATAAGATAGAATTGCCAAATCAGGCGCTGAATCTCTAATTTGTAAAGCCTTCGGAAAATTCTGAAGGCTTTATTTTAATCCTCAACACACCAAAAGAAACCCATCTCATGAACAAATTCAAATCTTCGCTATTCGTCCTGCTTGCTTTTTGTAGTCAGCTAGTTTGGGCACAAAGCTCAAAACCCGCCATCATCCCTTTTCAGCTTACCAAATACAACAACATGGCGGTAAAAGCGCTGGTTAACCATAAAGATACCGTAAGCCTGATGTTTCATACCGCGGCAAGCTCGTTAATGCTGACCGAAGAAGCCACCAAAAGAATGAAAAGCCTGGTTTTTAACAGGGTAGACAGCGTAAAAAGCTGGGGCGGCGAGAGCGAGTCGAGGTATAGCAAAAGCAACAGCCTTAAAATAGGCGATTTGGTGTGGGAAAACCTGGAGGTATGGGAAGACAAAAATTCTGGCCAGCAAACCGAAGGTAAATTCGGGCCAGATCTTTTCGAGAACAAAGTGGTAGAAATTGATTTCGACAAAAGCCAGATCCTGGTTTACGAAAAATTGCCGGCTAAGGTGAAAAAATATGAAAAACTGCCCCTCAGCTATACCAACAGCAACATGTTTATAACCGGAACGAGTAAATTGGATGGCAAGCGTATCGACAATAAGTTTTTGATACATTCGGGCTATGCCGGTGCCATTTTGTTCGACGATGCTTTTGTGGCAGCCAATCAGTTAGACAAGAAACTCAAAATTGTTGGCGAAAAATCGCTGAAAGACTCTTATGGCAATATCATCAAAACCAAAAAAGCCATCTTGCCGGGTTTCGCCATTGGCAAAATAGAATTGGCCGATGTGCCGGTTGGATTTTTTGAAGGTGCTATCGGCAGGCAAAAAATGAGCATCCTTGGTGGCGACGTGCTCAAAAGGTTCAATATCATTTTCGATGCCCAACGTACTTTTGTTTACCTCAAAGCCAATTCGTTGGCCAAAACGGCCTATAGCAATATTTAGCGGTTTGGTTTGGGGCCGAAAATTTATTCAAAAAATAACAATGCATTGTTTTGGGTGTAAATTAAATTGGATAAATTGATGGGGTATACCTAAAACCTAAAACTATGATCAGAAAAATTGTTTTTACCTTATGTTGCCTGGGCTTGGTGGTAACGGCCTGTGCACAGAAATTCATGCCCGAAATCAAGGCCGGAACCACGCTCAACGCCACGGTGTTTGTGCAAAGTCAGGAGATACCGGTAACCTTTAGCGTTAAAAGCATAGAAGCGCCAATTACCCTGGCTTGGTTTGTGGATGGCTACGGAGAAGGCGCTTTCGAGATGAGCCAAAAAGCCTACGAAAGTGGCAAGGAAATCTATACGCAACAGCCGCCACAGGGAACCACTAAGCTCAGCGATAGCGAAACCTATGGGCTGATTTCGAAAGAAGCCTATAAAGCCTTGACCACCAATAAGTCGTTTACCTACAATGGCCTGAAGTTCAAGCCTAAGGAAACCGGTTTAAATGCCATGAAATTAGATGGCAAGGAAATCGATGCTACACAAGTAGCCAGCGAAGACGGCAAAATAGAGCTTTGGATCTTGAATAATCCCAATTTTCCGCTTATTTTACAATCTGCCGGTTTGGGCCTCGATCTGGTGATACACGAAATCAAGTAGCAAAATCACGCTAATAGCCTGCCAATCTGTAGTTAGTAAGATGTTTATTCAAAAAAATTGAAGCCCGAAAGGGCTTTTTTCTTATTTTTACGGCGATATGGAAACTCAAAAAACAGAAATATTCGATACCGTTGCACAACGTTTGCAGATAGAAGGTTTTAACGTCGTAAATCGTGATGAGACCCGTCCGTGGGGCGGTTTTTTTGTAATAGACGAAGACCAGGCCCAGCAATTTGCCGATACTTATTTTGACGGACTGGATGTAAACAGTCTTAAAATAGGCGGAAAATTAAGCCCTAAGATTTTAATCGTTGCTCCAAATACCCGCCTTTCGTGGCAATACCATCACCGCAGAGCCGAAATTTGGCAAGTGGTAAGCGGTACCGTTGGCATTAAAACCAGCGCAACCGACGAAGAGGGCGAAGTAAAAGCCTACCATCCAAAAGACCAGATCAAATTGCAGCAAGGCGAGCGCCACCGTTTAATTGGTTTGGAAGATTGGGGCGTAGTGGCCGAAATATGGCAACATACCGATGCCCAAAATCCATCAGACGAGAGTGATATCGTACGTGTACAAGACGATTTCGGGAGGTAATAAAACTGCATGCAAGAATCTACAAGTTGTAAGAATTGCCAAGCCGTAACGGCGGGCAACTATTGCAGTAATTGTGGCCAAGCCACAGATACCCATCGATTAAGTGCCCATTATTTATGGCACGATATCCAGCATCACCTGTTGCATTTTGATAAAGGAGTGCTTTACACCGTTAAAGAGCTTTTTACTCGCCCGGGTTATTCCATCCGCGAATACATCGAAGGGAAAAGGGTTAAGCATTTTAGGCCGATTTCGTTTGCCATTTTGCTGGCCACGGTGTATGGAATTTTAAGCCTCTATTTTCATACCGATGTTGCAGGTGGCATCAAATACGAATTTAGTGAGAGTGGGGCAGCTGCTTTTCAGCGACTTAACGAGTGGGCTTCGCAACACTATGTGGCTTACATGATGATTGCCTTGCCGTTTGCGGCGTTGGGTGCTTTTCTCGCATTCAGAAGTCAGCGGTATAACTTTGTCGAACATTTTGTGCTGGCGGCTTTTTTATTGGGGCAGGCATTGGTGGTGATGCTGCTGTTTTTCCCGCTTAATTATTTACTGGCCGATAGCCCATTGCTCAAAGTAATGAGTACTGTGGTGGCATTTATAGGCTTTGGGCTCAACGTTTGGGTCAACATCCAGTTTTTTGATAAGCTTTCGCGAATGAGGGTATTTTGGCTCACTTTGCTCAGTTACCTCATCATGACGGTGGCCATGAGCATATTGAGTGCAGGTGGCACAATTGTGTACCTGGTGTTCATCTATTTAACAAAAGCCTAAAAAACCAAATTCCTTTAATTGCCGTTTATATAGTACCTCGTATTTTCATGATTATTTTAATATTCTTTTTAGCCCATTGGTTCCTGTCGTTATTTAGTCAGACCTTTTTTCTGCACCGTTATTCCTCGCACAAAATGTTTAAGATGGAGCCGTTTTGGGAAAAATTCTTTTACCTGGTGTTGCTCATTTCGCAAGGCTCTTCTTTCTTAAATCCGAGGGCCTACGCCATATTGCACCGCATGCACCATGCCTATAGCGATACCGAAAAAGATCCGCATTCGCCACATTTTTTTAAGGACGTATTTGGCATGATGATCGCCACCAAAAATATGTACCTTAACTACCTGCACTATAAGATAGAACCAGAGCCTGCTTTTAGGGGCAATTATCCCGAGTGGCCTTTGGTTGACCGGATTGGCGATTCTTGGTTCTGGCGCATTGGCTGTGGCCTGTTCTATATTGGGTTTTATGTAGTTTATGCTACCCATTGGTGGATGTTCCTGCTGTTGCCGATCCACTTTTTAATGGGGCCTTTGCATGGAGCTATCGTTAACTGGTGTGGCCACAAGTACGGCTATTCTAATCACGACAACGACGATCACAGTAAAAATTCGCTGCCCTGGGATTTCCTGTTAATGGGCGAATTGTTCCAGAACAATCACCATAAAAAGCCTAACAGCCCCAACTTTGCCACCAGGTGGTTCGAGTTCGATCCAACCTATCCGGTAATGAAGGTGTTGCACTGGATGCGCATCATCAGGATCAGGAAAATCTAAAAATGATGGGTTGCAACTAAAATAACCATCAGACAATATAAAAAAAGCTTCTCTCGGTATTTATCGGGAGAAGCTTTTTTAGTCATGGACTATTGACCATCGACTATCAACTATTGGCCATCAGCTAGTTCCGTCTAGGGCCTCGCTTGTGGAATTTTTTCTTGTTCGGTTTGTTGCCACCGCCACCTTTCGAGTCTTTCTGCGGTTGGCGTACCACCTCTTTTTTGGCCAGCATGCCCTGCCAGCTCAATGGAAAAGGATGTTCTTCTACAATGGGAATAACCCGTTTTATGAGCTTGTGGATATCGATCAGGTATTCGTTCTCCTCGCCATCCACAAAAGAAATGGCGGTACCACTGGCACCTGCCCGGCCTGTACGGCCAATACGGTGTACATAGGTTTCCGGAATGTTTGGCAAATCGTAGTTGAATACGTATTGCAAATCGTCGATATCGATGCCCCTGGCGGCAATGTCGGTAGCTACCAAAACCCTCAATTCTCTGTCTTTAAAGCTGTTTAATGCTCTTTGTCGGGCATTTTGCGATTTGTCGCCGTGAATAGCTGCCGCCTTGATGCCCAGCTTGGCCAAATCTTTGGCAATGCGATCGGCACCATGTTTGGTCCGCGTAAATACCAGGGCATGGTCTATGTTCAGTTCGTCGAGCAAATGCTTCAACAATTTCTTTTTATCGGGCTTGTCTACAAAGTAAACCGATTGGTTAATGGTTTCTGCGGTTGAAGAAACCGGGGTCACTTCAACGGTAACCGGATCTTGGAGAATGGTATTGGCCAGTTTTTGGATTTCGGCCGGCATGGTTGCCGAAAAGAAAAGCGTTTGTCTTTTCTCCGGAAGCTTGGCTACCACTCTTTTCACATCGTGGATGAAGCCCATGTCGAGCATGCGGTCGGCTTCGTCGAGCACAAAGATTTCGATTTCTTTGAGGCTGATGTAGCCTTGGTTCATCAAATCGAGTAAACGGCCCGGCGTGGCTACCAAAATATCAACGCCTTTTTTAAGCGCATCCACCTGTGGCTGTTGACCTACGCCACCAAAAATAACCAGGTTTTTGAGGTTTACGTTTTTGCCATAGGCGTTAAAGCTTTCCTGTATCTGGATGGCCAATTCACGGGTGGGGGTAAGGACCAGTGCTTTGATAGCCCTTTTGTTGGTATTGAGGTGACGCATGTGCAAAATCTGCAGCATGGGAATGGCGAAGGCGGCAGTTTTGCCGGTTCCGGTTTGTGCGCAGCCCAGCAGATCCTTTATTTTGAGGATGCTTGGTATGGCTTTTTCCTGTATGGGGGTTGGTTGGGTATAACCCTCGGTTTCAAGCGCCTTTAAAATAGGCGGAATGAGTCTTAAATCTGTAAATAACAAAGTAGGTCTGTTTAATGTAAATTGAAGAAGCTAGAACAATCATTGTGGGAAAGACTAACTTGCGAGTTGCTTTAAATGATTAAAGAAATTCTGCTTCGTGGGCAAAGGTACTAAAAATATATCAGTTGCGGGCAGTTTTCAAATGCTAGCCCCTGTTATGCCTATTTTCGCTCATTAATCCTATCTTAGCTAACCTAATTCTGCATCTCCAATGAATAAGCTGTTGTTGCTTTTGGCGCTTTTGTGCGGCTGTTGTGCCTTGGGTTTTGCCCAGTCAAAGCCAATCAAGCCACTGATCGATGCCTGGCGGGTAGCCGATACCAGCCAAACGCATCGCGCCGAAGTTGGTTATGCACAATTGAAGAAGCAAAAGGAAAACCTTCAGTTAAACCTGCCCAAGCACCAGCAGCTGCTAGGGATGTTACATGCTTACCTTGATCAAAACCCCGACGACAGGTTGAAAATCAGGCTTACCATGTACGAAATACTGGGCAAATTCGAATTTGAACAGAAACGCGATGTGCAGGATTCGGTAAACATCTACAATTGCATCAAACTGGCGCACAAGCTTAAAGACGACCAGTTAAAGGCAGAGGTATATACGCTTTGTGCAGAGATTGGCAGGGGCACCAACCGCTATATTCTGTATAACCTGAAAGCCATCGAACTGCAAAGGAAAATCGGCTTTTCGCATTTTAAATATGTACATAACCGCTTCTTTAACGTAAGCTTTGGCCTATATCAAAGCAACGACTACAGGCAGAGCGTCAATTACGGATTACAGTGCCTTTCCTTTAAGAATATTGCCCAAAAAACCTGGGATCCCAGGGTATATCTCTTCCAATTAGACGTTGTAGGGGCATCGTACCTCAAGCTTAACCAATACGACAGTGCCAAGTATTATTACCAGCAAATTATCGATACGTTGGTTAAAAAGCCCGATCCAGCACCCTATATACAAGGGCTTTGGCTGGCTATTGCCAAAGGGAACATTGGCCATGTGCTTATTTTGCAGGGTCATGAACGGGAAGGTATTCCCTTGGTGGAAGTGCAGCTCAACGAGAGCCGGAGATTGGGCTCGTACAATAACATGGCCATGGCACAGAACATTTTGGCCGCTATTGATTTTAAAGAGCAACGCTATCGAGAAGCTTTGGCTAAGTGGAAAGAAGCTTACCAATGGACATTCAAATCTGAATATTATGTAGTAGAGCAGCAATTGTTGGCTGTACAGGGCATTGAAAAGAGCTATCAGAAACTGAACGTCCCAGATAGCGCCTATAAATATGGTGATATTTACCATGAACTGAGCAGTAAGCGCCTGCTCGACATCAGTTCTAAAAAGCTCTCGGCCGTAAAAACGAAAATAGAATTTGACGATATACAAAACAGCTTGGAAAATATCAATGCCAAGCTGCAACAGGAGAAACTGGTGAGGAACTCCATATTAGCCGGTGTCTTTTTGTTAACGGTAATCAGTCTTTTGTTGTACAACAGGCAAAAGCTAAAAACCAAGCACCAAACCGAAATCTTAAATCGCGACCGGATGGCCAAAGACCTGGAAATCAAAGACGCCAGGGAACGGCTCGGTTCCTTTGCCAAAAACATCGGCGAAAAGGAAAAACTGATCAAGGATTTGGAGCGAACAATTAAGGCGAACGGTACCGAGAACCTAAACGACAGCCTGCTTAATTATGTATTGGTAACCGATGAAGAATGGAGCAAGTTTAAAGAGGCTTTCAGCAAGGCCTATCCTTTGTTTTTTCCTCGGCTTAAACAATTGCTGACCCATATTAATCCGGCCGAAGAACGTTTGGCCAGTTTAATCTGCCTGCAACTGAACAATAGGCAGATTGCCAATATGCTGGGCATTAGTGCCGACAGTGTTTCGCGAAGCAAAAGACGTTTGAAAGGCCGTATCAACCTACCAGATGATTCCATGCTTGAAGATTACATCTGCGCATTGAATGATTGAGAGTTTCATTGGTTCACTGGTTCATTAGTCATTAGTCATTGGCTGATTGGTTTATTGGTAAATTGTTATTATTGTTGGATGATCAACTGTTAACTGAAAACTGAAAACTGAGAACTGGAAACTGGTTCACTGTTAAATGGTTGAATTGTTATAGTGCAGGTAATCTCTTTAAGCTTTGGTCTTTCCGCTTTAGCCTTTGCCCGGATTGCTAAATTGTTGCCATTGTTATTATTGTTGGATAATCAACCGTTAACTGAGAACTATTGCTATTGTTGAATTGTTGTTACTGTTAAATAATAAACTGTTAACTGCCAACTGCCAACTAAAACCATCCCCCTTTGGTCTTTCTCCTTTCCACCTTCCACCTTCCGCCTTCAACCTTCCACCCTCTACCTCATTTGTCCGCTTTTTGTCCGCCTTAAAATTTGTAATCCTAGGCCCCGGATGCTAAAATTTGTACATGCTAAAACCCAAGGGCAAACCAAGTATTCCGGTTATCATTATTCTTTTGGCTATAGGCCTCATGGTGTTGATCTGGCTGTATTTCTCTTATCGTATAACAAAAATCTAAATATGAAAAAAGCGCTTCAACTTGTTTTGCTCTCCCTGTTTTTCCAGCTAAGTGCTGCCGCACAAAATGTCAAGATTACCCAAAATGGTTTAAATCCGTCCATAGCCACACAGTGGGAAAACGTTGCAACGGAACTAGGTTATAATGTGAGTACAGTTCCGAGAAGCATTTTAGATGACAATTCTTTTTTTAGCACCACCGATATATTGATTATCAGCGGGGGGACCGATTCTTATACTGTTGCGCAGCTCAATGTGGTAAAAGATTTTTTGGCATCGGGCAAGAGCGTTTATTTGCAGGGCGAATACCTGACCACTTACAGCAACAACCAGTTCTTTAGCCAAATCATTGCCTCCTATGGCGATAGTTTTACCTGGACTGGCACGGTTGACGGGCAACTGGGGGGTGCTAACATGACTATTGTTGGTTCCCTAAGCTATTTAAACAACAGTATTACTTCGTTGCCTTATTTCTGGTACGGCGCTACAGGTGTTTCAACCTCAACCCGCCTGATCCCCTTCGTTTACAACGGCACGCAACCATTGGGTTGGATGTATAATCCGGTTAATGCTAGCTATGGTAGGCTGATGCTCATCACCGATCAGGACTGGATTGGTAATGTTGGCCTATATCCCGCTGTCGCCAACCTGATGAAGAACATCCTGTACCACCTAAAAAACAAAACCGAAGGCGATATGAACTACACGCCACCTGTAGTACCTACCAATGGAATTGTGTACGTAAAAAAAGGCGGTACGGGCTGGGGCAAAAGCTGGACTGGCTCGTTGCCTGAACTGGCCGATGCCCTAAGAGCAGCTAAGCGCAACACCAATATTAAAGAAATTTGGGTGGCAGGTGGCACCTACAAGCCACTATATAGTCCGGAAGATGGCGCCAACTTTGGTACGAACAAAGGCAGCGACAATGCTTTCTTGATGGCAAAAGACGTAAAGATATATGGTGGTTTTGCAGGTGCCGAAACACAATTAGGCCAACGCGACTGGCGGCTTAATCCAACGGTTTTAAGTGGCGAAATACAAGATGATGCCAACATGACCAATAATGTTTACCATGTGGTTATAGCGGCTGGTGATGTTGGCAGCGCCACGCTCGATGGATTTACGGTTACCCAAGGAGCTGCCTACAATGGCACGGCAAATCTTACCGTTAATGGCGCTTCTCTAGAGAAGAGATTTGCTGGAGGCATCTATAATAGCAATTCGTCGCCACTTATAAAAAACTGTATAATTACCAATAATTCGGGTTATTTCGCCTCAGGTTTTGGTAGTAAGGATGGCAGTCCTGTATTGGTAAATACACTGATCAGCAAGAACAAAAATATTTATAACTCCTATAGCAATGCCTTTTCCATAAGCTCTGGTTCTCCGAAACTAATTAATGTTAGTATTGTAGGCAATGAAGGTACTTTTCCCATTCTTTCGAGCGGCGCTGGCGAATTATACAATTCTATTGTTTGGGGAAATACAGTGTTTGGCAGTGCACCGAGCTTATCTAATATGACTATCAAGAACAGCTTTGTACAAAAAGAAGCAATCGGGGGTACAGGTCTTGGAGCCGATCCTCAGTTTGTTGATGCCGCCACTGGCAATTTTAGTCTGCAGGCTAGTAGCCCGGCCATTGGCGCAGGCGATAATAGCTTGTACACGGGCAACCTCAATACCGATAAAGACCTTTTGGGCAACCCGCGCTTAACCGGTACACAGATAGACCTTGGTGCCTATGAGTCATTGGTGCAAAACCAAACCATTACGACAAGCAATATCGCCAAAACCTATGGTGATGTGGCTTTTGAACCTGGTGCAACCGCTAGCTCGGGCCTAACCGTGACCTATGTGTCGGCAGACAACAGCATAGCCGAAGCTTTTCAGGATGCCGCCGATGCCAACAAGTGGAAACTGAAAATTAAAAAGGCAGGTACGGTAAACATTACGGCTAGCCAAGCAGGAAATGGTGCTTTTAGCCCTGCCCCTGATGCCATATTCAGCTTAACCATTAATCAAAAACCGGTTACGGTTAGCCTCAAGTCCAGTGCTGTCTTTACCAAAGTATACGATGCCGGTACGGCTGGAATCATGCAGGCTACAGACCTGATGCTGGCCAATGGCGATGTGGTCAACGGCGATGATGTACAGTTGAGCCTAAGTTCGGCCACCGCCCAATACGATACCAAAGATGTAGGAACTGCAAAAACAATCACCTTGCCCATAGCCAGTGTAGTATTAGCCGGTGCACAGGCAGGAAATTATAAAGTAGCAAATATTAGCGATCTCTCAAACGCCACTGCTGCCATTACGCCAAAACCATTGACCATTACCGCCAACAATTTCAGTAAGGTGTACGATGGTTTTGGCTATAGCGGTGGCAACGGCGTAAGCTATAGTGCTTTTGCGCTTGGCGAAGATCCAACAGTGCTATCCGGAACCTTGGCTTATGGCGGAACATCGCAGGGAGCAATCAATACAGGCAATTATGTCATTGTGCCAAGCGGATTAAGCTCGCCTAACTATACCATCAGCTATGCAAACGGGCAGCTTACCATTTCGCTCAATAACGTAAACGTGTTAACTTTTAATGCCCAAACTACGGGCAGTACCTTGGCTAAGACCTATGGCGATGCCGATATCAATGCCTCGGCCATTGCCAGTTCGGGCCTAACGGCAACCTATCAGAGCAGCAATCCAGCGGTGGCCACGGTCAATGCATCCGGACAGGTAAGCCTGCTGCAAACAGGTACGGCCACCATCACCGTAAACCAGGCTGGCGATGCCAATTATGGCGCGGCAAGTCCCATTGCCTTTCAGGTGCAGGTGGCTAAAAAACTGCTGACCGTTACGGCAAACGATTTTAGCAAAACCTACGATGGTGTTGCCTACACTGGCGGAAACGGCGTAAGCTACAATGGCTTTGCCAATGGCGAAACCTCATCGGTTTTAGGTGGTACTTTAGTTTATGGTGGCACCTCGCAAGGAGCGCTCAATACCGGAAATTACTCGATTACGCCGAGTGGATTAACCTCCACAAATTACGATTTCGATTATAAAAACGGTACGTTGAGCATTATCCAATCGGGCGCCAATGTCATTACATTCAATAGCCAGGTAGCGGGTGCTACGCAACAATTAACCTATGGCAACGCGGCTATCGATGCCTCGGCCATTGCTTCTTCCGGATTATCGGTAAGTTATGCCAGCAATAACCCAGCGGTAGCTTCGGTAAATGCCTCTGGACAGGTGCAGATTTTGGCAGCTGGAACGGCCATCATTACAGCCAGTCAGCCCGGCGATGGGAATCATACGCCGGCAACTCCGGTAAGTTTTACCATCAATGTGCAGCAAAAAGCCTTAACCATAACCGCTAACAACTTTAATAAGGTGTACGATGGTCAGGTTTATGCCACCGGCAATGGCGTTGCTTACAATGGCTTTGTGAATGGAGAGAATGAGCAGAGCCTGCAGGGAAGCTTAAGCTATACCGGAACGGCTATCGGCGCCAAAAACGTGGGCAGTTATTTCATTACGCCTGGCGGATATACTTCTGGCAATTATGCCATCACTTACCAAGATGGCAGCCTCACCATTACCAAAGCAACCCTAAGCCTTACCGCCGATGCGAAAACCAAGGTTTATGGCACAGCTGATCCGGCATTGACCTATACCAGTTCAGGTTTGATCAATGGCGATGCGTTTACAGGTGCATTAGCTAGGGCTACTGGCGAAAACGTAGGTGCTTACATTATCAATCAGGGTACGCTTACTGCTGGAAATAACTATACCATCAGCTATGTTCAGGCCAACCTAACCATCAGCAACAAAACACTCAGTATTGTTGCTCAAGCTAAAACCAAGATTTATGGCGATGCCGATCCGGCCTTAACCTACATCAGTTCGGGCTTGGTAGGTACCGATGTTATTACAGGTTCGTTAACCAGAGCTACAGGCGAAAATATAGGCACTTATGCCATCAGTCAGGGTACGCTTACCGCTGGAAATAATTATACCATCAGCTATGTTCCAGCCAATTTAACCATCAACAATAAAACGCTCAGTATTGTTGCCCAGGCCAAAACCAAGGTTTACGGCGATGCCGATCCGGCTTTAACCTACACCAGTTCGGGCTTGGTAGGTGCCGATGTTATTACAGGTTCGTTAACCAGAGCTACAGGCGAAAATGTAGGCGCTTATGGCATCAGTCAGGGTACGCTTACTGCCGGAAATAACTATACCGTCAGCTATGTTCCGACCAATCTAAGCATCACAAAAGCCCCGCTTTTAATTACGGCTAATAACAGCGTAATGTGCCAAAACAGCAATTTGCCTAACTTTAGTGTGGTTTATTCGGGCTTTAAAAATGGCGATACCGAAAATAGCCTCAGCACCAAACCAACCGTAGGTACAACAGCCAATAGTAACTCGTCGGCCGGTGTTTACGTGCTTAGCCCTGCGGGGGCAGTTTCCGTCAATTACAACATCAGCTATGCTACAGGCAGTTTAACCATTAATGCTTTGCCAATAGTGGCCATCAACAGCAATAAAGGCTTAAGCATCAGCAAAGGCGAAACCTTGAGCTTAACGGCAACTGGTGGTGGCAGTTATAGCTGGACAATGGCCAATGGCATTATTTCAGGTCAACAAGCTGCCGTGCTCAACATCAGGCCAAGCCAAACCACAACCTATACCGTAACAGTTACCAATGCCAGCGGTTGTAGCCAAACAGCGAGTATAACCATCGAAGTGCGCGACGATTTTCAAGCCGTACAGGCCACCAATATCCTTACGCCAAATGGCGATGGGGTAAACGACCTTTGGGTAGTTGCCAATATAGATGCCTATCCCAATAATACGGTACAGGTATTTGACCGTGCCGGTCGAATATTGTTTACCAAAAAAGGCTATAACAACACTTGGGACGGAACCGTAAACGGACAGCCCCTTGCCGAAGGCACCTATTATTACATTATCGATTTCGGAACCGATAAGCTTAAACAAAAAGGCTTCATTACCTTGATTAGGCAACAATAAACCAGTGGAGATACACTAACTGTTCATGATATGAAAAAGAAACTTTCGATTTTATTTGGGCTTATGGTTTTAGTAGGCGTTTCAACTACCCTAAAAGCTCAATTAAATCCTTTTCAAGCCCAGTATTTTGCCAATCGGTATTTGGGCAATCCTGCCATGGCGGGTGCCGAAAGCGGCTTGGCTCTCAGCCTCAACCATCGCTCTCAGTTTAGCGACATTCCCGGAGCACCGGTATCGCAAAACCTGACGGCAGCCTATGGCCACAATAGGGTAGGACTCGGCTTAAACGTAACCTTAGATAAGGCAGGCTTGCAGCGTTTTGTGCGTGCCTTGGCCAGTTATGCTTACCACTTGCCTTTAAACGAAAATTCGACCTTGCATTTTGGACTTTCGGCAGGTGTGATGAACCAGCGTTTATCAACCGATGATATCAATGGGAATCCAAACGACAACCTGATCGGTCTTTACAACCAGCGCCAAACCCACTTTGATGGCGATTTTGGTGTGGCCTTAACTACCGAGCGCATCAGCATCGAAGCCGCTTTGCCCAACTTGCGGAACCTGCTGTGGAACGATAACGGCAATGTGGCCGATTTGCCTACCTTTTATTCGACCTTGAGCTATAAAATACCTATCCAGGATGCCGAACTCGAGCCCAAAGTAGCTTTTAGGGGTATTAAAGGCTTCGATAACATTTGGGATGCCGGAGCTCAATTGAGTTTTGCCAAAAAACAGCTCATGTTGAATGGCATTTACCACAGCAGCGGCAGTACAAGTTTTGGCCTGGCCATGGATTACCAGAAAAAGTACCTCATTGGCTTTTCGCATACCTTGCAAACCACATCTCTGTCTAATTACACCAATGGCGATTTTGAAATTAACCTGAGGGTGAGGCTATAGCTGTAAACTGGGAACCGAATACTGTGAACTGAAAACTACTTACTGAAATCCCAAAGCACAATGTTCCAAAGCTCTTTGTCGTCTTGGTAGGTGCTGATTACCTCAAAGCCCATTCGTTGGTGTATTTTTAGCGATAAAAGGTTCCGTGTCGAGATTTCGGTTACGCACAATTGGTAATCTTTGCCCACCAAATCTTTCGTGGCATGGTATAGTTTGCTCAATAAGCCATTGCCTCTGAAATTCTGGTCTACACAAACCTGTCCGCCTACAATGTAGGGGTAGCTGGTTAATGCCTTGTCTTTGTAAGTACAGCGCTCAAAGGCATCAAACATCGGGATGATGCTAGGTATAATCGATTTCATGCTGGCCGTCATGGCTAAATTATAGCCCACCACTTGGTCGTTGGCCAAGGCAACCACCTGAGGCAGTTCGGCCGCCAAGGTTTTGAGTAGTTCTAGGTTGTGTTCGGCAAATACAAAGCCTTGTTGCTGTTGTTCGGCCATGCTAAGCGAAGTATAAATGTTTTTTTGCTGCAATGCCAATATGCCTTCAAAATGTTGAGTAGTAGTAGCGGCTTTAAATTGTATGTTCATGGTTTGTTTGTTGATTACACTTGCGAAGTTTTAAAAACTTCGCAAGTGTTTTTTTTAAACTTCGCAAGTGTTTTTTGCAAAATAAACGCAAAATTAGCACATTTTAATATGGATCAACTGCAAACTGCCAATGCCAACTGCCTCAGGCTTTCTCTTTAAAACGGGTAAAGAACAGCAGGGCCAATACGCAGAGTGCAAAACCCACCACGCCACTCAGGCGCAAACCATAATCATGTCCGGGGTCTTTGCCGTAAATGGTGAGCATGGCAAAAATGGTAATGCCCAGGGTCTGTCCCAGTTTTACAAACAGGTATTTAATGGCAAAATACATGCCTTCGTGGTTCTCGCCAGTTTCTTGGGCTTCTTTTTGGGCAATATCGGCCAATATGGCGTTGGGCAAAATACCTAGTGCCGCTAAAGGGAAAGAAGCGAAAACAACTAAGATGTACATCTGGTTGGCTGGCTGGAAAGGCAGTTTTCCCAAAAAGAAAATAGTCACGAAAATGAGACTTAAAATGCCAAAGGCAATCAATACCAGTGCCTTTTTGCCAAACCTTTTCGAGCCGTAATTGATGAATGGGTAAAAAATCAGCGAAAGCACTACCATAAGGCCCATAAACATGCCTCCGTCAGAATCGGGAAGACCCAACAGCACGGTTACAAAATACAGCAGTCCGCTCGACATGAGGCTCAAAGCTGTGTAATACACAAAATCGGAAATGAGGTAATATTTGAAATTCGAATTCCTGAAGGTGTTTTTAAGGGCTGGCCACAGGGGCGTGTGCGTAGGTTTGCTGGCCACATATTCCCTTTCTTTGATCAAGAGGATGGGCAATACCATCACCAAACCAGAAAAGGCGCTCAGTCCCCAAATTGTATATTGCAAGGCCTCAAAACGTTCGGTTACATGAAAAACGGTTTGGATGAGGTCGGCGAAATTATTACATAGCGCGCCAATGATCATGCCCAGCACAAAACCCACCTGCTGAAGGGAAGAAAGTTTTACTTTTTCTTCAGGCGTATGCGTCAATTCGGCCAGCAAGGCATTATACGGAATAATATAAGTAGTAACCGAAACAAAGAAACCGGCCAACACAAAAACCAGCCACCAGACATTGGTCAGGCTTTCGCCTTTTACCAAGGGGTGAAAAACCAGTCCGCAAAATATAATGGCCGGCAAAATAGCCCATTTCATAACTGGAAAGCGCCTGCCTTTGGGGTTTTTGCTCGCATCGCTTACCGAAGCAATAAAAGGATCGTAAGCGGCATCCAACAAACGTCCGGAGGCGGTAATGAGCGAAAGAATATTGAATGCCCCAAAAACCAGCAGCTGCGGTACCAAAGGCACCAGCCCCGAATGGTTAGGGGGCAGGTAAAAGTACAGCATCATCACGATAATGAGGTTGGTCATGATGCTCCAGCCCATCATCCCGGCGGCATAAGCCAGTTGCTTTTTAAAAGACAGTTGTTTTAAAGGCATTTACAGGAGGGCTAATGCTTGTTCTAAATCTTTGATCAAATAACTGGCATCCTCTAATCCGATATACAGCCTGATGAGGATGTGGCGTTTGTTGTTTTGGTCGAAATCGTTTTTGTTGATGCCCGCACAGGCCGGAAAAACCAGGCTTTCGTAACCGCCCCATGATACGGCCATTAAAAAATGCTGCAGGCTGTTGCAAAACTTTTCTATGCTTTCTAGCGAAGCCTCTTTGAGTACGATGCTAAATAAACCGCCACATTTCTTCATTTGTTTTTTGGCGAGGGCCAGGTCTTTGTTGGCCTTGCTAAAAGGATAAAGCACTTGGGCCACTTTGGGGTGCTGTTCCAAATAGTAGATTACCTGTTCGGCTGTGGCGCTGGTTTTCTCGAGCCTAATGGGCAAGGTGCGCAAACCACGCAGCAAAAGCCAGGCGTTTTGTGGAGCCAGGCATGCCCCGATATTCATGTATTCGTTGTTGAAAATCTGTTCGAGTAAAGCTTTACTTCCTGTAAGTACGCCCGCTACCACATCGCTGTGTCCGCCTAGGTATTTGGTGGCCGACTGTGCAACCAAATCGATGCCGTGGGCAATGGGTTGCTGGTAAATTGGCGAACAGTAGCTGTTGTCTATCATCGTTAAAATGCCATGCGCCTTGGCCAGTTGGGCAATCGCCGTTAAGTCTTGTACGTCAAAACTAAAGGTGTTGGGCGATTCGAGATAAATGAGCCTGGTTCTGGTCGTGATTGCATCCTTGAATTGGTTTATGTCTGTTCCGTCAACAAAAGTGCAACTAATGCCAAATTTAGGCAGCAAATCCTTAAAAAGCTTAATGGTCCAGCTGTATGGATTTTCTACGCAAATCACCTCATCGCCATGTTGCAGCAAAGCCATTACCGGAATGCTGACCGCGGCTATGCCACTGGCAAAAACCAAGGCATCTTCGGCACCATCTAAAGCAGCCAGTTTTTTCCTTAAAATATCAATGGTGGGGTTAAGGCCACGCGAGTACAGGTTGCCCTGGTATTCGTTGGCCAAGGCATTTCTGAAATCGGCTACGGTGTTGAAGCAAAAATTGCTGGTTTGTACAATAGGAGGGGCTACGGCATTGAAATAATTGGCCCTTTCTTCTCCCAACTCATTTAAAATATAGGATAGGTCCATAGGTTAGGCTATTGTTTTTTTACGGTTTAGGTATCGGTTGATAAAATAAATGAGCACAAAGCCACTGAAAATGTAAAGCCCATTCAGGGCCGCATTCGGATCGTCGCTGTAAATGCTAACGGCCACAAACAAATAGGCCGCGATAAAGATGATGGGCAAAACAGGGTAAAGCTTCATGGTATAGATGGTGCTTTTGTCGAGATGTGCCGTGGTTTTGCGCAGGTAGAAAATGGTGGCGGCCGAAAACGCCATGCCAATGCTGTCTAAAAAGATGGTATAGTTGAGTATTTTATCAAAAGTTTTGGCGTAGAAAATGGTAAAGATCGAGATGATGGTAAAAACCGTCAGGCTCACAATCATCACATCGTGTTTCTTGGTTTTTTTGGCAAACATACTTGGCAATGCCCGCTCTTCGCCCATGGCATACATGGCCCTGGGGTTGCTCAGCAGGTTTACGTTAACATAGCCCAGCACCGAAAAATAAATCAGTACCGAGAGCAGCACAAAGCCCGCGGGACCAAAAATCTGACCGGCCAATATGGCGGCAATGCTCTCGGCACTTTTCAGCTGCTCAAAGCCGATTACTTTTACATAAGCGTAGTTAATGGCCAGGTAAAGCGTAATGATGATGCCCAAACCCACGATGATGGAACGCGGAATAACCGTTTTGGCCTCTTTGGCTTCGCCCCCAAAATTGATGGTTTGCTGATAGCCTCCAAAGCTGAACGATACGGCAATTAGGCAAAGCCCTAAGGCCTTACCATAATCGGCCCAACCGGCAGTGGCGCCTGTGGCGGTTTTAAACACCGATGGCACACTTGCACCATGGTTGCCAAAAAATACAGCCGCAATTAAAGTCAAAACCATCACGATTTTAATCATGGTCAATATGTTCTGCGTTTTAGAACTGGTTTTGAGCCCCAAAAGATTAATGGCGTAAAAAATAATGATGCTGATGGCGGCAATGAGGATGCGGTACTCTTGGGTTTGCATTTCGGTACTGAGGATTACCTTGCTGATGTATTCGGCACCAATGAGCGAAACGCCCGCTACCGAAGCCGCATTAGAAACCACGATGATGCAGTTGATGGCAAAGGCAATGGAAGGATGGTAGCACACCGAAAAAATCTTGTAATAGCCACCCGTAACCGGATAACGCGAACCGATTTCGGCATAGGTCAGTGCCCCGCAAAGTGCCACAAAACCACCTACGGCCCAGGCCCCAAAGAACAGTTCCGGAATTTGCGCCTTGTTGGCCACGTTTACAGGGGTACGAAAAATACCCATCCCGATAACGAGGCTTACCACGATCATCGAAAGGTCAAAGAGAGACAGCTGCTTTTTAGGTTGCATGCATTAAGGTTTGATGTTTGGAAGATAGGGATTTTAACGTGGAGTACAAAGCCGAATGGTTTCTTGGGTGTGAAAGCTTAAAGGTGATTGCGCGTTAGTCAGCAATTTTCAGTTGGCGGTTTTCAGTTGACAGTTGACTATCCAACAATAACAGCAATTTAACAATACAAAGACTAAAGCAGAGAGACCAAAGCTTAAAGCCAATTACAAGTTATGCAACAATTTGGCCGTATAGCAAGCCAATAATTTAACAATAAACCAATCAGCTAATGAACTAATGAGCCAATGAACTAGTGAACCAATGAACTTCCACAATGTGCAATTGTTGAAATCTAATGATTAAAAGCCCATCAGATTTGATTAAATTTGTAGGAATGGAGAATCTAGGATGCCTATCAGGTATTCCATTACGGCATATCTCCATTTCGCACGACTGCAAAGACGCACAAAACTGATAAAAATTATGGCAGAACCAATCTATAACGACGATAGTATACGTTCACTCGACTGGAAAGAGCACATCCGCTTGCGCCCAGGCATGTACATTGGCAAGCTGGGCGACGGTTCGGCACAAGACGACGGGATTTACGTATTGCTCAAAGAAATTGTAGACAACTCTATCGACGAGTTTGTAATGGGTTCTGGCAAAACCATCGAAATTACGCTGTCAGACCACAAGGTAAACGTGCGCGATTATGGCCGGGGTATTCCGTTGGGCAAAGTAATCGACTGTGTATCAAAAATCAACACTGGTGGCAAGTATGACAGCAATGCCTTCCAAAAATCGGTAGGTTTGAACGGGGTGGGTACCAAGGCGGTAAATGCCTTGTCGACCGCCTTTACCGTGCAGTCGTACCGCGATGGCAAAACCAAAAAGGTAGAGTTTTCTAAAGGAGAAATCGTTATCGATAACCCTATCATCGAAACCACGCAACGCAACGGTACGGCGATTACCTTTTACCCCGACGAAACCATTTTCAGGAACTACCACTATATTCCCGATTTTGTAGAAAGCATGATCTGGAATTATGTTTTTCTGAATACAGGACTGACCATTAACTTCAACAACCAAAAATATTTTTCGGAGCGCGGACTTTACGACCTGCTCTCGAAAGAAAACAAGCCCGAAGAAATCCGCTATCCGATTATCCACCTCAAAGGCCACGATATCGAAATTGCCATGACCCACGGTCAGCAGTACGGCGAAGATTACCACTCGTTTGTAAATGGGCAACATACTACCCAGGGTGGTACGCACCAGGCCGCTTTTAGGGAAGCTGTGGTTAAAACCATCCGCGAGTTTTACAAAAAAGAGTTTGATGCTTCCGATGTGAGGGCCTCTATTATCGCTGCCATTGCCATCAGGGTACAGGAGCCGGTTTTCGAATCGCAGACCAAAACCAAATTGGGTTCGCAAAATATTGGGCCTGACGGTCCGTCGGTACGTACTTTCATCAACGATTTCGTGAAGAAGGAGCTTGATGATTACCTGCACAAACACGCCGATGTAGCCGATGCCCTGCAAAAAAGGATTTTGCAATCGGAGCGCGAGCGTAAGGATATTGCCGGCATTAAAAAACTGGCCAACGACCGCGCCAAGAAAGCTTCTTTGCACAATAAAAAACTGAGGGATTGCAAAATCCATTTCAACAGCACGCACGACAGGCGATACGAAACCACGCTTTTCATTACCGAGGGCGATTCGGCTTCGGGTTCGATTACCAAATCGAGAGATGTAGAATGCCAGGCCGTATTCAGCTTAAAAGGCAAGCCATTGAACTGTTACGAGCTCACCAAAAAAGTAGTGTACGAGAATGAGGAATTTAACCTGTTGCAGCATGCGCTGAATATTGAAGATGGTTTGGAAGGCCTGCACTACAACAATATCGTTATTGCTACCGATGCTGATGTGGATGGCATGCACATCCGTTTGCTGATGATGACTTTCTTTCTGCAGTTTTTTCCCGATTTGGTCAAAGCTGGACATGTTTACATTTTGCAAACGCCGCTGTTCAGGGTGCGCAACAAAAAGGAAACCATTTATTGCTACAGCGACGAAGAACGCAAAGACGCCATTGCCAAATTGGGCGCCAGACCAGAAATTACCCGATTTAAAGGTTTGGGCGAGATTTCTCCCGACGAGTTCGGCCTCTTTATCGGCAAAGACATCAGGCTGGACCCTGTAATCCTAAAAGAGCAGACCATTAAAAGCTTGCTGGAATATTACATGGGCAAAAATACGCCAGAAAGGCAGCAACATATCATCAAAAACCTAAGGATAGAAAAAGACGAAATTAAGGAAGCGGAAAATAAAGAAACGGCACCCGAAGATTTGGAAGTGGCTTAGTTGGTTAGGGAGCCGAGTTTAGAAAGATTCTAAATTTTTTAAATTTTAACTATTGGGCAACGCTTTTTTAGCGTATACTTGTATGTCCCTATTTGTTATTGAAAAATCCCTGCATTGGGTTTAAGATTATAATAACGAGCTCCTATGTCTCTTACATCCGCTAAAAACCGTTCAACACGCTATAGCCTTGTTGTATTTCTCATATTGACGCTGTTCTTGTGCGCCATATTTTTCTATATCCGAAACAGTAAGACCGACGATTTGAGGTATTATACCAATCAGCTTACGGCCTTAAACGAGGATTATACGCAAATCGATTCTGCCATTGTAATGCTGTACAAGGCCGATAACAACTGCAGGCTCTATACCGCAACCGGCGAAAAAAAATACATCAAAGCTTATTGGGAATCCATCAATTTTGTTTCGACTACTTTAGAAAACATCCGCAATATTGATGAGGAGAAGGAAAGAACCGCTCCAAAAAGCCTCAAGGGATTGGTTGAGCAGAAAAAGGCAAGAACCGATCTCTATTTAAGGTTAAGGGTACTGGCCGATAGCCTGATCAAGGTTTCGTTGGGCATAGATTCGACCCGCAACCAATTTCAGCCTGCCACTGGCAAGCAGATGACGTACGGCAAGCTGAAAACCATGGTTTCTGTTGATACCATCCACACGGCACAGCAAAAAGGTCCGGAGAAAAATCTTTTTGGCCGTTTAGCCGATGCCTTTTCGAGGAAAAAAGACAAAGACAAAGCCGCCGATACCAGCAAAAAACTGGTGCGTACCGAAATAAAGCTCGATACTTCGTCAAAGAGCAAGGATTTTAACAAGCTACAATGGCAAAAGATGAACGATTATTTTCGTAACCTTTATGCCACCAATCGTACGCTCAACAAGCATGAAGCCGAAATACTCGAACTCAATAACCAAATCATAACCGAACTGGTTACGTTGTTGCGCGACTACAAAAGCTACGAGCGAAAATTCGTAGCGATGAACCGCACAGAAATCAAAGGCAATATCGAAACCACAGTGAAAAGTATCGACAAAATGTTTGTACTCAGCATTGTATTGCTATTGGTATTGGTGTTGGCCATTTTGTATAACCTTTGGAAAATCTATAAAAACGAGAGCGAGCTGATCAACTACAGCCAAAAGGCTTCTCAATATGCCATTTCTAAAAGCCGGTTTTTGGCCAACATGAGCCACGAGATCAGAACGCCGCTCAATTCGGTTATCGGGTTTTCGGAGCAGTTGAGCCAGGGTCAGCTCGATCCGCAACAGAGCGAACAGGTAAGCGCCATCAGAAGTTCGTCGGTTATGCTGTTAGACGTGGTAAATGATATCCTCGATTTTTCTAAGTACGAAACTGGAAAGGTAAATTTCGACAAGATTGCCTTTGTGCCGCTCGATGCCATTAACGAAGTGGTAAACAGCATCAGCATTCAGGCCACCAACAAGAACCTAAAGCTGAATAAAGAACTGTCGTTTAAGAAGAATGTCTGCTTTATGGGCGATTCGCTTCGCCTGAAACAGGTGATTATGAATTTGTTGAGCAATGCCATCAAGTTTACCGATCAGGGCGCTGTAACCATCAAGGCCGAAATTATTACCAATACCAAAAAACAGGCTGTATTGCAGGTTCAGGTGATCGATACCGGAATTGGCATTGCGCCTCAGGATCTGGATATGATATTTGATGAGTTTGCACAGGTTTATTACTCGTCGAGCAAGCTCAAACAAAAAGGTACCGGTTTAGGTTTGGCCATCTGCAAAAAGATAGTAGAATTCCAAGGCGGACGAATAGGCGTAAAAAGCGAGGTAGGCAAAGGCTCTACTTTTAGTTTTGAAATTCCGTACGAAATATGCAAGGAAAACAGCGAAGAAGTGAAAAGCTTTGTGGTTGGCCAAGGCGTGGGCCATTTGGAAGGCAAACGTATTTTGCTGGCCGATGATAATAAAATGAATATTTTGCTGGCGCAAACCGTGCTCAAAAAATACAAGCTGCATACCGATGTAGCCTACGATGGCAAGGAAGCCTACGAACTGTTCGAGAAAAACCCGTACGACCTGATTTTAACAGATATCCAGATGCCAGAAATGGGTGGGGTAGAGCTAACGCGCCGGATCAGGACCTACGCGAATTCCGCGAAACGCAACATCATTATTTTGGGCGTTACAGCCAACGTATTGCAGGAAGATCGCCAAAAATATATCGAATCGGGTATCAACGATTTGGTGCTCAAGCCATTTTCGGAAAAAGAGCTTATCGATAAGATAGCTTCTTATTTTTAAAAGGGGTACTGAGAATTGTTAAATTGTTACCATTGTTAAATTGTTGCTATTGTTGAGTATCACTGCTAACTGAGAATTGTGAAATGGCCGAATTGGTGTAGAATAATCAGTTGCCAACTGAAAATCGTCAACTGAAAATTGTTTAATTGCCAAATTGTTGACTATAATGCACAACCAGCTTTAGTCTTTAGTCTTTCCGCTTTAGTCTTTATAAGGATTGTTCAATTGCTGAATTGCTGACCACCCCGCCCTTTGGGCACCCCTCCATGGGAGGGGAATTGCTATTGATTGGATAATCAACCGTTAACTGAAAACTGCCAACCTAAAACTAAGGCGTATTCACTGTATCTTCCGGATGTTGCGGAGGCAATACATCAACCTTTTTCTCTACTACTACGGTTTTAAGGTGCACTGCATATTTAGTAGGAGCAATGCCAAGGTCGTATTTCTCGGCGTAAACCTGCGTAAATTCGGCGCCAAAGTACAGGATAATAGAAGTATAGTAAATCCACAGCAAGATAATGATGATGGAGCCTGCCGAACCAAATACCAGTCCAGGATTGGATTTTTGAAGGTAAAGCCCAATCATGTATTTGCCCAAGCCGAAAAGCAATGCCGTAAAGGCAGCGCCCACCAAGGCCGATTTCCAACGCAGAATCACATCGGGCAGTACTTTGAATATCACGGCAAATACGCCCGTTACTACTGCAAAGGTAAGTACGTTGTTCAGCACCAGGATAATCACGGCCGTTGTGCTTGTAATTTCGGGGATAAACTGCGAAAGCTTGTTGCCTAGGCTCAATACCAAACTATTTACCACGAGTGATACCAAGAGCAAAAAGCCCAACGATACAATCAGTGAAAAAGAGAGCAGGCGGTTGGTCACCAATTTTTTCCAGCCTTTTTTAGGTACGGCCTTTACCTTCCAGATGAGGTTAATGCTGTCTTGGATCTCGGTAAATACGGCAGTGGCACCTATCACCAGCACCACAATACCGATGACGAGGGCAAAAGAACTCTTGCCCGATAAGCTCGCATTGGCTACAAAACCCTGTATCTGTACGGCGGCATCGTGGCCTACCAGTTTGTTGATCTGCGAAAAAAGCCGGTTTTCAATGGCATCCTGACTATAAATCAAGCTCGCAGAAGAAATAATGATAATGATGAGGGGCGAAAGGGAAAATATGGTATAATAAGCCAGTGCGGCGCTCAATTTGGTTACCCGATCCTCTACAAAGCCTTTTCCGGCTGCAATAAACAGGTGACCGGCATCTACAAAAAAGTTCTTGATCTTGCTTGCTAATTTCGTCATGCTATTAAAACGGATATCCGATGCCGATGTTTAAAATTAGATTTTGTTTTCTCCAGGTCTTGCTGCCAAAATCTACCTGATTCAGCACCCAGCGCTGTCCGCTTGGCAGGTAAGGTTTTCGGATCGGGAAGGCGCCATCGAGCCTGATCACAAAAATAGAAGCGTCAACCCTGAGGCCCAATCCGGTACCTACGGCCATTTCGCTCAAAATGTTTTTAGCCTTAAAGGCAGAACCAGGCCTGTTTGGATCTTCTTTTCTCAGCCAGATGTTTCCGGCATCGATAAAAGCGGCGCCGTAAAGCACGCTAATCAGTTTAAACCGTAATTCGGTATTGAACATGATCTTGATATCGCCACCCTGATCGGCAAAGCCAACCGTATCAGGCACTTTGAAAGTGCCCGGACCCAATGTACGAGCCGGAAAGGCCCTGATGTCGTTGCTGCCTCCGGCAAAAAACTGGCGGATAAAAGGAAGCGAAGTGCTGTTGCCATAAGCATAACCGTAGCCTACGTTTAGCCTGTTGGCCCAGGTCATGTTACGGGTTACTTTATAATAATCCCTCAAATCGGCCTCCAGACGTACAAACTGCGAAATAGGTACATTGAAAAGCGCCCGCTCGCCTGCCGTATTCTTTTGTACAAACAGGCCCCAAACGTTGCCGCCAGTTTCAATACTGCCGTTAAAGTACGTGTTGTTGCGCCTTTGGCTTTCCATTTGATTGGTGTAGCTGAAGTTGTAGTTGCTGCCAATGATAAATTGCCTGTCGAGCGAGGTACGCAAAAGCGGATTGGCATTAAATAAACTGTCTTTTACCCGGGTTGAAGGAAAGCCCGGCCTGATGTAGCTGACCGAAATAGGATTGAAAGTATGTTCTTTGTAAAGGTTTTCCTTAAAATTATAGCCAAACTCGCCCTTGAAAGCATGCAGGCTATACAAAGAGCCCCTGCTCAGCAATTGGTAAGATCCGGTAACAATGGTTTTGGGAATAAAAGCCGTGGTACTGGTAAAGTTGAAGAAAGGAATGATGAACCGCGGCCAGGTCAGCTTGGCATCGGCAGTAAACGAATAGGAGTTTTTGCCCTGCGCCGTACCTTTTACCTGTGTTTCGAAGCCACCGCTCAGGCTAATGTCTAATTGCTCGGCACCCCTAAACAAATTACGGGTAGTTTGGGTGAGCTTAATTTCAGAGCCTACAAAGTTGTTCGATTTGCTGGTGCCGGTTACCGAAAACGAGAGCGAGTTCTTTTTTAACGGTGTGAGGTAGATATTCAGGTCAAGCTGATTGTTCTTAAAGCTGTCTACAGGCAAAAACTCGGCCCTCACATCCTGAAAAGACCCAATATTGACCATCCTGTTTAGCGATTGGTTATGGTCTTTGCGGTTATAGTATTCGTCTTTCTTAAAAAACACCAAGCGATCAAACACGCCCGGCTTAAAGGTATTGCGGTCGTCGTAAATGTTAAAATCCTTATAAACAAAAGGCTTTAAATGCCTCAATGCCGAATCGCGCCTTAGACTGTAGCTCGGGTAAATGTTGATGTTTTTAATGGAATAAGGTTTAAGCCCAGCATCGGGGGCCGATTTCTTGACGCTGACATTTACGGTTACCAAATTCTTGCCAATGGTGCTGTCTACCCGCATAATCAGGTAATCGGGATTGAAATAGAAATAACCGTTTTCCTTTAAATCGTTGTCTATCCTGATGCGTTCGTTTTTGTAGGTGTCGAGGTCGTAAAAATTGCCAACTTTTAAGAGCGTATTGCCTTTGTATTGGTTAATGATTTTGGTCAATACGCCTGTATCGGGTGGAAAGGTAACCTCGCTAATTTTATAGCGTTTGCCCGGAACAGCAGTATAAATGGCTTTCCCTTTTTTGTTTTTCACCACGGTTTCGCCGCTTACATCAGCCTGTAGGTAGCCCTGGCTAATCAGGTAGCTTTTCAGTACGCTGTTGTTGTACTTGAGGTTTACCTGGCTGAGCAATACGGGCGGTTCGCCAACTTTGGTGCGTAGCCAATGGCGTATGCCTTTAGGCTTGGTAGGTTCGCCAGCTAAATTGTAGATATAGAGCTTCGGCCTGAGCCCCAAAAAGGTTTTGTTGGGATTGGGCCGGGTTTTGTCTTCCAAACTCTGTTTTACCGCTTTTTGGTCGTCTATGCGTTTGGCACTGTCGGTTTTGATGTTAACTTCGGCACCTACATAAAGGCTTTCTCCAGGTTTGAGGTATTTCAGGTTGCTGCAGCTACCTAAAACAAAACAAAGTCCTATCAAAACAAAGGATTTAATTAACTTTTTCATTTTTCGGTTTCTGTTCAACATTGGTTCTGTTTCTTTTGTTTCGTTTCTGGAAAATCTCCCTAAACTTATTGTAATCGATAACCAAGGTAAAGCCGAGGCCGGTTTCGATGATCTGGCCTTGTACAATCACATCGTTTTGGTTACGTCGGTAGGCGCGTAAGCGGTACCTGCCATCGGCCGATAGGGCATATTCAATATTAACGTTGCCTGCAATGTTGTTGGCATCGCGACCTGGGGTTTTGGCGCCTTCGAGGGCAAAAGAGCTACCCACGGTTACGGTTAGCCTGTCGTTCAGTAGTTTTTTAGAAAGGCCCACTTCCAAATCGGTTCGTTGTTCCATGGCGCCGCTGCTGTAGTCTTCAGAAGAGTTGAGACCCAGGTTAATGTCAACGCCTTTAATTAGGTCTGATGCCAGGTTGTTCAGCTGTTCGGTTAAGAGTTTGCTCACGCTTTGGCGGGCAATTGATGAAGCGCTGCTGCCACCGGCCAAGCTTTGGAACGGATTGTTGGCGAAGAACCTGCCAAAGCCCAGCAAAGCAAAAACCTGTTTGTTCAGCTCGTTTTCGTCGCGGTTTACATTTTGCAACTTGGTGTAAACATCGCCGTCTAAAGCACCCCTTTCGTTTTCGGGCAAATCAATCTTGAACGAAATCGATGGTTTCAACAATTCGTTTTTCATGTACAAATAAACCTGGAAAGGCAATTTGTTTTTGGCTTCCGCCTTTTCCGAACCATTTAAAAGGTCAATAGGGGCAGCGTTCACTTCGTAAAGCGCCGTAAGGTCTACATTGGCAGCGGTAGGTTCGCCGGTCCAGATCATGGTGCTGCCTTTAACCAGCTTAAATTCTTTTTTGCTCAATGGCCCAATCGATAGGTTGTAAGAGCCATCGACCACTTCGTACCTGCCCGTCATGCTGATTTTGCCACTTTGATCGATGGTAACGTTCAGATTCGCGTCGCCTTTTACGCGCAAGGCATCGCCATTGCTGGGGTCAACCACCACGGTAAGGTCGGCTTCCGGATCGGTAGTTATCCTGGCCGTGAGGTTCATGCCCTGGATATCCGATTTGGTTACGCTATCAACCGTCAATGCTTTCTTTCCGTTAAACGGCGGGGCATCGGCATCTATAAATTCTACAATTCCTTCCTGTTCTATCACCGAAGGATCATCTGGAGGCAAGGCATAGAAAAACTGCGTGCCTTTGTCGACATTGATGTTCATGTTCACATCAGGGCGCCTCATCGTTCCTCGCAGCTTGATGTTGCTGGTTAAGAATACCGTTCCATAAATCATGTCGTTATCGGCAACTGTAGAGTTAAGTGCCCTGAAATTGTTGGTTCTGATATCGAGGCCAAATCCCACATTGCTCAGATTCGTGGTATAAATCATCCCGTTTACGGTTGCTTTTTTGCCCAACGAATCGACCAAAGTAAAGTTGTTGAATTTAATGCCATCGTTGTTAAACGTAAGCTCCTGGTTAGGGATGGTAAAAAACGAATTGATATAAGCCACGTTAAATCCGGCATCGTTGAACTTCAAAGCGCCCAATATTTTCGGACTGGTTAAGGTGCCTTTGGCCGTAAGCTGGCCACTTACCGTGCCTCTGCCATACCTGATTTGTCCCATGCTTAAGCTTTGGATGGCTTTGAGGTCTATTTTGTCAATGTTGAGCGTAAGGTCGAGCGCACTTTCTGGTGCCGTGTAATAGAAACCGCTTGCCCTCAATTCGTGAACACCTTTTAAACGTACGTCAACTTCGAAGGCATTGGTGGTATTGTTGTTTACCAAAACGCTCAGGTCGCCCAATTGGTCTTTTTGGTAACGCAGCTTGCTGATGTTAACGTTGGCTTCGAATTTGGGGTTGTTGGCCAAGTCTTTAACGTCTACCTGGCCATTAATGATACCGCCCACCAAAGTCGTGTCCGTTTCGGCAAATTTGGTGAGGGTTTCTATCTGGAAATTCTTAAACTCGACCTTTATTGGCGAATTTGGCGTTTGGCTGATGCTGTTGATACCCAGCAGCTGTTCGTTTTTGCTGATGTTAAACTGATTGGCCAAAATACCCGACTGGCCAAACTGGATATAGTTTTCTGGCGCAATGGTCCATTTTTCATAATCGAGCATCAATTTGGCCGGATCGATGTTGAACCTGAAATCCTTGTCCATCGACCTGAAAATTCCACCGATTACATATTTGTCTTTGCGTTGCCTGTCGCGCAGGAAAACATTTAAGCCAAGCTGGTTATTGGCCGCAGTTCCAGAAATTTCGGTGTTGAACAAGGCAATCGACGAGCTTTGTATGCTGTTGATCAATAGTTTGTAGTTGAGCTGCTGACCGCTGTTGCTTACGGTGAGACGTGTGGTGTCTACCCTGAAATCGCCATAAACCACCTGTGGAAAAGAGGCGTTGAGCAACAAGCTGTCTTTTTGCGTATCGATTAAGCCGTTAAGCGTTGATGGAGCGAAAGTGGTGAGTTCGGGCACAAAATCCTGTAGAAATTTAGGATTGTAAAAATGCACATCGAACCTGATGCGTTGGTCGGGAACTGGCGTAACCTGGCCAAACTGGTAATATTTGTTAACCTGGTTGATGATGGCATTGCCCACTTTGCTCAACTGGTACTTGCCGTCTACCTTGGCGCTCAGCAATTCCGATTTCAGCGTAAGCCTATTGGCATCGGCTGTAGAAACGGCATGGAGCTGGATGGTATCTACATTGAACCTTTGGCCATCCTTAACCATTTGCAGGCCGGTAACGAAAATATCGCCATTCAGGTAATCTACATCGGCCGTAGTTACGTTTGCTTTTACATTGCCGGCCAATTTAAGTTCTGAACCCATAAAGTTGAGTTTTTGCAGGTCGAGCTGCTTCAGGTCCAAATTGGTTTTTACCGCAGGATATTTGCCGGTCATATCAACTTGCGCATCGAGGTCAAAATTGGCATTGCTATCGGGCATGCTGCCTTTGATGGCAATGTGCTGGTTGGCATAATTGCCGCTAATGTTCAAATCGCGGTAATTGTATTTGTTGTAGTAGGCACTCAGTACCTTGGCGTTAAATTTGGCATTGATTTTCTTAGGGTCCAATCCGGTGCCGCTTACATCGGCTTTAACCGTAATGCGCCCCAAGGTCGGTTCCTGTTTCAACAGGCGGCCTACGTTAAAGTTGTTCAGGCTTACATCGGCTTTGTAGCTTTCCTTGCCTTTTGGTCCCTTCATGCTGGCCGTTAACAATGCCGATCCCATGTCGGTTTGTACGTTGAGCTTGGTGTTGAAATCGCTCATCGAGCCGGTAAAATTGCCTTTGGCATCAATTACGTTGGGCAGTTCCAAATTGCTGGGTAAGGTGTTTTTGGGCACAGCCACCAGCACGTCGGCTTTGGTCAGGTGCAGTTTTTTGATGTTCAGGTCGAGCCAGGTCTTATTAATGTCGGGCAATCCCTTAGCCTTGCCACTGATGTCGATCTGCGTATTTTTTAAGCCGCTCACCTGTAGTTGCGGAATATTGAGGTTGTTCAGGTAGCCATTGATTTTGGCATTTACCTTTATTTTTTCGTTGCGGTAATTGGCCGGAATGGCATCGCTAAAAAAGCCCGCATCCTTTAAACCGATGGTCGTGTTTTTGAACAATAGGCTCAGTTTTACCTTTTCGGGATGCTTGGTCAGGTCGTCTAGGGAAGTATAATCGAGCGAAGTAACGTTTTCGATGTGGGTATTCGGCGTAGCCAGGGTAAAATTGTTCAGCCTGATTTGCCTGTCGTTATACACGGCATCGCCTTTTAAGGTGTTCAAGATGAAGCCGCTCTTGTCTTTCAGCGAGCCGTTAACCACATTGGCCTTGATGCCTGCCGCGCTGTAGCTCACATTGTTTGCGCCCAAATTGAGGCCGGTAATGTTCAAATGGTTAAAATCGATGCCTTTGCCGGCGGGCTTGGCGCCTAAATTATCGAATTGGAAACTGTTTTGCTGCAGGTCGATTTTTTTGATGAGCAATGCCAATGGCGATGGTTGGGTAGGCGTATCTACCTTTGCGGTTTTGGCTGTGCTGGCCGGAGCGGGCTTAAAGGCAAACAAAATGTTGGATTGGCTCAGCTTGGCTTCGTCGATTTCGTATTTGCTGTTGGTCAGGTCTACCTTTAAATTCACAAGGCCCAAATTATTGATGTCCGCCACCGCTTTCATAGTTGATAGCCGGTCGTCGTAATTGACCTTTACCTTGCTGAAGGTAAAATCCTGCACCTCGATATAAGGCAGTTTGCCTTGTTCCTTTTCGGCGCTGTCAACGCTTTTGGCAATATGTTGCACCAGTTGGGTCAGTGGTTTTTGCTGTAAATAATTGAGCGAGGTGTTTTTGAGGCTCAATTGCTTGATCACGTAGCGTTGGTTGTTCAGGTCGAAATCCTTGATTTTGGTCTTGAATTCGCCCAGGTGCAACTTCACATCGTTGCCAGCTACGTCGTCGTGGTAGGTAATACCGATGTCTTGAAACAGCACCTTGTCAACCGAAAACTTGAGCGTAGAAGTGGTGTCTTTATTTACTTTCTCTTCCGGCTTTTGCTGTTCCGACATAAAGGCATCCACCAAAAAAGAAAAGTTGAAGCTGGTATCGGGATTGATGCGCTTTACATTGGCGCGTATGTTTTTGAGCTCGATGTTGTTGATTTCGATGGTGTTTTTGAGCAGCTTGAACAGGCTGATGTCAACACTGAGTTTCTCGGCGTATAAAAGCGTATCTTTCTTTTGGTCTTCGATGTAGAATTTGTTGATTACCACGTCTTTGGGCAGGGAAATTTTAATGCTTTCGAGCCTGACTTCGGTTTTGGTTTTCTTTTTGAGGTAGGTAATGGCCTGGTCTTTTACAAAATTCTGTACCGCCGGAATGTTAAGCGAAATGGCCAATAGGATGATGAGCGCCAATAAGCTGACGATAATCCATAGGATAATTTTTAAACCTTTACGTAAATACTTCTTCAAGCGCTGTAATTTGTGATGATCGACCTCGAACCCTTAGCCAAAACCGTGCCGTCTGTCTCCCCAAAAGAACAAACAAATTTTTAAAATGTTCGCTAAAAGCGTCAAAAAATGCTATTTAAATATAAGCATTTTAGGTTTTTCGCAAATAATCTGTATGTTTAGTTTATGAACACACTTAGTTTTAGCATTAGCTATCAGACTTTCGACAGCCTGGACGAGCTTAATGCAAGCGACCAAACCTTATGCAAAAAATCGGAAGAAGCCTTGTCTACTTCCTATTCACCATATTCTAAATTTAAAGTGGGCACGGCTATTTTATTGGCCGACGGCCAGGTTGTTTTGGGCAGCAACCAAGAAAACGTGGCTTATCCATCAGGTCTTTGTGCCGAACGGGTAGCCCTTTTTGCCATTGGCGCCAATAATCCCAATGCAGTTATCAAAACCATGGCGATTACCGCCTTTACCAATAATTTTAAGATCGAAAATCCCGTTACTTCCTGTGGCTCTTGTTTACAAGTGATGGCCGAATGCGAAAAACGCCAAAATTCGCCGATCGAGGTATTGTTTTATTGCATCGGCGGTCAAATCATCAAAGTAAAAAGCGTGAAAAGCTTGTTGCCTTTCGGTTTTGTAGAAGACAGGCTAGGGGCGGGGTAATTGATTGGTTCATTGGTATCATTAGTTCATTTGTCATTGGCTGATTGGTTTAATTGTTGAATTGCTATCATTGTTAAATGGTTGAATTGTTGATTAACGCGCAACCTGCTTTAGTCTTTGGTCTTTCGGCTTTAGTCTTTGTATTGTTAAATTGTTGTTATTGTTGAATAATAAACTGTCAACCGAAAACTGCCCACTGAAAATTGTTTAATTGCCAAATTGTCGACTAACGCACAACCTACTTTAGTCTTTGGTCTTTCTGCTTTAGTCTTTAATCAACCATCCGCCGCTAATCCATTCCAATCTATGGACTATGGACTATGGACTATCGACTATCAACTATGGACCACCACCCATGCCTTCCCACCAAGACTTGTTTAAAACTTATCGCTCAAAATCCCGTCACAAGCCTTATATTTACGCATCCCAAATACTTTTATAGCGAATGAGTGACGAATTAGAAAACCTAAACGAAGCTAACCTGCCCGAAGAAACCGAGAACAAACATACCGTAACGCCTATTAACGGGCTTTACGAGAATTGGTTCCTGGACTATGCCTCTTATGTAATTTTGGATAGGGCGGTGCCGCATATACACGACGGGCTCAAGCCTGTGCAGCGCCGTATCATGCACTCGCTCAAGGAGATGGATGATGGACGCTTCAACAAAGCGGCCAACGTTATTGGGAATACCATGAAGTACCACCCGCATGGCGATGCCTCTATTGGCGATGCCATGGTACAGATCGGACAAAAAGATTTGCTCATCGATTGTCAGGGAAACTGGGGCGATCCGGTAACCGGCGATAGCGCGGCCGCGCCACGTTACATCGAAGCCCGTCTTTCCAAATTTGCCAACGAAGTAGTTTTTAATCCGGATACCACCGATTGGCAACTGAGTTACGATGGCCGTAACAGTGAGCCGATTACCCTGCCGGTTAAATTTCCCTTGCTATTGGCTCAAGGCGCCGAAGGTATTGCCGTAGGTTTGGCTACCAAGGTAATGCCCCACAACTTTGTGGAGCTATTGGATGCTTCTATCGAAGTGCTTAAAGGCAACAAAACCAATATCCTGCCCGATTTCTTTACCGGGGGTATGGCCGATTTTTCCAACTACAACGAAGGGATGCGCGGTGGCAAGATCAGGGTGCGCGCCAAAATCACTGAAAAAGACAAGAAAACCCTCGTTATTTCAGAAATTCCATACAGTACCACAACAGGTTCTGTAATTGATAGCATCTTGGCAGCCAATGATAAAGGCAAGATCAAGATCAAAAAGATTGAAGACAATACTGCCCAAAACGTAGAAATCGTAGTGCAATTGGCGCCAGGCATTTCGCCCGATGTAACCATCGATGCCTTGTATGCCTTTACGGCCTGCGAAGTTTCCATATCGCCAAACACCTGTATCATTAAGGATGAGAAACCTCAGTTTTTGAGCGTGAACGATATTTTGGCGCAAAACACGATGCACACCAAGGCCTTGTTAAAGCGCGAACTCGAAATCCGTTTGCACGAACTGCAAGAGAAGATTTTCTTCAGCTCCTTGCTCAAAATCTTCATCCAGGAAGGCATGTACAAAAATGCTGACTACGAAAATGCCAGCGATTTTGAAGTCGTAGTTACGGTATTGAACCTTTTGTTCGATCCGTTTAAGCCTTCGCTGTACCGCGAAATTTTGCCTGAGGACTTCAAAAAGCTGATTGATAAGCCGATGAGCAGCATTACCCGCTTCGACGTGAAAAAAGCCGATGAAGCGATGAAAGCGCTGGAAGATGAGATCAAGGTGGTAAAAGGACATTTGCGTCACCTAACCGATTATGCCATAGCCTGGTTTCAAAAGCTGAAAGACAAATACAGCAAAGGCCGCGAACGTAAAACCGAAATCCGCCTGTTCGATAAGGTAGAAGCTTCTAAGGTAGCCTTGGCCAACGTCAAGTTGTACATGAACCGTGAAGACGGATTTATTGGAACAGGTTTGCGCAAGGATGAGTTTGTAGCCGATTGCTCCGATATCGACGAAATCATCGTTTTTAGGGAAGACGGCAAGTTTACCGTAACCAAGGTGGCCGATAAAACCTTTGTGGGCAAAGGCATTATTCACGCCCAGGTTTTCAAAAAGAACGACGAACGTACCGTGTACAATCTCATTTATAAAGATGGGGCAAGCGGCACCAATTACGTGAAGCGTTTTGCGGTATTGGGCGTTACCCGCGATAAGGAATACGACCTGACCAAAGGAGGCAAGGGCTCAAAGGTTTTATATTTTACAGCCAATCCGAATGGCGAGGCCGAAATTGTTACCGTACAGCTGAAGCCACATTCTAAACTCAAAAAACTGCAATTTGACCTCGATTTTGCCGAACTGGCCATTAAAGGTCGCGGATCGATGGGTAACATTGTGTCTAAATATCCAGTTAAAAAAGTATTGCTCAAAAGCAAAGGGGTTTCTACTTTATCGGGACTTAAGATTTGGTACGACGATTTGTTGAAGCGTCTAAATGTTGATGGCCGAGGCAAGTATTTGGGTGAATTTGATGGCGATGATAAAATCCTTCAGGTAAATGCGGCTGGTTGGTACGAATTGACCTCGTTCGATTTGAGTAATCACTTCGATCCGGGTATTGTGCTCATGCAAAAACACGATCCAGAAAGGGTATATGGTTTGGTACATTACGATACCAAGGCCAAAAACTATTTTGTAAAGCGATTTGTATTTGAAATGCAGCCTGCAGGCAAAGAAGTCACCATTATTAGCGAAGAGCCGGGTTCAAAAATGATTTTCATTACCGGCAAACCCGATGCGCAGGTGCAGATCGATGTAGAGAAAGGCAAATCGAAAACGCCTGAAACCTTGGTGGTTGATTTGGCCGGACTGATTGATGTAAAAGGCATGAAAGCCAATGGCAATCGCCTCTCGCAACACGAAGTGAAAAGCGTTAACCTGGTTGACGCAGAATCAGAAATCGGTACCGAACTGATAGAAAATACACCGGCAGAAGAGCAGGAAACAACCGAAATTGAAACAGCTACAGACGCAGACGTTGCAACGAATGAAGCGGCTACAGAAGATACGGCAGCGGAAACGACTATTGAAAAAGTGGCACCAGAAGCAGAAGAAGCCGTTGAAGCGCCTGCTACCGAAGAAGTTCAAGCCACTGAAGCAACGCCGGTAACACCTAAGAAAAAGCCGCTGTTTAAAGCTGAGCCACCTAAAGAGAAACCGGTTGTAGAAAAGGCGCCTGTTCAAAAAGAAGAGGCCAAGCCAGCACCAGCAGCCGAAGAAAAACCAGTAGAAGAAGCCAAACCGGCCAAAAAGATAGACCTGGAAATCACCAACCCCGACGATATCAAAATTGACGATAAAGGTCAGCTGGGATTTTTCTAGCACCAACAAAAAAGCCGATGTTAAATCGGCTTTTTTGTTTATAGTGTTTTGTTCAGCATCTTTTGCAACTCCTTTTCAAATCTTTGTTTCATGTCGCCCTGGTTTTCTTCACTGGCTTTTGTGATGGCCAGTTTTTGGGTTGCCGTAGCTTCGTTATAAATGCCCATGGCGTAATAAATATGTGCCAGGGTATCGAAATAGTTTGCCTGCGGACTAAGAGTAATTGATCTTTTGCTCCAAATTAGGGCCTTCGATAAGTGGTTGAGGTCTTTGGTGCCTAACTCATAAAAACTATAAGCCGCATTGTTGAGCTGGTTTGCATAAGTTGACCCCATACCGGTAACCGTTGCGTAGGTTTCTGTTCTTTTCGTGATTTTTGAATTTGGAAGCTTCATAAGGCTGTCCACCTGCTCCCTGGTCAATTTATACTTTGGATCTGGGGTGGTCCGTTTTGCCCGCGCCAACATTTCTTCTTTGTTTCTTTCTTCAATTTTTTTGATCGAATCGGCACTTACAGTCATATAAAACCTGTCATAATAGTTTTTGGCATTTCTGAAGTATTGCGCAGTATCATTAATAGACCTGTAGAAGTTCATGATTTCATATTCATAAGACTGCGCGCCTTGTACATAGTTTTTGCCCCAGGTATTTCTCATAAAATTGGCAACTACTTGTGCCTTTTGTATGTTTTTGGTTTTAATGGCTACATTTAAAGTGTTGGCCTTGAGGTTGGCATTAATGGCCTGTCTTTTCTCCAGTGGCTCATGCTTATAAATGCTATCCACGATTTTGTAATTGGTTCGGCTAAATTTGTAGGCATTTCCGTCTAAATAGGGGCCGGCTTCCAATATGTAGAGAACGGTTTGGTAATTGTTGAAATCCGAAATCGTTAAGAGGTTTACATAGTCCTCAATCAAATCGGCATTGTCGTTCATGCCTTGTTTCTTTCTGGCATCTATGTAGGCTTTTAAAGCATTGATGTCTTTTTTGTTGGCTAAATATTCTTTCTCGTAAACGGTAAGGGTTTTTTGCGTAGAGGCGTTTAGCGCATTGTTTACCATGTTCACATACTTGAACTTGACAGGGGCCGACCCGTAATCGGTAAAGAACAGTTCCCGGTCGGGATGCATGAATATAAAAGCCGGAAACTTGTTGATGGTCGAATATTTTTTTCGCAACGCTTGTGCCTCCGTATCAGCAAATGGAAGTTTTATGGAAACGAAATTCTTGTTGAAAAGTTCAACAACTTCCGGATCGGCCAAACCAGCAATCTGGTTATGGGCATCGCTTGGCGTTTCAATAAGGATAAAAAGCGGTTTCTTCTTTTTGGTGGCTATTTTAACGGCCTCGTCCATGTTTTTGACAAAGTCGATTTGTTGGGCTTTAGCATTAATAGCAATGCAAAGCAAGAGTATTAATTTAAATAGATTCTTCATGTTTTCGGTACCTGATTTAAATATAAGGCAAAATTGATTAATTAGATATTAAAATAAATAATAAGAACTTTTACTTTATGTTTTGCCAATTCAAAGGGTTGCTGTTCGGCTGTGTAAGCGCTAGCCAATCGCTTGGTTTAGGTTGCATTGTTTTGAAAGGGTAAAGACCGAGGGAAGAATAAGGCGGATTTTACAAAAGAGGTCGGGTTTATTGGCCCGACCTTTTTTTATTATATTTAATAGTAGTAGCATTGAACAGGTTTGCAGGCACCATTAGGTTCGTCGCATTCCCAGCCTACGCCAATGCCACCTGGTCCGTAAGGGTCGGGACATGGAGGTCCACAAACATAGCCTTCTTCGCAACGGTGATAGCCACCATTGATTTTTTTCAATTCTTTTCTGTCTAGGGCTTTCCCTAAGCTTTTTAGTTTTTTCATATTTTTAGGTTTGATTAATAGGATAGTAATAAATATAACAATAATTTGTAAATATTTAATCTTCAATATTTTATCATGCTCAATCGTTTGTTGGGTGAGAGCCCATCACAAATCCTGCGTCCTTTGCGGTTAAGCGGGAACCGTTTGAAAGTATCGACCTCAAACTGCGAACTGATATTAATTGTTTATATTTGGCCTACTCAAAGGGGTGCTGTTCGGTTGTGTAAGCCCTTACCAACCGCTCGGCTGAGATTATACCCATTTTGAAAGGCTAAGGCCGAAGAAAGAAAGGTGGAAGGTAAATTCCCTCTGCCTTTTAACCCTCCACCTTCAACCTTTCAAATGCACCTGATTCGGGTAATGCCGACGTAGGGAAGAGGTTATTTACAATGCTGTTTCGCCCTGAAAGCAGTTTTCCATTAATTTTAAGCTGTAAAAGGCATTGTGTTGTAAATGAATTTTCAAGACTGGTTCGTGCTGTTCAAAAACCAAATTGCACATACCCCAATTATCGAATGGCTGGCGGTTGGCTTTGGTGTTTCAGAAGTTTTATTGGCCAAGAAGAACAGCATCTGGCTCTATCCAACGGGGATTATTTCTATCCTCTTGTCAATGTTTTTATTGTTCAACGCAAATTTATATGCCGAAACGTTGCTTAGCCTCTATTATTTGGTCATGAGCGTTTATGGCTGGGTTGTTTGGAAAGAAAGACATGCCGGCAAAGAAATCCAAGTTTCTTGGACAACGAACAGGGAAATGTCTATCGCTTTTCTCATTTCGGGACTCGGTTTCATCATCCTTTACCTTACGCTGAGGCACTTTACCGATTCGGATGTACCGGTTTGGGATGCCTTTGTTTCTTCAACGGCTTGGGCTGGCATGTGGCTTTTGGCGCGTCGCAAGATAGAAAACTGGGTTTTTCTCAACATTTCGAATATTGTGGCCATTCCGCTGCTCATCCATAAAAAACTGGCCCTGATGGCCGTACTTACACTTATCCTTTTTATCGTGGCCATCTTTGGTTATTTCGACTGGAAGAAAATCTACGACAAAAGCAAACTCAATCCTGCCTCTTAATGGAAAACCTACTCAACCCGGTTTGGAAAGAAACCATTAAAAAATATGCGCCATTGGCCGAAGCCGCTGGAGAACTACAACCAGAAATTTTGGAGATCATTTACCGGGAGCAATGGTTCAAGTTGTTTGTGCCAGAGGCTTATGGCGGACCAGGCAAGAAATTGCCGGAAATTTTAAGATTGGAAGAAGAACTGGCCAGCACAGATGGCAGCTTGGCCTGGACGGTTACCCTTTGCAGTGGCGCCGCCTGGTTTGCAGGTTTTCTCGATCCGGCATTGGCCGCCGAAGTATTTGCTCATCGCGAAGTCTGTTTTGCAGGCAGTGGTGCGGTAGGAGGTACAGCCGTTAAAACCCCAAATGGTTATTTGATTAATGGCAACTGGAAATATGCCAGCGGAGCCCTGCATGCCACCATATTTACGGCAAACTGTGCACTGCAACATGAAGATGGAACAGCTCAGCTCGACGAGAACAACGAACCCATCATCAAGTCTTTTATCCTGAAGAAAGAAGAAGTAAATATTTTGCCCGGTTGGTCTTATTTCGGACTGGTAGCTACCGGAAGCCACGCCTTTGAGGTGGTTAATGTCGAAATTCCTGCCAACAGGTCTTTCAAAATCAACAACGATATTAAGGTGGCCGATCAGGGTTTTGATTATCCTTTTTTGCAACTGGCCGAAACAACGCTCGTGGTTAATAATTTGGGCATAGCTAACCATTTTATAGAGCTAGTGGAAGAATATTTTTACCAACGCTCGGGATTAAAGCGGTTTAATGAAGAGCAGGTTGCCTTTTTTAAGACAGAGCTGGCCCGTTGCAAGACAGAAATAGCGACTTTGCGCACGGCATTTTATGAAGCTTTCGACGAAACCTGGAACCAGCTGATCCAAAATGGGGAAATAACCGCAAGTAGTTTGAACGAAGTGAGCAGGTTGAGCCGCGAACTGGCCCATGTAGCTCGTATCAACGTAGATGGACTTTATCCTTACTGTGGCTTGGAGGCGGCCAAAAAAGACAGCGAGATCAACAGGGTTTGGCGCGATATCCATACGGCAAGCCAACACGCCTTGCTGACGTTCAGGTTTTAAATCAAGTTATAGGCAACAAAAAAGGCGACCAATTGGTCGCCTTTTTCATATTATTGATATTGGATGTAAATCGGTTTTGGTTTAAGCTTCATCAGCTCTTCCGGAGTCATCAAGCGGTTTGGCGCTTTTTTAAGATCGTTTTTGTAAAACAATTTAAAGCCTGTAAACTGTACGGGTTCGCCATAAATAAAGTGGCGGTAAGTGCCCAGTTTCAAATCAGGTTCGCCCCAACCATCCATGTGCATCACAATTTGTACTTCTGGCCTTAATTTGATGTTTTGGTAGTTGGTTACCATCTTTTTGGTAAAACGGTGTACGGTTAGCACTTTTGGAGGCAGGTTGTATTTTTTCACGATATCGGCCAGGTATTGGCTCACATAGTTGATATCGGCGGCATCATAGGTGCCGATTTTTTTGCCAGGCAAAGAACCGTCTTTCATCGAAAACTCAGGATCAATACCCAAGTGTACTTGAGGAAGTTCCAAATATTTTTCAATATGTGGCAATTCGGATTTGATATTGCTTAATGCCACCTGCAAATCTAAAAATACGATGGTATTTGGTTGCATTTTGGCAATTTTCAATACCGAATCGATCTGCTTATTGCCCATGCGGTTGATGTATTTGCCGTCTTTGCCTGCGGTGCCGCTGGCTACTGCTGCAATGTAGTGCAAGCCAACCTGTACCGGTGTGCTCGGATCTACTTTTTGCCAATGTTTGACTTCGGCATTTAAACGTTGCCACATTTCTTTGGGCGGATATTCGCCCAAGGCGCCCATTTTTTTCGAATGCAGGTTGCCATAATAAACCACAATACGTTTAAAAGGCAGGATGGCGCCGGCTAGGGGATAAGGCTGATTTTTTACAGGCCATTTGCCGGTTGTATCGCCATTGGCCAATTTAGCCACTAATTCGTTGTATTTAGCTGTATCAACAGGGGTACGCGGCGTTTCTTCTTCAACTTTGGTCGAATCGGCTTTTGCCGACTTGGCTGTTTTGCCATCGGTTTTTTTGGCATCAGAAGTGCAATAAGCGAAAGTACTTACTGTGGCTGCACCTAAAAGCAGTACACCTGCAATGTGAGTTAGTTTCATACGTAATAAGACTATTTTTTAAGGGTTAGCTGTAACCTTTTTGTTATGGGTTTTCCAGTTTTGCCAAAAGTACATCAATTAATCGGGCAATTGCACGATAATTATCAACAGATTAACAATTGTTGCATTTTAAAATTGGCTGAGCTTTCCGAACCCTTTACAATAATAGCATTCTTTGGAGAAGAATAAAAATGCTCTTTCCTAGTGGTTTAATAATTCTTTTTTTAAATTATTTGTAATTAGTCTAAATAAGATTTAATATTGCGTCATTATTTGAAATCATTCTAAATAGTGTGCATGAAAAAACTCCTACTCTTTATTTTTCTACTGTCTGCCTCAGCTTTATTTGCACAACAAAAAGAGCAGTTGGTGTATATCAACGGTAAGGTAGTTACCGCCGATGGCCAGCCTGCTTCGGGTCTGCTAGTTGCCCTAAAAGACACCAAAAATATTGCCTTTACCCAAAATGACGGCTCTTTTAAAATCGCATCGCCTGTTGGCAACAAGCAACTGGTTATCAAATCTGGCATTTCAACCATCGAACAAAATATAGCCGTAAGTGCTGGTCAGCTGGTGGTGCCTACCATTATTTTAAAAGAAAAAGCCTACGAATTGAAAGAGGTTGTGGTAACCGCTCAGTATGGGCCACAGTCGATGAAAAGCTCCGTATACAATGTAAAAACCATCAGCGCCGAACGGATTAAGCTCAGGGCGGCCACCAATGTGCAACAGGTGCTGAATACCGAATTGGGCTTTAGGTTCAATAACGATTTAACGCTGGGTACTACCGATGTGGAGCTGATGGGGATGAGTGGGCGTAACATCAAAATATTGCTGGATGGTGTGCCCGTGGTAGACCGTTCGGATGCTAGGGAAAGCCTAAACCAAATCGATATCAACACAGTTGAAAGGATAGAAATTGTAGAAGGCCCCGTTTCTGTGGTTTATGGCACGGATGCATTGGCCGGTGTCATCAACATCATTACCAAAAATGCGGGCAAATCGTTGCTAAACATCTCTGCAAGGGTGCAGGAAGAAACTGCTGGTACCGAATACCAAGCTTTGAAGGGAAGTGGCGTGCACAACCAAAACCTGAGCGCCAGCTGGCAAAACAAGGGCTGGAGCGCTTTGGCCGGATTTAGCCATAACGAATTTGGAGGTTGGAATTTGGCGCCAAAAACGGCATTCACCGACGAAGTAAATGCCGAAACCAATAGATGGAAACCCAAAGAACAGTTTTTGGGAAATACCAAAATCGGCTATAGAAACAATGATTTTAACATTTGGTATCGCTTGGATGGCCTAAAGGAAATCATCGATACCCGCTTGGGCATCAATCCAAACAACTACAAAGGGAAACTGCAAACCTATACCACCAAACGCTATACGCAACAAATCCAGTCGGAATACAGGGTTTCTTCAAAACTCGAATTGAATGCCATTATAGGGTATACCGATTTGCAAAGGGCCACCCGTTCTGTAATCCACGATTATACCAACAACACCGAGCAGCTCACCAGTGATGCTGGCGAACAGGACGTAGCCAAGTTTAAGGCCACCAGCGTTAGGGTAACGGCTCAGTACTTTGCTAGTAAAATGGTTTCGGTACAGCCTGGTTTTGAATATAGCAGGGATGCCGCCAGTGGCCAACGGATCAAAGGCTCGCCAGTGATTAATGACTATGCTTTTTTTGCTTCTTCAGAAATAAGGCCAACCGAGCGCATCAATATCCGTCCGGGATTAAGGTTTATCAAAAACTCGGTTTACGATGCGCCTGCAGTTATTCCTTCCTTAAACACCAAGTTCGGATTGAGCAAAAACTTCGACCTGCGCCTGTCGTATGCCCGTGGCTTCCGCGCACCGGCGTTAAGGGAACTCTACTATAATTTTATCGATGCCAGCCATACCATACTCGGCAACGAAAACCTGAAGGCAGAACAATCGCATAGTTTCAATGCCTCGCTGGTTTGGGCAGGTATCCAAAAAGACAATATGCAGTTCAGGAGCACGGCCACAGGTTTTTACAACCTTTTTACCAATAGGATTGATTATGGCATAGATCCGGCAAATTCGTCGGTTACTACCTTAATTAATGTATCGAGGTACAAAACTATAGGCACTACGATAGACAACGTTTTTATTTGGGATAACCTGCAGGTCAATTTGGGTTTCTCCTACATCGGCAGGTACAACAGGCTGATTGAAGAGCCGACTTTGAACGTACCTGAGTTCATGTGGGCACCTGAACTGAACGGCAATGCGACCTACAATTTCCCGAAAATCAATGGAAGCGTAAGTTTCTTCTACAAATACACAGGGAAAAGGCCTGGTTACGAAGCTGTAACGGTAAACGGCATACCAACAGCCCGGCTGATGAAAATCGGCGATTTTAGCTGGGCAGACCTGATGCTGAACAAAAACATTTACAAATACCTTACCATCAACGTGGGTGTCAAAAATCTGTTTGATGTAACCCAACTCACCAATACCTCAACGGCAAGCGGAGGCGCACATAGCAGCGGTGGCGCTACTGTGCCTTACAGCTATGGCCGTTCGTATGTGCTGGGCTTAACCTTTAACTGGAATAAAAACTAAAACTCAAATTAAATAAAAAAGATGATGAATAGATTTAAATCAATGCTGGCCCTTGGTGTAGCAGTAACTGTTTTGGCCGCTTGTAGCAAAGACAAAGACCAACCGATTGTAGTTCCGCCACCATCAGATGGAAGCACTTTAACCCTGAATGGCTTAATCGGGGCAGAAGCCGGAAGCAGTGCCGGTAACAGCGTTTATGTAGATTTTAGTGCCAACAAACAGACTGCCGTAGACAGAGACAGCTGGGATTTGGGCTTTTATTCGGGCGCAGATTTTAAGGTGATTTTAAATGCAACCAACGGTTCATCGGTTATCAAAGTTGAAAAAACCGACTTGAATGCCGTTACAGCGGCCGATTTCGATCCAAATAACCTCAAAGTTGGTCAAGGTGGTGGTACTTTTGCTTTGATCGATGATCCGAGGGAGGCCAATATCCTCAATAAAACAGCTATTGGGGTAGTATCTGCTACCGATGCCGAGAACAAGGTTTACATTGTAAACAGAAAAGGCGGTGCCAACAATGTATTGGCTACAACCGATTTGTTCAAAATCAGAATCCTGAGAAAAGGAACCGGCTATACCTTACAATATGCCAAAGTTGGCGATGCCACCTTCAAAACCTTGGATATCGCTAAAAATACGGCCGCTAATTTCCAATTCGCTTCCTTGGTTAAAGGCGCAGCGGTAAGCGTTGAACCAGAAAGAGCAAGTTGGGATATTGTTTGGGGCTATAGCATGTACTACACAGCTACTTTCCCTTATGCCTTCTCTGATTTGGTATTCATCAATAACCTAGGCGGCGTTACGGCGGCGGCGGTTGCTACCAGCAGCAAAACCTATGCAGCCTTTGGCGAAGCCGATGTAGCCAGCGTTACTTTCTCTAATGCCAGAGACATTATTGGTTCTACCTGGAGAAATACAACTGGAGCAGCTATTGGCGTAAAAACCGATATTTTCTATGTAGTTAAAGACAGCGCTGGCAATGTTTACAAACTGAAGTTCAACAGCTTCATTTCAAACGATGGTGGCGAGCGTGGCAAACCGGTTATCGAGTACAAATTGGTTAAAAAAGGATAGATATTTTCGTTCTCGATAAATATTAGTTAATAGTTTATTGTTTTGTTTAGAAGTTGGCTTTCGGTTTTCCGGAGGCCTTCTTCTTTTTATGCCTAAAATGAATTTAATTTGGAGAAATGCAGCATAGGCTTGCCAAAATCCATAATCATTTATTATCTTAACTTCATAATCTATAACTACTTATGAAACGCAGAACATTTATTCATGCTGGCTCCTTGTTTTTGGCAAGTACCGGGCTGGCAAACCTGTTGCCATTGAACTCTTTTTCGATGGGGCAAAACAAATCCGACAAAATCCGTATCGGTGTAATTGGCATTAATGGCATGGGCTGGTCAAATTTAACAGCCTTGCTTAAAGACCCCAGGGCGCAATGTGTGACGCTTTGCGATGTAGACCAAAATGTGCTCGATAAAAGAGTGGCCGAACTGGCCAAGAGCAATATTACGGTAAGCACTACTAACGATTATCAAAAAATACTCGAGAACAAGGATATTGATGCCGTGGTAATTGGTACGCCAGACCACTGGCATTGTAAAATAACGGTCGATGCGCTTGCCGCTGGTAAAGATGTTTACGTAGAAAAGCCCGCGGGCAATTCCATCGCCGAATGCAACGAAATGGTGGCCGCGCAGCAACGCTACAATAAAGTAGTACAAGTTGGACAATGGCAGCGCAGCCAGAAGCATTTTGCCGATGCCATAGCCTATGTGCATTCGGGCAAGCTTGGCAATGTCCGTTTGGTTAAAGCCTGGGCCTATCAAGGCTGGATGAAAGCCATACCCGTGGCCAGCGATACTGCGGTTCCAACAGGAGTTGATTACAACAAATGGCTCGGACCAGCTACCATGAGGCCTTTTAACCCCAATCGTTTTCACTTTAATTTCAGGTGGTTTTGGGATTATGCAGGTGGCCTCATGACCGATTGGGGCGTACACATGATAGATTATGCACTGCTGGGCATGAAAGCTACCACACCTAAAAGCATTGTGGCATCAGGCGGAAAATTTGCCTATCCCGACGATGCTTCCGAAACGCCAGATACGCTGACCGCCATTTACGAATTTAATGGATTCAATTTGCAATGGGAACATGCAACGGGTATTGACGATGGTCCTTATGGCCGAACCCATGGCGTGGCGTTTATTGGCAACAACGGTACTTTGGTGCTTAATCGCCAGGGTTGGGAAGTTATTCCGGAGAAAGATGGTGGTAAAGACAAAATAGAGGCTGTTCCTTTGCAAAAATCGGTAGACAATGGCTTGCAATTGCATACTCGAAATTTTTTGGATGTTATACAATCCCGAAAAATGGAAGATTTAAAGGCTCCGATACAGGCAGGCGCGCACGTGGCCAACATCTGCCAAATGGGTAATATCGCCTATCGTACCGGCAAGAAAATATATTGGGACGCATCAAAAGGCAGATTTACAGACGGCACAGCCAACAAATATTTGGCCGCACAATACCATAATGGCTATAAAATGCCGAAGGTATAGTTGGCAGTTTTCGGTTAATTATTCAGCAATGGCAACAATTTAACAATGGCTACATTTTCAGTTAACGGTTAATTATCGAATCAATAGCAATTCCCCTCCCCTGGAGGGGTGCCCAAAAGGCGGAGTGGTCAGCAATTGAACAATCTGTGTAAGGACTAAAGCGGAAAGACCAAAGCTTAAAGCTGATTACCTGCTACGCAACAATTCAACCATTTAACAATAATAACAATTTTCAATTGGCGGTTTTCAGTTGGCAGTTAATATTCAACAATAACAACAATTCAACCATGCTAGCAATTGAACAATGCCTAATCAGCTAATGAACCAATGAACTAATGAGCCAATAAACTAATGAACCAATTATTTGAACTTGTTGAATTTACCAAACACGCCCAATGGCAGCTTAATGCCCGAAGTGGCTTGCAGGTAAAGTTCTCCGGTTTCGAGGTTTTGTACTTTTGGAAAAGAAGTTTTGATAAGGTTTTCTACAATCACCGAAGAAAATCCCAAAGAGTAGGTATTCAGGATGAGGAAGTGTTCTTCTTCATCCAATAGCTGTACTACATCTTGCATCATTTCCTGGATATGATCTTCCAGTTTCCATTTCTCGCCGTTGGGGCCGTGGCCATAAGCTGGTGGGTCTAAGATAATGCCGTTGTATTTTTTGCCACGTTTCAGTTCGCGCTTTACAAATTTCAAGGCATCTTCTACCACCCAACGGATATCTTTAAGTTGCGAAAGCTCCTGGTTTTCGTTGGCCCAGTTCACCACCTGTTTAATCGAATCGACATGGGTGGTATCGGCACCGGCTGCTTTGGCTACCAATGAGGCTGCACCGGTATAGGCAAACAAGTTCAGTACTTTGGGCGTAGGGGTTTTGAATTTTTTGATGGACGAAGAAATGTAATCCCAATTTACGGCCTGTTCCGGAAAAACACCTACATGTTTAAAAGAGGTAAGGCCCAGGCGCAAATTAATGCTGATTTCGTCGTTTTTGTAATTGACGTTCCAGCGGTCCGGAATATTGCGGTCGTTTTTAAGCCATTCGCCGGTTGTGGCCGAACGTCCTTTAAAATTGATATGCGTCTTTTTTTTCCACTCTTGTGGCGATAAAACTTTTTTCCAAACCGCTTGTGGCTCCGGACGAGAAAGCACCAGGTTGCCAAAGCGTTCCAGTTTTTCGAAGTCGCCACAGTCTAACAGCTCGTAGTCTTTCCAGTGGGTTGGGGTCAGCAGCTTTATCATTATAGGTGTTGAAATATTGAAATGTTGTAAAGTTGAAATGTGGTAAGGTTAAGGGTTAACTGTAAACCGCCAACCGAAAACTATAATTTATCCTTGGCCGCCTTCATAAATCGGCTGGCAAAAACAAAGTCGTTAAGTTCTTGTATATCCGTTTTGGCAATCTCCTTGTTGGAGCCTTCCCAGAATTTTTTGCCTTCGTGCAAAAAGATAATGTAATCGCCAATACCCATTACCGAGTTCATATCATGGGTAACCACAATAGTCGTGGTATTGTATTCTTCGGTAATTTCCTTGATCAGCTCATCAATAACGATCGAAGTTTTGGGATCTAGGCCTGAGTTGGGTTCGTCGCAAAAAAGATATTTTGGGTTCATGGCAATGGCCCGTGCAATACCCACGCGTTTTTTCATCCCGCCCGAAAGCTCGGCTGGATAAAGTGCGTTTTTGCCTTCCAGGTTTACCCTTTCCAAACAAAAGTTAACACGGTCTAATTTTTCGCTTCTGTCCTGGTCGGTAAACATGTTTAAGGGAAACATGATGTTTTCTTCAACCGTCATCGAATCGAATAGGGCCGAACCCTGAAACAGCATGCCGATTTCTTTCCTGATTTCGATGCGTTCTTCAAAATTAAGCTTAGTAAATTCGCGGTCGTCGTAATATACAGTGCCTTGTTCTGGTTGGTGCAACCCGATCATACATTTGAGCAGGGTGGTTTTGCCGGAGCCAGAGCCGCCAATGATCAGATTGGTAACCCCTTCCTGAAACTTGCCCGAAATTCCTTTGAGTACCTCGTTGTCGCCAAAAGATTTATGGATGTCCTTGATCTCGATCATAATAATAATTGGGTTACAATATAATCACAAGCCAAAATACTGATACAGCTGATTACAACTGCTCTTGTACTGGCCTGGGCTACTTCAAGTGCGCCACCTTTTACGTAAAAACCTTCGTAAGCTGGTACAGAAGTAATGATGAAACCAAAAACAAAGGCCTTAACCAAGGCTACGGTAATGGTATAAGGATTAAAATCGGTGGTAATGCCTTGCATGTATTCGGCTGCGGTAACCGCTCCAGAAAGCGTACCGCCAATGTAACCGCCGGTGATGCTCAAAAACATAGAAATGATAACCAAAACCGGTACCATGGTAATGCCCGCCAATATTTTTGGCAAAATCAAGTAGCCTGGTGCGTTGATGCCCATAATTTCGAGTGCATCGATCTGCTCGGTTACGCGCATGGTGCCTATTTCTGAGGAGATGGCAGAACCGATTTTACCGGCCAATACAATGGCGCTGATGGTTGGACTGAGCTCCAAGATACTCGAATCGCGGTTAACCGAACCAATAATGGTTTTTGGAATCAGGTCGCTTACCAACTGGAAGGCAATCTGCAGGGTCATTACCGCACCAATAAATGTAGAAATAATGCTGATTAGCCCCAAAGAGCCCCTGCCAATAAAATCCATTTCCTGAAAAATAGCCTTGAGGTAGATTTTCATCTTTTCAGGCCTTCTGAACGCTGCCTTGAGCAACAGGATATACTTGCCAAAATTGGTGAAGTTCATTTAATAAATGTAGCTCTAGTGTAAATACAATATTATACAAAGAAACAACAAAAAATGTTCTGCACTTATGTATTTATTAAAAAATATTATTGTTTATCAATATTAATCCTCTTTTTTGTGCTAAAAACATATCCCAGCAGATGAATGCAATTGTGACGGGGGCTACCAAAGGAATTGGCAGAGCCATAGCCCTTAAACTGGCCGACGAAGGCTATAATTTGGCCGTTTGCGCCAGAACAACAAGCGATCTGGAAACATTGCGCGAACAGTTGAGCGCCAAAGGAGTCAAAGTACTGGCCATTCCTACAGACTGCAGCCTTAAAACCGAGGTGATGGCCTTTGCGCAACAGGCAGGCAAGGCCTTTGGAACCATCGATGTACTGGTGAACAACGCCGGAACTTTTTGGCCTGGTAGTTTGTTAGATGAAGAGGACGAGGCCTTCGAACTGCAGCAGCAGCTCAACCTCAACTGTGCCTATTACCTGTCTAAGTTTTTCGGAAGAATGATGCGCGAGCAAAGGCACGGACATATTTTTAACATCTGTTCGGTAGCCAGCACACAGCCCGTAGAAAATGCGGGCAGCTACAGTGTAACAAAAGCGGCGATGCTTAGTCTTAATCATGTATTGCGGAAAGAATTAGCTCAATACCATGTAAAAGTAACGGCAGTTTTGCCAGGCTCTACATTGACGGCCTCTTGGGAAGGTACCACCATCAATCCAGAAAGCTTTGTACAGCCAGACGATATTGCCAGCTCCATCAGCAGCATTTTAAAGCTGAGCACCGGAGTAAACGTTGACGAGCTGATTTTGAAGCCACTGAATTTTAACCATAAATAAAAAGCATCATGGAAAAGAGATTGTACAGAAACGAGCATAACAAGGTTATTGCAGGCGTTTCGTCGGGGTTGGCAGATTATATGCAGGTAGACATCACCATTATTAGGTTATTGTTTGTGCTTTCTACCATTTTTTTAGCGGGAACAGGCCTGTTGGTTTATATCATCATGTGGATTGTGGTTCCGGTAAACAACGACCCGGTAGCCCGCTACAATAAATTCAATGAATTTTATCAAAAAAACCAAGATAATGCTATGTTCAATTCGCCAAATGCCTTTAACAATCCATCAAATGCCGGTGAGCAGACTAAATGGAATACGCCTAATGCAGGCCCAGAGTTTAACAGTCCTTTCGACCAAAATAATTTCAAGCAGTTTGCTAAAAGCAACGATACCGGCCGTACCATTGGTGGTTTGATCCTCCTGATTTTAGGTTTGTACTTCCTGTTAAGACAGTTTGATGTCATTCCGCAGTGGTTCAACATCTTTAAAATCTATAAACTATGGCCTTTGGCAATTGTGGCAGTGGGTATTAGCTTGATTTTTAGGAACCAGCGAAGAACCGAGTGGGATAATTTTAAAAAGACCACCGAAGAAGCCCAACGCAATGCCGAGGCAAAGCCACCGGTTCAGGATGATGTCGCTTCAACAGACAAAAAAGAGCCTGAGCAGCCAGGAGCATAGTCTAAACCAATAAAATAATCAACTATTTACGGCGGGTTTTGTTTAAACGCAAAAAAATACCGTCGACCACTTAAAATCTAAAGAAGATGAAATTTGATAAAGTAATATGGGGCGTGCTGCTATTGTTTATTGGTGGTGTGCTGTTGCTCGACAATTTTAATGTAATTGAATTCTACTGGCGCAACGTTTGGAGTTTTTGGCCAATATTCTTGATCATATTGGGCGTAAACATTCTCTTTAACCGCAACAATTCGCAAACGGGTAGCGTCATTTCATTGGGTATTTTAATCATTGCACTGTGCTTTTTGTTTATAAAAGGGCAGGAGAGGCCAACCCACGGCTTTTGGTGGAGCCACTCGAGAAATGGTGTCGACATCGACATCAACGACGACAACGACCACGATGGCGACTATAGCAAGCTTCATTTTTCAGAACCGCTGATTAGCGCAGATACAGCCAAAAAAACCATCCTGAATATTTCTGGAGGAGGTACTTCTTTCGAACTTAAAGGGCAAACAGACAGCTTGTTTGCTGCCGACGTAAAAAGAAGGTTCGGCAACTTTTCTTTAACCAAAACGACTTCAGACAGTGTAAATACCCTGATTTTTAAAACCCACGATAAAAACAAGAACCAAAGATGGTCTATTGGCGATGGAGGCAACAGCGTAAACGTCTACTTAAATACGGCTCCAGTTTGGCAAATGGACATGAACATGGGAGCCGGCGCAATCGATTTTGATTTAAGCAAATACAAAGTGCGCACCTTGAACTTTGATGGCGGTGCCGCCGAGCTGAAAATCAAGCTAGGCGATTTGCTGCCAATTACCGATGTGAATGTGAAAACCGGCGTAGCCGATGTAAAGGTTCGCATTCCCCAAGGATCGGGTTGCCGCATCAGGACCAAAACCGGCTTGTCGTCAAGGGATTTTACGGGCTTTACCAAAATCAGCGACGGTGTTTACGAAACGCCAAACTACCAATCGTCGACCAAAAAAATATTCATCAATTTTGATGGTGGCTTAAGCAGTTTCGAAGTAGACAGGTATTAACAGCCTTGTAGCTTTACCAAAGGGATTGAGTATATTTGTTGTTCGCAACTTACAGAGAGGTTAAATGCAATATACCGTAGTTATCAATGGCAAGCCAGAAGGACCTTACAGCTTAGCACAACTTAAAGAATTGGCCATCCAGCCAGGCACTTTCGTCAGGAAACCCGGCATGGACGATTATAAGGAAGCTCACGAGTTTGCAGAACTTCGTGAGCTTTTAGGTTTTAGCTACCAGCGTACGGCACCACAGTACTTTGCCTCTTTCGATCAGCGATTAATGGCCTCGGCAATCGATTATTTTTTGCTTACCTGCGTGTATGTGCTGGTGGTTTTTGTGGCCTATCTTTTTATCGAAAACAAGTTTTTTCGCATTGGTACCCTGCTTTTGTTTGTGCCTATTATTCCAATCGCCAAGTTCGTTTACAGCAGCATTGCTGAAGCTTCGGCCAAACAAGCCACCATTGGCAAACGCCTAATGGACATCAAAGTAACCGACCTGATGGGCAGCCGGATTTCGTTCGGTACCTCGTTGGCCAGAAACCTGTTTAAAATATTTTCGGTATTGCCCGCGTTTATAGGCTATCTGTATTGCTTTATGAACAAGAAACAGCAATGTCTGCACGATACCATGGCTAATACATTGGTGATTAAGCAAAGGTTGTTGTAGCGGCAGTTTTCAGTTTTCAGTTAGCAATTGGTGATTCAACAATTTAGCAATCCGTTTAAGACTAAAGCAGAAAGACCAAAGCCTAAAGCTGGTTACCTACTAGGCAACAATTCAACTATGACAGAAAGCACACAATTCAACAATCACAGCAATTTAGCAATCCGTTTAAGACTAAAGCAGAAAGACCAAAGCTTAAAGCCAATTACAAGCTATGCAACAATTTGGCCATATAGCAATTGAACAATAGTAACGGTTGGCAGTTTTTAGTTTGCATCGATATGCAACAATAGCAACAATTTAACAATCCAATAATATAACAATAGGTCAATATAACAATCCAACAGAAAGCCTATCTTTGTACCGCATGCAAAAAGTAGCTCCTATCGATCAATTAGCCGGTGTTTATTGCAATAGTTTAACCCGCTATTCTCGTTTTTTAACCCGAGAAGTGTCTATTGGTAATATTCCTATGGGCGGACTGAACCCGATCCGTATCCAATCCATGACTACAACCGATACCATGGATACCTTGGCTACGGTAGAACAGACCATTCGCATGGTCGAGTCGGGTTGCGAATATGTGCGCATTACGGCGCCGAGTATCAAGGAGGCCGAAAACCTGGCCAATATCAAGAAAGAGTTGCGTGCCCGAGGCTATGACGTGCCTTTGGTGGCCGATATCCACTTTACGCCCAATGCCGCCGAATCGGCCGCTAGGATTGTAGAAAAGGTACGGATCAATCCGGGTAACTATGCCGACAAGAAACGTTTTGAAAACATAGAATATACCGCCGATGCCTATCAGGCAGAGTTGGAACGCATTTATAAAAAGTTTGCGCCTCTGGTTAAAATCTGCAAGGAATATGGCACGGCTATGCGCATTGGAACCAACCACGGTTCGCTGTCAGACCGCATCATGAGCCATTATGGCGATACCCCGAGGGGAATGGTCGAATCAGCGATGGAATTTATCCGCATGTGCGAAGACCTCAACTACTACAACCTGGTCATTTCGATGAAAGCCAGCAATACGCAGGTAATGGTGCAGGCCTATCGCTTGTTGGTCGAAACGATGGTAAAAGAGGGGATGAACTATCCTTTGCACCTGGGCGTTACCGAAGCCGGCGACGGCGAAGATGGGCGCATCAAATCGGCAGTGGGTATTGGCACTTTGCTGGCCGATGGTTTGGGCGATACCATCAGGGTTTCGCTTACCGAAGATCCCGAGTTTGAAGCGCCTGTAGCCAGGGCATTGGCCGATCGTTTTGAAAAGAGAAGTCAACAGTCAGCAGTCGATAGTCAGCAGTCGGAAGAGTTGAACGCCAAACGCGAAACGCTTAACGCTAATCCCGTAACGCCAAACACCCAGCACTTAACCTACAGTCCTTTCGAATATGCACGTCGCGTAACTGCTCCGGTTGGACAAATAGGCGGGCATTTTCATCCCGTTGTGATGGTCGATATCACGCAGCAGAACCTGAAAGACCCGTATTGCTTGGGCCAATTGGGCTATAATTACAGCGCAGGTTTAGACAAGTACAACATTTCTGATCTGGCCTGCGATTTGGTTTACTTGGGCGACGAATTGCCTTCGTTTTCTTTCCCCGGAGGGCTGAAGCAAGTATACAACTATCAAACCTGGCTACAATTAAAAGATAAATACAATTGCCATCCGCTGTTCAGCTGGGAAGAATACCTGCAGGCCGAAACCAAAGACGAAACCCTTAATTTAGTGCGCATCAATGCTGCCAATTTTTCGCCAGCCGATCTGTCGCTTTTACAACCCGCAACCATCATTTTGCTCGAAACTACGCAACCGATGGGCATGCAGGAACAACGCACATTTTTTACGGCTTTGCAAGCCCAAAACTGCCAAGTACCCGTCATCATTAAAAGAACCTATGCCGAGGTAGATGCCGATCAGCTGATGCTTTATGCGGCCAGCGATATGGGTGCCTTGCTAACCGATGGCTTTGGCGATGGCATTTGGATAGATGCACCTCAAAATGAATTAAAACTGATCAATTCGGTAAGTTTTGGCATTTTGCAGGCCACCCGTACCCGTATTTCTAAAACCGAATATATTTCTTGCCCGAGCTGCGGGCGTACCTTGTTCGACTTGCAGGAAACCACTCAATATATCCGTTCGAAAACAGACCACCTCAAAGGCATCAAAATTGCCATTATGGGCTGCATTGTAAACGGCCCAGGCGAAATGGCTGATGCCGATTATGGTTATGTGGGCACTGGACCAGGGAAAATTACGCTTTACCGTGGCAAGGAAGTGGTTAAGAAAAACGTAAATACGCCATCGGCACTCGACGAATTGATCGAAATTATTAGAGAAGACGGCAACTGGATAGAAGTTGAGGGCTAAACAAGCACCCGATAGTTAATTTCCCCAAGCGGTAACCACTACTTTTCTGCTCCCTCCATAATTGCGGTGCTCGCAAAGGTAAATGCCTTGCCAAATGCCAAGCGCTGGTTTGCCATTGCTAATTGGAATTAAAACCGATGCGCCCAATAAAGTCGCTTTGAGGTGGGCAGGCATATCATCGGCACCTTCGTAGTCGTGTTCGTAATCGGGGTCGTTTTCGGGTACGACCTTGTTAAACCACATTTCAAAATCAGCCCTTACTGTTGGATCGGCATTTTCGTTAATGGTTAACGAAGCGGAAGTGTGTTGTATAAAAACCTGCAACATTCCCACCTTTAAATTCCCGATTTCAGGAATTGCCTGTAAAACCTCGTCGGTAATGAGGTGAAAACCCCTTTTGCGAGGCCTTAAACTAAGGACATATTGAAACAACTGCATGGGTTTAGTATTTGAAATCTTCCCTAACCGGACTGAAAATATCCAATAAGGTACAGTCGGTTAAAGCCTTGCCTCCATGAGGTACACCACCCGGAATCAATACAAATTTGCCCGTATCTAAAATTTGGGTTTCGTTGCCCACGGTCATTTCGAACTGGCCTTTCAGCACAAAGGCGCACTGGTGGTGCGGATGGCTATGTATGGGCGAATCGCTACCCGCTTTGATGTCGATAAAATTGATGGTGTTGTGTTCGGTATGGATAAGTTTGGAAAAGAAACCTGGGGTCATTTCCTTGACTTCGATATCGGCAAATTCGCGAAAAATTTCATTCATGGCCTAAAGTTAAGGAAAAAACATTTGGGAAGCATTCCATCGTTTGCTATCTGTCTGTATACAAAATGTCCAAATTCTGCAACATTAATGCATGCAACCGATGTACACTTTCGAATAGAACTTAAATGCTTGTGGATTAATGCGCTTCACGGCAGTTAGGGCGCTGTCGGCTTGCTTTAGCTCGGCATACATGCCGGTAACGAGTGCGATGGTTTTTTGTCGGGCCTCAGCCGAGTAGTAATTCAGGTACTCCAGGCTCAGGCTTTCGGAGGGTATCCTTCTGGGGAAATATTCGCCGGCGTAAATTTCATCTTCATTGTTTTTAGGCAACGAAATGAGGTTTTCTTTTTCGTTATAGGAACGGCCTAACATGTCGATTTGCATATGGAGCGATTTGGCCAATCCCTTCATTTTGAGGTTTAGTTTCGGATAGCTCAAGCCGGTATCGGCCACAACGATATAATAGTTGGCATAGTTGAGCGAATCGTCGGCAATGCTATCGGTCAATTCTTCTTTTTCGATTGGCATGCTCGCTAGGGTTTTGGTCGTGTCGGCCACGGCCACCTTTGCTACTTTGGGTGTTTCCCTACAGGCAAGCAGCAAAAGCACAAGCCATGCCATCAAGTGATATCGACGAATATTCATCTTGCTAAGATACGATTTATCTGTTGCTTTATCAGGTTTTGTTGAGGCACCAATTTAACCTAATCCGTTTAAAAAAGTAAGACATTTCTCGCAGACCTGCAAAAGCTGCGGAGGCAAAGAGTGGCCCGTAAAAGGATGCGAAGCCCCATAAACATGATTGGCCCCTTCAATTTTGACAAGTCTGCTGGCCGGGTTGGCACTAGCCAGTTGCTGAGCGGTTTCGAAAGGTACGTTTACATCTTCATCGCCTTGCACAATGAGCCAGGGAATGTTGATTTTCTTGGCCGCTTCTAAAATATGCAGTTTTTCTTGATTGGCTTCAAAATCATCGAGCAGGCTTACGTTTAAAGGCATTTGTTCTTTGGTTCGGGCATTGATTACATATATTTTACCCGTTTTGCGCCATTCTTCCTCCCGCGATTTGCCCCAGAGGCTGCTGAAATCGGCAATAGCGCTCCAAGTAATCAAGGCTTTTACCGTAGGGTTGTTGCTGGCCTGTAAAATGCTTAGTCCGCCACCACGGCTATGCCCGATCAGGTAAAGCGGCTTAGCCTTTAGCTGTTGCGCCGCATAATCGATTACCAAATCTACATCCGTCATTTCTTTCGAAACCGTATTGGAGGCAAAAGTTTCCAAATCGCTTACATCAGTTGGCTTTTCGGGCCTCACGCCACTATGCGAGAGGTTAAATTTGAGGTAGCGATAGCCGTTTTGCGCAAAATAGCGAGCCACCAGGTTGTGCGCACCCCAATCTTTAAATCCTTTAAAGCCGTGTACAAAAATAACCAATGGCGCATTTGTATGTTTAACGTCATAAGTAAGGTCGCCCAAAATGGTTTTTCCGTTGGCGCCTAGCAATGAAAACTCTTCCTGATGTATCATGGTGGGTCAAAAACTAATAGTTAACAATAATAGCAAATTTAAAAACACTCGGTTTGTTTACGTTAAGTTAATTTAAAACCTTTCTAAATTAGCCTAAATTACAGCATAATGACAGATAAGCGGGTTTGGGTTTATTACTTTTGTTGTCGCTAAATTAATAGGCTGTACCCATTTTGGAATATTTAAAGATTATTGCATTTACACATCAGCAGATTGACCTAAAAGCTTTAGGAAAGTTAGTTATATGTGAGCAGACGCTGGATGATAGGTTGAGGAATATCCAATCAGAGCTTGACATCAAAGAAATATTTTATGTTGGCACCTGTAACCGTGTCGAATTTGTATTTACTGCCGCGGCTACAGTAGACAAAGCCTTTATTACGCGTTTTATGCAGGTACTCGACATGGGGCTTCCCGAAGAGTACATGGAGCAGTTCATCAAAAATGTTGTGGTATATGAGCAGGTAGAAGCCTTCAACCATTTGTTGCGTACCTCTTGTTCGCTAGAGAGTTTGGTGGTGGGCGAAAAAGAAATCCTGGCCCAGGTGCGCAAAGCCTATGAAGCTTGTCGTGTGGCTGGCTTTACCGGCGATTACATGCGCATGATCATGGACCGCGTGGTTAAAACCGCCAAAGAAGTGTATACCCACACCAATATTTCGAGAAATCCGGTTTCAGTGGTTTCTTTGGCCTACCGCAAATTGCGCGAGCTGAACATGTGCGGCAACGTACGGTTGCTCATTATTGGCGCTGGCGAAACCAATATGAATATTGCGCAATATCTCAAAAAGCATAAATATTCTAATTTCTCTGTTTTTAACAGAACCATAGCAAAGGCAGAAAACCTGGCCAAGGCGCTCAACGGAACGGCTTATCCGCTTTCGGCACTGGCCGACTACAAAGAAGGTTTTGATGTGATCATTACCTGCACCGGTGCTACAGAGCCTATTTTGACCCAAGAGCTTTATACCAAATTGCTGAATGGCGATACGGCTAAAAAAGTAATCGTCGATTTGGCTGTGCCAAACGATACCGCGCCCGAAGTGGTTCAAAACTTTCCTTTGCATTTTATCGAAGTCGAATCGCTTAAGGAAATTGCCCGCAAAAATATCCAGGAGCGCTATGACGAACTGGTTCATGCCGAACATATCATAGACGACAACATCAAAGAGTTCGAATCGGTATTGCGCCAACGCAAAATAGAAATCGCCATGAGCGATGTGCCTAAAAAAATCAAGGAAATTAAGCACACCGCCATGAATGCTATTTTTGCCGACGAGATCAATACCATGGACGACAACTCGAAAGCTGTTTTAGGACGCATCATGGATTACATGGAGAAAAAATGCATCAGCGTTCCCATGGTTATGGCCAAAGAAATTTTGGTTAAAAATAGTTAACTCTAACTAGGAGTTAATCATTTTCTTAGAATCCCCCTCTTTCGAATTTTTAATTAAATTTGCGAAAAACTAAAATTATAAGGTGAAGACAATTATTATCGGTACGCGTGGAAGCGATTTGGCATTATGGCAGGCAAACTATACCAAAGATAGGCTGGCCAGCATCGGCATTGATGCAGAACTGAAAATCATCAAAACACAGGGCGATAAAATCCTGAACCTGCGATTGGACAAGCTGGAAGGCAAAGGCTTTTTTACCAAAGAACTGGAGGAAGAGCTATTAAACGGCACCATTGATGTTGCGGTACACTCGCACAAAGACTTGCCAACCACCAATCCGCCTGGACTCACCATCGCTGCGGTAACCGAGCGCGAAGACCCTTCAGAATTGTTGCTCATTCTTAAAGACTGCGTGGATGTAACCCAAAAACTGTCGCTTAAAAAAGGCGCCATGGTAGGTACTTCCTCTAATCGTCGCAAAGCCCAATTGTTGGCCTTGCGCCCCGATTTGAATGTAGAAGATTTGCGTGGCAACGTGCCAACGCGCATCCAAAAACTGCGTGACGAAGATTACGATGCCATTTTGTTGGCCAAAGCGGGCGTTAACCGCCTGAATATCGATTTGAGCGAGTTCCATGTCGAAGTAGTTGATACCACCGAATTGGTGCCAGCACCTGCACAAGGTGCCTTGGCCATCCAAATCCGCGAAAACGACAGCGAATTGTTTAGCGCATTACAACAGATAAACGACCAGGCCACCGCCGAAGAAATTTCGGTGGAACGTAAGGTGCTGAATCTCTTTGAAGGTGGCTGCCACATGCCTTTGGGTTGCTACTGCAAAAAAGAGAACGGTCTTTTTGAAGTGTGGACTTCGAAAGCCGAAACCGATGAGGATTTTCCAGACCGTTTGTTTTTGCGTACCGCAAGCACCGAAGGCTTGGCCGAAAAAATCGTGTCGAAATTCAGTGCCGACCGTAAATTTCCGAGCAAGGTTTTCATCTCGAGAGAAATTGGCGAGCACAGCTATTTCAGAAAAGCATTAGCCAAACATGAGATCGAAATAGACGGACGTTCGTTGATCCGTACTTTTCCGATTGTTAATATTTTAGATCCGTTCTTTTTGAAAAATGTAGATTGGATTTTCTTCAGCAGCCGCAACGGAGTAGAGTATTTCTTTAAACTTAATCCGGTGCTTTCTAAAAAGGTAAAATTTGGCGTGGTAGGCCGTGGTTCGGAAGATACCCTGCGCAAGTTTGGCCATTTGGCTGATTTTGTTGGCGAAAGTGGCGATATTACAGAAGTAGCCGAAGAGTTTGCTAAACTGGTAGATGGCCAAACCGTCATGTTTCCGAGGGCTCAGGATTCGCTGCAGTCTATCCAGAAATCGTTGGGCGAAGATACCAAGGTGGTCGATTTGCCGATTTACGAAACCGTAACCGAAGACAATATTGATGGTACAGCAGCCGAAGTGCTGATTTTTACCAGCCCATCTAATGTAGAAGCCTATTTTGTAGACAATTTGTTAGAGCCAGAACAGCAGGTAATCGCCATTGGCAATTCTACGGGCAAGAAGTTTGAAGAAATGGGCGTGAAATATATTTTGCCTTATTCGCCAGACGAAATTGGCTTGGCCGAAGCCGTTTTTGGAATAGACGTGCGTTAGGACCAAAGCTGAAAGACCAAAGAGAGGTAAAAGGTTGAAGGAGGGAAGGCTGAAGGCTTTCGATTTCCCACCGCTGGAAGGGTTTCTAAAGGGCGAGATGGTTAACAATTAGGCAATTTAACAATTGTACAACTAGCAAGAAAAATTCCGCAAGTGTTAGATTAAGGTAAAGTCTTTAGATATGACAAAAGTCTAAAATGCTTATCAAAACAGATACCGACCTTTGAAGCGATAATTAATTTTAGAAATATTAATATCTTGATAAACGATACTAATATTTTGATATTCAAAACCAAAAGAAATGTTGCAAAGACCCCGTAGGCTAAGAAAAAATCCTGTTGTAAGAGAGTTGGTTGCCGAAACGCGCCTATCAAAAGACATGTTCATTTATCCTTATTTTGTAGTGCCGGGCAACGGCGTAACGAAAGCGATTGATGCCATGCCGGGCGTAAACCATTTCTCTACCGATACCTTGTTAAAGGATGTTGAAAAAGGATTGGCCTTGGGCGTGAATAAAATCATGCTTTTTGGGGTAGGCGACGAAAAAAGCGAAGATGCACATTCGGCCTACGATCCGCATTCCCTGGTGCCGGTAGCCGTAAAAGAACTGAAGAAAAACTTTGGCGACGATTTATATGTGGTAACCGATGTTTGCGTATGCTCTTATACCACGCATGGCCATTGCGGCATTTTAAAAGACGATTACGTACACAACGATGCTACGGTTGAGCTGATTGCCAAGATGGCGCTTAACCATGCCGAAGCTGGAGCCGATATGCTGGCCCCCTCTGATATGATGGATGGCCGTGTAGCTGCCATCAGACACAAACTGGATGGCAACGGTTTCGAAAATGTGGCCATCATGTCGCATGCCACCAAATTTGCCTCCTCTTATTATGGCCCGTTTAGGGAAGCCGCAGACTGTGCGCCAAACAAAGGCGACAGAAAAGCCTACCAAATGGACTTCAGAAATGGCACCGAAGCCTTGAGAGAGGCCCTGCTTGACGAAGGCGAAGGCGCCGATATCCTGATGGTAAAGCCGGCTTTGGCCTATTTGGATATCATCAGCAAACTGAAACAGCATACCGACTTGCCTATTGCCTGCTACAATGTATCGGGAGAATACTCGATGATCAAAGCGGCCGCACAAAGAGGTTGGATAGACGAACAAAAAGTAGTAATGGAAACCATGCACGCTTTTGCCAGGGCAGGAGCCAGCGTAATTACCACTTACCACATTAGAGATATTGTAGAGCAAAAATGGATGTAAGAAAGCGGAAAGCTTAAAGCAAAAAGACTAAGGCTATATTCGTGTAGTTTAGTTGGCTTTCGGCTTTGGTCTTTTCGCTTTTACCTTAAAAAGAAATGTTAGAATCGTTAAAAAAAATCTTCTCGGGCAATGAGGCCGAAATGCCGGTAAACACGAGCAGCAAACCAGACATTAGTCGCGAAAAATCGGCAGCGCTTTATGCCAAATCGAAAACCTATTTCCCAGGTGGGGTAAACTCGCCGGTAAGGGCTTTCAAATCGGTTTATGGAACACCGCTGTTTATTCAAAAAGGCGATGGCTGCATGATTTGGGATGCCGATGGCAATCAGTTTATCGATTTCTGCGCCAGCTGGGGCCCGCTTATTTTAGGCCATAACAATGCCAAAATCAGGGAAAAGGTAATCGAGGTAATGCAAAACGGCATGAGCTTCGGCGCACCTACGGCCTTAGAAAACGAATTGGCCGAACTGATTATCAAAAACAATCGTTTTGTAGAGAAAATCCGTTTTACCAGTTCGGGCACCGAAGCTGTAATGTCGGCCATTAGGCTGGCCAGGGGCTATACCGGTAAAGACAAGATCATCAAGTTTGAAGGTTGCTACCATGGCCACAGCGATTCGCTATTGGTTAAAGCCGGCTCGGGCTTGGTTACTTTTGGCGAAACTTCTTCGGCAGGTGTGCCACAGTCGTTCGCGGCCGAAACCATTGTTATTCCGCTCAATGATAAAAATGCCATTACCGAAGCCTTTACACAGTTTAAAGATCAGGTAGCGGCGGTGATTATCGAAGGTATTCCGGCCAATAACGGTTTGTTGATCCAAGATAAAGAATACATCGAATTTTTAAGAGAAGCTTGTACGGCCAATCAAGCCTTGTTGATTTTCGACGAGGTCATCACTGGTTTCAGGCTAGGTTTCGAAGGCGCAGCGGCCCATTATGGCATCAAGCCTGATATTGTTACCTATGGCAAAATTATAGGTGGCGGCTTGCCGGTAGGCATGTATGGTGCTTCGGCAGAGATCATGGGCCATATTTCGCCCGATGGCGGCGTGTACCAGGCTGGAACCTTATCGGGCAATCCGGTAGCCATGGCCGCAGGTATCGCTACCCTAACCGAACTCCTGAAATCTGGATTTTACAAAGAGCTTAATGCCAAAGCGCAAGAATTTGCCGAAAGCATCCAGCGTTTTGCAACCGCCAGAAACTATAAATTAAAAGTATTTACCATTGGTTCAATTTTCTGGTTTGCCTTTACCGATGCGGAGAAGATCCAAACTGCCGAGGATATCGATCCGGCCAGCATGGAGAAATTCAAAATGATGCACCGCGAATTGCTCAACAGGGGCATTTACTTGGGTCCGTCAGGCTATGAAGTAGGATTTGTTTCGGCCGCACATACAAAAATTGAACTAGAGAAAGCAAAAAGAGCTATTTTTGATGCATTGGATTTAGTATTCAGAAAATCGTAAAAAAGCAGCATGAAAAAATCGATCCTGATATTCTACTTTTTGTTGCTCTACGCTTTGTTAGAGATGTTTTGGTGGGGAACGGTGGTCATCCGCCTGCAGCCGCAACGCATGGCCATGGTGATGGGCGAAGGCTCGGTTTTCTTGTTTTTGTTGTGTGTGGGTGCCTATTTTATCCATGCTTCCATCAAAAAAGAAGACAAACTGCATGAGCAGCAACAGAATTTCCTGCTGTCGGTAACGCACGAACTCAAATCGCCTTTGGCGGCCATTAAGCTGTCGCTAGAAACCATCAAAAAAAGAGATCTGGACAAAGAGCAACGCACCACCTTGTTGCGCAACTCGTTAAAGGATATTGAGCGTTTGGACGATTTGGTAGAGAACATGTTGCTGGCCACCAAGATCGAGAGCCGTACCTATTCTTTTCCGAAAGAGGAATTCGATTTTTCGGAACTCGTTAATAAAATTACCGATCGTTTGCAGGTCCATTCTTGTGGCAACCAGCAACTGATCAATACGGAGATAAAACCTGGCATTAAGGTAGTTGGCGACAAGTTTGCGCTTTCGTCTGTGGTAACCAACCTGGTCGAGAATGCGGTTAAATATTCGGGTCCCTGTGCCGAAATTGCAGTGGCGCTCTGTCAAAATGACGGAAAGGCCTTTTTAACCGTTTCAGACAAAGGTCCGGGCATTCCAGACAACGAAAAAATGCATATTTTTGATAAATTTTACCGTGTGGGAGATGAAAATGTCCGGAAATCGAAAGGTACCGGACTTGGCTTGTTTATTGTTAAAGAAGTATTACAAAACCACGACGCTGACATCAGCGTGAAAGATAACGTGCCACAAGGCGCAATTTTTGAAGTAACATTTAATTGATATGCCACAAAAATTAAGAATACTGTTGGTAGAAGACGAAGACCATTTGTTAGACGCCATTAAATTAAACCTCGAATTAGAAGGCTATAAAGTACATGCCGTAAAAGACGGCAAAACCGCATTGAAAGTGTTTAAGGAAGAACGTTTCAACCTGATTATCTTGGACGTGATGCTTCCTGAAATGGACGGCTTCCAGGTTTGCGAAACCATTCGCTTGGAAAATACCGAAGTGCCTATCTTGTTCCTAACCGCCAAAAATACCAGTGAAGACAGGGTAATGGGTCTTAAAAAAGGTGCCGACGATTATTTGGTGAAACCGTTTAACTTGGAAGAACTGATTTTGCGCGTGGGCATTTTGGTTAAACGCAGCCTGAAATCGGACGACCTGAAAGAACTGAACTCTTATAAAATTGGCGACAAAACCATCTATTTCAACTCGTTCGAATTGAAGCAAGACGATGGGGTAGTGGTGCCTTTAACCAAAAAGGAAACCATGCTGCTCAAACTGCTCATCGAACGTAAGAACGAAGCCGTTTCGCGCGAGCAGATTTTGGAAACCGTTTGGAACTACGACGTTTACCCGTCAACCCGTACCATCGACAACTTTATCCTGACGTTCCGTAAATATTTTGAGCCAGACCAAAAAAATCCGGTGTATTTCCACTCGATCAGGGGAGTTGGCTATAAATTCACAGATGTAGCACATTAATGTATAATACCAAGAGCAGATATGCGCTGATGGCCATTTTTGGTGTCTCGGCGCTCGTAAGTTTATACTACAACCAATACCAGCTGGCTGCCATAGCCGGCTTTTTATGCTTATTTGTACTGTGGACCCACTTTAAGCACAGTTCGGTATTGCTGGCCTCTAAACACTTTAAGAATGCCGATTACGACAAGGCCGCAGAGATACTGAACGAAGTTGGCAATCCAGATCGCCTGGCCAAAAACCGCCGTGGCTATTACGAGTTTATGCGGGCCAATATCGCCCTGCAGCGCGAAGATTTCGATACCGCCGAGCGCCATTTTCAGATTGCCAGCCGATTTCCGTTGGGAGGTAAAAACGACAAGGCCTTTGTATTGATCCACCTGGCCAATTTGGCCTTGCGCAAAAAAGACGGCGAAAGGGCCAAAGCCTATATCGCCAAAGCCAAAGAACTGGCTACTACCTCAAGAGCACAAGAAATTATTAAAATTATAGAGAAAGAAGCCAATAACTTGGCCTAATACCCCAAATGAAGAATAACCTGTTTTTAGACGCCGCCTTTTCAAAACCAACAGAACGCCCACCCGTATGGATGATGCGCCAAGCTGGACGTTTTATGCCCCAGTATTGGGAAATCAAGAACAAGTACACCTTTTTAGAGATGTGCAAAACCCCAGAAATTGCGGCCGATGTAACCATGTTGCCGGTTGATTTGCTGGGTATTGATGCGGCGATTTTGTTTTCTGATATTTTGGTAACCGGCGAGGCCATGGGAGGCGATTTGAGCTTTACCCAAGGTGTAGGCCCCAAATTTGCCAATCCGGTACGTAGCGCCGAAGATATTGAGCGTTTAGAAACCGATGTTCTGGATCGTTTGCAGTATGTGGCCGATGCCATTAAGGTTATTCAACAACGCTTAAACGGCAGTATTCCGTTAATTGGTTTTGCCGGTGCTCCTTTTACCGTAATGAGCTATCTGGTAGAGGGCGGTTCGTCGAAAGACTTCAAAACCACCAAGCTTTTAATTCACAACCATCCCGAATTGGCGCATAGGCTATTGGCTAAAATCGCCAAGGTAACCACCGATTATCTGAACCTGCAAATTGAGGCTGGCGTAAATGCCCTGCAGCTTTTTGACAGCTGGGCCCTGGCTTTGTCGTGGAACGATTATCAGGAGTTTTCTCACCAATACAACCAACAGATTATTGCGGGATTAAACAGGGCCAATATTCCAGTTATTTCTTTCTGCAAAGGCAGTTCGGTATTTGCCCCAATTATGGCAACGGCACAGCCCGATGTGGTTTCAATCGATTGGAATGCCGATTTGCTGAACATCAAAAAAGCACTGCCGGCCAATATCGCGGTGCAGGGCAATTTAGATCCGCATATTTTGTATGCCGATAAACCGGTCATCAAGAAACACATTTTGCAACTGTTTGAGCGCATGCGTGGCGAGAACGGCTTTATCTTTAACTTGGGCCATGGCATTATGCCGGATATTCCTTTCGACAATGTAAAATATGCCATCGAAGTGGTAAAGGAGTTTAGGTATTAACAAAATTCGACAGCGAGGGCACAACGGATATGGAAGATTATTACAGTTTTTTTTTAGCGGTGCATGTGGTGTTCGTGATCAGTTGGATGGCGGGACTTTTCTATATCCTAAGCCTGTTTATTTACCATACCGAAGCCAATACCAAGGAAGAGCCTGCGCGTAGCATTTTGGTAGCCCAGTTTACCAAGATGGAAGCCACGGTATGGAAGATTATTGCCACCCCGGCTATGATCATTTCTGTTTTGGCGGGCTCGCTGATGCTGTATACCCATCCTTACTTGTTCCAGTTCGGTTGGATGCTGGTTAAGCTCGGTTTTGTAGCCGGACTGCTTGTCTATCATTTCATCTGCCAAAGGATGATGAAACAATTGCGTGCTGGCAATTATACACTCAACAGCTTCAGACTAAGGCTTTGGCGCGAATTGGCTACTATTTTTATGGTGGCTATCGTGTTTATTGTCATCCTGAAAAATGCCGTAGACTGGATTTATGGCCTCGTTGGTATTATGGGCCTCGCCACGGTGATTATGATGGGCGTAAAATTCTACAAAAAGGTTAGAGAGAAAAACAATCATTAAGCTTTTGTCAAGCCATGAAATTAAAGAACCAAATATTGCTCCTGTGCCTGGTCTTTTTACTTTCATGCCGACAAAAATCGGTCGTGCTGCCACCTCTTTCGCAGGCGGATAAAGCCTCAAAAACTACCGATACCTCTAAAAAACTACCGACAACTCTTGTTGAAACAATCACCGACGACCTTAACCATGACGGGAAAATGGATGAGATTTTGGTATGGACTAGTGATACAACTGGATTTGATAAGGTAGACATTAAAATAGAGGGCTTAGCAACTAAGTCTTTCGAAAAAGAAGATGGCTATGCCGATATTGATACCATATTTTTGAAAAATAACAGCAATAGCATTAAATCTAAGCGGGTTTTTGTTTATAAGAAGGGTGAAAAAAGTATAGTTATGCTTTTTACCCCTGTTAGAGACGGTGGTTATGATGGTCCAACACTCATTTCGATAACTAAAAATACCATCAACGTAAATGTGCCAAAAGAGGTTGAAATTCCGATAAGGATTTTTGACCTGAACAAGGATGGAGTTGTAGATTTTATAGGAACAAATTGGGGCGAAATGGAAAGTGTGGTAGATAGTCTTGATGCAAATATTGGCAGCTATCGGCCTTATTTTGTCTATAGTTTAGCAGATGGCTGTAAAATCGACCTCAAGCTGACCGAACAATACAATAAAGAACACTATGTTTGGGCCGGATTAACAAATACCCAAAATATACGTGTATTGTACCCCAGAAATGGTGGTAAACCTAAAATCGTGAAATGAAAAAAACTCTACTTTTAATCCTTGTTCTTTGTACTGCTGTTTTAGCACAAGCCCAATTTAACAACGAAGCTATATTTAATCGCATTCGTCCGGCTGATAGCTTAGACAAAGAACTCCATTTTAATTTCTACAATTTCAACTACGTCAGAAATTACGAATACTCCAATAAATTTCACGATGGCTATACGCTGTACGGTACGCAGCTCGAACCGCAATTGGTTTATTTTGCCAATCCGAACCTGGCCATTACCGCAGGTGCCTATTTGCGCAAAGACTTTGGACGAGAAGGTATTTACGATGCCAAGCCCTTGTTCAATGTAAAATACCACAAGCGCAACCTGACCTTGGTGTTTGGAAGTTTGGAGGGCAATATCCAACATGGCTACATTGAGCCGATTTACGATTTTGAACGTAAGATTACTACACCCATCGAATATGGTACGCAATTGTTGATCGATAGGGAAAAATTCAAGCTCGACAGCTGGATTGCCTGGCAAAAAATGATCTACAAAGGATCGCCAGAAAAAGAGGAAATCATCGGAGGCCTTAATACCGAAACTACTTTGGCGCAATGGGGTGGTGGCTGGAAACTCAGTTTTCCGGCGCAGTTTTTGGCCTATCACCAGGGCGGACAGATCGATTTGCTGAAAGAAATTCCTATCAGCACTTTGTTTAACGGTGCAACTGGTTTAAAGTTGCACAAGGCTATAGGTGGCAATGTAAAAGAGATTTACACCGATAACTATATTGCCGTTTATAAGGATTTTTCGCCAACGAAGGTACGTGCCTACCAAGGCGGTTTTGGTCTTTGGCTCAATGCAGGCGTCGATACCAAGTGGGGCAGCCTGTTAGCTTCTTACTGGAAAGGCAATAACTTTATTACCATTAAAGGCATGCCACTGTACCAATCGGTTTCCGATAATTTGTACGACAAAGGCTTTAAGCAAAGTGGCAGGAATATCATTGCCCTGCGGTATGCCTATCAAAAAGAGCTGGTGCCACATTTATACCTCGATGTTCGTTTCGAACCCCACTTGGATTTAGACCATTCCGATTCGCAGTTGCAATTTAACCACTCGCTGTTTTTAACCTATAAAGAGGATTTTAGGTTGTTTAAGGTGAAGCGATAGGCGATAAGCGTTTGGCGTTGAGGGTAAGGGGGGTGGAAACAGCCCCTTGTTAATTAAACCCGGTAGTAGCGAAGCGGATGACGGGACTGCAGCACCGATGAAATACTGACATTCGTTTTCAAAAAAATATAGAAATTGTTAGCTTGGTTATTTTGTTTGGCGTTTGGCGATAAGCGTTTGGCGTAACAATCCAACAATTTAGCCATAAAGCAATCCAACAATATAACAATTGAACAATCACAGTATCTACCCGAATAATTTAACAGAAAAATATTTTTTTTGAGGTTGCTTGCAACCTTTTACCGCTAGGGCTCATCTACCCTATACAAACAACACATGAAGGTGACCAAAACATATACGATTGATGATTTAATGGAGGGCTGCAAAGCAGGCAACCGGCAAATGCAGGAAATGCTGTATAAGCAAACTGCATCAAAAATGCTGGCGGTTTGCATGCGCTATGCCAAAGATCGTATGGAAGCCGAAGACGTACTGCAGATGGGCTATGTAAAGATTTTCCAAAAGGTAACAGATTACCGTGGCGATGGCTCGTTTGAAGGCTGGATGAGGCGTATTATGGTAAACACCGCCATTGAAAGTTACAGAAAAAACCTGCGCATGATGAATGTGGTGCCTATTGAAGATGCTTATGAACAGCCTTCGCAAGGCTTTGATTTTAGCAGCTTGGGCATGCAGGATTTATTAAAAGTGATACAAAAACTGGCCGACGGCTACCGTGTGGTATTTAACATGTACGCCATAGAGGGCTATTCGCACAAGGAAATTGCCCAAACGTTGGGCATTACCGAAGGCGCAAGCAAGTCGCAGCTGTCGAGGGCCAGAGCAATATTGCAACAAGAAATTATTAAAATGGAGGGCTTTGGTTATGCAACACATGCCGGATAAAGAATTTGATAATTTGTTTAAAGACAAATTTATGGATGCAGAGATTGCGCCATCGGCCAATTTATGGGCCAATATTGAACAGCAGCTTACGCCTAAACGCAAACGCAGCTTCCCGATTTACTGGATGGCCGCTGCCAGCGTTGCCGTAGCGATTACCGCACTGCTGGTTTTCCAGAAAACTGAAAAAATCAGGCTGCACGGCGCAACAGCCGTAGCCACAACTGGCCAAACAGAAGAGCCGATTACAACTTCGGGTACTGTAATTGCCGAAGAAACCATGACAAATACAGCCAGCAACAAAAGCTTCGCCAATGCGCCTGTAAAAAACATGCAAGTGCGTACGGCCGAAAATGTGCTTCCTGAAAATAATTTGGAGAAAAAAGAGAGTGACTTGCAACCAAATGCAACGATTGCACATCTACCTATTAAGAAGATCGAAATCGAACCGATGAACGTAGTACCCAAAGAAGCAACGGTAGCCGTCGCAGATAACAGTCAAACGATGATGGCCAGCGCCGAAGTACCACAGCGATTGGAAAATGTAAACACCATCAGCGAAACAGAGGTAGCAAGCGAGAAAAAAGGGATCAGAAACGTGGGAGACTTGGTCAACTTCGTGGTAGAGAAAATTGACAAAAGAGATAAAAAACTCATCAGGTTCAACACCGATGATGATGACAACTCATCGATTATAGGAATAAACTTGGGATTTGTAAGATTAAACCCAAAAAACAAAAACAGGAATTAAAAGAACACAAATAAACCGACACAATGAAACGTTTAGTATTAACAGCAGTTTTGGTAGGCGGACTTACCATGCTGGCAGGCTTAGGTGCAAAGGCACAAGAAGATAACGGAAGAGAACAAGATAGCATTAAACGCAAAAAATTCGATATCAACTACGGACTGGGCATTACCATTGGCAAAAGAGACAGTACAGGCAAAATGGCAAAAAACGGTCGTTTTGTAGGAGGGATTACCTTTACCCGTTTAGACATCGGCTTTTCTAAACTGATTGATAATGGCAGCTTTTCTTTATCGCCAACCAACGATTTTTTGGACTACAAGGCAGGAAAAACCAGTACTGTTTCATTTGATGTAATCCAATTTGGCTACAGGTTTAACCCCAACTTTAAAATTTATGTGGCCGGTGGTTTCGACTGGACCCTGATCCGATTGAAAAAGAACATCACCATGCAAAAGAACATGTCGCAGCTAACCTATGTCGAAGAACCGATTATCTTTAGCAAGAACCGTTTCTCGAGCAGCTACCTGCATATTCCGCTAAACTTCGAGTTCCGCACCAAGGAAAATGATAATGGCAAACGTTTCTACTTTGTTATCGGTCCAGAAATCAGCTTCCTGCTTAATGGCAAGGTGAAACAAATCAGCGACGAGCGTGGCAAGGAGAAATTTAAAGACGATTACAATTTTGCGCCATTCCGTTATGGTGGCACATTGCGCTTCGGTTACAATGGTTTAGGTGCCTTTGTAAAGTATTATGCCAACGATATGTTCGACAGTGCGCCACAAAAAGGACTTAAAAACATGGCCTTTGGTTTAACCTTCGGACTGAACTAATAGACACACACACCACACACAAATAAACCCTGATTACCCTCGCGATGTTTTTAAAACTTCGCGAGGGTTTTTTGTTGGTGGCTGGTGGTTTATAGTCGATAGCTTATAGTCGATGGTTTATGGTCAATAGTCCATAGTTCTTGAACTTTAGTCTTTATGCTTTGGTCTTTAGTCTTTATGCTTTAGTCTTTCACCTATGGTCTTCCGCCTCCAGCCCCTCCACCTTCTGCCTCTTTTTCCTATCTTTACGCTGTGAACGAAGAAATCATAGCGGTAAAGCAGCTCCATAAACAATATCAGGAAAGCCAGGCCTCTGGTGTGAACAACATTAGCTTTGCAATCAACAAAGGCGAAATCGTAGCCATTATTGGTGAAAGCGGTTCCGGAAAATCGACCTTGCTTAAATGTATGTATGGTTTGCTCAAGCCCGATTCAGGCGAAGTGGTATTTAATGGCAAAAGGGTAAAGGGGCCAGACGAGCAACTGATACCGGGCCATGCCGAGATGAAGATGGTGACCCAGGATTTTTCGCTCAATATCTATGCAAAGGTTTACGACAACATTGCCGCTATGTTGCCCAACACCAACGTGGCCGCTAAAGAAGCCAAAACGCTTCAAATGATGGAGCATTTGCATATTAGTCACCTTAAAAACAAAAAGATTACCGAACTAAGCGGGGGCGAGCAACAGCGTGTGGCCATAGCTAAAGCCTTGGTTAGCGATACCCAAGTGTTGTTGCTGGATGAGCCGTTTAGCCAAGTCGATTCCTTGCTTAAAAACCAATTGCGTGCGGATATTAAACGGCTGGCCAAAGAAATGGGCATTACCGTAGTTTTGGTTTCGCACGACCCGACAGATGGGTTGTTCCTGGCCGATAGGCTGTTGATTTTAAGGCAAGGGGAACTCTTGCAGAACGACAGTCCCGAGCAGGTTTACCAGCACCCTACAGCCTTGTATACCGCCCGCATATTGGGCAATGCCGTAATCTTGAACAGGGAAGAAGCCCTGCAGCTTGGGTTAAAAACCGATAAGGCGCAAATTGCTTTTTATCCGGAATGGGTAGAACTCAAAAATACATGGAACAGCAGACGCTTTGAAGTAAAAGAAGTGTACTACAAGGGCTTTTTCGACGAACTGCTGCTCGAAAGGAATGGCGTACAGATCAGAGCCCTGCAACTGAACAGTGGCGAGCATCAAAAAAACGATCATATTCAGGCAAACATTGGCCGGTTTTTAGAGTTTTAAGCAACCTATTTGAGATAGCGCTGCAACTGTCTTTATGGACTTGCTATATTTATAAAAAAGGCCGATATCCATCAAGATATCGGCCTTTTTTGAGGTTTTAAAACCTTTAATTCTTAAGTAATATTATCAGCTGCAATCAACACTACTTTTATTCTGGTTGTTGTGGTTGGAGGCAATCCGTAAGAATAAATCCTGATATAACCAGTATAAATGTCGTAATCATAGCGTTGCGCCGAGTTTGGGATTTGGAAGTAACCAGTTGTTGTCGTTCCGTCGGTTGAGATATAAACCAATACACCTTCTTGACGTACATTGATGTTGTCTATTTCGCTCGCATCTAAATCTACATAATAGGTATTGGTGGTTCCCGACAACAGTTTCCAGCTATTCGGCGACCTGTCGAAAATAATCGTACGGTTAGGCGTGGTTTGGTTAATGATAGTGTCTTTTTTGCAAGACGCCAGACCTAGTGTGGCCATGCAAAGTAGGAGTAAGGTTATCTTTTTCATGTTGTGTGTGTTTTGCAAGAAGCCATGCAAATCTGCTGCCAAATATTATTGAATAGAAAACAGACATTGTAATATTTTGTTTGTGCGAAGCATAAAACTTTAATCTTTTATTTGAAAACGGATTTGCCTGTAAATTAATCGCCTACCAAAATTTGATGGCCATCACAATCCTTAATCCTAAATTCTCGGCTGCCATACACCCGTTGCACTATTCCTTCTACAATGTCGGCCTTTTTAGATTTCACTTCTTCGTAAAACAGGTCGATTTTGGGCACCTAAATGATGAGGCCGGCACTGGCTTTTCTAGATAGGGAAATTAGTGTCATCGGCTTTGGCAAAATGCAGCTGAAAGCCATCTCTTTCTACCATGGCATACACTGGCGGATCTAAAAAATAGCCAATCAGGTTAAAACCGAGTACATCGCCATAGTATGCTGCTGTTTTAACCACATCGTTGACCACCAGTTGTGGAGCAATGCCTATCAGTCTTGCTTTTTTCATGCTTAGTTCAGGTGTTTATATCCCATCATCTTCATGCCATAAATCCATCTGTCGTGGATGTTGAGCAGGTTGCCTTCAAATTCTAGTCCGGGTATAAATTTAGAAAGAAGGTTCTCTTTCCGCAACGATTTTGCTAAAATACGTAAGGAATGCTTTGATAGTTTTTGGTACGAAGGGTCGATAAGTTGCTGTTCCCTAAGCAATAGTTCGCCATCCCACTTTTCGGCCACGGTTCCTTTTAAACAATCGCCTGCACGCAGTCTTTGAAGATCAGGCCAGATATCCTCAAAAATGAGCTGGTTGCCATATTGCACAAAATGCTGGATTTCCTGATTAGAGTTGCCGGTAAGTTTGGGCACCTCGCTAAGCAGTTTGCTAAGCTTGCTGGTGGTAATGGCGGCGATGCCTGCCCATTTGGTTTCGAAGCCCAGCGAATCGGTTTGATGTTGAAACCATTTGTAAAAATCAGATCGCTCTGCAATATCCCGATACTGGTTAAAGCCATCTGCTTTGAGCAGGTTTACGGTGTTGGCCATATTCCAAATAGCGTTATGATGTTTTCGGTCTGCTTTGAGCCAATGCCCATCGCTGCCATCATGCTTGCCCAAAGGATTGGCAAGGAGGTAACTAGCCTGGTCGGGATATTCTAAAGCATAAGTCTTTGGCATCAAACAGAGCCAACATAAAAAAAGCATCAGGCTTCGCATACCTTAAGTTACGAAAAATAGTGCCTAATGGTTGTCTGGCCAAGGAAAGAAGCTTGAGGGTGGAAGGTAAGAGGAAAAATATGTAGCAGTCTTGTTGGTGAAGAATACCAACAAGGACCTAATGGGTTGTGGGACCAAGGAAGGAAGGTTGAGGGTGGAAGGCAAAAGGTAAGATATGTAGAAATCTTGTTGGTGAGGAACACCAACAAGAGCCAGGATACTTTGTTGATGATTTGATGTCGTAGCCAAAGGTTTTGATCGATCAAACTTCCCCTCTTTTAGGGGGCGCAGACCGGGGTGTTTAATAGACCAATTATATTTAACCACCCCGCCCTTTGGGCACCCCTCCAAGGGAGGGGAATTGTAAGTATTATCTTGCCGGTTGCCATCGTTGGTGTTCTTTACAATGATTTAATCCATTATACCAACAGGAGCGGTGCTTCGTTAATGATTTGATGAAGTAGCCAAAGATTTTGATCAATCAAAATTCCCCTCTTTTAGAGGGGTGGTCGCAGACCGGGGTGTTTAATAGACCAATTATAGCTAGCCACCCAGCCCTTTGGGCACCCCTCCAAGGGAGGGGAATTGTAAGTATTATCTTGCCAGTTGCCATCGTTGGTGTTCTTTACAATGATTTAATCCATTCTGCCAACAGGAGCGGTGCTTCGTTAATGATTTGATGAAGTAGCCAAAGATTTTGATCAATCAAACTTCCCCTCTTTGGGTCACAGACCGGGGTGTTTAATAGACCAATTATATTTAACCACCCCGCCCTTTGGGCACCCCTCCAAGGGAGGGGAATTGTAAATATTATCTTGCCAGCTGCCATCGTTGGTGTTCTTCACCAACGATTTAATCCATTATACCAACAAGAACAGTTAAACCAAATATTCGAATAAGGTTTGGTCTTGGTTCAGCTCGATGATGTCGAATTTAAAGGCTTTCATGCGCTCAAGCAGGCTTGAATAATCTTCCCGATCTCTTAGTTCGATACCTACCAAGGCTGGGCCATTTTCGCGTTCGGTCTTTTTGATGAACTCGAAACGGGTAATATCGTCATGCGGACCCAAAACTTCAGTTACGAACAATTTCAATGCCCCCGGACGTTGCGGAAAACGCACAATAAAATAGTGTTTGAGGCCTTCAAAAAGCAAAGATTTTTCCTTGATTTCCTGCATGCGTTCGATATCGTTGTTGCCACCGCTTACTACACAAACTACTTTTTTGCCTTTGATTTTTGAAGCGCAGTAATCGAGTGAGGCCACGGCCAATGCTCCGGCGGGTTCGGCAACAATAGCATCTTCGTTGTACAGTTTTAAGATGCTGGTACAAACTTTTCCTTCGGGAATGAGCAGCACTTCATCCAAAACTTCCCTACAGATTGGGTAGGTGAGTAGTCCCACCGATTTAACGGCAGCGCCATCAACAAAACGGTTGATTTGTTCCAGCTTTACCGGCTTACCGGCTTTAAAAGCAGCATCCATAGAAGGTGCACCTTCGGGTTCTACACCAATCAGTTTAATGTTGGGCTTGGTATTTTTGAGGTACATGCCCGTGCCAGAAGCCAAACCTCCGCCACCAATAGGCATAATCACCACTTCTGCACCTGGAAGGTCTTCCAATATTTCTACGCCAACGGTTCCTTGTCCTTCAATCACGTGATAGTGATCGAAAGGAGGTACGAAAGTCATGAGGTTGGCTTCGGTAAAACGCAAGGCTTCTGCCAAACAATCGTCGAAAGTGTCGCCAACCAGCACAATATCAATCCAGCCGTTGCCAAACAATTCCGTCTGACTTACTTTTTGCTTGGGCGTAATCTCGGGCATAAAAATAGTGCCCTTGATTTTGAGTTTCTTGCAGGAATAGGCTACGCCTTGTGCATGGTTGCCCGCACTGGCGCAAACCACGCCGTTTTGCATCAGCTCGGCCGGGATTTGGCTCATCATGTTATAGGCGCCACGCAATTTGTACGAGCGCACCACTTGCTTGTCTTCGCGCTTGAGGTAGATTTCGGCGCCATATCTTTCCGATAGGCGGGCATTGTATTCTAAGGGCGTACGCAACACAGTGCCTTCGAGCCTTTCGGCTGCCGCTAGAAAATCAAATGTATGTGGTGTTGTTGTTAGGTTCATTAGTTCAATCGTTCATTAGTCATTGGTTCATTGGCCATTCGCTGATTAGCGAAGACACTTGCGAAGTTTTTAAAACTTCGCAAGTGTAGAATACCCTACGCCAAGTGTAAAGCCACCAATTGGTTCAAATCGTGGTCGTCTATGCCTTGTTTGCTGTCGGCCAAGATTAAAAACTGTTGGTAAACGATATCTAAATGCGCTTTTTCCAGGTTGTGGCCTAAGCGGTCTAAGTGATGCTTCAAGGCATGCCTGCCACTTCTTGCCGTTAAAACAATAGCTGCCGAAGGGAAACCTACATCTTCTGGTTTAATGATTTCGTAGTTTTCGCGGTTTTTCAGGAAGCCGTCTTGGTGGATGCCCGAGCTGTGCGAGAAGGCATTGCCACCCACAATGGCTTTGTTGGGCTGTACCGGCATGTGCATTTGCTGGCTCACGTGCCTGCTGATGTCGTAAAAACCTTGGGTATTGATTTGTGTATGCAGATTGAGGCTTTTGTGGGTCTTCAAAATCATCACCACTTCTTCCATAGAAGTATTTCCAGCACGTTCGCCAATACCGTTTATGGTACATTCTACCTGACGTGCACCATTTTGCAAACCGGCAATGGAGTTAGCGGTTGCGAGGCCCAAATCGTTGTGGCAGTGAACCGAAATAATGGCTTTATCGATGTTTTTTACGTTTTCTTTGAGGTAAAGAATTTTAGAGCCATATTGATCTGGCAAGCAGTAGCCGTTGGTATCTGGAATGTTGACGACCGTTGCACCAGCAGCAATTACCGATTCGACCATCTTGGCCAAGAACTGGATATCGGCCCTGCCTGCATCTTCTGCATAAAACTCTACGTCTTCTACATATTTTTTGGCATATTTTACGGCTTCAACACCACGGGCCAAAATTTCTTCGCGGGTACTGTTAAACTTGGTTTTGATGTGCATATCAGAAGCTCCGATACCCGTGTGGATACGTGGTCTTTTGGCATAGCGCAAAGCATCGGCTGCTACATCAATATCGTTTTTGTTGGCTCTGGTTAAAGCACAGATAATAGGATCGTTTACCGCTTTCGACAATTCGATTACGCTGTTAAAATCGCCGGGGCTTGACACGGGGAAGCCGGCTTCAATCACGTCTACTCCTAAGCGCTCCAGCGATTTGGCGATATCAATCTTCTGGTTGGTATCTAGCTGGCATCCAGGAACCTGTTCACCATCGCGTAGGGTAGTGTCAAAAATATAAACTTTGTTAGGGTCGTGTAGCATCGTCTTAGGGTTTTAGGTTAATGATTGGATAAAAATTTCAAGACCAGTTTGCCCATTTCCTGGGTGCCTAGTACTTTGTATCTGTTCGTGGCGGCATCGGCAATGTCGTTGGTTCTGAAGCCTTCTTTCAGCACTTTGTCAACCGTGTCGACAATCTTTTTGGCTTCTTCCTTTAATCCGAAGCTGATTTCGAGCATCAAGGCCGTCGACAGGATAGAAGCCAACGGATTGGCCAAATCTTTGCCGGTAATGTCGTGTGCCGAGCCGTGGATAGGTTCGAAGAAACCGGTGCCGTCGCCTACCGAAGCCGAAGCGAGCATGCCCATTGATCCGGCAATTTGCGAAGCCTCGTCGGTTAAAATATCGCCAAATAAGTTCGCGGTTAATACCACATCAAACTGTTTAGGGTCTTTGATCAGCTGCATGGCCGCATTGTCGATAAACATGTGCTCGGTTTGTACGTCAGGGTATTGTTTGGCTATTTCCTGAACGGTTTCGCGCCACAAACGTGAGCTTTCGAGCACGTTGGCTTTATCGACCGAGCAGAGTTTCTTGTTGCGCAATCGGGCGGCTTCGTAGGCTTTGTGTGCAATGCGCTCTACCTCGTATTTGTGGTAGATCATCAGGTCTGAAGCCGTTTGCCTGTCTTCAGAGCGTGTTTTTTCGCCGAAGTACACATCGCCGGTCAGTTCTCTGAAGAACAGAATATCGGTTCCTTTTAAGATAGCCGGTTTAATGCTCGAGGCGTGCAGCAACTCATCGAACAATAAAATTGGACGCAGGTTGGCATACAGGCCGAGTTCTTTCCTGATTTTGAGCAATCCTTGTTCCGGACGTACTTTTAACGAAGGATCGTTGTCGTACTTGGCATGCCCAACCGCACCAAAGAGGATAGCATCGCTCTTTTTAGCTTTTTCGAGGGTTTCGTCTGGCAGCGGGTTTCCTGTTGCTTCGATGGCAACGTGGCCCATTAATGCTTCATCGAAGGTAAAATTGTGGCCGTAGGTGCTTGCAATATACTGCAAAACCGCTTTTCCCCATTGGGTTACTTCTGGTCCAATTCCATCACCCGGAATAACTAAAATATGTTTCTCCATTATGCTAATTCTTTTTGTGTTTCGTAAGTTTTTGTGTTTTTGACGACTTCGCCCTTGTTGAGCAGAAGCTTATGGGTTAGGCAGTTGGGCAATTGCGATTCGAAATGGCCTACATAAATGAGGGTCATGCCGTTGGCGCAAAGTGCGTCTACCAGTTGATTAAAATGTTGTGTTTGCTGTTGGTCTAAACCTTGGCAAGGCTCATCTAAAATGAGCAATTCGGGATTTTTGATAATGGTTCGCGCCAACAGCACCAGGCGTTGCTTGCCCAAAGGCAAAGTGCTGAACAATTCGTTGCGCGATGCAGTTAGTCCAAAATATTCGATCAATTCGTCTACCTGACAGGTTTTGGAGTAGGGTAGCTGCTGGAAAAGTCCAACGCTATCGTAAAAGCCGGAGGCGATGCTGGCAAAAACGGTCGCTGTAGCATCGAAATACCAATGAAATTCTGGAGAAATCAGGCCAATATGTTGCTTGATGTCCCAAATGCTTTCGCCACTGCCTCTCCTGTTGCCGAACAAATACAGTTCGTTGGCGTAAGATTGGGGGTGATCGCCATTAACCAAGCTGAGCAGGGTTGATTTACCCGAACCATTATGGCCCTGCAACAGCCATTTCTCGCCAGCTTTTACCTCCCAGTTGATGTTTTTCAAGACTTGCTTGTCGCCATAGCTGATGTTGACATTCACCATTTTAACGATGTCGCTCGAAGAATAAACTGGCGATTCTTTCAAGAAATCCGGAATATTTCTCAAATACTTTGTTGGAGCTGAATTGCTGGTTTCAAAAGCATCAACTTGTACCAGTTGGCCATCTTGAAGGGTAGCAAAGCGATTGATACAGTTAGGCAGTTTGGTGTCGTTGCTGATTAAAATGAGTTGAGCACCGGCTTCAGCCAATTGATCTAATAAAACGTTCAGGTTTTGGCGCGAGGCTACATCCAAACCGGTATAGGGCTGGTCGATAATGAGCAATTGGGGCTGTAGCCATAAAGCTTTAACCAGTTGCAATTTTTTATGTTCGCCGCTAGAAAGTTCTATGAGTTGCGAACTGGCAAAAGTCGCAAAGCCCAAAGCTTCTAAAATCGGTTCTACTTTATCGAAATGAAGCTTGTTTTCCTTGCCATAGGCCAGCAGTTCGGCATGCACGGTTAAGGTTTCCTTCGCCTGCTGACTGGTATAGCGCTGCTGATAGTAGAAATTGGCAACACCTTCCAAGTTTTTGAACTGATACCAGCTTTCTACATAAAGTACCTGTTTGGGCAAGTTGCTCAAGGCATCAAAATCGATCTCAATGCTTCCCTGTGCAGGAGTTAAACCAGCAATGGCCTTGGCTAATGAGGTTTTTCCGTTGCCACTTTCGCCACCAATGACCAAGTTTTCGCCAACTTGCATTTCCCAATACAAATCCTTTAGCACCACTTTGTTGTGGTAACTGAGGTTAAGGTTTTGAATGTGGACGAAGGGTTTGAACATGTTGTGGTTTGGGTATAGCGTATTGCGATTTGCGTATTGAGATGCGAGATTGGTCTTTAAGCTTTCACCTTTCTTTCAAATGCTTCGATTAAGGGTTTTTGGTTCAAGATGAAATCAATATCATCGTAGCCGTTAATGAGGCAAGATTTTTTGTAAGGGTTGATTTCAAAACTTTCTTGTTGACCAGTGCTTAACAAAGTGATGGTTTGTTTTTCCAAGTCGATTTCTATTTCAGTTTTCGGATCTTTGGCAACGGCTGTAAATAGCTGATGCAGAAAACCGTCGCTTACCTGCACCGGCAACAAACCGTTGTTGAGCGCATTGCCTTTAAAAATATCGGCAAAGAAACTGCTCACTACGGCATCAAAACCGGCATCCTGAATGGCCCAGGCGGCATGTTCGCGACTGCTGCCACAGCCGAAGTTTTTGCCTGCTACCAAAATTTTGCCACTGTAGGTTTTGTCGTTTAGTACAAAATCTGGTTTTGGGTTGCGGTTTCCATCGTAGCGCCAATCGCAGAACAGGTTTTCGCCAAAGCCCTCTCTGGTGGTGGCTTTCAAAAACCTTGCGGGTATAATCTGATCGGTATCAATGTTCTCTATGTTTAAGGGAACTACTGCCGATGTTAATTTTTCAAATTTTTTCATTTTACTCGTATTGCGTGTAGAGATGCGCGTATAGCGATCTCTTCTATCTATTTTTTAACTGCTTTAACCCTCAATCTTCTATAGTCTGTAAACCATTCGCCTTTAATGAAATAGTTTGGCTTTAAAATTTCTACGGCTAAATCTTTGATGGCTTCGGCTTGTTCGCTGCTCAGGTTTTTAAAAGCATGCTGTGCAAACTGTTGCATCCAGGTATGCATACCTTTCTCGCCATTTAAGCGGGTAGGCCGATCAAACAGCCAAGCTTGCTCTACCTCAAAACCATGCTTTTCGAGCAAATTGGTATAAGTGCCAATAGAAGGGAAGTACCAAAAATTGGTAACCACCTGATTGGCCAGCCCCAAATTTTTGGCTGCCGTAGCAATAGCTTCGGTAATGCTTTGTACATTGCCTTGACCACCAAACTCTGCGACTAAGCGGCCACCTTTTTTTAAACTTTGGTAAAGGCCTTGGGTTAGGCCTTCCTGGTTTTCGATCCAGTGGAAAGTGGCGTTGCTGAAGATGGCATCGAATACCCCATTATAAGGTAATTGGGTGGCATCGACTACATCAAAGGCCAAATCGGGATAATTTTCTTTGGCCGTGGCAATCATACTGGCCGATGCATCGGTACCTACCACGTTGGCGCCACTTTTGGCAATCTCGTTAGCCAACTGACCGGTGCCACAGCCTACATCTAAAATGGATTCGCCACGTTTTGGTGCCAACCATTGCAACACATCTGCACCATAGTCAGACACAAAGTGATGCTGTTTGTCGTATAATTTACTATCCCAAGTAATTTCTGGCATATTTTAGTTCATTAGTGTCATGGTTCATTAGTCATTAGTTCATTGAGAACTGAAAACTGGCGACTGCTACTGTCGTTTTTTTAACTTTCTATCTTTTCAAGTAATTCTCTAACGTCTGTAATTTTACCTGTAACGGCTGCTGCAGCGGCAGTTAAGGGGCTTACCAATAGGGTTCTGGCATTTGGTCCTTGCCTGCCTTCGAAATTTCGGTTCGAAGTGGATACGCAGTACTTTCCTGCCGGAATTTTATCTTCGTTCATGCCCAAGCAAGCGCTGCAACCGGGTTCGCGCAGTTGGAAGCCAGCTTGTTCGAAAACTTTATCCAAGCCTTCTTCCTTAGCCTGTTTTTCTACCTGTTTGCTGCCTGGTACAATCCAAACTTCAACGTTTTCGGCTTTGCGTTTGTCTTTTACAAATTCGGCCACTTCGCGTAAATCTTCGATGCGCGAGTTGGTGCAAGAACCGATGAAAACATAATCAACAGGTTTGCCGATTAGCAAGGCATCATCTTCAAAGCCCATGTAATCCAAGGCTTTTTGGTACGACAACTGTTCGCTTTCTGGCTGTGCCTGGGTGGCTGGAATGTGTGCCGAAATGCCCATGCCCATACCCGGATTGGTGCCGTAGGTAATCATTGGCTCGATATCTTCGGCGTTGAATTTCAATACCCGATCAAATTGGGCATCGGCATCGCTGTACAAGGTCTGCCATTTGGCTACGGCTTTGTTCCAGTCTTCGCCTTTTGGACTAAACTCTCTGCCTTTCAAGTAATCGAACGTGATTTGGTCTGGCGCAATTAAGCCACCACGGGCACCCATTTCGATACTCATGTTGCAGATGGTCATACGGGCCTCCATGCTCAATGAAGTGATGGCCGAGCCCGCATACTCGATGAAATAGCCAGTGCCACCTGCTGCCGAAATTTGCGAGATAATGTACAAGATGATGTCTTTTGAAGTTACGCCCAAGCCTAATTGACCGTTCACCTCAATCTTCATGGTTTTTGGCTTTTGTTGCAATAAGCATTGAGTAGCCATAACCTGTTCAACTTGCGAGGTGCCGATACCAAAGGCAATGCTTCCAAATGCACCGTGGGTAGAAGTATGGCTGTCGCCACAAACAATGGTAGCACCGGGCTGGGTAATGCCCAATTCTGGTCCAATGACGTGTACAATGCCTTGGAAAGGATGTCCCAAGCCATATAATTCGATGCCAAATTCTGCGCAGTTTTTGGTCAGCATATCTACCTGGTAACGCGAAAGTTCTTCCTTAATCGGCAAATGCTGGTTTAAGGTAGGCACGTTATGATCGGCAGTAGCAATGGTTTGCTTTGGCCTAAATACAGGCAAGCCACGTTTGCGCAATCCGTCGAAAGCCTGCGGACTGGTTACCTCATGGATAAAATGGGTATCGATGTATAAAATATCGGGGAAACCGGTTTCGCTCTTTACGACGTGTGCATCCCAAATTTTTTCTACTAGTGTTTTAGACATATTGTTTTGTTTTGTTGTTCTTCACCCAACACCTTATAGATTTCGAAACCTATAAGGTGTTGGGGTAGTATTTATGCTGTTTTAATCGATTTCATTGCCGTCATCGCCTTTCTCAATTTGGCGCCTACAATTTCAACCGGGTGGGTGCGAATTACTTCGTTTACACTGATCAATGCTCTGTTGTCTACGCCACCGTCTTTGCCCTCGTTGTAGTTCTTGCCGATTAGGCTGGCATCAACTCTGGTCATGAAATCGGCCAATAAAGGTTTACAAGCGTGGTCGAACAAGTAACAGCCATATTCTGCCGTATCGGAAATTACGCGGTTCATTTCGAACAATTTTTTACGGGCAATGGTGTTGGCAATCAGCGGTGTTTCGTGCAACGACTCGTAGTAAGCCGATTCGGCTTTGATGCCTGCATCAACCATGGTTTCGAAAGCCAATTCTACACCGGCTCTTACAAAAGCTACCAAAAGCAAGGCATTGTCGAAGTATTCTTGCTCGCTGATTTTAACATCGCCAGCTGGAGTTTTTTCGAATGCGGTTTCGCCGGTAGCGGCGCGCCAAGCCAAAAGATTTTTATCGCCATTGGCCCAATCTTCCATCATTACACGACTAAATTCACCACTCATGATGTCATCTTGATGTTTTTGGAACAAAGGACGCATGATGGTTTTCAATTCTTCCGAAATTTCGAAGGCCTTGATTTTGGCTTGGTTGCTTAACCTGTCCATCATGGCTGTAATGCCACCATGTTTTAAGGCTTCGGTAACTACCTCGATACCATACTGAACCAATTTAGAGGCATAACCTTTGTCGATTCCTTTCTCCACCATTTTATCGAATGAAAGAATAGCGCCAGTTTGCAACAAACCACAAAGAATGGTTTGCTCGCCCATCAAATCCGATTTTACTTCGGCCACGAAAGAAGATTTTAAAACACCGGCTTTGTGTCCGCCAGTACCTACGCAATAAGCTTTAGCCTGTGCCAAACCCTTGCCTTGTGGATCGTTTTCTGGATGCACGGCAATGAGGGTTGGTACACCGAAGCCTCTTACAAATTCGGCTCTAACCTCGCTGCCTGGGCATTTTGGAGCTACCATAATTACGGTGAGGTCTTTACGGATCTGCATGCCTTCTTCAACGATGTTGAAACCGTGCGAATAAGATAAGGTTGCACCTTCTTTCATCAAAGGCATTACGGCATTTACAACCGATGTATGTTGCTTATCTGGCGTAAGGTTGATCACTACATCGGCAGTTGGGATCAACTCTTCGTAAGTGCCTACCTTAAAATTGTTTTCGGTGGCGTTTTTCCACGAATCGCGTTTGCCTTCAATTGCTGCCGCACGTAGGGCATAAGCAACATCTAACCCACTATCTCTTAAGTTTAAACCTTGGTTTAAGCCTTGGGCGCCACAGCCTACGATAACCAGTTTCTTTCCTTTCAGTGCATTTACGCCATCCAGAAATTCTGAATTCTCCATAAAGTCGCATACGCCCAACTGGTTTAATTTTTCTCTAAGTGGTAATGTGTTAAAATAATTAGCCATTGTTTTATTTGTTGATTTTTGGTTGATTTCTTTTGTTTTTTATAAGTCTGTCTTTTCGTTTTCAGGCAGTTCTTCGTTAAACGAGATCTTGTTGAAAAACGGGTCGTTTACCGTTACGCACCAGGTGCCGTAAAAAGTTTTTTCGAGCCCGGGCCTGTTGTATTTGTATTTTTTATCGATAAGGGAACGATGAAACTCCTTTAGTCCGGTACAATCGATGTGGATGTGTGCGCCAGGCGAACAATCGCCATGATGCTCGCTCAAATGCAGTTCGATGCCACCCAGCGAAATTTGCATGTAAATAGGCGTATTGTCTTCAAACTGGTGTTCCCAGTCTATTTTGAAGCCCAGCCAGTCTACATAAAACTCGACCGCTTTTGCGTAATCGAACATCCTTAAAATCGGTACTACTTTAGTGCATTTCATCTTTTGGTTCATTAGTTCACTGGTGTCACTGGCTGATTGGAGGATTAGCTTATTCGTTAACTGTCATTTCTATTTTACCCTGTGCCTTTTATGCTGTAAAGACTTGCGAAGTTTTTAAAACTTCGCAAGTCTGGTTCTACATCGTAAATACCTTATCGCCTTTATCCAAATACTCGTTTTCTATCACATCCTGGCCTGGTTCGATGCGTTCGAACTCGCGCAGTTTGCTATGGAAGCCTTCGCTGGCCTTGATGATGGCCACACGCGCGCTGCGCACAAATTCGATGAGGCCGTGAGGTTGCAAAACCTCGATCAGCTTATCGGTTTCTTCGCGGTGTCCGGTGGTTTCGAAAACGGTATAGTCTTTTCTAATCACAACCACACGGGCACCATACTCGCGCAGGAGGCGTTCTACCAATACCTTCTCGGCAATTTCATCGGTTGGAACTTTGTAAAGCGCCATTTCTTGCCAGATGATGTCTTCGTTGGTGTTGTAGTAAACCTTAAGTACTTCGATTTGTTTTTCGATTTGTTTGGCCAATTTGCGGACCACTTCCTCGGTTTCCTGAATCAGGATGTTGAAGCGGTGGATGTGCTCGATCTCTGAAGGAGAGGTGTTTAAGCTCTCGATATTGATTTTGCGGCGCGAAAATATGATGGCGATACGGTTCAATAATCCGATTTGATTTTCGGCATAAACCGTGATGGTAAAGTCTTGTTTGTTGCTTTCTGTGCTCATAATCGGTTATTTTAATCTGATTTCACTTACACTGCATCCCTGCGGAACCATCGGGAAGACGTTGTTTTCTTTGGTTACCATCACCTCTAAAAGGTAAGAGCCTTTGTGGTTCAGCATCTCGTCTAACGAGCTTACCAAATCTTTGCGGTCTGAAATGCGTTTGCCTGCGATGTAATAAGAATCTGCCAATTTGATAAAATCTGGACTGGTAATGTCGACCGACGAATAGCGTTTATCGTTGAACAATTCTTGCCATTGGCGAACCATGCCCAAGAAACGGTTGTTCAGGATCATGATTTTTACATCGATGCCACTTTGCATAATGGTGCCCAATTCCTGCAAGGTCATTTGGAAACCTCCATCGCCGATTACGGCAACCACGGTTTTGTCTTGTGCGCCAAACTTAGCCCCAATCGCGGCCGGTAGTCCGAAGCCCATGGTACCCAAACCACCACTGGTAATGTTGCTGCGGGTGTTGTTGAATTTGGCATAACGGCAGGCTACCATTTGGTGCTGACCTACATCGGTTACGATAATGGCATCACCATTGGTTAAGGCATTCAATTGATTGATAACCTCGCCCATGGTCATTTCTGCAGTAGTTGGGTTCAGTTCGCTTTGGATAACGGCCTCCACTTCTTCTTGGCTATAAGCCTTGAAGCGTTCTAACCATTCGGTATGCTTTTGTTCGTTAATTAATTCGGTAAGTAGGGGTAAAGTATCTTTGCAATCGCCCCAAACCGGTACGGTAGCCTTTACGTTTTTATCGATTTCTGCCGGGTCGATATCAAGGTGGACAACCTTGGCCTGCTTGGCGTATTTGTCTAGGCGGCCAGTCACCCGGTCGTCGAAACGCATGCCGATGGCAATCAATACATCAGCCTCGTTGGTTAATACATTTGGACCGTAATTGCCGTGCATGCCTAACATACCCACGTTCAACTCGTGGTCGGTTGGGATGGCGCCAGCGCCCATGATGGTCCATGCAGCCGGAATACCACTCTTTTCTACAAAAGCCTTGAATTCTTTTTCGGCTTTGCCTAACAACACGCCTTGTCCGAATAGGATAAATGGTTTTTTAGCCTGGTTGATCAGATCAGCAGCTTGCGCAATATATTCTTTACGCACGATTGGTTTTGGTCTGTAGCTACGGATGTGGTTGCAAGGGATATAGCCCTCGTAGTTGAACAGCTGCAATTGTGCGTTTTTGGTAATATCGATCAATACCGGCCCTGGGCGACCGCTACGGGCAATGTAAAATGCCTTGGCCAATACGCTTGGAATTTCGGTAGCATCAGTTACCTGATAGTTCCACTTGGTTACAGGGGTGGTAATGTTAATCACATCTGTTTCCTGAAAGGCATCGGTGCCCAAAAGATGTGCAAAAACCTGTCCGGTAATGCAAACCAAAGGCGTGCTGTCTATTTGCGCATCGGCCAAACCCGTTACCAAATTGGTGGCGCCTGGTCCGCTGGTGGCGAATACCACACCAACCTTGCCCGAGCTGCGGGCATAGCCTTGGCCCATGTGGATGCCGCCTTGCTCATGGCGGACCAAAATATGTTGTAATTTCTCTTTATAATCGTACAAAGCATCGTAGATGGGCATGATAGCGCCACCCGGATAGCCGAAAATAACATCGGTTCCTTCGGCAATTAATCCTTCTAACAAGGCAACAGAGCCACTTACCTCTGCAAAGGTTTTGGTGGATGTTTCGCTGGTGAGTTCTTTTTGTGCTGTTTCCATAAGTTTAAGCTTCATCGGTAACGCAACCTTCGGCTGCGGTAGTTACGGTTCGGGCATATTTATACAATACGCCTTTTTTGATTTTCAATTCGGGTTGCTGCCAGTTGGCCTTGCGCTGGGCAATAACCTCGTCAGGTACTTTGAGCGTGATGGTGTTTTTGATGGCACTGATTTCAATTCTGTCGTCGTCTTCCACAAAGGCAATCAAGCCTCCATCAAAATACTCTGGTGTAATGTGGCCCACCACAAAACCGTGGGTACCGCCACTAAAGCGGCCATCGGTAATCAAGGCAACGCTGCTTCCCAGTCCGGCGCCATAAATCGCGGATGTTGGCTTGAGCATTTCTGGCATGCCCGGTGCGCCTTTCGGACCAACATCGCGAATAACGACGACATCGCCAGGTTTTACACGGCCACTCGAAATGCCGTTGATTAAATCAAATTCTCCATTGAATACACGTGCAGGGCCTTCAAAAAACTCGCCCTCTTTGCCACTGATCTTGGCTACGCTACCACCCTCGGCCAAATTGCCGTATAAAATCTGGAGGTGTCCGGTAGCTTTGATTGGATTTTGGGCAGGGAAAATGATCTTTTGTTCGTCGAAATTCAAATCTGGGATTTCTGCTAAATTCTCGGCCAATGTTTTTCCGGTTACGGTTAAACAATCGCCGTGCAACCAGCCTTTGTTCAACAAATATTTCATTACGGCCGGAACACCGCCAATTTTGTGCAGGTCTTCCATCATGTAACGACCGCTTGGCTTCATATCGGCTAATACCGGAATGCGGTTGCTGATTTCCTGAAAATCGTCCTGCGATAATTTCACATCTACGCTTTTAGCCATGGCGATCAAGTGCAATACCGCGTTGGTAGAACCGCCCAAAACCATGATGGTTACAATGGCGTTCTCAAAAGCCTTGCGGGTCATGATGTCGCTTGGCTTGATGTCTTTTTCCAACAAAACTCTGATGGCTTTGCCTGCTGCGATACACTCGGCTTTTTTCTCCTCGCTTAAAGCCGGATTGGACGACGAGTAGGGAAGGCTCATGCCCAAGGCCTCAACTGCGGCGGCCATGGTGTTGGCCGTGTAGATACCGCCACAGGCGCCAGCGCCCGGACAAGCATGTTTAATCACTTCCTTGAAATCAAAATCGTTGATTTGTCCGGCTATTTTCTTGCCCAAAGCCTCGAATGCCGAAACAATGTTCAAGTCTTCGCCTTTGTAATGGCCTGGTTTAATGGTACCGCCGTAAACCATGATTGATGGACGGTTCAATCGGCCCATTGCCATTAAAGAACCCGGCATGTTTTTGTCGCAACCCGGAATGGTGATCAAGCCATCGTAGTATTGGCCGCCACAAACGGTTTCGATCGAATCGGCAATCACGTCGCGGCTCACCAGCGAGTAGCGCATGCCTTCGGTGCCGTTGCTCATGCCATCGCTTACGCCAATGGTGTTAAAAATCAAGCCTACCAAGTCGTTTTCCCATACGCCCTTTTTCACAATTTGGGCAAGGTCGTTCAGGTGCATGTTGCAGGTATTGCCGTCATAGCCCATGCTGGCAATACCTACTTGTGCTTTTTCCATATCGGCATCTGTAAGGCCTATGCCATAAAGCATGGCTTGTGCGGCAGGTTGTGTAGGGTCTTGTGTAAAGGTCTTGCTGTATTTATTTAATTCCATTTTTGTAGTATATCGTTAGTGTTTTCTGTTTTTTGAGGCAAAAAAAAACCGCCTCTTGTGAAGGCGGTTTCGGTTTATGTATATTTTTAGATTATACGCAACGTATTCCACCTCTTGTTGAAGAAATGACAATAATAATGTTGCTAATAATGTTTGTGATCTGGTTCATGTCGTTTTGGACGTTGAACACAAACATACTAACAAATTGAAAAAAACAAAGAACTATTTAATTTTTTTAATTCCTTGGTCTGTGAGCCACAGACCGTTTGTTGGTATCAGTTACTTGTCCTGTGCGCCACAGGACAAGGAGTGTGAATCATTATTTTTAATTTAACTTCCTTTTACTTCTACTTCCTTGGTCTGTGGCTCACAGACCTTGTTAGGTATATTTTAATTGTCCTGTGGGCCACAGGACAAGGATTTGTTTAGATAATGACTTCGTAATTTACTTTTAACTTCCTTGGTCTGTGGCCCACAGACCTTGCTAGGTATATCTTAATTATCCTGTGCGCCACAGGACAAGGAGAGGTTTTTATTTCTATTTCCCTGGTCTGTGGCTCACAGACCATTTATTAACATCTCTTACTTGCCTTGTACGCCCCAGGACAAGGATTTGTCTAGATAATAACTTCGTAGTTTACTTTTTCGAGCACGAGGTTTTTATAGGCCCGTTGCATGGTGGCACCAATGCTGTCGCTCCATCTTTGGCGGTAAACGACATCATCGATGGTGTGGATGCCTACAATTTCGGCAGCGGTACCGCAGAAGAAGGCACCATCGGCACTCTTAAGTTCGGCTACGCTGATTGGTTTTTCGATTACCTCAATATCCAATACATGGCAAAGCTCGATAACGGTGGCACGCGTAATGCCGGCTAGGATATTGCCCAACGATGGCGTATAAAGCTTGCCGTTTTTCTCGATAAAGATATTGGCGCCAGGTGCTTCGGCTACGTTTTCGTCCATGTCTAGCAACAGGGCTTCGTCAAAACCTTTTTGCTTGGCATCGGTAGAGGCCAGGATTGAATTAACGTAATGACCACTGATTTTGGCTTCTACAAAAGTCGATTTTGGATTGGGGCGCTGAAAAGGAGAGACGCATACCTTCAGCTGCTTGTCGCCAAGGTACGAAGCCCATTCCCAGGCACAGATCATAATCGATACGGCTTGCGGGGCAACCAGCGACATGTTGGGCTCGCTGTATACCAAAGGACGGATGTAGGCGTCTTTGAGGTTGTTCAACTCAAGCAGGCGATAGGTTTGTTTAATAAGTTCGTTAATATCCCAAGGGAAAGGAATGTTCAGCAGCTCGCAAGAACGTTGCAGGCGTTTGTAGTGCTCCTTGATTTTGAATACTCGGGTGGCATTGTGGGTTTTGTAGGCCCTGATGCCTTCGAAAGCAGCCAGGCCGTAGTGTAGCGACTGTCCGTACAAATCGGTTTTGGCTTCTGCAGCTTTCACGAACTTTCCGTTCAAATAAATCAGTGTGCTCGAATTGTAATATTTCATAGGTATTGTTTTGTTGCTGTTGCTATTTCTTGTGGTCGCTTTGCTTGGTCGGCAAAGCTTGGTGGTTCATCTTGTTTTGCTATTAAAAAAGCGTCCCTTTTTGTGGAGACGCTTCAGTTATTTTTAGGTTAATTAAAAATTCATGCACGACGTCTCCTGCTGCTTAAGAATGAGCAGCACAACAGGAAGCAACAGCAAAGCCATCGGCAAAAAAGCCAGTTGGTTTGTTGAAGTTAAGTTCCAGTTTTGCAGACGGTTCATTGCCATTGTTTTATGAAAACCAATTTAGTTTTTGGTCTAGAAACTATCAATAGCAAATAAAAAATAAATGAAAAAAAATTATATTCTGATTTTTATTATTAATCAGAATATAATTTCTGTAAAATACCTTTTTAAAGGTTGAATATTGGTGTGGTGTAGACTAAATATGATTTCGGTATTCGGTATACTTGTTATGCGTGCATTGTAAATTTTGCGATTTTCTTCCTGAAATTGAAAAACTGTCATGGAAGATTAAAAAAAATGGAGAAAACAAGCCCTATTTTTTGGCAGCTGCAACAGGTGTTTTTTTGCCTTTCTTTTTGTTGATCAGCTGGGCAATAATGGCAAATACAAATACCCATAACGAAGCATAGGATTTGTCAGCTTCCGCCGGTATCATTAAATAGGTGAAATAGGCGAGCGTGGCGATAACCAGCATGGTAATAAGGATTTGAATTCGCTTTTTAAGCTCGATACGCTGTTCGGCAACGTCTACCTTAACGATAAGATTTTTGCCGCTATTTAGGATATAGCTGTGCAAGACCAGTTGGGCCGCCATGCAAAGCAGGATAATGAGCGAATAGATGAGCGTAGGCAAAAGAATCTCCTGCTTTAAAACAACCAGCGAAGAGCCGAAAGGGAAAAGGCCGATAAAGAAGAGAAAGACCAGGTTTCTGATGATGAGCCCAAGATCGTAATCCTTTAAAAGGCTAAACATTTTTAAATGCTTGTACCACATCATGCCGATAAAGAAAAAGCTCAGTGCATAAGCAAATACGGTAGGCAAAATATGTTTTAATGCCGTTAAAAAAGTGGTTGTAGTGTAATGTTCGTGTTCTTTGAGCTCCGGCAGATGTATTTCGATGGCCATGAGGGTGATGACGATGGCAAATACGGCATCGCTAAAAAGGATCATTCTCTCAAGCTGGAATTCTTTCTTGATTTCTTCTTTGGTAATTTCTTGCTTGGGCGCACTCATGTTGATTAGGGATTTTGCTAAAAATAAAAAGCCCCTTGAAATAATCAAAGGGCTTTTAGGTTTTTGTGCCTGCGAACAGGCTTGTATGATGAACTAAGCCACTACAGCTTCGGCCAATACTACAATTTTATTATCCAGAACTTCTACTACGCCTCCTTTAATGTTAAAAGTATTCTCTTCTTTGCCAGAAACACCTTTAATAATTACCGGTCCGTCTTCTAAAGTAGAGATGATCGGCGCGTGGTCTTTTAAAATTTGAAAAGAACCCAAAGTTCCCGGAACGGTAACCGCAGTTACTTCGCCTTCGAAAACTTTCTTGTCTGGAGTTAATATTTCTAAATTCATGATGTATAGCGTAATGCGTAGGGCGTATGGCGCTAATCGCTATACGCTATACGCTTATCTCAATTCTAGTTTGCTTCTGCTAATAGTTTTTTACCTTTTTCGATAGCGTCTTCGATGCTACCTACCAAGTTAAATGCAGCTTCTGGATATTCGTCAACTTCGCCATCCATGATCATGTTGAAACCTTTGATGGTATCTTTAATGTCAACCAATACACCTTTTAAGCCTGTGAACTGCTCGGCTACGTGGAAAGGCTGCGACAAGAAACGTTGAACACGACGTGCGCGAGATACAACCAATTTATCTTCCTCAGACAACTCGTCCATACCTAAGATGGCGATGATGTCTTGCAATTCTTTGTAACGTTGCAAGGTTTCTTTTACGCGTTGAGCGGTGTTGTAGTGCTCGTCGCCCAAAACTGCTGGCGAAAGGATACGTGAAGTTGAATCCAATGGATCCACCGCAGGATAGATACCTAGCTCGGCAATTTTACGTGAAAGTACGGTTGTGGCATCCAAGTGGGCAAAAGTTGTAGCCGGAGCAGGGTCAGTCAAGTCATCCGCAGGTACGTAAACGGCCTGTACCGAAGTGATCGAACCACGTTTGGTTGAAGTAATACGCTCTTGCATCAAACCCATCTCTGTGGCCAAAGTTGGTTGGTAACCTACCGCCGATGGCATACGGCCCAATAGTGCCGATACCTCAGAACCTGCCTGTGTAAAACGGAAGATGTTGTCAACGAAGAAAAGGATGTCTTTTCCAGCGCCTTCGCCATCGCCATCACGGAAGTACTCAGCTACGGTTAAACCCGACAAGGCTACACGAGCACGTGCACCAGGAGGCTCGTTCATCTGACCGAATACCAATGTTGCTTTTGATTCTTTTAATTTGTCGGTATCAACCTTGCTCAAATCCCATCCGCCTTTTTCCATCGAGTGCAAGAATTCGTCGCCATAGTTGATTACGCCCGATTCGATAAACTCGCGCAATAAGTCGTTACCCTCACGAGTACGCTCACCTACACCCGCAAATACAGAAAGACCTGCATAAGCTTTGGCGATGTTGTTTACCAATTCCATGATCAATACGGTTTTACCTACACCGGCACCACCGAACAAACCAATTTTACCACCTTTTGCATAAGGCTCTAACAAGTCGATAACCTTGATACCAGTATAAAGTACTTCGGTTTCGGTAGAAAGCTCGTCGAATTTAGGAGGAGCGTTGTGGATTGGTCTGCCACCGGTTTTATCAACTGTGTTGATACCGTCGATAGCTTCTCCAACTACGTTGAACAAACGGCCTTTGATCTCATCGCCAACTGGCATTTTGATAGGAGAACCAGTGTCTAGTGCTTCCATGCCACGAACCAAACCGTCGGTTGAGTCCATTGCGATGGCACGTACACGGTCTTCGCCAAGGTGTTGTTGCACTTCGAGAACGATCTTTTGTCCGTTTTCTTTAGTAATCTCTAATGCAGAGAAAATTTTAGGTAAATGGGCATCGTTAGCGAAACTTACGTCAACTACCGGTCCGATGATCTGCGCTATTTTTCCAATGTTAGGCATATATTGTTTTTGGTAAAATTATAAAAATCAAAATGTTAAAGGCGTTTTTAAACGCTTATATTTCGGTCTGCAAAGCTAAGAGTTTTTCGCCAAAATTTTACACATAAATAAAAAGTTTTTCAACATGGCTAAAACAGCTAAAATACCGCTGTTTTGTAGGAGCGGATAGCTGGTGTATTAACTGTTAATTATCAGTTGATTAGGCTCCGGTATTTATTCGGTTTAATAAAACCAGATTTCGGTTGGCCTAAAGCCAAAATAAGCACGAAAAAAATCAGCTTATACGATAGCATGCATTTTCTTTTTTAATTGGGAGGTTAGCTTAGTAACGAATACATTTGCATAAACATAGAAATATAGCCGATGAAAACCGTATTAGTTACTGGAAGCAATGGTCTGCTGGGCCAAAAAATTACTGAACAGGTCGTAAACCAAGGTGGCGTAAAGCTGATCGCTACTGCTAAGGGCGACAATCGTTATCCGGTTGATACTGGCTATGTTTATGCCACCATGGATATCCTCAACCCGAAGGAAGTACGCGAGGTAATAGCCTTGTATAAGCCCGATGCCATTATCCACACGGCCGCCATGACCAATGTAGATACCTGCGAAACCGAAAAGGAACTGGCTTATCAACTCAATGTTGAGGCTGTGCAGACTTTAATCGAGGTTTGCGGAGAATTTGATATCCAGCTGGTGCATCTTTCAACCGATTTTATTTTTGATGGTGCCAACGGCCCTTACGATGAAGAAGCCGAACCCAATCCGTTGAGCTATTACGGACAAACCAAGCTGGAGGCAGAAGAACTGCTCAAAAAATCGAACATCAGGTGGGCTATTTTGCGTACCATTATTGTATATGGCATTGTAAGCGACATGAGCCGGAGCAATATTGTGCTTTGGGCCAAAGGCGCCTTGGAGAAAGGTAGCCCATTAAATATTGTAAACGACCAATGGCGCATGCCAACACTTGCCGAAGATTTGGCCGCTTGTTGCCTGTTGGCCGTTGAACACGAGGCGCAAGGCGTTTTTAACGTTTCGGGCAAAGACATGATGAGCATTTCGGAGCTGGTGGCTCGCGTGGCTGATTTTTGGGGCCTCGACAAAAGCCTCATCAATGAAATCAGCGCCGCTACTTTAAACCAGGCTGCCAAACGCCCGGTGCGCACAGGTTTTATTTTAGACAAAGCCATGACCCAACTTCAGTATCAACCGCATAGTTTTGAGGAAGGATTGGCGATTGTGGACGAACAACTGAAGGCTAGGGGGCGTTAGTTCATTGGTTCATTGGCTGATTAGCTCATTGGTCGTTGGTTCATTTGGTGTTTTGACAATGAGAAGTCGTCGGGCAATCAATTAACGGGACGGCGGTTATAGCCATTCAACAATGATAACAATTTAACAATAAAGATAATTACCATTCCCATTCCCCTCCGGTGGAGGGGTTGTCCGTAGGGGGGGAACAATCCAGTCAATAACAACAATTTAACAATAACAACCTCACAACATTTCAACTTTACAACAAAAAACAAGATATGGCACTACAAGTAGGCGATAAAGCCCCAGATTTTAAATTATTGAATACAGAGCTTAAAGAAGTAAGCCTGGCCGATTACAAAGGCAAGAAATTGGTGGTCCACTTTTTTCCGATGGCCTTTACCGGTGTTTGCACCACACAATTGTGTACCATGCGCGACAGTTTTGGCTATTACGAAGGCATGAATGCCGGTGTAGTGGGTATTTCGGTCGATTCGCCATTCACCCTGGCCAAGTTTAAAGAAGACCAGGCTTATCAGTTTCCTTTGCTTTCCGATTTCAACAAAGAAGTTTCGCCAGCCTACGATGCGCTTTACAACGAATTTGTTTTCGGTCTTAAAGGTGTTTCTAAAAGAGCAGCTTTTGTGATCAACGAAGAAGGAAATATTGCCTATGCGGAAGTTTTGGAATCGGCAGGCGATCTACCTGATTTTAACGCCATTAAACAGGCTGTAGAAGCGTAGCTGATTTAATTTTGGCAAATAATTCAATTTTTCTTGAATAAAAATTGTGAAATTGAATTTGATGCCTTACTTTTGCAGTCCGTTAGAAACGGCAATGCACCCGTAGCTCAATTGGATAGAGCATCTGACTACGGATCAGAAGGTTTGGGGTTCGAATCCCTACGAGTGCACTTAACCGGAATGAAATTCTTTTAGAGATTTTGTTCCGGTTTTTTTGTGCCTTAATTTTTACAGCTTCGCACTAGGGCGCCGTGCTGTTGGGCAAATTCGCCTATTTTCTTATCGATTAAATAATTTAACATATTCATTTGTTTAAATCAAAACTATGGGCCACATTTGAATAAATCTACCCCCAAACTACTTATGAATAAACTAACTCAACTTTTCGCTGTATTGGCCGTTTTGGCGAGCTTTACGGCGAAGGCACAACAGCCTAAACCCATCCTTAAAATTGGCCTTATGGCCGATATTCAATATGCAGATGCCGATACAAGAGGCTCGCGCTATTACAGAAACTCGCTAGGTAAACTCAAGGCCTGCGTTGAAGACCTCAACAAGCAAAAAGTCCAGTTTGCTATTAACTTGGGCGATATAACAGACCGAAATCCCAAAGACCTTGATTCGGTACTGCCCATTTTGAAAGGCCTAAAAAATCCGGTTTACAATACCACAGGAAATCATGATTATCAGAGCATCAAAGAAAACAAGGCCTTGTACGCAAAGCTTCGCATGCCGGCCGAATATTATTCTTTTGCCAAAAAAGACTGGCTATTTATCATGTTAAATACCAACGAAGTTGCCTCTTACACTAATGTTTCGGGAACATGGAAAGAGAAGGAACTGAAGACAATGATGGATAGTATTAAGGCAGTTAAAGGTGTAAATGCCGAAGAATACAATGGCGGAATCAGCTCTCGACAACTGAAATGGTTGGATAGTTTATTGGCCAAAGCACAGGCTCGTAACCAGAAAGTACTGATATTTTCTCATCACCCGCTCGATTTTGCCAAGGGCCTTACCGCCTTAAACAGCGATGAAATACTGAAGGTAGTTGCCAAATACAGTTGCATCAAGGCGCTAATAGCAGGCCACCACCACAGCGGAGCTTTTGGCTACCATTTGGGCTTGCCTTGTGTAACGCTTGAAGGCATGGTAGAAACAGCCGATAAAAACGCATACGCCATTTTGGAGCTCTATCCCAATAGTTTTGAGATCAAGGGTAGCGGACGTACAAAGTCATATAAGTTTAAGCTTGATTGAAAGATTTCAGAAAACACCAGGTAGTTTTCCCAATCAGAAGACGCTGGGTGCGGATGCCGGCACTATTGTCTTCGCTATGTAAAGTATAGCGTATTTATCGGCTATGCCATTGGCACGCACTCGTTTGCTCTATCCAAAGTTTAAAAAAATACATGAACACCCGATTTATATTTATATATTTGCAGCCGCAAAGGATTAGCCTTAAACGGGTTGATTTATGTTTTTTTAACCAGTAATAATCTTCCTTTTGGGAGTTTTAACTAACTAGACCTTAATGCTGAATTTAGTTCTCTTTGGCCCTCCAGGTGCAGGCAAAGGCACCCAATCTCAGAAACTGATAGACAAGTATCAGTTAGTCCACATTTCTACTGGAGATCTTTTCAGAGCACACATTAAAAATCAAACGCCGCTAGGCAAAAAAGTGAGTAAGTTGATCGCTGATGGCGAATTGGTGCCAGATAAAATCACTATCGACATGCTTGAAGAAGAGGTAGATAAAAATCCACAGGCCAAAGGCTTTGTGTTCGACGGTTTTCCGAGAACTATTCCGCAAGCTGTAGAATTAGACAAGTTTTTAGAGAGCAAGGGAAGCAAAATTGCAGGCGTAATTGCCCTTGATGTCGACAAAGACGAACTGACCAAGCGCGTGGCGCAACGCCAAAAGGAAAGCGGCAGGGTTGACGACCAGGCAGACAAGATCCAAAAACGTATCGACGAGTATTTCAATAAAATCGTTTTGGTGTTGCCTTACTACGATGAACAAAAAAAACTGACCAAAATTAATGGAATCGGCGAAATCGAAACCATTTTTAACAGCCTTTGTGCGGTTATTGATCAGTATTAAATTATAAATAGATAAAGGAATAGCGGGAAGAGGTTAGGTTCTTTCCGCTTTTTTATTTTAAAGGAGCTATTATGTCGCAAGGATCAAATTTTGTAGATTATGTTAAGATATGTTGCCGTTCTGGCAAAGGAGGGGCAGGTTCTGCACATTTGCACCGCGATAAGCTAACGGCAACCGGTGGCCCCGATGGTGGCGATGGCGGCAGGGGCGGACACATCATCCTCAAAGGAAATTCGCAGTTCTGGACCTTGCTCCACCTCAAATACCGTAAGCATATCATAGCAGAAGATGGCCTAAGCGGTGGCAGTGGACAAAAGACCGGCCGCACGGGCAAAGACGAAATCTTAGAAGTGCCATTGGGTACCATTGCACGCGATGCCGAAACCGGCGAAGTGCTTTTTGAAATTACCCAAGACGGCGAAACCAAAATATTAACGGCTGGCGGCCGAGGTGGATTAGGCAACTGGCATTTTAAAAGTCCTACGCAGCAAACCCCGCGTTTTGCACAGCCCGGCGAGCCCGGAAAAGAAGAATGGATGGTGCTGGAGCTGAAAGTACTGGCCGATGTAGGCTTGGTGGGCTTCCCCAATGCCGGAAAATCTACCTTGTTATCAGTGCTTTCGGCGGCGAAGCCAGAAATTGCCGATTATCCTTTTACTACATTGGTGCCTAACCTGGGTATTGTATCTTACAGAAACGGCAAATCCTTCGTCATGGCCGATATTCCAGGCATTATTGAAGGTGCTTCGAAAGGCAAGGGCTTGGGTTTTAGGTTTTTGCGTCACATAGAGCGCAATTCGGTATTGTTGTTTATGGTACCGGCCGATACCAGCAGAAGCATTGCCGAAGAATACGAAATCCTGAAAAAAGAGCTGAAAGAATATAATTCGGAATTGATGCAGAAACCACATCTCTTGGCAGTTACCAAGTCTGATTTGTTAGACGACGAATTGAAAGAGGAAATGAAGGCCGAACTGCCTCAGGTGCCAACCGTGTTTATCTCATCGGTAGCGCAACAAGGTTTGGTAAGCCTGAAAGATATGCTTTGGGAGGCGATTAACGCGGAGAGCTAGTTGGCGGTTTTCAATCCTCAGTTGGCAGTTTTCAGTTTCTGAATGAACCAATGCCTAATGACCATTGAACAGTTCGCAGTTAACAGTTTCCAATGAACCAATGAACTAATGAACCAATTAGCTAGCTAATAGTCCTGTCTTTTACCTTAACTGCTGGATTGCCTTGATAGATCGAATAGGCCGCTAAATCTTTGGTGGCAATAGAACCTACGGTAAGCACGGCATGAGAATGGGCTTTGATACCCGGACAAACGATGGCTTTGGCGCCAATCCAAACCCCATCTTCTAAAGTAATAGGCTTGGTTATCAGGTCAAATCCCGTCTTTTTGTAATCGTGGTTGCCGGTAAGCAACATGGCTTGTTGCGAAACGCACACATTGTTGCCGATATTGACCTGGTCAAGATTTTCTATCCTGCATTCGGCTAGCCAAGAATAATCGCCAACACTGAGTTTCCAGGGGTAATGTACATAGATATAAGGCTTTATCCTGACGTCTTTACCAATTTTGGCTCCAAAAAGGCGCAACAAAAACACCAATACCGAACTGATAGGCATCAAACCCGAGCGAAAGAAGAGCATGCTGGTTAAATACCAACAGGTGATCTTCAAAGCCGAGGCCCCTGGATTAAAATCCTTTTTGTCGAAATTCTTATGAAGCTGGGTTTGCTGGTTCAATGGGCGTATCTGATTTTGATAAAGTTGGCCTCACCGTGTTTTTCTTTACCCAATAATAAAGTACAAAGAAAATAATAATGTAAACCAAGATATTGAATACCTCGTGGTGGTAGGTAAAGTTATTGCGCTGTGATTTGAAAAAGCCCAATAGTACACCTAAAGCCGCAATGCGCAGCATGTTGAGCACATAAATGAGGATAAGTCCAAAAACCAAGAGCCTAAATTTGGCTTTGAGCTTGGCCGGAAAAGCAATCACAAAGGCGGTGAGGAATGACATGACACCAAGCCCCAAACAGGCATAGTTAACACGCAGGTAGGGGCCATCAACTACCAGTACATCGGTGCCATTGTGGATGGCATAAAAGCCAAAGAGCTTAATGATCCAGGTTGCCGGAGCAATAAGCGCCGTTCTTAAGCCTTGAACATAGTTGAGGTGCTCGGCTAAAAACGGATTGTAGAAGCGTCCGCCTACACTGGTTGCACTGTTCATGTACAAATTACCCTGACTAAACAAAAAGTAGAAGAACAAGAGTTTAACTACAAATAAGATGGCCGTGCGGTTAGCTTTTTTCTTGTCAAGCTGCTGTTCCATATCGATTATTTTGTTGAATGCGTTTCCTTTAGTATTTCCTTAATCTTCACATCGACGATTAAACGGAACCAAAAAGCCTGTAAAAAGTGAAACAAGATGCCTGTAGACCCGTCTAAAAAGCCCAATTTAAAAATTAAGCGATAGCTAAAATAGAAAAAAGGCCTCAAACCCAAGGGTAATTTCCACCATAATCTTTTGAGCCAGGCATTCCGCTCGTCTGGATTGCCGAATAATTTAGGTTTCAGCGTCTGTTCGCGCTGTTTGTTGAGCCGTTCTATTTCCTCTTGGGCAATCAGGTCGCTGTAGCGGTTGTGCTTGGCTATCCAAAAGCTGATTTTGTTTTCCTTCAGGTTTTCTTCCAGGATATGGCCCTTCTTCCAGATGGCGGTTTGCCCCGGAACAATAAAACGATGGTCCATATTTTCGTTCAGGTCGGAAAAACCAACACCGGTTCTGAACATTTTGAGCAGGTATTTGGGATAAAAACCGCCAAACCGGATCCATTTCCCCTTAAAGTAATTTTTCCGGTTAAAATAGATGCCGTTGATGTTGGCGTAATCACTGTCGCGGAAACTTTCAAGCTGTTTAAAAAGCTCTGGCGTTACAATTTGGTCGGCATCTAAGCCAATGATCCAAGGCGTGCTGATTTCGAAGTTTTTTAGGGCAAAATCCCATTGTTTAGGGTGGTTTTCGAAAGCATTGGTTTTAACTAGTGCGCCAAACTGTTGGGCAATGGCCAAAGTTTGGTCCGTGCTGCCCGAATCGAGAATAAAAGTTTGCGCATTTAAACCCGCTATAGATTGGAGCAATCTTGGCAAATGCTCTTCTTCGTTAAAGGTAAGAATGATAAAACTGAATTCCTTGTTCATCAAATTAGATTGTTGCTTTGATCACCATCGATTTCCAAACATAGGGAATTCGGCCACAGCCTACAAAATCGGTTACCTTAAAACCATATTCTTCCAGCAGTTGGCTTAAGGTAGCCTTAGACCATAGCTTGATATGGCCACCATCCCAAAGCGGGTTGGCATGGCTGTCCCATTTGCCGGCAATGGCCAGCAAGAGGTTTTTGAGGTAGCCGTGGTAAGGCGTGCTTAAAATAATCGATCCGCCACCGTTTTTTTGTAAAATGGTTTTGCAGAATTGTATAAATTTTCTCGGGTCGTATAAATGTTCGATTACTTCGGTAGAAACGATGGTATCGAACCGAAGCTGTGCAAATTTTTCGGGCAGGTCGTCGCTCGAGAGGTCTTGGATGGCAAAACGATCGGCCGAAAATGTGGAAGCGATTTGAATGCCTGTTGCCGAAGCATCGGTTCCGTAGGCATTAAAACCCTGATTAACCAGTGTTTCGACCAAAGCTCCATTGCCACAACCCAGGTCTAAAATACAGCAGTTGCTGGCTTTGTCAAGCAGTTTGATAATGGGTGCTACAATATATTGGTGGGCGTGTGTGGCCGAAGCATTTTGGTAGCCGTAATCTTTATAATCTGCCATTTATTGTACTTTTTGGTAAAGTGAAATGTATTTTTGGACCAGTTGGGCCGGATTAAAATCCGTTGCGATTAGGTCTGGTGCAATTTGTCTGATCTGTTCGCGTTGTGCTTTGGCTTGATAAGCCTTGGTTAATTGCTCGACAATGTTTTCGATGTTTAATGTCGAGATCCAGCCCAGCTCTTTTTCCAGCACATAATCGGCCAGACCTACTTGGTCTGAGAGCAATACTGGTGTACCTACGCTAAGGCTTTCTACCACTACATTGGCAAAATTCTCATTATAAGAAGTCAATGCCATGAGGTCGTGTTGAGCCAATACCTCGAATTTATCTTCAGGTTTTACCTGTCCGATCCAACTAATATTAGAAGCTATCCCTAGTTGTTGAGCCAACAATTGCAGGCTTTCAACATACGCGTTTGTGCCAGAACCGGCTAGGCTCAGCGACCAATCGAATGAAACATTCGCCAAAGCTTTGAGTAGTAGTTCCAAACCTTTTTTTTCTTCTATCCTCGACAAAAAGATGAGCCTGAATTGTGCTGAAGTAATGTTTTTTGGCTTTGCCACCTCACTTTTGCCTAGTTCTACCAAGTTGGGAATAACCGTAGTGCTTTTGGGCTGGATGAAACGTAAAACGTCTTGTTTTTCTTTTTCGCTGGTTACGTGGATATGGCAATAGCGCAAGAGCCTTTTGCCCATAAACCGATGGATGATGGATTTGAAGCTGGCATTTCTGTTGCCCAAAGTATAATCGGTAAGCATGCCCCGTGGCGATAAAACTACCGGAACCTTGTTCCATTTGGCCACTTGGCAACTCAATAGCGATACCAGGTTCCACCAGGCATGGATATGCACAACCACCTGTTTATCTTGCTTGATTTTAGATTTTAAGGCTTTTAACAGAGCAGGTGAGAAGTGCGTATGGTCTTTGGTTAGGCGTTTAAAATAGCTCACGGCTACACCATCTACGTTTTGCGCTTCGTTGGGTTTAACCTTGAGCTCGGTTTGGCCATTGGCCGTTGTGGTGAGTACTTCGATAGGCACATTCGCTTTTGTCAGCGCTTCGCAGAGCTTGGCCACCGACATGGTTGGTCCGCCATAAATATAGGCTGGCTTATACGCGGCGCTGATCTGCAGTATCTTCGTAAACATCGAGTTCTATTAAAGTATTGGATCGCCTAAGAATCCAATAAATGGCATACATGGCCAAATAGCCGTAAAAGATATTGTTGAGCAGGAATTCAAAATTATTACCCCGCCAAAGATTCTGAAAAATGGCATTGAATATTACGATACAGCCCAGTTCATAGCCTCCAAACCATTCTTCGGCCTTGTTGCAGAGCGATTGGGCAATCATGCCATAAAGAAAGATAGAGATAAATACGCCAATGCCTCCGGCACTTAAATAACCATCTACTACAGGTCTGGTCTTGGCCGATACATTAGAGTTTCTATTGGCGACGCCAGCGTCGTATACACGCTCCATCGAAATCGTTTCTGTGACGAATTTATTAGGCCAAATTGCTCGGGGAATGATGGCCAATACAGAATTTTTAATGATCTCGAATCCATAATAGTCTCGTTCGCCCGGAACATGTTTGGCAAATTGTGTAAACATGTCTATTTCGCTCAGTCGCAAGGTAAGAAAGGCCCAATTGGTTTCGTTGATATCGGCTTCGTCGCTAACCAATACGGCATTAAATGCTTCCGTACGGGCTTCTTGTGCGCTTTTTTGGCCCGACCACGATTGTGAACGCACAATACTGGCAAATGTGGGCAAAATATACAGCAGGATATAGATTGTTGGAATGGCAAGCGTTAAAATAAGCTTTTTAAAATAGGGGTAGAGTAAAAAGCCGATAATGATCACATTGATAATGATACTTTCCTTATAGCCGGTTAATGTTGAGGCCAGGAAGTTGACGAGGAAAAGACCACCTCCAAATAGCATGAAGCCGGTTTTTCGCTTCACAATGCCTCTCACGAATATAAAGGCGCTACAGGTAATGGAAATATTGATCAAACCGAACGAAAATTGGCTGATACTGTGTATACGGGAAGTAGCGGCGCCCAGAAGATAACAGGCCACGCAGAGCCAGATGAGGAAAAAATCGAGATTAATGTTGAGCCGATGCTTAATGATGGGGTACTGCTTGATTTTGAGAATCATTCCGGTAACCAATGCGGCATGTGCCAATAAGGAAAGACGCTGGCATTCGGCAATGAAATAAGTTTGTTGCGTAGCCTTAAAAGGTAAAATGCTTACTTTATTAAAATACTCGTAGCCCATATGGTCTAAAAAGTAAAAAATAGAAGTGGTGCACATAAAGCCCGCAAAAATAAGCTGTATCAATACAATAGGCCGCATAACCTGCTTGCTTAAGGGCAAGTCTAATGGAATAAACCTCAGCCTTGAAAATAGGGTCCAATAGAAAATAAAAAAAGAACCCAGCCAAGCCGTTAAGTAGGAAACAACAGGATCTATCTGCACAATGAAAGAAATTATCCAGGGTAAATAAATCAGGATAAGGACTTTTTGTTTGGAATTGTTTTGGTATCTATCTGCTAACATATTCTACTATGGCTTGAGCCTGATGTTCAAAGCTCCACTCTTGGATTTTTTGCTTGGCGTTTTGTCCCATGCTGGCTAAGGTTTGTTTTTGCGCAGTTAAAGCTATCAATTTTTGTTTGATATCGCCTATATCGCCACTTTTAAAGCAATCGCCAACAGTGGAATCGACCAAATCTGTAGCGCAGCCTACTTTATCCGAGACCAGAACCGCAAGTCCGCTGGCTAGGGCTTCATTGACGGCAAGGCCCCATGTTTCACCGGGCCCTTGAGAAGGTAAGCAGAAAAGATCAGCGCATTGATAAATTGAGGGCATTTGTGTTTGGTTCTGAAAATCCATGAAATGCACATTATTGATAGTATTGGCCTTTACGGTATCTTTTAGCGTTTGTTCTAGCTGTCCGTTGCCCACAAACAAGAGGTGAAGATTTGGATTGTTCAGCTGTTGAAAGGCGTGTAATAAAAACAAAGGCGCTTTTTTGCTTTCCAATTTGCCAGCAAAGAGAATCAGTATGTCGTTGATACCTACGCCTAGATTTTCTCTTAATGCCTTGGCTTCTTCACTCGCCGAAAGCTCAAAGCGTGCATTATCAATGGCATGTGGGGCAAAAATCAATTGCCGTTCTTTCAAGCCAAAATACCTAAAATAGGCCTTGTTTGCTGTTCCTACATAAAAAGCATAATCCACATGGCTATAAACCCATCTAAGAAACAACTTTCTCAGCAGGTGCTTAAGGCCATTTTGTTGGTCGAGCAGCGTAGAATCGCCCCTAAAATAAACCGGAATTTTGCCTTTGAAATGTCTAAGCGCCTTTAAATGGCTTTGCCAGGCCCAGCCGTAAATTAAAATAGCATCAGGAGCAAAATCCTGTATCGCATCTACCAAGCCTGGATTGATAATGCCTTTAAAATGATGGGTGCCAGGGTCTTTTGCCGTGTTCATCAAAAAGGTGTAATCATAGCCCTCAAGCAAGGGAATATCCCAAACGATATGCTGCTTAAAGCCCTGGTCGTATTTATGCAACGACTGTTCGCCCCAGGTGTAAAAAACCTTCAGCTTAAGCTGCTTGGCCAACAATTGAAATACCGGTGCATAATATTGGATAGGGTGGGTACTGATAATGGCCAGTTTTTTACGCATGGGGAAGTGCTAAAATATTACCTGATTGGAGATTTTTAAACTGCTCAATCGGTTTAGGACCATCTTTATATACATGCAAAAAATGATAGTCGAGCCCCTGAAGCAATGAAAAGATATGATCTTCGGGCAGACCAGTTTTTTTGTGATAATGTTTGTCGTATTCGAATATAATTTTGGGCCGGTTTTTTTTAATGGTTTCGAGCAGGCCTTCAATCACAAAGCTTTCGTAGCCCTCTACATCAATTTTGATAAAGTCGACCCTGTCTTCGCCTACAATTTCATCGCCTCTATAACAATGGATCAAGGTATCGCCATTGAGCTCGAACAGATTAAAAGTCCCTGGATTTTCGCTGTTTTCATCGGCTTGGATATAAAGTTGCTCTTCCTTATTGCTCAGGGCAATTTTATTGGGCTCAATATTGTTAAAACTGTTCAGGCCGATATTAGCTGTTAAAGCCTGGAAGTTTTTAGGAACTGGTTCAAATGCACGCACCTGGCCGTTTGCTCCAACCAGTTCGGCAAAATAAAGTGTATGAAAACCAATATTGGCCCCAACGTCTAATACATGGTCGCCTTTTTTGATAACGGAGCGGAAGACCTTTTTAAGCGCCGGTTCATAATTGCCCGTGTAGATGATTTTGGCACCGATCCAGGTTAATGGATCGCAATTGATCTCGAAATTACCTTCGATAGGCTTTACCGTAAGGGTTTGGCTACCCAGTTTATGGCGCGTAAAAAGGTAGTTGAAAAGCCTGTCTTGTCCTTTGAAGAAAGGTCTTCTGAGGATAAATTTATAAAGGAACTGCATGGTTTGCTATAACCTCATTAAAAAGTTCTACCTGTTTTTGGGTCGTATGCGCCGCGGTAAACGCTTCGAATGCTTCCCAGCGGGTAGGAGGAGGAACATGTTGATGGATAGATTCTAAATACGAAGCCATGGTTTGCATAGCCACATCAACAGCTTGGTTAATGTATAATAGATGGCCGGCATGGCAATCTTTCATGATTTTGGTTGCACTGCTTTCGGGATGTAGCGTGGCCAGCAAAGGCTTTTTGGCCAGGATGTACGGATACAGCTTGGATGCGGTATAGGCCGCCTGATCGGAGCCGATGATCACCAATCCATCGGCTTGTTGCATATTTTTAAGGCTTTGGTAAAAACCTATCCTATCGGTATGTTCTGTTACGTAATCGGCAATGCCAATTGCTGTGGCCACCGGAGCTATTGTTGGTACGCCTTTGCCTTTTGGAGCGTAACTGGTGCCAATAAAATGAAAATGTACATTACCAAATAAGTCCGGTTGTAAAGCAAGACCCTGTTTAAATGCGCCAAATAAGGTCTGCAAGGCAGGCTTCATGTCAAAACCACCGCGACCTATATAAATTAGGTTGATTTTGTCTGTTGCCTGTTGAAAAACCAGCTCGAGTTGTTTGCTGTTTTGTTGGGCAATCTCAAAATCGATGTCAAAAGCACCAAAAGTAATAACGGCTGCTGGTTTGGTTTTGAGTTGGGGATAACGCTGATGCAATGTTTGGATATAATTTTCAGATACGCTGATGAGGCCATCTACCTGTTGCATCGCTTTTGGCTCCAGGTATTTGTGCAAGCGATAAGAGAACCAATATTTCTTAGGGCGCTCTGATTTGGGTTTATTCTTGTAATAATCGCTATGCCATGGATCCTGCATATCGATCACATAGGGAACCCCAAATCTTTTTTTCCAGTAATTGCCCAAAATACATACCGGAAACTGGGTGGTAGAGAAATAGATGAGGTCGAATTTTTGCTGTTTCAACAATTGATTGCCCTTTTTCCTGAAAAACCAAAGCGACCTTAGGGCTAGGCTTCCCAAACCCAATTTACTGGTCCATTTTTTAGATAAGGCTTTCACCTTGTGGATTTTGATATCGGCAGGTACAGAAGCCAGCAGGAGTTCGTCTTTTACCGCATCATCATATTGTGGGTCGACCGTAATTACTGCTGCCTCCCAGCCCAGGCTTGCAAAATAGGGCAGGCTCATCCTTACACGTTGCATATCTGCCGCGTTGGCGGGCGGGAAGTGCGGAGAAATGATCAAAAGGCGTTTCAAGTTAAAGCGATCTTTTTTTGTAGTTAATGGCAATACGTTCGGTAAAGTAATAGATGAAATAGGTAATCGGTACAATGGTTACGATGGCCAATATTACATACCACAAATGATAGGGCAAATTGTGGCTGGGCTCCAAATTGATAATCATTGCCTTATACAAGTCTAACAACGGAGAGTGCAACAGGTACAAGGAATAAGAGAATGTACCGATCCATGTGGTTTTGATGAGTAAATTGCTCATCATCGGAGCTTTGCCCAATAATATCAACGACAGAAAACCTGTGGTAATCAAGCCAAAACAAAGGTCTAAAACCGGATAGTTGCTATCAGCCCTGCTTACAAACGGATATGCAACACACAGCAATAACAGGTAGGGCATATATTTTAACAACTTGGGCGAATTGTGATAAAGCACCGCCAATAGGCTGCCCAAAGACCACACGAGCAGGGTGTAGGCAACCGGACCTATGTATGGAATTTTAAAACCCAGCAAATAACTGAAATAGAGGCCTGCAATGACTGCTAAAGAGAAAAAAGAGTTTTTACTGGCAAGCCACAACAAAAGCGGATAAACCAAATAAAAAAACCATTCGTGCTTTAACGACCAAACGGGGAAATTATAGCCCCATATCGGTGCATCGGGTATGAGAAACAGGTTGTATAAAAAACTGCTGAACGTGTAATTGGAAAATAAACCTACATCATGGGAGATGAACTTAAAGATGATACCGTCAACAAGTGCGCACAATAAAAAGGAAACCAATAGGGTAGGGTATATCCTGATGGTTCTTTTTTTAAGGTAAGTAAGCAGTTTGAAATCGCTAAAGTTGTAATTGCTGTTGGCTTGCTTGAGGTGGATCACAAAACCGGAAAGCACAAAGAAAATGATAACGGCTTCATGCCCGAATTTGAACAAGCTAAAAAAATACACCAGGACCTTGTCATACCACTCATATTTTTCGGGGTGTATGGCCAGCCCGCTTTGGTAAGATTGGGTTAGTGCCAAACGTGCGTGATGGATCAATACGTATAATGCGGCTAAGCCCCTAACGCCATCCAAAGCTTTTAAATGGTTTTTCAAGTTAGTGTAGCATGAACCAGGGTGAGCAATTTATTTTTTTCGTAATCCCAATTGAGCGTGTTGAGCGCATAGGCCGATGCATTGGCTTGATGATTGGCCAAAAGATTACGGTCATTTGCGTAGTTGTCTATGGCCAATGAAAGCGATTGGATATCGTTTTGCCCATAAACCACACCCATGGCAGGGAACTGTTGCAAAAATGCCGATTGTGCCGTGGTGGCTGATGCTAAAACAGCCAAACCCGATTGCACATAAGTGAATATTTTATTGGTGAGGCAAATATCCCGGTTTTTGGGGGTACTAAGCTCGGTAGCCAAACCGATATCGAAGCGTGTGGCAAAAGCGAAGATTTCATCGGCAGGAATAGGTTTGTAAAAATGGATATGATCTTGGCTTAAGCCGCTTTGACTGGCCAATGCTGTAAAATATGCTCGTATAGAATCGTCATGATTTCCCAATAGATGCAGTTCGACGTTCTTTTTGCCAATTGCTTTTATCACATTTTCTAGGCCTCTATTGATACCGATGGTTTGAGAAAACCAAAACAGTTTTAATGCTGGAGAATCGTTAGCCTTTTGCTTAACCAGGTGCTGTTTGGGAAATACATTGAGCAAGGTTAATGGAGCTTTATTTGGATATAGTTTTTTATAGGCATCGCTAATTAATGGGCTTGCCGTAGTAAGGTAATCGAGCTGGGGCAAGTACTTGTCTTCTATGCGTGTTTTAAGCGCAACATCCAAATCGGACGGATTGTCGCTCACTTCGTTCCTGTGGAAATCTTCGGCATCAAAGCCACATTTGGCCTTGTTCTTTTTGGCGGCCAGTACGGCTGCTGGCAAGGCGGCCAGGTTGTGGGCTATGTAAAGATCGGCCTTTATGGCTTTGGCCTTGTTGATTAACATAGGGGTGCATCTCCCTATGGCCTGTTCTAGTAGCGCGTTCTTGAAACCGAATTTTTTAAGGAGGAATCGGGCAATTTTAAAGCTCAACCTTGATTTCAGATACTGTATCTTTCCGGTTATAGGCGATCCGCCTACCAAATGGGCTTTCCATTTTTTGCCGGCCAATAGCTTTTTGTCGAGCGCTGTTCCCCAATCATTCCAGTATTGATAAATAACCGTTACTTCATAACCGGCATCAACAAGTGCATCGGCCTCTTTAACCAAGCGTGGATTGAGCGAAGGCTGGCCCGATGTAATGATCACAATCACTGTTTGCTGTATTGCGGATATAACTTGAAGATAAAATCTTTGTGGAAATCGTAGCCGGTGCTGTGCACGTAATGCTCGCTAACCAGGGGCGTTTTTTTGGCATGTTCTTTCCGCGCCAGGTCGTACTGAATGGGCAGCGGCAAGAAATTACCCAGAATACTCACCTGCATGGCAAAAAGCGTCTGCTCTAGGTGCCACGAAGAAAAACTCTCGGGCTGGTTTTTGATAACCAATTCTATAAAATCGAAAAAGGAGGTATCTAAATTGTGTAGAAAGAGTCCTGCATTGAACCGATTAACCATGGGTACCTTGACGTATTTTTCAAGCACATCTTTTTTAAAGGTGTACACGTTGTCTACATCCAAATTGTAACAGCCGTTATGGCTGTTGGTGGCCACAATGTTTAGGATTTCGTCTGGTCGCTTAAAGAAAAGCACATCAGAGTCGCATTGCATCACATATTTGCTTTTCTTTTCAATCAGCATGTCAAAAAGCCTCAAGGCAAAAACAAACTGTTCCCTCAGCTTGGCCGAATAGGTTAGCCCCCTTGCATTCAGGTAAGCTGATACCAGCTCATTTTGCTCCTTTCTTCTGAATATGGTGATGCCTTGAAACTTTTCCCTTAATTTTAAAATCTCTTGCTCCGAAAGCGAACCATCCTCGTGGTAATGCAGGTGAACCCTTTTTTCCCAAAAGCAAAAACTGTAAAGCGCAGCCATTGATTCCGTAAAATTACGATGGTTGGCAAGCATACAAATGGTACATACCGCATTTGCCGTATCGAGTGCTATTGGAGGGAGTTTGTCGATCCTGTTTCTGAGCTTGCGCTGGTAATAATTTTTGTTGAACTTGTCAGAAAACCGGGCGTAATAATCTGTATTGGTAAACTGGAGTTCGTACCTGATTTTTTTAATTATTTTCTTGATCATGTAAGTGCAAATATTCTTTGGCAATGACTGGAGAATCGAATCGTTGTTGAGCAGCGGTCCTACATGCTTTTCTAGTTATTTGGTCAAGTTTACCGACGGCATCGATCATTTCTTCCTTGGTATGGACTATAAAACCTGTGGTGTTTTCTTGTATAACCTCGGGTACAGAACCCCGTTTGAATGCAATTACAGGTGTGCCACAAGCCATAGCCTCAACCATCACCATGCCAAAGGGTTCATCCCATTCAATAGGAAAGAGCAGTGCCTTTGAACGCCCCAAGTAATGGTTTTTCTGTTCGTCGTTTAAGGCCCCCAAGTATATAATCTGTTTGTTGTCAAATTGGGGTTCCAATGTTTCTTTATAATATTGGTAATTATCGGCCGTATCTGGAATATTGCCTCCAATCCAGAGGGTATTGTTGGTTGCCTTGGCTACTGCTATGGCCGTGTGTAGCCCCTTGATTTGATCTAGCCTACCCAGAAACATCAGCGGAGCATCGGTAGCTGTTGCTTCCTGCAACTGGTATTTTGAAAAATCGATGGCATTGTAAACAGTTTCCCACCTGCCTGCTACATTGCCCGTATTTACGCAATAATTGCTGCATGCCGTAAAAATCAGGTTTTGGTTTGGCAGGGAAGTCACCTTTTTAATGCCTTGCTGTGCAACGGGCCTGCCGTAGGTCATGATTTTTTTTACGGGGCTTTGTAGTATTGGAAGGAGATAGGCCAGTCTGCCGAAATTATGGATCAAGTCGAAATCCTTCTTTCTTTGGTACAAGAACTTCCATACAAAAAGCAGTTCTTTCAGTTTCTGTCGTTTTGATCTTTGCAGGTTATTCTGTCCGAAAGCATAAGTTTTGCCAGAAATAGCCGAATCTGGGCCGGCTAGCAGACTTACCTCATGGCCTAGCTTTGCATATTCTTCGGCAAACATATAAACCAGACGCTCGTGTCCGCCGTAGGCTGGGGGAGGAACAGGAATGCCGGGGTCCATGATTAAAAGAATTCTCATTGGTATACTTCTTTGATGATTTCCAGCATTCGTGCTGTGCTTTTTTCGAGTGTTAAATGGTCAAGGATATATTTTCTGGGCTGAAAGGCATGGGCCTCAACATTTGTATAGAAAGCAGGGAATTTGCGTTCAAACTCCTCTATATTCTTAAAGGTATCGCCACACGTTTCGTCAAAATAAGGAACGGCGCTGGCGGCTACAGGTTCGGTTTCGCCCCAGGCGGGTAGGTTTTTATCTAACCATAGGCCTTGGTTCCAGGCAAAAATGGGCACATCCATAGCCATGGCTTCCTGATAAGCCAGCCCTTGGCTTTCGTGTTCGCACAGAAAAATCATCGCTTTGCTGTTGGTCAATTGCTCTTTATACTCCTCAAGGATATAGTTGCCGTAGGTAATTAGCCGATGGTCGATTTTATTTTGCGTCAAGAACTTTAGGATTGGCTTCAATAGATTTTCTTCGTTCAGCTCCCGATCCCATAAAAATTTGACATACACAAGAATGGTCTTCTGAGCTGCTGTGTTTTGGGGTTGCCAATAAGCGGTATCAATGCCTACTGGCCATATTTTGCTGCTGTTTGGACCATACCATCTGTTGTAAATTGCTGCCGACCATTCAGAATGCTGCAAATAGGTTGCAATGGGATAGTCTTTAAACAAAGTGGGCCAATTGGAAGGATGGGTCATTAATCCAATGCCGGCTATTATTTTATTGGGCTGGTTGTAGCCCGCCAGCACCTGAGGGCCCATGCCCAAAGCAATGATCCTATCGTTTGACCTGATCTGGCTAAAGGGCAGGTTTTTGTGGTAAGGTATGCCGAGCAGTTCAAGGCCTTTGCAGAGGTTTAAAAAGACCCTTTCCAGGCTTCCAATCTTCTTTTTTCCAGACAAAAATTTAATGAACCGCCTCAAATACCTGTCGCCATAAATCCAACGATCGGTTAATTTGGGTTTTTTAAAGTACAGCAATAATCGTTCTTGCATTTTAATGGTTAGGTCAGCAGGTTCTTGATCTGGGACAGCGATTCTACGATAGAATTTTTGCTCAATGCCCTTTTTTGTCCATTTGTTCTTAACATCGCCCTTTTTGAGGGATTGCTTGCCAATTCTTTTATTTTCTCGATCAGTTGTTCTTCGTTTCTAAAGGTTTCGATTTCGGTGCCCATATCGTAAAGCTTGTCCAGACCTTCGGCCCACTCGGTTAAATAGCATGCACCTAGCATGGGCGCTTCTATATCTCTTAGCCTCGAGTAGGTATTTGGCCGATACAGCGGATAGTCGAAACTTGGATAACGATTAATGCCCAACGTAATTTCGCTTTCTCTTGTAATGCGGATGTATTGTTCAAAATCGGGCTTGGTTCTAATCAGTGCCTTTAAAGCCGTGCTTGCCTGCGGATTAAACGTGCCAAAAGACAGTTTGTTTTTATAGGCCTTGAGGCCGTGTTTGGCCACAAAGCGGAACTGATTGCCGATTTTGTCAAGTACCGTATTGCTTGGTACCCTGTTTTGGCTGGTGGTTTTGTCCTCCTGCCAGCCTTGGCCATAAATATCGAGTGCTATTGCCGGATTGAGCTCGATTAATTTTTCAAAAAACAATTGCCTTTGGATGTCTTTTGAACCAATAAAAGAAACCCGCCCATTTTCTGCTGTCGGTACCGTTCTAAAGGCGGGGGCTACCCACATGGGCATGGGCAGATTGATATGCCTGAATTGGGCTTTTTCGTACATGCCAATGGCTTCATATTCTGGTACCCAATTCAAATCGAATACGCCAAAGGCTTGTGGCGCCTTTTTAAACAGCCTGATGTTGTCGCAGAAAAAATTGATACAAAATATGCCCATTTTCTTTATTTCCTCAATGGCTCCTGTATCTACTTGTTCTGGGTAGAGGTAGCTGAGCCATACATCGGGTCTGTTCTGTTTCAGGAATTTGATCGTTTTTTCCCATGAAGCATTCTTCCAATCGTTAAATTCCGCTTTCGGTTGGGGTACCAGTCCTTTGGCCCAGTCTATGTCGGCACATTCTATCCACTCGTGGCCGGCTTCTTCAATTCCGTTTTTTATATAGTATTCCCAAAAACTATAGGCGGCTATAGGGTGTTGCTGTTTAGATTGGAGGAAAGAGAGGAATATTTTCAAAATGCTTTATTTTCAAATAAGATATCACATTGTTCAATGCGGCATCCCGTGGCCGTGTTATAGCCAAGGGCGATGGTTTTGTATTGGTGGGATGCCATAAACGCAATCACCTCTTCAAACAGGGGCTGGCCTTTGTAAAATTCTAGGAAGCTTACTTCCAAAATAACGAACCTACAGGCTTTCATACATTCGATACCACCTTTCAAAGCCTCCAGTTCATAGCCTTGTATATCGAGCTTCATCAGGTTGGGTAGGGGTATGTTGTGCTGCCTAACAAATTCATCGAGCTTGGCTACCTGGATGGTTTCGGTAGTGTCTTTAACAACGCCAAATATTTTAGACTGCTGCTCGGTAAGTTCCATAATGCTCGAAGAATCGCTTCTGTTGGCTATATTGATGCTAAGTGTTGCATTTGCTGCACCTAGGGCGGTAGGATAGACCTTTACACCTTCTAGTGGTTCGATATTGGCCTGCAACAGGTGAAGGTGCTGGCTTAGCGGTTCAAAACAGGCGACTTTGCTTTTTGGAAATACAGATTTGGCCAAAAGGGCCCAAACGCCAACATGGGCACCTATGTCATAAATAGTTTCGATGGCCTGACCCGAGTTTTTGCAGATTTCGAGCAGTTCTAAAGAATCTATTTCGCCGATACTCAATTTGGAAGCGGCCGTAGCCTTTATCCTGTTTTTGCGACCGTAATGCTTAAAGTATCGTTTTAACCTAAAAAGCAACGAATTTTTTATGCGGTTCATCATGGGGTGCCGGTTATTCAATAATTTGACTGTTGAGGTCAGATCCGGCCACAATGCCTTCAATGCCAATGCTATCGACCAATTTTATACTATATTTTTCGTGTTTAAGCACCCTGGCCGCTGCAAATTCAATCGAAGTATTAAAACGAGGGGCAAAGCTGGGTTTAAAGATGCTTGAAAACAGGTTGGCTAAACTTCTTAATCCAACAATCCTCTGCGGGTAAAGAAAAACTTCGTTTAGTGTTTTGAGCAGGAAATCTTTATAAACCGCTTTGTTTTTTACAAAATAGGCCCTGGTAGAAATCGTCCCTCTCTTCTGATCAAAATCGTATCCTTTAACCTTAAAGTCGCAATTGGGATCAAATTTCTTGCTGAAATGTTCATTGGGGCAGTACCTGGCACTCAGTTTAAAAATAACTTCGTTTTCCGGAAGCTCGTCAACAATGGCCAAAAGCATCAGCAATTCATTTATGCCCTTGTTCTGAAACTGGTATTGTTTGAGCTGAACAACCTCAATATGGGGAGCCAAGGCTTTAATTGTAGAAAAATCATAGGCCACGGCAGCATTGTCGACAATAATGATTTTCGAGAATCCTTTTTTCACCAATTCGGCTATGCTTTGGATGGTCTGCTGCTCGCGTTCGCTTAACGAAACGTGGCTTCTCTTTTCATTGTCAATTGTTGCAACAGGATAAATACAAGAAGTAACTACGGCTATCATTTGGTTTTTAGCGGTATGGTTTTTGAAAGTTGGATAGCGGGTTTTTCGATGAGGCGATAACCGATAAAGGCCAATAAGATACTGCTTAGTACGCCAATCAGCACCCTGAAAAGCTCGAAGCCTCCCAGCACAGGAATATGTCTGACTATGGCAACAACGGTTCTTCCCAATTCCCAATGGATAAGGTATAGCGAATAGCTGATGGTGCCTAAGAACAACAAGGGCTTAACCCACGCTTTATCGTTGCTGCGAATGGAAATGTAATTGATATATAAAACGGCAAGTATACCCGCGATGCTTTCGGCAATACCGATTTTATAGCCGATTAATAGGGCACATTGAAAAATAAGCGTCCAAAAAACAAACTTGGGCAATTGTAGGTATTTGAACCTGAACAATATCATGCCCAACACAAAAAGGCCAATCCATCCAAAAAGATTGCCCCAGTTGTTAAGGTAAAAAATGAGCAATAAAATTTGAATGAAGCCAACAAATAGTGCGGTCGATTTATTATTGATGATGAAAAAACATAAGCCGATAAAAATATAGAACTGTATTTCGATCACCAAAGTCCAAAATACCGGCGATATGGATTCGTAATGGAATAGCTGATCGAGGTAAAAGACATGGCTTATCATTGAGGGCCACGAGGGCATGTAGGGCCTTCTAACCAAGTAGATTAACAGAATGGTCATTAAGAGCGTAGCCAAATACGGAGGATGTATCCTCAGTAGCCTTTTGGCCAGAAAGCGTCCAAACAGACTAAACTGGTATTTTGCTTTATACATGCTGTAGGGAATGATAAAGCCACTGATCACAAAAAAGACCTCAACCCCCAAGAAACCATATTTGCCAAGCGCAACCGTGTTTTTAGAAAGGCCGGTGCTCCCTGTTAGGTGAAAAAAGCAAACGGCCAACGCGGCTATGCCTCTTAAAATATCGATCGATAAAAGTTTGGTGTCGGGTTGTTTGGTACTCAAGAGCGTTTATTTAGCAGTGATGATCGATTGAAGTAGGCGGGTCAGTTTCCAGCCCAATAACAAAGATAGTTTTCGCGCTGTTGGTCCACCACTTATTGGCGTGTAGCTATAATTACCTAGTTTTTTTACTTCCTGCCTAATCTGCTTTGATAAGGAGGCATGTTTGGGATAGGTACTCACTGCAAGTTCAATCAGTTGGCGGGCTATCACAAATTTGGCGGTTTCGTTGCGTGTATGGGCAAACAAAGCATCGGCTTTAAGCAACGTAGAACGATACAGATTTAACAGCGACTGATAGCTTTTTAAGGCGCTGAGGCTATTTTTATTGTCGAATTTCCGATAATAATTCAAGGCCTTGGGTGTAAAAACCAGGCCATCGCTCGCTAATATCGCCCGACAAAAATATTCTCCGTCCTCATCGGCACATGGCGATATGGTTAAATTCCATGGACCAGCTTTCTCGATAACGGCTGCAGGGGTTAAAAAGGCATTGGGCTGAATCATTGATCCGCCCTGTCCATTGCCACCCCATAAATTAATCAGAAAAGATGCGGGGTCGTCGGTGCTGTAAAGAAAACCGTCTTCATAAGGAGAAGGCAATTGCTCGGTATACGATTCGTTTGTATGGAAATGCACGGTGCTGCATACTGCAATTTTATGGGGATGATTGGCCAATGCCTTTACCTGAACCTCTATTTTATCCTCGCTTAAAAGGTCGTCGGCATCAAGGTATTGTACAAATTCGCCATGGATGTGAGCTAGCCCCAATTGTTTTGCACTGCTGGCGCCACTATTGACTTGGCTTACAATCTTAATCCTATCGTCGCTGAATGACTGCACCTTGGCCAAGGTTTCGTCGGTAGAGCCGTCGTTTACCACAATGATTTCAAGGTGGGCATAGGTCTGGCTTAGAACCGAATTTAAGGTATCGCCAATATATTTTTCAGCATTGTAAGCCGGAATGATGACCGAAATTAAGGGATTAGCCATTTTTTGATGAAAAAATTGTAGACCAGCGCGCTCTGGTTTGTTCAAGGGCCTCAAAGGCACCATCGGCTAACCATGGCTTGGAATGGTATTGCAGGTAGAGGTCGTCTTTTTGATCGAGCTCGATGATCCTGTCGATAAGCGGACTGAAATCCAGGTTGTTAAATTGGAGCTTCATTTTTAGGTTTCTGCCAATGGCCTTCGCTTTTCTGCAGAGGCGGTGGTAAGGATTTTTGTAAAACTGAGGCCTGATGTCCACAAAATTGCTTTGGCTATTTGCCTGTAGCCAATTGATTAGCGAGCTATGCTTGGGCAAAATGTAATCGGTGGTATTCAGGAAACTATCGCCGTTAAATATGGTGCCCACCAAAGGGTTGCCACAATAAATGGGCAAGCTGTCTGAGAACATGGCATCATAAAGCTTTTCGGTTTGGTAGCCCGGATAAACATAGTTTTCGAACGAGATGGTAAACTTATACGCTTTCAGAAAATCGCGCTTCACATCCCATTTTAAATCGGTATTGTTGTTTTGAGGCCAAGCCATGTTGTTCATGGATTTGCCGGGCGAATCTATTTTTTTGTATTTAGACAATTGCCTAAAAAACTCTTCGCGGTATGGCACCGGGTTAGAGTATACGAAATTGCAGAAATGTTTCTTCTGGCGTAAAAGGTCGTCTAAATCTCTGTTTGGTGCCTTGACCAACTGGCTGGGCGCAATGCCGTGCCACTGAATGCGACTGTATTTTGGGTTGTTAAACTCTTCTTCTAGCGGAATGCCAAAGGCCCAGTCGCAACTTTCGAAGTCGGGCGTAATGTTTTCGCAGAAATAGCCAATCCGGACATAATCTCCAACAGGAGGAATGTCGTTGCCATAAGGGCCGAAAACAATAAAGTCGGGCGTTGCCGATTCTATGAAGTCAAATTCCTCAGAAACCAGGTTTACATCGAAAACATCCTTTTTAAAAGTTTCGAATGATAGTCCATTTTGGAATTTAATCTTAACTTTTGGTTTCATTGATCTTTGCTGCGGTTATAAAATCGAATTCTTCGGCATTGTTGATTTGTTCGATGGCCTGATAGAGCCTTTCGTAAATCTGCTTGATGTTGTCGATTTCTTTTTGGTCCATTGACGGGGCGTTTGCAGAGAAAATCCTCTTGCCAATGGCGATTTTAATTTTAGACCATAGCGTAATTTCCGCATCGTCGCCAGCATAGTCGTAAAAAAACATGGCCCTTTTGCTTTGTATGGCTATTTCGTCGTTTTTCTTTAGTCCAGATACACTTTGCTCCTGAAAAACAGAAAGTGCGTTATAGCCGGTATAGTACACGATGTTTGCCTGCAAATAACTGATCCTAAGCGAATATTCCCAATCGATCATTACATAGCCGGTATTGTAAAGGCCAATGAGCGCCAAAGCACTTTTCCGAAGCAACAGGTGCACGTCGCCAAAGGTAAAAGAGCTTGTTTGTTTGGTTGCCCAGTTTGTGTATTGGCTGAGGCGGGTGTTCTTGACAATTTCGGTGGGATTATCCAACCTGGAGGATAAATCGTTAGAAATCACTACATCTACCTTAGGATGAGCAAGCATGTAATCGGCGCATTTTCTGATCGACCTGAAGTCGAACACATCATCGTCTATTATTTTTTTGACGATGGTTCCCTTGGCCATTAATAAAGCCTTGTTCCAGCCATGGGCCTGGTTGCGGTCGGGCTCGGTAACATACTGGTTTATTTTTTTTGCCTCAAACAGCTGGTCCAGGTAGGCTTGGGTTCCGTCGGTGCTATTGCCGTCAACCACAATAATTTCTTCATCGGCTTGTAACTGGCCTATCAATCGGCCAAGCGTAAACTTGAGGTAAGGCAGGCGGTTTCTGGTGCAAAAAACATAAGAGATTTTAAACGGCATTTGATCCAAGTGCTGTTAGTTTATCGTATTTATAAAAATGTCTATCGGCCGATCGGGATCGAGCACTTCATCATAAAACCTGAGGCAATTAGCCGGTTTGACCTGCTGAAGGCTATGCTGCACAATGTGGTAGTGAAGATCGTGTTGCTCATTGGCAATTACACCAATTGCATGATTTTCTAAAATTTGGGCATAGGTTTTACAATTGGAAAGTACGCTTGGCAACCCCAAGGCCATATAGCAGGCAAATTTGCCCGATGCAAGGCCAATTTCCTGTATATTCATGCCGGTAAGCACGCCATTGTCGCTTTCGTAAAGCACAATGCCATAGTCGAATAGCTTTAAAAAAGAGCAGTAGGCTTCGTAGCTTTCAAACAGGGTGTCGTGCAAAACCACGGGAGCGCCCTTTGCTTGAAGTTCGCGCAATTGGATATAGCTTGGGTCTTCAGGGTTAAACTTGCCTTTATTGTGGATAAAGATATAAGTATATTCGGGAAGCCCTTTTTCAAGCGCATTTATAATAAGGTTTATACCGGCCCAGCGGCCCACGCTGCCCGAATGGATATAGACGGTATCTGTTTCTTTTAAGCCAAAATCGGCTTTGGTAAACTTGGTTTGGCCAGTTGCAATTACAATAGGGGCTACGGGTATCAAGTGCCAGTTTTTAAACTGGGGGCTTATCCGGTTTTCTTTGGCCAACAACTGCTTCCTTACGGGATCTTGAATGATGATAGAGGATAGTTTGTTGGAATAGAAAATCTCTTTGCCTTTCATGCTGACCAGTGAAGGAGAATTCTTGATTTCGTCGGCGAAAAAGATTTCGAAAGAGCAGTAGTGAAGTTCTACGTCTTTTGAAAACCTTTTAATCCGTCCGGCTAAAATCAATCCGGCCGCATCAACCGCAATCAAATGCTTGATTCTTTTCTCTTTAATATGCGAAACCACCTTAAAAAAGGTCTTCAAATAGTTAAAGAGATTATGGGGTTTTCTGGGCAGTTTTAATCCTTTTGGCGCATCGAAGTAAGTGGTAAGATCCAATGCTTCGGGAATGGGATTGCTTTGGTAGCCACAAAACAAACACACTGGAATTTTCTTTGCATTCAATTTGGCCATCATCGAATACAGGGTCGGATTGGTAAATGTATCTTGGTTGAGTGTAATAATGCCTACCACTTTTGCTGCCTTGTAATCTCTTTAGAACTGGTTAAATATCGAAACCACGGTTGCCAGTTCTGGCTCGCTTAAGCCTAGGCCACTGGGTACGTAAAAGCCATTTCTGGCCAATTTCTCGGCAACGGGATAGCTTTCATTTTTAAACAATCCCATTTTTTGAAAGACTGGCTGTTCGTGCATGCACCAAAAGAAAGGACGTGTTCCAATTTTGTTTTCGGTTAAAAGGTTAACCATTCTTTCTTTTTCTTCCGGGCTTGGGGCAACTAAGCCAAATACCCAATAAATGTTTTCGCTATACTCGGTTTTTTCAAGGGGTAGCTGATAGCCTTTGGCCTTGAGTGGCAAAAGCCCTTGTTGATAGGAAGCGCCCATGGCCCTCTTTTTGTCAATAAAATGGTCAATTTGCTCTAATTGTGCCAAGCCAAGGGCCGCCTGCAGATTGGTCATCCGGTAGTTCCAGCCAAGTTCGTGGTGTACAAAACGCGGACCATTGGGCTCAAAGCATAGGTTCCGAAGTTTTTTGCACCTTTCGGCCAGCTCGCTGTCGTTTGTGAGCAGCATGCCGCCTTCGCCGGTGGTAATGTGCTTATTGGGGTAAAAACTAAAGATGCTGATATCGCCAAAGCTGCCACACATTTTGCCCTTATAGGTTTGGCCATGCATTTCGGCCGCATCTTCTATTACTTTGAGCTTATATTTTTTGGCCAAATCAAGTATGTGATCAAGATCAACCGGCAAACCGTAAATATGTACAACGAGGATGGCTTTTGTTTGGGCCGTAATTTTGGCTTCTATTTGGTTCACATCCATGTTCCAGGTCAGGGCATCGCTATCAACCAAAACCGGCAATGCCCCTGCAGTAACTACAGACTGCGCAGGGGAGATGATGGTAAAAGCCGGCATGATGACCTCGTCGCCAGGGCCAATATTCAGGGCTTTAATCGCGATATCTAATGCCGCAGAGCCGTTGCTTACCGCAATGCCATGCGAGCAGCCTATATAGTTGCTAAATTGCGCTTCGAATTTAGTGATGAAAGGGCCTTCGCTGCTGATCCAACCGGTTTCTATACATTGCGTTAAATATTGGAGCTCGTTTCCGTTTAGCAGGGGCGTATTAACTGGAATAGGGTTCATCTTACTTTTTTCTTAATATGTAGCAAACACCCCAGGTTTCGACCGAAGATGGAGCCTTGCTTAAAAATTCTTCGGCATGCAAAACTTCAAATCCTGTGGCATAAGCCAATAATTCTATTTCGGGTTTACTAAAATGGCGCATAGGGTGGTTCTCGCCAAAGGTAGTCTTCTGACCGTTTTTCAAGTCTTCAACAGTTATCTCGTAATTTACCTCTACTATGTTATGCTCGCGGTCAATTACCGGTGCTGCATGGCGTGTAACATGAATATGCTCGTCTTGAAGTGTTTTGCTGCGTTTTTCTGGTACTTGAAAGTTTACTGCCGGACTATGCCAAACATCGAAAATAAATAAGCCATCTTGATTTAAATGGCGATTGACATTCTTGAACGTATTGATTAGACTATCATTATCGGTAAGGTAGCTGATGACATGGAAAAGCGACAGCGCCACATCAAAAGACTTGTTTAGCTGAAAATCGGTTATGTCGGCAACTTTAAAGGCAACATGCTCCATTGGGGTTTTGTTGGCAATTTCGACCATTTCGGCACTGCGTTCCAAGCCCAGTGTATGGTAGCCCAATTTGGCCAGTAAATAGGCATGCTTGCCCGTACCAGAGCCTAATTCCAGCAACTCGGTACTTTGAGGACGGTACTGTTTAATGAGCTGGTGCAGGTAATTGGCCTCTGCCTGATAGTTTTTATCTCGATACAAGAGGTCGTAATATTGACTGTAAAGCTTAAAGTTCTGGCTCATTTTTGTTTGAAATCAGGTTTATATTTTCGGGTTTATGCTCAAATCGTACCTTGTCTTCGTCGCCGCAATAAGGGCCTTGCTTGATTTCGATCATTTCGGTGTCTTCAAGCATTTCGAAGCCATGTCCGCCGGCGGCCAATAAAATAACGTCGCCAGTTTCTACAATTCTGCTTTCCAGGTAGGTGCGATCATCGTCGTAAAAATCTACCCTGACTTTTCCTGTTTTAACGTATAACGCCTCCTGGGTTAGGGTTACCTTGCGTTCGACGAGGTTATGCACATGCGGATCGATTACATAGCCCTTTGCCCTGTTCATGTAGCCCAGTTGCTGTGAGAAATCGCCAGGCGTAAAAAAGGAGATGCCTTCTTTCTTGTAATTGGCCCTAATGATAATGGCCAGCAGGTTGTTGTGATGGGTAATCTGTTCAATCATAGCTGTTTAAAAAGCGCTTTTGAGATTGTTTTAATAGCTAGCTTGCCTTTTTTATGCCAAACCACTTTTTGAGATTTTGCCAACTCAAGACAAAGAAAGCAATAGACAAGGGCAGCAAAAGTGTGGCCCAATTCTTAACAGACAATCTTTTAAGGTTGGCAGGTTCGTTTTTTTTAATGGAAAGAAATTCTTTGCCCAGTTGTACGGCTTGTGTTTTAAGCAAGGGCTTGTAGTGCTTAAAAATCCACAGGTGTATAATAAAGGTCCTGAAATCCTTTTCGTTCTGTTGAAGTGTAGACCAGGTACCGGCGCTGGAATGACGGTAAACCGCCATAAATTCTGGTATCGAATGCCCAAGTCCTTTCGATGCCCAATGGCAAATCAGGGCATCGTCGCCAGCTGGCAGGTTTTTTATGCCTTCGGGGAAACCCATCCCGTTGCGGGCCACATAAGAGCAGGTATGGATAGGCGGCCCAAAAATGGTATCGCGGAGGCGTATCGGATTTGATTCGTAAGTCATGTAATCTGATAGCGTTCCGGTTTGCTGATCGAGGGTTTTAACATGGTGGCCTACAAAAGTGTAAGCAGGATTTGCTTCTAGAAAATCGACCTGTTTTTGCAGCTTGCTGGGACTGGTCCAATAATCGTCGCCCTCAAAATAGGCAATGTATTTAGATTTGGGCGTGTTTAGCAGGTTTACCCAATGCTGATAGGCGCCCAGGTTTTTTTCGTTTAAGATGAGTGTAATCAGGTCTGGGTAGGCAGCCTTGTATTTGAACATGATTTCCCTGGTTCCATCGTTCGAGCAGTCGTCGGATATGATGAGCTCCCATTTGAAATCGGTTTGTTGCATCAGCACGCTTTCAATGGCCTGCGCAATATAAGGCGCATGGTTATAGGTTAAAAGACAGACTGAAAGCAATGGCTTATCTTCCATTTCCCTTCTCGCAAACCAAAAATATACTGCTGCACAAATCGGGGTATTGTTGTCCTAATTCATAGCATCCCTCCAGGTATTCTTTGCTGATGATGTCGGTTTCGAGTAGCCTGTCCCATTGGAAATTGGCCAGGGCCTTAAAGAAAATCCCAGAACGGTGGACTATTTTAAGCCCTGCTTGTCTGGCATCTCTTTCTAACGTATCCAAGGTATAGGTTATTCTATGGCCGTGCTCTTTCTCGGCAGGCGTAACGGTTGCATTGTGCGATATTAGGCCCATTTTTACGGCAATCTGTCTGGATGGCGCATTGGCATTTGGACAAACCAAAAAGAACCGGCCGGTAGCCGAGAGCCATTCGTCGTTGATTTTTTTAAGAATTTCGACCGGATTGTCTAAATGTTCCAAAACATGCGTCAGTACAATGTTGTCGTATTTTGTTGGAAGCGAGGCCTCTTCAAATGTAGAATGGATGCAGTTAACCGAGGTTCCGGCAAGGGTTGTTTGTTTGGCCGTTGCAATGGCTTCATTGGAAGCTTCAACGCAGGTAATATCCTTAAAAAAGGGAAGAAGCTTCTGCGTAAAATCTCCCTTAAAGCTGCCTAGCTCCAATAAATTGCCGTCTTTAAAAAATGGCACAAAAGACTTGATCATAAAATGGTGCATCACATCAAAATCGAAGTTGTAGGCATATTTATGGTCAGATGTGTCTTTTAATTCGCTATTGTAATTCCTTGTTGTCATGCTGCTGTATATTAACTTTGGTTAGGCCTGTAAAATCTTTCTTCGGGTTTTCTATACCATTCGTCAAGGTTGGATGGAACCCTGGCAAAATAGCCCAGTACCTGTTGCAGTTCAGTGGGTAGGGTTTCTACAAAATCGTAGCCAAGGGCCCTGCAGTAATCCAGCTGAGGTTTCATAAACGGCTTGGTAAAATTGATGGTCAGTGCCCTGCGCTCTGTATCTGTGGTGTTGATACCTGCGGCATGCCATAAGTTGGAGTTGAACAGCAGTACATCACCCCGTTTGCCAATGGCCCTTGACGCTTTTTGATAAAAATCGGTTTCGCCTGGTTTTGCATCTGCCTGATGCGAGCCCCCAAGCAAAAAGGTAGCTCCGTTTTCGATGGTAAAATCGTCGAGCATAATGAGCAGTTGCATCATCAAAGGGAAATCTCCGCTAAAAAAACGGATATCGCGATGAATGTTTGCCACATAAGACGGCTTTGATTTGAGGTTTTTTACCCCGCCAAAAGTATTTAGCACAAATTTACCGTTAAAGAAACTTTCCATGGCGGGATATAACGGAGAATCGATAATTTGTTGCAACAGTTCCAAATAAATCGGGTCGGTTACCAACAGGTGGTGCAAGGTGCCATCGGTAATTTCGGCCACGCCATTTTTTACCTGCGCCGCCCTGCAAACAAGGTAGCTTTTTTCAAATGCCTCGTTTATTTTTTCTAGAAAAGAATGGCTAAACACATTTGGCACAATCGAAAAGCCATCAACGCCCAAATCAGCTGTATATTTTTCCATCTTGCAGGTAAGTTGCGTATTCTTTGTGGAGGATAGACAGCACGACCTTGTTATGGTAGTTGCCTTTTCTGTAGTACCAATCTCTCAACTCGCCTTCCTTGGTCCAGCCACAATTGGCAAATAGGCTTAACGAAGGTTGGTTATAGGCTATCACGGTGGTTTCTATCCGGTTTAGGCGTAATTCGTTAAAGGCATATTTAACAAGGCTGAGCACTATTTCCTTTCCGTAGCCAAGTCCCTGAAACCGTTTGTCGACGATCAGCCCCAACTCGGCATTGCCATCTTTAAAGTTAATATTGACCAGATTGGCCATCCCGATGATAACCCCATCGTTGTTTGTTACGGTAAACCGCTGGTTGAGCGAGTTACAGTTTAAGGTTTGGAACCATTTTTCTTGATCGTTAAGATTTGTCGGGAAATGCCAACCCCCTAACATGTATTGGATATCAGGATCGTTTGCCCATTGATGGAAATGCACCAGGTCTGCATTTTCAACAGCCCTTAATGTAATCTTGTTACCTGTTATTAACATATTCGAATATTATGCGAGTGATTGTATTGCAAACCGATTTGTTATACCGCTGGTCTATTGGTAAAGGTATGACATTTGAGGCAAGCTGGTATTCAATAGTAGAACTATCGCACCAGCTTAAAACATTTGGCCAATATTGGGCGGTATAAATCTTGTGCTTGTTCAGGTGTTCTCTTAAGCCGTCTGCCTTTGGCCAATAAGGGTAAACCAGGGGGATTGCCTCTTGCCCAAGGCTAATGGGAAACTGGTTGCTTTGCTTAAGCTGTTCGTGCAGGTGCATAAAATTTTGCCTCCGTATCTTGCCTGCCTTTGCATGGTTAACAGCCTGCATCAGGCGGTCGCTAAGTTCAGACATTTGCCTGATTGGCGCCTGGTCTAATAGCATTTCATTGTGCCTAAAGTCGGCATAGCCGTTTTCGGCGCCGAGGTCGATCCTCTTGGTAAGGTGCTCCATCCGCTGGTAGGAAATGTCCTTTTCCAAAACGGCGAATGTGTTTTTTGTACAATAGGCATAGCCTCCATCGGGTACCCCAAAAAATTTCCTTGGCGAGTAAAAAGTATCGACGCCAGACATGGGTTTTTCAAAATAGGCTTGGCAGTTGTCTGCAATAAGATTGGGAACACGCTGCTTAATTTCGGCAAGCTGATTGCCTTTTAAACCGAAATAGTTGATGTAAAGAAAGGCCTCATTCGGACCGATCTTGCTGAAATCGAAAATCGGATCCAGGTTATGGTCGATAGGGTAGTGTTCGTATTGGATTTGAAGTGCTTTGAGGGGCTGCAATAATACATCGCATGCAAAATACGGCAGATAGAGTTTGGTATAGCCTTGGTTTTTTAAAATATATGCCAAGGCATTCCGACCCGTATTCAGCTTTACGCTATCGGCATGTAATTGCTTTTTTCTCTTTTGGAGCTCTAGCTCAAAATAGCCGCCTATTGAAATCATAGCAGTTCGTATTGCAACAGCATTTCCTTAATTTGATGAACGGGACAAAACATCATCACATCGATAATGGAAAGCCAAGGTATAAAAGCGTTGCCATATTGGGCATAGCTTGTGGCATTCGACTTTAAAAAGGCCAGTTCGATGCCCTCGGTTTTAAATTTTTCCTTGTTGTACAGGTCTAATCCTCCAATTGGATTAAGATAGTGCTTGGCTTGTAGTTTTTTGCAGATGGCAATTACTTTTTCAGCTCCTTTTAACTCGTGATTAATGGTAATGTCTGATGATATCACCAGTTTTGTATCAATGTTCAAATAAGTATTGATGGTTTTAATGGAGTTAAGAATAAAGCCAAACAGGTTTCGCTCACTGCTTGTCAATACCTGGGCCAATACCTCGGAGGCATCTTTGTAAAAAGGGGCTTTGCTGTAAGAAGCCTCAATTTTTCGCAGTATTTTTGTGGCATCGTCAGGATAGGAGTGGGCAAGCATACGCTGATTGACGCACAGGAAATCAGAATCGCTTTTTAAGGGAATGGTCATGTATTCGTCTTTGCCATTTGCCAATATCCTGTTTCTATTTATCCAGCCCTTTTTGGTGTATTCGATATTGTCGTAGATTACAAATTGATCTACAGCATTCATTAGCTGAAAGTATCCTATGTAAGGCAGAAAATAAGGCTGCATAATGGCAAGCTGCATCGTTAGCTGCTTAAGCTTTGCTTAATGGTGAGCACAATAAAATCGATATCGGCTGGTGTAAGGGTATGGTATAAGGGCAGACATAAAATGCGGGATGCAATGGATTCGCTTACCTGACAACTTTCGCTGGCATTGAACAACGGAATGGTATTTAGCGAGGGATAAAAATACCTTCTCGGAAAAATATGGTTTGCTTCCAATGCCTCGACTACTTTCGAGGTGCTTGCTGAGTCTTGAAATACCACTGGCATATAAGAGTGGTTGTAGTTGCTATGGGTGTTCAATTCCTGAAACTGAAGGCCCATATCCTGAAGCTGCCCGCGGTAATAGTTGCTCAGTGATTTTCGTTTGTCCAGAATTTCGTCGATATACTTGATGTTGGCCAGGCCCATGGCTGCATGAAATTCTGAATTTTTGCCATTGATGCCTACTTCGGCAAAGGTATGTGGGCCATTATAGCCGAAATTTCGCAAGAATGCCATTTTCTCTATCAGGGCAACCGAATTGCTGAATAGGCCTCCTCCTTCTACCGTATGGAAAAGCTTGGTGGCATGAAAACTTGTGATGCTGATATCGCCATAGGCAAAAACAGACTGGTTTTGATAGGAGGAGCCAAAACAATGCGCCGCATCATAAATTACCTTTAGCTTGTGCTTGGTGGCAATTTTAGCAATTTCGTCGATAGCACAGGGGTTGCCGAAAACATGGGTAGCCAATATGGCTGTGGTTGCAGGTGTTATGGCCGCTTCAATCAGGCTCGGATCAAGGTTGAAGGAATCTGCACAAATATCTACAAACACAGGTTTGCAACCTTCCCAAACAATACAATTGCTGGTCGCAATAAAGCTAAACGGGGTGGTAATGATTTCTCCAGAAAGCCCCAGCGCCTTGATGGCAATTTGCAAGGCCAGCGTACCATTGTTGACGAACAACAGGTGTGGCAAGCCCAGGTATTTTTTGAGCTGGTCTTCAAACTCGTTTACCAAAGGGCCATTATTGGTGAGCCACTGCCTTTCCCACACTTGGTCAAGTAATTGGTAAACTTCTTCCTTTGGTGGCAGAAAAGGTTTTGTAACAGGTATCATTGGCTTTTTACTTTTGCAAAAATAATGGTCTCTTCGGCATGGATGGTATAGTGGCCCAAAAAGAGCTCATAGCCAAGGTCAAGGTCTAAAATCCAATTTGGAATAGATACGAGGTCATTCATGCTATGGTAAATGGCAATGGCCAGTTTAGGCCTGAATTTTCTGATGGTGTTGATCGCTCCTTTTAGTGCGTAAGGTTCTGCACCCTCAATATCCATCTTGATAAAATCAACGCGGCTAATGGCATTGTTATGAACGTAATCGTCTATGCTGATGGTGTTTACACTCCCGGTTTGATCTGGGAAAGGCTTAAAGTCGATGGTACTAGCAGGCCCAAAATCCTTGTAATAAACCATCACGTCGCTCACATCTGAAACAGGTTGCGGAACCAGACCGATTCTTGATTTTAATGCCGGGTTTAGCGAGGTGTTGATGTTGTGGAGCTTGATGTTCTGCGGAATAAATTCGAACGAAAAAACCTGGCCGTTTGATCCAACTTTATGCGCAAAGTATAGAGCGGTATCGCCCCAGCACCCGCCAACGTCGAGTACTACATCTCCAGCTTCGGCTTCTACAATATTTTTGCCCTCGAGCTTGTAGGTATATTGTTCTACAATGAAATCGATGGCGATAGCTACCGAACTAAAAAAAAGCTCAATGTTATAGCCGATTGGCTTAAGGTCAAATTTTTGAAGGATGAAATGCAAAAAATCCGGATTGTAGGTGTCTGTACCCGAAACAAGGCCTTCGGCGGTTTTTAGCGCTTGCTTATAAGCTGCATTGTTAAGTGGCAACACGATTTTTTCGTAACCCAACAATCGGTAAGCTACAATATGAACCAACAAATCCTGATCGGTAGGGCCTAGGTTTTTCCAGATTTTTTCCAGCTGCGCAATAAAAGGACGTACTTCTTTAATATTAATGTCTACAGCCTCTTTCTTCCCGTAGCCGATGGCCTTTTTTACGGTGTTTTTTATTTTTTGCTTGAATGGGATTTGCTTATACGGGCCAAATCGCAACTCGTCGTAATTGTTTTCGGTATGCTGATTAAAAATGCTTGCCTCAAGCAGGTTTTTCAGTGCTTCTTCAAATGTTGTCATAAGAAACGTGTGTTTTTTCCCAATCAAAGAAAGCAGGCCTCATCAGTCCCGGAAATTTCCCCATCCAGCTGCCTTGGCGCTTGGCCTCCGTAAACTCGATGCTGATCAATTCGCTGATTTCTACCAGTGCATTTGAGTTATGGTCGACCACCATTAAATCAATGGTGTATACGTTGTCGTTAAAGATATTGGCCGGAATAACGCAGTTATAGGTGTTTTGGCCCTTGTAGTAAGGCTCGGCTGCCGAGCAGGTGGCAAATACCACGATGCCTTCGGTTGTTTTAAAGAATAAATTAACGTTGATGCGCTCGAAATCGAGATGGCTATGTGTTTTTATACAAATAGTGGTATCTAAAGTAATTTCAAGGTTCTCGTTTTCTTCTCCCTGTATGGTATCTTGATGGATATGGATGGTATCGATGGTGAAATTGTTCTGCTCAACTTTAACATCTTTGTAGGTAGCCGATTTTACGTCGGTAACGTATTGTGTGATGATGTCTGCAATGTCGCCCTTTTGTTGGAGAGTTCCGTTTTTTAATAGAATTCCGGTGTTACAGAGCGAATTGACGGCAAGCATGTTATGGCTCACAAACAGTACGGTTCGGCCTTCGCCTTTGCTTACTTCGCCCATTTTGCCCAGGCATTTTTTCTGGAATTCGGCATCGCCTACGGCCAATACTTCGTCTACAATCAATATTTCGCTTTCCAGATGCGCCGCAACGGCAAAAGCCAAGCGTACGTACATGCCGCTGCTGTAGCGCTTTACAGGAGTATCTAAGTAACGCGCTATGCCCGCAAAATCGACAATTTCGTCCAGCTTGCGCTTGATTTCCTTTTTGCGCATGCCTAAAATGGCGCCGTTCAAAAAGATGTTTTCGCGCCCGCTTAGTTCGGGATGAAAGCCTGTGCCTACTTCCAATAAACTTGCAATACGGCCATGTCCGCTTATCTTGCCGGTAGTTGGCGCGGTAATTTTGCTCAAAATTTTAAGCAAAGTGCTTTTGCCTGCGCCGTTTCGGCCAATAATGCCTACCGCATCGCCTTGTTCTATTTCAAAATTGATATCTCTTAAGCTCCAAACAATATCGCTCGTACTTTTGGTATGCTGTTCGTTGGTTTCGCCTATTTTTAAAAATGGATCTTCTTTGCCACGTACACGCGCAAACCAACGCTCCAAATCGCGACTAATAGTGCCGGTACCTATTTGGCCTAACTGGTAGGCTTTGCTCAGGTTTTCTACTTTGATTGCAATGTTCGACATGGATGGATTAAACGGTGTCTACGAAGTTTTTTTCTACTTTGTTAAATACGACGATGCCTAGCAAAAGGATAACAAGCGTACTGAGGGTGGTATAGCTCAAGGCATCCCAGCTAAATGTGCCCTTGCCCAAAAAGCCATAGCGAAAAGTTTCGATCAAGGTAGTCATTGGGTTGATTTTAATGAGCCAAGCATACTCAGGGTATTTTTTTACTACGGTAGACAAAGGGTAAATCACCGTGGTGGCATACATCAATAATTGAACGCCAAAATTGATCAGGAATGAAAGGTCGCGGTATTTGGTGGTCATGGCCGAGATGATCATGCCCAGGCCCAAGCCTAGTAAAGCCATCAACAGCACGACCAAAGGAAACAATAAAATAGCCCAACTCGGTCCAAAATGTGCGCCTTCGGCCCAATAATAGGCCATAAATATAAAGAACAAAATCAGTTGTACGCCAAAGCGAACCAAGTTGCTCACTACGATGCTGAGGGGCATGATGAGCCTCGGGAAATATACTTTGCCAAAAATGGGTGCATTGTCTTTGAATACCGACGAGGTTTTGGTCAAACAGTCGGCAAAATAGTTCCAAGCCGTAATGCCAGCCATGTAAAATAAGGGCTTTGGTACATCATCAGTGCGTATTCCTGCTAAATTGCCGAATATAAAAGTGAAAATGATGGTGGTAAACAAAGGCTGGATAAAGAACCACAATGGGCCCAGAATGGTCTGTTTGTAAAAAGAAACGAAGTCCCTCCTTACCAAAAGCACCAATAGATCGCGGTAGGCCCAAACTTCTGCGAGTTTCAGGTCAAACAAATTATTGGAAGGAACGATTTCCCAATTTTCTTGCGTTTTGTTCATTAAGAATCAGCTGGTTTTACAGCACCGTTAAAAATAAGGTTCTTGATGCCGTTTCTATATTTTTCGTAGTTGAAGGTTTCGAATACTTTTTGTTGCAAAACCATTTTCTCCTCCTGGTTAGGCAAAGAGAGCAAAATCTTTTTCAAGGTAGCCTCTATGTCATTGAGATTGTCTGGATCTACCAAATAGCCAAGCTCGCCATTTTTAAGCGCATCAACGCTGCCATCCTTATTGCCGGCTACTACGCGCAAGCCACTGGCTACAGCCTCGATAAATACAATGCCAAAGCCCTCTTTCTTACTGGGCATTACAAAAATATCCGAAAGCAGAAAATGGTCGGTAATTTCGGCTTCATCAACAAAACCAATCAGTTTGATGTGGTCTCTGATTTGGTGTTGTTCGATGAGTTTTTCGAGCCGTGCATGTTCTTCTTCGTCCGATTTTCCCGCCAGGAGATAAACCAAGTTGGGATTGTTCTTGACCAATCGTGGCAAAATGGCTATCGTATTGTCGTAGCCCTTGTATTTTTCTGTAGCCACAAGCCTCGATAAGCTCATTAAAATAACCTGGTCTTTGCGCAGCCCATACCTGTGCAATAACGATTCGGGCTTAGAAAAGATCGATGGGAAATGGTAAAAAGGATCGAGGCAGTTGTTCAGTACCTCTATTTTTTGCTCGCTCAGGTGGTGTGCGCTCTTGATTTGTTCGGCGGTAAAATGGCTCACCGCAATAATTTTGTCTAAACGCTTAAGCGCTTTGATCTTGGCTTCGGGCAGTTTGCGCCAAATTTCTATGCCATGGGCAATGAGATAAACCTTGGTGCTCGGCCTAAGCCTTTTGATGAGGTAGGCAACAGAAAGCAGGTTGATATGGCTTAGGATAACCACATCAGATTTGAGGCCTGTAAGCAAAGATTTCACCACAAAGTACTTGCGGTTGCCTCCAAAACCTCTGTATTGATGTTTTTTGAGGTACCTCGAGTCCCTGTCGTAGCTCTGGTCGTACATGCAGTACGTCATGGGGTCTACCAGTTCTTCCTCACTCAGGTCGTAAAGCGTTCTACAAATGGTACGGCATACCTTTTCTATGCCACCGGTAAATCCAAAAACCTTTAATGTTAAAAAAAGTACTTTTTTAAGAGGCATTAAATATTTTGTAAAGTGCAAGGGCCGAGGTCCAGTGCAATTTATTTTCGCCGAAAGCGTGCATCAGTTTTTTTGCTTTCTTGTTTTGGTAACGGTCTGGCGAGGCAATTTCCTTGTTCTTCCTGATCCATTCCTGAAACGGAAAAGTGAAGCCCATTTTAGAGCGGTTCCAAATCTGAGATGGCAGCTCATCTTTGTAGGCCTCTATCAGCAACCGCTTTTTCTGATTTTCGCCAAAGCGGATGGAAGGATGGATAGAACTGACCAATTTGATAAAGTTAACGTCAAGAAACGGAACCCTAACTTCTACGCCATGGCTCATGCTCATAAAATCGGTATCTTTGAGCAGCTGGTTCTGCATGTACATGTTCATTTCGAACCAACTTGCCCTTTCTTCGTCGTTCAAGTAGCGGATGCTATCGTTTAACGGAATATTTTGGAGGCAATTGATCACTGTTTGAATATCCAGGCCAAGCAATTCGGCGATAACGTCTGGCGTATACAGCCCGCGCAGGCACAGGTATTCGCCAACAGGCGATTGAAAGCTTAGGTAATACAGCCTTTTTAGCTTGGTGTTTTTAAGGAAACGGGCCGATTTGATCAGCGCCTTGCTCAAGCTGCCCATATTCTGTATTTTCCTGATCCGGTCAAAAGAAGGGTAGCCCCCAAACAATTCATCGGCACCCAAGCCAGAAAGCACTGATTTGATGCCATTTTCTTTGGCGCATTTGCAGATGAACCAGGTATTGATGCCGTCGTTGGTGGGCTGGTCCATACATTTCATTACCGTTTCGAAATTGTACACAAAATCGCGGTAGGTAATCAGGTGTTCGTGCTTGTCGGCCAAAACGCGTTCAGAAATAGCCCTGCGGTGCGGACTTTCCGAAAAATCTATCTCGTTAAAATTGGCCGAAATAGAAGTGAGGTTTCCTTTCGTATAATTGTCGGCCAATAAGGTAATGATAGAAGAATCAAGGCCGCCACTAAATAAAACGCCAATGCTTGTATCAGAAATCAATTGCAGCTTGATGGCTTTGGTCAATTCTTCCCTAATTCTCACAATCGCTTCGTTTTCATCAATGATTTCAATGGCCGCACTAAATTCAAAATAAGGACTGATCTTAAATGAACCATCGGTCAGCTCATATTTCAGAAAACTGCCTTTTGGCAAGGTGTATACGTTTTTAAGCGTAGTAAATGGCTCGGGAATATGCCCGAACGCCAAATAGTAGATCTTCCAGTTCTCGTTTAGGCTAAAGCCCGAGTGGGCAAAAGCTTTTACTTCCGATGCAAAAACCAACTGGTTGATGTTGGCATTATAGTAAAGCGGTTTTACGCCGCTATGGTCCCTTACCAGGTAAACGCAGTTCTTGCGTTTGTCGTGCAGGCAGAAGGCAAAAATGCCATTCAGTTTTTCAAAAGCGCCTTCGCCCCAAAATTCGTAGGCTTTGATGATAACTTCGGTATCTGATTCCGATTTGAACTTAAATCCGTGCTGGGCAAGTTCGCTCCTGAGCAGCTTGAAGTTGTAGATTTCGCCATTATAGGCAATTACGATTTGCGAATTGTCGCTCAGCATGGGTTGATGGCCAGCTTGGCTCAAATCCAGTATGGAAAGCCTTCGGTTACCTAGGCATACTTTCCGCTCTTCGTCAACAACAACTCCAAAATCATCCGGCCCACCATGTTTCATGCTTTCGCACATTAAGGTCACATGGTTTTGCAATTGAGGAACAGAGAAGTTTTTGGCAATAACCCCAGCAATTCTACACATATAGTTTTGGTTTCTCAGGCTTATGCAAAACACATGCCCAACTTATGGCAAGTGCAGACCAGGCACAGCTTCGCCCTCTCAGTTACAGCTGTTTTTTGTAACTTTCTGTTTTCCTGTGGCTTATTTCAAAGGCTGTATGAAAGCCATCGAAGTGTTGATGTGGATAGAATAGCCCAGGTTTTGCAAACGTAAAACTATACTTCTTTTGTTCTTTAAAGATACTAATTCCGCCATAATTCCCTTGAAAGGCCCTGCCTTAATTAAAACTTTTTCGCCTAAAGCAATGTCGTGTTCAATCACTTCAAGGTCGTTGGCGTTGGCTAACAACAACTTAAGGTCTTCTATTTGTTTTTCGGCGATGGTGGCAATTTCGCCCGAAAAGTAAATAAAACGACTTACGCCATAGGTCATCAGCACTTCGGCATGCTCTTTTGCCGAAATGAACACAAAAATGTAGGATTTTAGCAGGGGCTCTTCAACTATTTTTTTGCGGTCGCTCCACTGCTTCATCACCTTTTTTAGGGGCAAATACGCAGTGATGTTTTTCCTGGTTAATTCCTCGAGGGTTTTTTTTTCGGCCCTTGATCTTGTATATAGGGGGTACCATTTGTAGGTGCTGTCTATCATACACGTGTTAAGATAGGCGGTAAGCGCTTATTCGTCTTTCTTTTTCCAAAACTGCCACCATTTTTTAGGGTCGTCATAATAGCCAGAACCAGCATAGCCAGAATAATCAGAGTAGTAATAGGTGCTGTTGCCGCCTCCTCTGGCATAATCGGTAGTGTAATAGTTGGAGTGGAGGGCGTCGTCGCCAAAAGCATTGAGCACGATGGCCATATTGCTTAATCCATATTCTCTCGACAGCCTTTCCGGAATAGCGGCGGCCCTGTATTGCGATTTGCCCGAGCGGATGACGAACAGGTTCACGTCAGATTGCCTGATGAGCGGAATGGCATCAGAAACCAAGCCCACCGGAGCCGTATCTACCAGCACATAATCGTACTGTGGCGCCAGAATTTCGAGTAGTTTTTTCATCGCATCGGTATGCAATAGCTCCGAAGGGTTTGGTGGCACAGGACCTGAAGGAATGAAATCGATATTGTGCACATCATCGTGGATGATAACCTCTTCTAATGTCTTTTGACCCGCTAAATAAGAGCTCAAGCCCACTTTGTTGTTGCTGCCAAATACCTTATGCAACTTAGATCTGCGCAAATCCGCCGCAATCAATATGATTTTTTTATCGATGAGTGCCATCGTTCCTGCGAGGTTTACCGTTACAAACGATTTTCCCTCGCCAGAGATTTCTGAAGTGATACAAATGGTTTTGCTCTTTTTGTGGCTGGCCAAAAAGCTGAGGTTGGTCCTAACCGAGCGCACCGATTCGGCAAATACCGATTTAGGTTTCGATAGCGAAAGCGCCTGTCTGTTGTCCTTGTCTATGTATTCCGGGAATTTCCTGATGACGCCGATAATCGGGGTGTTGGTTAAAGCCTCAACAGTTTCCTTGTCGTAGATGTAGGGATTGAGGAAGCGAACCAATAAAATAAGTCCAAAACCACAGGCAAGCCCCAGCATGGCCGCAAAGGAGTAAAGGCGTTGCGGTTGTGGCGAAATTGCCGCATAAGAAGGATAGGCCAGGTTTACAATGGCCGCGCCCGGAACAATAGCGGCCGCATTCATTTCCGATTCCAGTTTCTTTTCAGAAAGGTAGGTGAGTACCTTGTTGTTGACATCGAAATTGGTTTGGAACTGCACAAAATCTCTTTCCTTGCTTGGTATTTTGCTGATGTTCTGGTTGGCTTGGCCAATCTGCGAATCGATATACCTTAACGTTTTGAGGTTGCGTTCTTTAAGCGAATTGATATTGCTCCTGATCGAGGCTTTAAGAGCAGCAATCTGATCGTCTAATTCCTGTATGGGTTGAGAGTTGGGCCTAAACTGGGTAAGTTTGGATTCTCTGCTTAAAATAAAAGTATTAAGCTGGCTAATGAGCCCGCCTAGCAGGGCACTTACATTGCCCTCCAAGTCCATGTTGATGTCTATTTTACCCCTGCTGCTGTTGATTTGGTTTTCAAGCTGGTTAATGCCTACCATTTCGATGTTGATCACAGATCTTTGCCTTTCAAAATCGCTCAATTTGGTCATGTCAACCTGCGTGCTGCTGTTCAGGTCGATGATTTTGTTTTTGACTTTGTAATCGGTCAGTTTATTGCCGGCAGTATCGGCCTTGCGGTTTACCAGTTTCAGCTGGTTGTCAATAAATTCAATGGTCTGCCTTGCCGATCTTCTTTTCTGGGCCGCATCATAAGCCACGTATTCTTTCATGATGGCATTGAGCATGTCGGCTGCAAAAACAGGGTTTGCATCGGTTAAGCCAATGTACATGATGTTGGTAAAACGGGCGGCCTCGCCGGTGCTGATGCCACTCGCGCGGCCAATAAAATCTTCCTTGGTGTTGAACTTAAAGCTATAAGAGCCTGCTGGAATAGGGCTCGTGATCTTAAAAACCATGTTGCCCATTTTGATGGGTTCGCCATAACGGATGGTGCTTTTAGTGCCTTTTTCGCCTAGCGACAAGGAAAAAGTACTGGCGTTGATGGCTTCCGCATAATATTTAGACCGGTCGAAATTTACCGAATCCTGTTGCAGTATTTCTATCTTAAACGGCTTTTGCGGATAGAGCTCGGTTGTTCTTATCCTTCCCTTTAAATAATAGGATATTTTGTAGTCGATGTTAGATACGGCGTTCATAATCACGTCGTTGCTGCGGATTACAAAGCCTTCGGCCTGTATTTTGTCGGTGTAGTTGTAAACCTGGGTAGAAGGCATGTTGGCCATGGTATTAATGGTCGGATTGCTTTCCTGCAGCTTTAACGAACCGCTGGTTTGGTAGATAGGCGGGGTAAATAAAAGATCGATCCTTGCAATAATCAATGCAATAACTACGCAACCGGCAATCCAGTACCAGCGGCTTAAAAAGACCTTGAATATTTTATAAAAATCAATATCCTGTCTTACAGATTTCGGGTTAGGTGCAGTTTCAGGGTTGTTCATTATCTGGTAAAAGTATAGATCAATACGGCAAGGTTAATTACAACAAGGAGAGGCTGTACAATGTTGTTGAAGCTTTGCAGTTTTTCGCTCAAAGCGGCACTTTTTGTAGGTTGGATCAAAATAATGTCGTTGTTCTGCAAAACCAGTTTTTTACTGCCCAAGCTGTTGATGTCGTTAAGATTTACGTAAATAACCTCAGGGTTGCTTCTGTTGCCACGGATAATCTTGCAGGTTTTCGGGTCTGCGTTTTTAGAAATTCCACCAGCTTCTCCCAAAATATCGATTAATGTGGTATTGTCGCGTTCGAGCAAAAAATTGCCCTGTTTGTTGAATTCGCCCAGTAGCGTTACTTTAACATTCACTACGGTAAGCTCTATGATAGGGTCGACCAATAATTTCTCCGAATAAATCTGCTGCAGTTTCGCGGTTGCCTCCCTTCGGGTAAGCCCAACAACATTCACTCTTCCTATGGCAGGCAGGTTTACAGAGCCATCTGCATCTACCTGATAAGAAACAATGTTGCTGCCCGATGCGTTTACTGCGCCCGTAGTGGTTACTGTTGCCGCCACTGTTGCGCTTGTTGCGCCAAATTCTTTGTTCTGGATGTTTCGTACCGCCAAAAGATCATTCACTTTAATGCGGTAATAGAGGTCTCCAAGCCCCTGGTCGTTTACTACATAAACCTGTTTGATGGTGTCGGTTACGATGTCTGAAGGTGCGTTGAAGAGCGTTTTTCCTTTGCGTACGGCACAGGAGGTCAAGCATGTGAATGCGACAAGAAACAATAAGAGGTTAGTTAAATATTTCAATGGTATAATCTAGAATTAATCAAGCATAAAGATGGCTATAAAATTCAAAATAAACAATTGTTGTGGCGTATGCTTGTGCAATATTTAGCGACTACCAATAATTAAGCTGGCATGCGAGTTGAATTTACATGGGTAAATAAATCGACATGCTCTTGGAAAATGAATATTTAAATGGGTGGCTTAAGAAGTTTGTATTCTTGGTATTGCTCTTATTTTCAGCCTTATATAGTGCTGCGCAATATTCTACGATAACTGGATGCTCGAATGACAATAATAACGATGTTTATTACATTGCAGGGCCTGGGGGCTATGCGTATGCTAATTATACAGGGCCTTCAAGGCTTTATGATCCTTCCTCTACAGATTGTGAGCGGTTTGTGAATTATACCGATCTTGGTACAAGATGTTGCATCAATGGAAATTGTAGTACGAAAAATAGGCTTTATAGCTTTACAAACTACAATAATTGCCCAATAGACGATTATGTGTGGGTTGGGGTTTTAATCGTTGGGGCGTTTTCGTTCTTTTTCTTGAAAAATAGAGCACTTGTTGCTTAGTTTGATTTTTTTTGTAATTGGGGAATTTTGGGTATAAACGTGTAATTTTTTCCTCATATATTCTCTGTTGATTATTGGTTTGTTTAAGGAAATTGTGAGATGACCTGATTTAGGTTAATTTTTTTAATAAATAATTAATTTGTTTTTGCGGGTTGGTGCTCGGGGTTGTGAGAGAGTGCTGTTGCTGTTTCGCTAAATCAATCCAATCGGTCGTCGTGTTGTGTGCTTGCTCATTTGGGTGTGTGACTTTTTATTCTTGCGATTAACTTATAGGTGTAAAAAATTAATTATAAAGAATATTTTTTTCTGTAAAAATTAATCATTTGTTTTTGTTGTGTATTTTTTTTCTCAAAACGTGTAATTATGGGGAATTAAGTCCCTTGTGTTGAATTGATTTTTTTCAATATTTGACGGTTTTGGGCAAAAGTGGTCGCCGCAGGGTGTCTGGAGTGGCTTTCTTATTTCCGTAGTGGCCGAATCGGCCTGTAGGCATATTTGTTGGGCTTAGCTAAGAATCAATCTAAGTTATGCTCAACCTCATCAAATTCATGGCCGTGGCCTTTGTTTTATTGGCCGGCAACCAGGCCTATGCGGCCACAGGCTGTATTTATCAATCTTCAGGTTATATCTATCAGACTCGCGACGGAAATGACATGGGCTATCCCAATTACGCCTACATGCCGAGGGTGCTGAGTTCTGCGGTTTATTGTGTGGATGTAAGTACTTCGCTTTGCAGGATTGACGATGCGGTTTGGGGCTATGTGGTTACCTATTCGACGGTGAACAATTGCCCTATCGACGATTATGTGGGTTTGATGTTGGTAGTGGCTGGTGGCGTAGGGGTGTTCTTTTTAAGAAAGCGGATTCTTCCTGTTGCTTCAATGTAACAATGATTTTATAGTTTAAATGATTGGTTTACTGTGTTTTGGCTTGATGTTGATTTTGGTTCTTGCGTGTAAAAACGGGGTACTGTAGTGTATTGTTTTTCTCAAAAGTACACGAGTGTTTTTAATTCTTTCAGAAAATTGGGAAACAGCAACGCTTAGGTTGTTTTAAGGCATCAGATCGAGAATCTAGCCCTTAGCCAAGTAGGGCTTGTTTGCATCCGGAATCGTTGCGCAGTGGAGCCTTGTGCGCTATGTCGATGGCATATCCATTGCCAATTAATGGGTAAACATTACTTGATTTGAAGCGCCTGATTTTCTTTCTGATCCTCAATATTCTTTTTGCCGAGAAGCTTTTTGCCGGAAATCCAGGTTCAAACTACGGATGCTTTTCTTATACGGAATCATTGTTTTATACGCATTACCTTAAGGATGACACCTATTCAAATTGGGGAGGCACCTATCATTATTACGATACCGGCAATTACATTTACGAAGTGGACGAAAACTCGACGGGTTGTGGCATTATCAATACTACTTCGAACATGCATTCTACAGGCCAGATCTGCTTTATTGAAAAGCCTGGCAATGTCATCGTTCAAGGCGATTTGAGAACCTATTCGGGAGTTACGCCCTGTCCGCTGGATAATGGAACCTGGTTCTTGCTGCTTGCTTTCGGTGCGGGCGGTTTTTGGCTGCTAAGAACAAATTTTAAATTCTAAAAAGTAGCTGTTTTTGGCGCTTCGGTCTTGGCGTTGTTGGGTAAGATGCTAGAATTGTCCGGCATTAATTATCTTTACGCATATTTCTAAATTGAGGCGCATTCATGAAGGTATCCATTATCACGGTAGTATATAACGGCGAGAAATATATCGACGATTGCCTGTCTTCTGTCATGGCGCAGGATTATGGCAACATCGAATACATTGTGATAGACGGAGGCTCTACCGACCAGACCTTGACCATTATCGACCGATATAGGGATCGTATTGCACAACTGGTTTCCGAAAAAGACAAAGGCATGTACGATGCGCTGAACAAGGGAATTAGCTTGGCTACCGGGGAGGTGTTGGGCATATTGAATGCCGACGATATGCTGGCCAGTCCTCAGGTGATTTCGAAAATGGTTGAGCGCTTGGTGGTTGCTGATGCGGATGGCGTTTATGGCAATCTCAATTATATCCATCCCGAAACAGGGAAGATAATTAGGAAATGGATTTCAAAGCCGTTTACCAAAAGAGCGATCGAGCTGGGTTGGATGCCTGCGCACCCTACGCTTTATTTGAAGCGCGAATTGTTTGAACGCTATGGCAACTATTCGTTAAATTTTGGTACCGCGGCCGATTATGAATTGATGCTGAGGTTTTTATACCGATATCAGGTGAAGGCTGTTTTTTTGGATGAATTGATGGTCAACATGCGGGTGGGGGGAATGAGCAATGCCTCCATGAAGCATCGTTACCATGCCCTGGTTAATGATTATCGGGCGCTTAAAGCCAATCAAGTTCCAATATCATTGCTTACCTTAGCTTTTAAGAAGTTGAGTAAAATCTCCCAGTTTTTATTGATTTAGTCGAATTTAACTGTCAATTAATATTTTTATCTTTTATTTACAAAAGTTATCTTGCTCCTAAATTATGACCGCGATTTTGCAAACACATGTAATGTATTATATTGCCGTTGTCGGCTTGTCGTTTGCGCTTTCTATCGCTGGCATTCCTTCTATTATATTTACTGCCATCAAGTATCGCCTGTTCGATCGCTCCGATAGCTATCGGAAATCGCATAAGCTCCATATTTCGAGATTGGGCGGGGTGGCTATTTTTTGCAGCTTTGCCATCACTACCTTGCTTTTTGCGGCAATGGTCAATTACAAGCAGGCTAATTTTTTGCTCACCTCGAGCATTGTGCTGTTTGCCTTGGGCCTAAAAGACGATTTGTATGGGGTAAGTGCCAAGGTTAAGTTCATGTTGCAGCTTGTGGTGGCTGTTATTTTGGTGGTGCTCGGCGAATTTAGGCTGACCAGCCTGTACGGCGTGTTTTTGGTATGGGAAGTCAATATATTCTGGGGCAGCCTGTTTTCCATTGTGGTCATCATTTTTGTCAACAATGCCTTTAACCTCATCGATGGGGTGGATGGGCTGGCGGGAACGCTGGGGGTGCTGGCTACCTTGAGCTTTGGTATCTTTTTCGCCGTGGCCAATGCCTTGCCTTATGCTTTTATCGCTTTTGCCATGATGGGGGCCATTTGCGGCTTTTTGGTATTCAACTATTCGCCGGCAAAAATCTTTATGGGCGATACCGGCGCGCTGATTGTGGGCCTGGTGTCTGTTGCCTTGGCTATTAAATTTATAGAACTCAACAAAATAGGAAGCTCTCCAAAGCTTTATTTTTATTCGGCACCTGCCATTGCGGTTGCGGTATTGTTGGTTCCCATCTTCGATTCGCTCCGTATATTCTTCATTAGGATGTTGCATCGGCAATCTCCGTTTAAAGGCGATAGGAACCATGTTCACCACCGTTTGCAGCGCTTGGGCTTTAGTGCCAACCAAATTGTATGGACATTGGGTTCATTTAGCGTAGCCATGGTCTTTTTTGCCGTAGCCATGCAGCGTTTTGGAAATTTTATCCTCATCAGCATTCTCATTACCATATGCGTGGTGATGAATACCATTGTTACTTATGCCATTGGCAAAAGGGCCGATAGCAACTATAAGCTGGCCGACGTGATTTTTAAAGACACATTTATGTCGTCGAAACGTTAAAAAGGGCAATTAAAAACAGATAAAAGACAGTTCCTTTCAAAGAATATAGGTAGTTTTGCGCTGTGAAACCACTATTGTCTGGGCTGTTTGCGAACAGTGCAAATAGGACCAATAGGGCTTCGCAACCCAAGCATAAATTGTATTCTCATGAAAATTGCTATTAATGGTTTCGGCAGGATTGGGCGCACTTTCTTGCGTACCGCTTTAGCGCGCCAGCTGGAAGTTGAAGCCATCAACGATCTCGGAGCGCCTGCAACCTTGGCTCATCTCTTCAAATACGACTCTGTTCATGGTGTTTTTAAGGGAGAAGTGGCGCACGACGAAGAAAATCTGATCATCAATGGCCGAAAAATAAAGGTTTTTGCCATGGCAAATCCTAGTCAGTTGCCTTGGGCATCATTAGGAATTGATTTGGTTATCGAGTCGACGGGCAAGTTTACCAACCAGGCCAATGCTTCCCTGCATTTGCAGGCAGGTGCTAAACAGGTGCTTATTTCGGCTCCGGCCAGCGATGCCAGCATTCCGATGGTGATAATTGGGGTTAACGATGAACAAATCGACCTCAGTTCGCCTATTTTGTCGAATGCATCTTGCACCACCAATAACGTAGCGCCGATGGTAAAGGTGCTCGACGATAATTGGGGCATAGAAGATGGCTATATTACCACGGTACACTCTATGACGGGCGACCAGAACCTGCACGATGCGCCTCACAACGATTTGCGCAGGGCGAGGGCGGCTTCCTCATCGATCATTCCCACCAGTACGGGAGCAGCTAAAGCCATTACCCACATCTTCCCACACTTGGATGGAAAGCTGGGTGGCGCGGGTATCCGCGTACCGGTTTTGAATGGTTCACTTACCGATTTTACCTGTATCCTTAAACGAAAAACCAGCATCGCCGAAATTAACGAAGCGTTTAGGCAGGCCGCTGGCGGAAAGTTAAAAAACATTGTACAGTACACCGAAGATCCGATTGTTTCGGTAGATATTATCGACAACAGCTATTCGTGCGTTTTCGATTCGAAGCTAACTTCTATCGTGGGCGATTTGGTAAAAGTGGTAGGCTGGTACGATAACGAATCGGGCTACTCGAACAGATTGGTCGATTTGGTTGTTAAGATTAGCGAAACGCAAAACGTTAAGGTAGTTGAATGAAAGAATGGGTGAGTGGTAGGGTGAGTTTTTGAACATTCAATCATTCAATCATTCAAAATTCACTCATTCATCCACTCAAAATTAAAGATATGATTAAGTTTATTCCCGCCGAGCTTACTTTGGGGCTCAGGAGCAAGATATTGAGAAACGGCATAGCGCCAGCCGAGTGTGTTTTTCCTACAGATCACGTAGAAGGTGCTTTCCACTTGGCTTATTATATGGGTGATGAAATTGCCACCATTGCCTCTTTTTTTCCGAAAAACTATAAAGACGGCAAGGAGGATGGCTATCAGCTGCGTGGCATGGCTACCGATGAGGGCTTTGGAGGCAAGGGCTACGGTGCCGAGCTTGTTAAATTTGCAATTGCTTACATTAAAAACACAAATGCACAGTATATTTGGTGCAACGCCCGTACATCGGCTACCGGATTTTACCAAAAGCTAGGCTTTCAGCTTATGGGCGAGGAGTTTGAAATAGCGGGCGTGGGACCACATTACGAAATGATTTTAAATTTATACTAAAGCTATACTAAAGAGATGAAGACAATCGACCAATGTAATTTCAAGGATAAAAAAGCCCTGATCAGGGTAGACTTCAACGTGCCGTTAGATAAAGACTTTAACATTACCGACGACAAAAGGATGCGTGCAGCATTGCCAACCATCAATAAAATATTAAACGATGGCGGTTCGGTGATCTTGATGTCGCATTTGGGCAGGCCAAAAGGCGGTCCCGACGATAAATATTCTTTGAAACACATTTTGGGCGATTTGTCGAGGATGCTTGACCTTACCGTTAAGTTTGCCAGCGACTGCATCGGCGAAGAAGCCGAAAACAAAGCCAAAAACTTGTTCCCTGGCGAGGTATTGCTCCTGGAAAATCTTCGTTTCCATCCCGAAGAAGAAAAAGGCGATGTAGCCTTTGCCGAGAAATTGGCCAAATTGGGCGATGTGTATGTAGACGATGCTTTTGGCACCGCGCATCGTGCGCATGCCTCAACTACCATCGTCGCGCAGTTTTTTCCAAACAATAAATATTTCGGTTACCTGATGGCGCAAGAGCTTGAAAATGCCGAAAAGGTAAACCATGGCGCTGCTAAGCCGTTTACGGCGATTATGGGTGGGGCAAAGGTTTCTGATAAGATTTTGTTGATTGAAAGTCTGTTAGAAAAGGTTGATAACCTGATTATTGGTGGTGGCATGGCCTATACTTTCGCCAAGGCGCAAGGCGGAGAAATCGGAACCTCGTTGCTGGAAGAAGACAGGATGCCTTTGTGTTTGGAATTGCTGGAGAAAGCCAAAGCCAAAGGCGTAAACCTGATTTTGCCGGTTGATACGGTAATTGCCGATAAGTTTGATAATGAAGCTGCTAAAAGCCAGGTAGATACCGGTCAGATACCGGCAGGCTGGATGGGCTTGGATATCGGTCCGAAAACGGTAGAGTTGTTCAGCAAAACCATCAAAGAATCAAAAACATTGTTGTGGAATGGCCCGATGGGCGTTTTCGAAATGGAGAACTTTGAGCAAGGCACCAAAGCCATTGCCTTGGCCGTGGTAGAAGCCACCAAAAATGGAGCATTTTCTTTAATTGGCGGTGGCGATTCGGCGGCGGCTATTGCCAAGTTCAACCTCGAAGATCAAGTAAGCTATGTCTCGACCGGAGGCGGTGCGCTTTTAGAGTACATGGAAGGCAAAGAATTGCCGGGCGTGAAGGCAATTCAGGAATAATTTTATCGAGCTTAAGAAGCTTTTTAGGCTTCGAAAGCACTAATTTTTAAGGTGGGAGTTCAGTTTTGGTCTGGGCTCCCACCTTTTTTATGCCCTAAAATTGCCCAAAAAACGATAAAAATGGGACAAAATGGGAATTTCTAAGATGTTGAAAACTTTTTGTGGTAGGAAGTGGTAAATTGTGGTAGAAGTATTTATTTTTACACTACATAAAATGTGTAGGTGGTAAAATGATTCAACTGTTAGGAGAATTCGATTGTAAGTTAGACCAGAAGGGCCGCTTGATGGTGCCTTCTAGTCTGAAAAAACAATTGCCTAATGTGGAGCAAGAAGGCCTCGTTATTAATCGCGGTTTTGAGAAGCATTTGGTCATTTATCCTAAAAAAGTATGGGAAGGAATCGTGGCTGAGCTGAGCAAGCTGAATCCCTACGAGAAAAAAACAAGAGAGTTTATCCGCTTCTTTACCCGTGGTGCCAGCGAATTGAGCTTGGATGCTTCAGGAAGGGTGCTTTTGCCGAAATCCCTGTTGGAGTTTGCGGGCATTGCTGGCGACGTGGTGTTGGCCTGCCAGTTCGATAAAATCGAAGTATGGTCAAAAGATGCCTACGATCAATTGTTGGACAACGAGCCTGAAAACTTCGCCAATCTGGCCGAAGAAGTAATGGGCGGCAGAGATAGGAGGGATGATGGAAACTAATTACCATGTGCCGGTAATGTTGCAAGAGTGTATTGATGGCTTGGCTATCAATCCGGCCGGTGTTTATGTAGATGTAACTTTTGGTGGCGGCGGCCACTCGCGCGAAATTTTAAAGCATTTGAATAAAGACGGTGTGCTGATCGCTTTTGATCAGGATCCTGATGCCCAAAGAAATAAAATAGACGACAAGCGCTTTGTGTTTGTGGATCAGAACTTCGGTTTCCTGAAAAACAACCTGCGTTTGTTGGGTTATAAAGAGGTGGATGGCATTTTGGCCGACCTGGGTGTTTCTTCGCATCAGTTCAATGAGCCGAGCCGTGGTTTTTCTACGCGTTTTGATGCCGATTTGGATATGCGTATGGACAAGCAGCGTGCCTTAACAGCGGCCGAAGTGCTCAATACTTATGCGGAAGACAAGCTACATAAGATTTTTGGAATCTATGGCGAAGTGAAGAATGCCAAGTCGCTGGCGCGTACCATCGTAACGGCTCGCATGGATAAGCCGATTGTGACCTTGGCCGATTTTAAATCGGTGATTGCGCAACATATTCCGAAAGGAAAAGAAAATAAATACATGGCCCAGGTTTTTCAGGCCCTGCGAATCGAGGTGAATGCCGAAATCGATATGCTGGAAAACTTTTTGGAACAAAGTGCCTCGGTGCTCAAAAAAGGAGGTCGTTTGGTGGTAATGTCTTACCATTCTTTGGAAGACAGGCCGGTAAAGAACTTTTTGGCCAAAGGCAAATTTCAGGGCGAAGTGGAGAAGGATTTTTTTGGCAATGAGCAAAAGCCTTTTCAGGTGATTACGCGCAAAGCCGTAATGGCCGATGAAAAAGAAGTGGCGATGAACAGCAGGGCCAGAAGCGCAAAATTGAGGATTGGAGAAAAGCTATGAACAACCAATTCAAAAAAAAGGTAGAAGAGCCGGAAGAAGAGCAAGGGCGTTTGGAGCAGGAGGAAGAGCCAAGGCTTTCTGAAGAGCCGCCTAAAGAAAGCAGTACGCTGGCTTTTTTTAGAAAGCTGTTTACCGAAGGGGTGGTGAGCAAGGAGGCGGCTACCGATATGTTGCCTTTTTTGATTTTCCTCTGTGTGCTGGTCATGGTTTACATCGCGAACAGCCACATGGCGGTAAAGAACGTAAGAAACATAGATAAGTTAAGTAAAGAAGTAAAAGAACTGAGTTGGGAATATAAGTCGCTAAAGGCCGATTTGATGTTTAAGAGCAAATTGACCGAAGTAGCTAAAAAAGTAGATACGCTAGGGATTAAAGAGCTGATTGAACCACCTAAAAAAATTATAATCAACGATAATGAACATTAGAGCAAACATATTGTTGCGTGTGTACCTGGCCTTCGGGCTCATCGTACTTTTCGCCCTTGCTGTATTGTTGAGGCTGGGCGATATCCAATATGTGCAGGGACACAAATGGCGCGCTAAGGCTGATAGTTTATCGATTAGGGAATTTACCATTGAAGCTGCGCGTGGCAACATCTATTCTAACGACGGCAGTTTGTTGGCTACTTCAGTACCCGAATACGAACTGCGTATGGATATGGTGGCTGGTAGCATCCAAGACAATGAATTTTTCAATTCGAAAGTAGATTCGCTGGCCATGAAGCTGTCGCAGTTTTTTGGCGACAAAAGCGCCAAGGACTATTCTCGGCTGTTGCGCAAAGCAAGACAGGATAGCGTGCATAGCTTATTGCTTAAAAGAAAGGTTTCTTATCAGGATTTGAAAGAAATCAAGACTTTTCCTCTAATCAAAACCAAAAATGGTTTGAGCTGCCTCACCGTTACGCAACGCAACAAAAGGATTTTGCCATTTAAGGATTTGGCAGCCAGAACTATCGGCTATAAAAACGAAAACGTAAAAAATGGCGTGGGCTTAGAGGGTGCCTATGGCAATTATATCAATGGCGAGAGTGGCAAACAGCTGATGCAGCGCATTAGCGGCGGTGTGTATGAACCGGTAAACAGCGATGCGGAAGTGGCGCCAAAAGAAGGAGCCGATATTATTTCGACCATTGATATCAATATCCAGGATTTGGCCCAAAATGCTCTTAAAAAACAATTGATCAAGAGCGATGCGCATCATGGTGCCGTCATTGTAATGGAAGTGGCCACTGGCGAAATCAGGGCGGTAGCCAATTACACCAAGGTGGGCGAAGGCGAATATAAGGAGCAATTCAATTATGCCATTGCCGGTAACCAGGATCCGGGCTCTACTTTCAAGCTGGCCTCGTATATGGCCCTGCTTGAGGATAAATATGTAGATACCAACACGATGGTGGGCACGGGTAGCTACCAAGTTCCGGGCAATAAAAAAATAGTAGTCGATTCGCACGGTAGCATCGGTACGGTGACCGTTAAAAAGGCTTTTGAACAATCGTCGAATGCGGCGGTGGCCGAATTGGTGAACAGAGCCTATAAAGAAGACCAGGCAAAATTTACCGATCATTTGTACAATTGGCATTTGAACGAGTTCATGAAGCTGCAAATTCCAGGCGAGGCACGACCAGTAGTAAAGAACCCGAAAAATAAAAGCTGGAACAAAAACCTCACTTTGCCACAAATGGCTTATGGCTACGAAATGCAGCTTACGCCTTTAAAAATGCTTTCGTTCTACAATGCAGTAGCCAACAACGGAAAGTACATTGCGCCAATTTTTGTGAAGGAAATCAGAAGGTTGGGCAATCCAATTGAGCAGTTTAAGGCAAGGGTAATCAACGAAAAAATCTGTTCGGATGTAACCTTGACCAAAATCAAGTCAATGCTAGAAGGTGTGGTAACCGAAGGCAGTGGCAAGCAGGTGGTTTACAATCCTTTGTATAAAATTGCTGGTAAAACCGGAACAGCGCAGGTTGCCGATGGCAATTTGGGCTATAAAGCCAAAAAACAATACCAGGCATCGTTTGTAGGTTATTTTCCGGCCGAGAATCCAAAATATTCGATGATCGTAGTGATTAACGACCCGAAAGGCGCTTATTACGGAGCGTTGGTTTCTGGTCCCGTGTTTAGGGAAGTGGCAGATCGCATTTATGCAGGCGATGTGCAGATGTTTGGCAGCGTAAAAGACCGCATGGTAGGCAACACTACGCCTCCAGAAGCCAAAGCCGGCCAAAGCAAAGCAACCAAGAAAGTATACAATGCTTTTGGCATTAAAACACTTTACGCCGCAAAATCCGACTATTTCAATACGGTTGATACCAGCAATGGCATTGCCTATCAGGAAGCCGAGCCGGTAAAAGGCGTAATGCCTAATGTAAAAGGCATGGGGCTTAAAGATGCCATGTATCTTTTGGGCAACGCCGGATTAAAAACAAGAGTGAGGGGTAGCGGCAAGGTAACGGCGCAATCGATAGAGCCGGGGAGCAAGATTGGCAAAGGTTTAATGGTGCAAATAGAATTACAATAATAAAATGAATGAATGAGAGAATGTTAAAATGAAAGAATGATAAGCCATTCAATCATCCACAATTCACTCCTTCAAAATTAAAAATGAAAGAATGAGGGGATGTTAAAATGAAAGAATGGTAAACTATTCAATCATTCAAAACTCATTCCTTCAAAATTAAAACAAGATGCAGTTGCAAGATTTATTATATGGTGTAGCAATAAAAAGCTTGGTAGGTAAACCCAATCAGGAAGTAAAGGCCTTGGCCTTTGATTCGCGGGAGGTAAAAGCCGGTACCTTGTTTTTTGCGGTGAAGGGAACAGTGGTTGATGGGCACCAATACATTGCGCAAACTGTGGCGGCGGGTGCCGTGGTGGTGATTTGCGAAACCATGCCTGCCAAAGTAGATAGCCAAGTAACCTACGTAGAAGTAGAAAGTTCTTCAGCGGCCTTGGGGATGGTGGCCAGTAATTTTTATGGCAATCCGTCAGCACAGCTGAAACTGGTAGGTGTTACCGGAACCAATGGCAAAACAACCATTGCTACTCTGCTTTACCAGTTGTTTCGTGGCCTGGGTTATGGCGTTGGCTTGGTTTCTACCGTTCAGAACCACATCAACGACACCATTGTACCGGCTACGCATACTACGCCTAATCCAATTGCGCTTAACCAGTTGTTGGCCGATATGGTTGATGCCGGTTGCGAATACTGCTTCATGGAAGTAAGCTCGCACGCGGTAGTACAGCACCGTATTGTGGGATTGACGTTTACAGGCGGCATTTTTTCTAACATTACGCACGACCATCTTGACTTTCACCATACGTTTGACAATTATCTCAAAGCGAAAAAGGAATTTTTCGACGGTTTGCCCAAAAATGCTTTTGCCCTAACCAATGCCGACGATAAAAACGGAATGGTGATGTTGCAAAATACCAAGGCCCATAAAAAGACCTATGCCTTAAAGCAAATGGCCGATTTTAAAGCCAAAATCATCGAAAACAAATTCAGTGGCCTTCACCTGAATGTAGACGATATGGATGTTTACTTCAAAATGGTAGGTTCATTTAATGCCTATAACCTGTTGGCAGCCTACGCTACGGCAATTTTGTTGGAACAAGATAGGCTCAAAGTGCTAACGGTGCTGAGCAGCCTGCACGGAGCCGAAGGTCGTTTCGATTATATCGTGTCTAAACAAGGCATTATCGGTATTGTAGACTATGCACATACGCCAGATGCGGTTCAGAATGTATTGAGTACCATTGCCAATATCAGAAAAGGAACCGAACAGGTGATTACCGTCATTGGCTGCGGTGGCGATAGAGATCGTACCAAACGCCCGGTGATGGCCCAAACGGCCTGCGACTGGAGCGACAAGGTAATCCTCACGTCAGACAATCCGCGCACTGAAGAGCCACAAGCCATTATTGCCGAAATGGAGAAAGGTGTGTCGCCAACCAACCAACGTAAAACCTTGAGCATCACCGATAGGAAAGAAGCCATTAAAACGGCCTGCCATTTGGCCAAGCCCGGCGATATTATCCTGGTAGCAGGCAAGGGACATGAAAAGTACCAGGAAATTAAGGGTGTTAGACATCATTTTGACGATAAAGAAGTATTGAACGAACAATTTAACCTCATTAACTAATGTTATATTTATTATTCGAATATCTGCATAAGCACTATGACTTTCCGGGATTGAGGTTGTTCCAATACCTTACTTTCAGGTCGTCTTTGTCTATTATCCTTTCGCTGATCATCACTACCGTTTATGGCCGTAGGATCATCGATTTTCTGCACCGCAAACAAGTGGGCGAAACCGTAAGGAATTTAGGCTTGGAAGGCCAGATGCAAAAACAAGGTACGCCAACCATGGGCGGTATCATGATTTTGCTGGGTATTTTTATTCCGACTTTCTTGTTTGCCAACATCACCAACGTGTATGTGATTTTGATGCTGGTTACCACGGTTTGGATGGGTGCTATCGGTTTCCTCGACGACTATATCAAAGTATTCAAAAAGAACAAAGAAGGCTTGGCCGGTAAGTTCAAAGTAGTGGGCCAGGTAGGTTTGGCCGTTATTGTGGGGCTTACCATGTATTTTAACCCGAATATCGTGGTTAGGCAAACCGTTGACGAGGCGAGTAAAACCACCAGTACGGCGCCAATGGTTTTGAGGCAAAAAGGCGAGAGCTTTTATTATACTCAAGACGTAAAATCGACCAAAACCAATGTGCCTTTTTATAAAAACAACGAATTCGACTATGCCAAGGTATTGAAGTTCTTGGGTAAGGATTATGAAAAATACGCCTTGATCGTGTTCCTGTTTTTCGTCATCACCATTGTAACGGCCGTATCAAACGGGGCCAACCTTACCGATGGTATAGACGGACTGGCTACCGGAACATCGGCTATTATTGGCATTACCTTGGGTATTTTGGCCTATGTGTCGGGTAACACGGTTATTGCCGAGTACCTCAACATCATGTACATCCCGAATTCGGGCGAGCTCATCATTTTTGCAGGTGCCTTTGTGGGGGCTTGTGTGGGCTTTTTATGGTACAATTCTTATCCTGCGCAGATTTTTATGGGCGATACAGGCAGCTTGACCATCGGTGGTATCATCGCGGTGTTTGCCATCATGATCCGCAAGGAATTGCTCATCCCGATTTTATGCGGCGTGTTCTTGGTCGAGGTGTTGTCGGTAACGCTACAGGTAAGTTATTTCAAATACACCAAAAAACGCTTTGGCGAAGGCAGAAGGATTTTCCTGATGTCGCCATTGCACCACCACTATCAGAAAAAAGGCTATCACGAGGCTAAAATCGTGACCCGTTTCTGGATCGTGGGCATTATACTGGCGGTAATCACTTTTGTAACCTTAAAACTACGCTAATGGAAAGAAAGAGGTTGGTTGTTTTAGGCGCGGGCGAAAGCGGAGTGGGCGCGGCAAAGCTGGCACAAAAACAGGGTTTTGATGTTTTTGTATCGGATTTTGGCGCCATTGCCGATCGTTACAAAACTGCCTTGAATGAACTGAATGTTTCTTTCGAAGAGAACCAGCATACCAGCGAACTGATTTTAAACGCAACCGAGGTGGTTAAAAGTCCGGGTATTCCTGCTACGGCGCCTATGGTAAAGGCATTGAAGCAAAAAGGCATCCCGGTGATTTCGGAAATCGAGTTTGCCAAAAGGTATACCCAAGCCAAAACGGTTTGCATTACAGGTTCTAATGGTAAATCGACCACAACCATGTTGACTTACCACATCCTCAAAAACGCAGGGTTGAACGTGGGTTTAGGCGGCAACATCGGGCAGAGCTTTGCGGCGCAGGTGGCTACCGAAGATTTTGAGTGGTACGTATTGGAGATTTCGAGCTTTATGCTCGATGATATGTTCGAGTTCAAGGCCGATGTAGCGGTATTGCTCAACATTACGCCCGACCATTTAGACCGCTACGATTATAAAATGGACAATTACGCCGCTTCAAAGATGCGGATTGTACAAAACCAAACCGAAAAGGATGTATTCATCTACTGCGAAGACGATGAAGAAACCCAAAAAATATTAAAACGAACCAACATCAAGGCGAGGACCTATCCCTTCTCTATCAGAAAGAAAATAGAAAACGGAGCCTACCTTGAAAACAACACCATACATATCAACACACACTTAAACGAAGAATTAACCATGTCAATTTCAGATTTAGCCTTACAAGGAAAGCACAACATTTACAACTCAATGGCATCGGGCATTGTAGCCAAGGTTTTAGAGTTGCGCAATGAAACCATTCGCGAAAGCATGGGCAATTTCAAGAACATCGAACATCGTTTAGAGTTCGTGGCCAAAATATCTGATGTGACCTACATCAACGATTCGAAGGCAACCAACGTCAATTCTACTTGGTATGCTTTAGAAAGCGTAGGCACAGAAGTGGTGCTCATTATGGGCGGTGTTGACAAGGGCAATGATTACACCATGCTCAAAGATTTGGTGCGCAGCAAGGTAAAGGCAATTGTGTGTATGGGCAAAGACAATAAGCGCATCCATGAGGCTTTTGAGGATGATGTGGATGTGATTGTGAATACTTTCTCGGCCGACGAGGCCGTTCAGGTGGCTTACCACTTGGCTAAAAAAGGCGATACCGTGTTGTTGTCGCCGGCCTGTGCAAGCTTCGATTTGTTTAAAAACTATGAAGACAGAGGCAACCAGTTTAAGGCGGCCGTAAAAGAATTATAATATGTTTGACGTTAAGGCACTTCTGGCAAAAACAAGAGGCGACAGATGGATCTGGCTGATCATCATCATGTTGTCTATGGTTTCTATTATGGTGGTTTATAGCGCTACCGGTGCAATTGCCTATAGAAAAGGCATAAGCGTAGAAAAATACCTGCTTTTTAAGCACGTTATTTTTGTGCTTTTGGGTATTGCCATGATCTACATTGCACACCTGCTTGACTATAAATACTATGCGGGCATTTCTAAGGTGCTCATGATCATTACTTTGCCTTTATTGCTTTATACGCTGGTTTTTGGTGGACAGATTAACGGTGCGGCCCGTTGGGTACAGGTGCCTTTAATCGGTTTGACCTTCCAGACTTCGGATTTGGCCAAACTGGCGCTGATTACTTTTCTGGCCAGGATGCTGACCAAAAAACAAGAAAACATCAAAGACGTTAAGAATGCCTTTATCCCGATTATGGGGTCGGTTTGCGTGGTCTTTATTTTAATTGCCTTAGCCAACCTTTCAACAGCCTTGATGTTGTTTGGAGTAAGTATTTTATTGCTGATTATTGGAAGGATCAGTATCAAGCAGATTTTAACCGTTTGTGCGGGTGGAGTAGTGTTGTTGTTGTTTGTGATATTCTTGGGGCCGAGGAGGGAAACCTATAAATCGCGTATCAATGCGTTTATGCACCCAGAACAGCAGCATTCTGACAAAACCTACCAGGCCGACCAATCGAAAATAGCTTTGGCCACAGGTGGCCTGTTTGGTAAAGGGCCAGGCAACAGTACGCAACGTAATTTTCTGCCACATCCATATTCCGATTTTATTTTCGCCATTATTATTGAGGAATATGGAACTGTGGGCGGATTGGCTATTGTAGTGCTTTACCTGGTTTTGCTTTACCGATGCGTGCGTATCGTAACGCGAAGTCCGAAGGCCTTTGGGGCTCTGTTGGCCGCCGGGCTAAGTTTTAGCCTCACCATTCAGGCTTTTGCCAATATGGCCGTAGCCGTTGGTTTGGGACCGGTAACCGGGGTTCCGTTGCCCTTGGTAAGTATGGGCGGTACCTCGATGATATTTACAAGTATTGCCTTTGGCATTATTTTGAGTGTAAGCAAAGACGTAGAAGAACACAGTACACAAAAAGAGAAAAAAGTCATTATCGGAGAAATACCGGCGATGGCTTAGAAAAGTTAAAAGTTTTAAGGTTGCAATGTTGTAACGTTAGCTGCTAAGTATAAAAGTAATAAGCTGAGTGCCCTTTGTGCACTTTGCGGTTAAATAAAAATAAGATGAATAATTTCCCAAAAATTATCATATCTGGAGGTGGCACAGGCGGGCATATATTCCCCGCCATTGCCATTGCCAACGCGCTTAAAAGCATTTCGCCCAATTGCGAAATCCTTTTTGTTGGGGCAGAGGGCAGGATGGAGATGGAGAAAGTGCCTGCAGCCGGATATAAAATTGTGGGTTTAAATATCAGTGGGATTAAGCGGGGTTCGATTTTAAAAAACTTTGCCTTGCCGTTTAAAGTGCTTTCGAGCGTGCGCAAGGCTATGAAACTGATTGCAGATTTCAAACCCGATGCCGTAGTGGGCGTAGGGGGCTATGCCTCTGGTCCATTGTTGTATGCAGCCAAGCTCAAAAACATACCATACCTCATTCAAGAGCAAAACTCTTATGCGGGTATCACCAATAAACTGTTGGGCAAGGGTGCGGCTAAAATCTGCGTGGCTTTTGATGGAATGGAGGAATTCTTTCCAGCCGATAAAATCCTGAAAACAGGAAACCCGGTAAGGAAGAATATTGTTGATATCACAGGCAAGCACCATGCCGGAGCAGAACTACTCAAGCTAGATCCCTTAAAGAAAACCATTTTGGTAACCGGGGGCAGCTTGGGCGCTGGAACGCTGAACAAAAGCATAGAAAAACATTTGCCCGAGATCATTGCGCAAGATGTGCAGGTAATTTGGCAAACCGGCAAGTTTTACTACAACGGAATTATAGAACGCTTAACGGCGGCCTATCATCCCAATGTGTGCATCTTGGAATTTTTGAATAAAATGGATTTGGCCTATGCCGCGGCTGATGTGATTATCTCGAGAGCCGGGGCGGGAACGATCGCAGAACTTTGCCTCATTGAGAAGCCGGTTATTTTGGTGCCATCGCCAAATGTGGCCGAAGACCACCAGACTAAAAACGCGCTGGCCTTGGTTAAAAACGATGCGGCTATGATGGTCAACGATCGTTCGGCAGAAGATACCTTGGTAGCCGAGGCCCTCAAATTGTTAAAAGACAGCCAGCGTTGCGAAATGCTGAGCGAAAATATTGCAAAAATGGCTTTGCCAGATGCAGACACGATCATTGCGGAAGAAGTGCTGAAACTGGCGAAAGCTAAAAGTTAAAAGACCAAAGGAGAAAGACCAAAGCAAAAATAAATCAACCAGGAAAGATGAGCTTTAAGCTTTAGTCTTTCCACTTTAGACTAAAAGAAATGGAATTGGCAAACATAAATAGGGTGTATTTTGTAGGTATCGGCGGGATCGGTATGAGTGCGCTTGCCCGTTATTTTGCCAAACGCGGTGTGGTGGTTTGTGGCTACGATAAAACCCGTACTAACCTGACCATCGCCCTGGAGCACGAAGGCATTCTGATTTCCTATTTGGACGAAGAATCGAACGTTCCAGTTTGTTTCCACGATAAACATGATGATACGCTGATCGTTTACACACCGGCCATTCCTAAAGATTCGAATATTCTCCAATATTTCAAAAACAAGGGTTTTGCCTTGAAAAAACGTTCGGAAGTGTTGGGCATCATTAGCCAAGGCATGTTTTGCATCGCCGTGGCTGGTACGCATGGCAAAACTACCACCTCGTCAATGGTGGCGCATATCCTTACCGATACCGGTTTTGGCTGTACCGCTTTCTTGGGAGGAATTACCACCAATTACAACAGCAATGTGTTGTTTGGCAAAAACAATGTGGTAGTGGTAGAGGCCGACGAGTACGACCGCTCTTTCCTGACCCTGCATCCCGATGTAGCGGTAATTACCTCAATGGATGCCGACCATTTGGATATTTACGGCGATGAAAGCCACCTGCAGGAATCTTTCCGTTTGTTTGCGCACCAGCTTAAGGAAGACGGAAAATTGTTTGTAAAAGATGGTTTGCCTTTGGATGGAATTACGTACAGCGCAACGACAAATGCGGCCATCAGGGCCACCAATATCCGTGTAGAAAATGGCAGTTTCGTTTTCGATTTCGAAGACGGTTACACCACCATAAAAGATATCAGCTTGGCTATGCCGGGCAAACATAACGTCGAAAATGCAACTGCGGCTATTGGCGTGGCGCTGAGTTTGGGCATCCATCCCAAATCGGTAAAAAAAGCCGTTGGAACATTTAAAGGCGTGAAACGCAGGTTCGAAACCATTGTCAACACGGCGTCGCATGTGTATATCGATGACTATGCACATCATCCAGAGGAGCTGAGGGCCTGTTTTGATGCGGTAAGGCAGTTGCATCCCGACAAAAAACTGACGGTGATGTTTCAGCCCCATTTGTTTAGCCGCACGCGTGATTTTGCAGATGAATTTGCAAAAGTTTTAAGCACTGCCGACGAAGTGATGCTCCTGGAAATCTATCCGGCACGCGAATTGCCGATTGCGGGAGTGAATTCGCAGTTGCTGCTGGATAAAATTACCGCGCCGCAGAAAGCAATATGTGGAAAAGATTTGGCGGTACAAGAGATAAAGAATAAAAAACCTGAACTACTTTTGACGGTTGGTGCAGGCGATATAGATACCTTGGTAGAACCACTAAAAAATGTCTTGGGCCATGTTGAGTAGTGTGAATTGGAAAATGATATTGAAGTGCTTTGCCTGGCTGGTTTGCTTGGCGGGGGTGGTGGTGCTCATGAGTTTCATCTCGGTCAAAAAACGTGAGGTGAAATGCGTGAAGGTAGAAATATTGATTCCGGGTGCCGATAATTTTATCGAAAGAGAAGAAATCGATGCCATTTTGAAACAGGGACAGGGACAGCTGGTTGGCCGCAACCTCGAGCAAATCAACATCCACGCGATCGAAGAAACCCTCAAGGCCAATCCTTACATTGCCTTTGCCAAGGTTTTTGTAGATATGGATGGCGTTTTGCAAGTGGCCATTAAGCAACGTCAGCCTGTGCTGAGGGTGCTTAATGCAGGTGGACAGGATTATTACATTGACAGCAACGGCTTGAAAATGCCAATGTCGCCCAACTTTACGGCTAATGTGTTGGTAGCGTCGGGCAATATTTTGGAAGGCTTTAGCGGCAAGGTCGACACTTTGCTAACCCCAATGGGTGCTGATTTGTACAAGACCGCCTTGTTCATGAAAAAAGATACCCTGTGGGATGCACAGATTGAGCAGCTTTTTGTAAACGATAAACACGATATAGAGCTGGTGCCGCGTGTGGGCAACCAAAGGATTATTTTGGGCAATGCCGATTCGCTCGAAACCAAGATGAACAACCTCTTGGCGTTTTACAAGCAGGCCATGCCTACGGTAGGCTGGAATGCCTATAAAACGATCAACCTCAAGTACACCAATCAGATCGTATGCGAAAAGTACGATTCGTTGGCAGTAAAAAAGGCGAAACCGGTGGTGGCAGATAGCACGGCGTTGGCCAACAGAGCGATTGATTCGGCCATCAAGAATAGCATACAAGACGAAATTAAAAAGGCGGCTGCCGCTTCGACTGCACAAACGGCAAAGCCAACAACGCCAAAACCAGTTGTTGCGACTACAAACAAGCCTGCAACGACTAAACCGGCCGAAAAGACGCCGGCCAAAACAGCTGCAGCAACAACGGCTAAGGAAAAACCAAAGCCGGCGGCAACAAAAGAGAAGACAGATACCAAGAAGAATAAATAAGTAAACTCAACAAAATTATATAGTTATGGGCAAAGATAAATCTACCATTCAATCTCCAATCGTAGTAGGATTAGATATTGGTACAACGAAAATTTGTGCTATTGTGGGACGCAGGACACAGCACGATAAAATTGAGGTTTTGGGCATTGGCAAAGCCGAATCGGCGGGCGTTACCCGTGGCGTGGTTTCCAACATCCAAAAAACGGTGCAGGGCATTGCCGCGGCTACAGAGTTGGCCAGCAGCCAATCGAATGTCGAAATCAGGGTGGTTAACGTGGGTATTGCGGGGCAGCACATCAAGAGCTTGCAGCACCGTGGTATTTTAACCCGCAGGGAACTCAACAGCGAAATCAGCAAAAAAGATATCGACAAGCTCATTGACGATATGTTCAAACTGGTTATGCCTCCCGGAGAAGAGATTATCCATGTATTGCCACAAGAGTTTACCATCGATAACGAACCAGGTATCAAAGATCCGATTGGTATGGCCGGCGTACGCCTAGAAGCCAATTTCCATATCATTTCGGGACAGGTAACTGCTGTTAAAAATATTATGCGCTGCGTAACCAATGCAGGTTTGCAAACCCAGGAGCTTATTTTAGAGCCTTTGGCTTCCTCAGAGTCGGTGTTGAGCGACGAAGAGAAAGAAGCCGGTGTTTGCTTGGTTGATATTGGTGGTGGCACGACTGATATTGCCATCTTCCACCAAGGTATTATCCGCCATACGGCTGTAATTCCTTTTGGTGGCAATAGCGTAACCGAAGACATCAGGGAAGGCTGTTCGGTGATGCGTAACCAGGCCGAATTGTTAAAAACCCGTTTCGGTTCTGCGTTGGCCGAAGAAAACAAAGAAAACGAGATCATTTGCGTACCTGGCCTGCGTGGCAGGGAGCCTAAAGAAATTTCGGTAAAAAACTTGGCGTATGTCATCCAGGCCCGTATGGAAGAAATCGTTGAGCACGTTTACTACGAAATCAAATCTTCTGGCTACGAGAAAAAATTGATTGGTGGCGTGGTGATTACCGGTGGTGGTGCCTTATTGAAGCACCTGAACCAGTTGGTAGAATATGTAACCGGTTTAGATTGCCGTGTAGGTTATCCTAACGAGCACTTGTCTAAATACGAAGAAATGCCAAAAACCATTTACGACGATTTGAAGAGCCCGATGTATGCCACCAGTGTGGGCTTATTGATCAAAGGCATTCAAAAAGCCGAAGAATTGTTAGAAGAAATGAAGCAACCGGGCGTTTTTGTTGAGCAACCGGTAGCCAAGGAAAAAGCCAAACGCAGTGGTGGCTTATTTGATAAATTGTTGAGAAAAACAACAGAATTTATCAAAGACGACATGAATGTGAGCGACGAAGACTACATCAAGCCGTAATATTTTTCCACAATTTGGGATTTTTCCACATTGTTAACAGTTGTGGGAAACGACTGTTAAAAAAGTGTTAATATTACAGAAGCGATGAACAGAGAATTATAATTTTTTAAACAACTGATTCATAACGATATGAAGTTCGAAATGTTAAAAGATAAGTCGTCAATTATCAAAGTTATTGGTGTTGGTGGCGGTGGAGGTAATGCGGTAAACCATATGTACCGTCAAGGAATTACGGGTGTAGACTTTATTATCTGTAATACTGATGCACAGGCTTTAGAATTTAGTCCTATTCCCAATAAGGTACAGTTAGGCTCTAGCTTAACCGAAGGTATGGGGGCAGGTTCTATTCCTGAAGTGGGCAAGAATTCGGCTATCGAAAACATAGACGATATCAAGGCCATGCTGGGCAGCACCACTAAAATGCTTTTCATTACGGCGGGTATGGGTGGCGGTACCGGAACAGGTGCCAGTCCGATTATTGCCCAGGCTGCCAAAGAACTTGATATCCTGACCGTAGCTATCATTACTACACCTTTCGCCTTCGAGGGCAAGCGTCGTAAGATGCAGGCCGACGACGGTTTGGAAGAACTCAAAAAATACGTAGATTCTTACCTGGTGATCTCTAACGACCGCCTGCGCGAGATCTTCGGCAACTTAACCTTGGGCTCGGCCTTTGCACAGGCTGATGATATCTTAACCACTGCCGCCAAAGGCATTGCCGAGATCATTACCGTGCCTGGCTATATCAACGTCGATTTTAAAGATGTGCGTACTGTAATGAAAGACAGTGGCGTATCGATTATGGGTAGCCATTCGGCCGAAGGCGAAAACCGTGCCTTGGCTGCCGTAGAAGGTGCTTTGGCTTCGCCATTGCTCAAAGACAACGAAATTGAAGGTGCAAGATATATCCTGTTGAACATCAGTTCTGGCCTGCGTGAGGTAACCATGGACGAGGTAACGGTAATTACAGACTACATCCAAGACAAAGCAGGCTTATCTGCCGATTTGATCTGGGGTAACTGTATCGACGAAAACTTGGAAGATAAGCTGTCGGTTACCATTATCGCCACTGGTTTCCAAACAACCGAGCAAAGAGCCAAAGACAGACAGAACATCAAAAAAATCTCGTTGCTAACGCCTGAAGAAGCGCCTTTGGTCAAACCTGTAGAGCCTGTTAACTCTTTCATCGAAGCTAAACCAGCTCCGGTAAGCGACGAGCCGGTATTGAAAGTTCAGGAAGAACCTAAGCAATCTGATTTGTTCGGCGATTTGTTCAACATGAACAGGCCAACAGCGGTTCAGGAAGCCGAAGATGTAACCATCGTTCACCAGTTGGTAGAAGAAGAAAAAGTGCCAATGGCCGAAGCTCAGCCACAAGAGCCAGGTTTTGAGTTCGAGGTGAAATTGGCCGAAACCGATTTTGTATTCGAAACGCCGGTTGCCCAATTAGAACAAGAAGAAATTGTTGCACCTGAGCCGGTTGAACCAGAGCCAGTGGTAGGAGCAGACGACCATAAAAACGATGATTCGATCGAAGAGCAATTAAGAAAATCGAAAGAACGCATCTTGAGGTTAAAAGACCTGAGCATGAAATTGCGTACCACCAATGGTTTGCAGGAATTGGAAAACGAGCCTGCCTACAAACGCAAGCAAATGCAATTGCAACAAATCCAACACTCGTCAGAATCGCAAGTATCTAGATTTACCTTGAGCAACGACGAAGACGGAACAACTGAAATTAGGCCTAACAACTCTTTTCTACACGACAACGTTGACTAATAGACCAAAATCATAATAGATCGGCCTTAGCAACTCATTATTGCTAAGGCTTTTTTTTGCTTTTTAATTAAACTTAACCCGTTGTTAAATAGGGATTTTAAGCGTAAATTTGCCGGATTAATAAAAAAACTCTATCACATTAAAATATATTACATTGGACATTTTTGAAAAAGTAGCGAAGCGGATGGGCCCAATCGGGCAACACCAGAAATGGTCTCACGGATATTTCTCTTTCCCAAAACTAGAAGGAGAAATTGCACCACATATGAATTTCAGGGGAAAAGAACATTTGGTTTGGAGCTTGAACAACTATTTGGGCTTGGCCAACCACCCGGAAGTAAGAAAGGCCGACGAGCAAGGTGCAATCGATTTTGGTATGGCCTACCCAATGGGCGCCCGTATGATGTCGGGAAATTCTAAATACCATGAGCAATTAGAACAGGAATTGGCCACTTTTGTAGGCAAGCCAGATGCGTTCTTGTTGAACTTTGGTTACCAAGGTATGGTGTCGATTATTGATGCCTTATTGGATAGGAATGATGTAGTAGTATACGACGGCGAATCGCATGCCTGTATCGTTGACGGCTTGAGGCTGCACATGGGCAAACGCTTTGTGTACAAACACAATAATATTGAAGATGCACGTAAACAATTGGAAAGAGCCAGCAAACTGGTTGAACAAACCGGTGGCGGTATCTTGGTGATTACCGAAGGTGTTTTCGGCATGTCGGGCGCGCAAGGCAAGCTTAAGGAACTGATCGATTTGAAAAAAGAGTTCAACTTCCGTTTGCTGATTGACGATGCACATGGTTTTGGTACCATGGGCCCAACTGGCGCAGGTACGCATGAGGCTCAAAACTGTATCGAAGGCGTTGACGTATATTTTGCCACTTTCGCCAAATCGATGGCGGGTATTGGCGCGTTTGTAGCTTCTACTGAAGAACTGACCAACTATTTCAGGTATAACATGCGTTCGCAAACTTTTGCCAAAGCCTTGCCAATGCCCATGGTAATTGGTTTGCTGAAACGTTTGGAACTGTTAAAGAACAATCCAGAGCTGAGAGAAAAACTGTGGAAAGTAGCCACAACCTTACAACAAGGCTTGCGCGAGCGCGGTTTTGATATCGGTGTAACCGATACGGTAGTTACGCCAGTTTTCTTAAAAGGCGAACTGCTAGAAGCAACAGCCTTGACTATGGATTTGCGCGAGAACTACGGAATTTTCTGTTCTATTGTGGTTTATCCGGTTATACCAAAGGGAATGATCGAATTGAGGTTAATCCCAACAGCCGTACACACGATGGAAGACGTACAAAGAACCCTCGATGCCTTTAGCGAGGTGGCAGAAAAGCTGAAAAAGGGATACTATAAAGAGAACAAGTTCTCGGCAACTGAATAAAAAACACAGAAAAATGCCCTCAATGTACATTAGAGGGCATTTTTTTTGAAATTTATTTAATTGACTGTAAATCAGTCTTATAGCTGTTTTTTATGCATGCAAGCTTGTTTATAACCACTTAAAATGTGGAAAAAAACCGCTCTGAAAGCCTTTTTTTATTGTTGCAAAAGTTTTTTTATTAGAATAAACATCTTACTTTAGTAAGAGAGTATTAATCAAAACCTTAAAAAAAACTAAAAGGAGTAATTTAAAAATGAAAAAATTTAATGAAGTAAAGGCACTTGTTGCAGCTTTAGAAGCTGATGCTGACAAATTCTACAACAAATCTAACAGTGCCGCTGGTACTCGTGTACGTAAAGGTATGCAAGATCTTAAAAACTTAGCTCAAAGCATCCGTTTAGAGATCCAAGAAACTAAAAACAAAGCTTAGTTCTTAAGCCATTGAAAAAAGAAGCGCCCATTACCAAGGCGCTTTTTTTATGCCTTGTATTTTCTGGTTAGTTGAGATGTGCCATTGACCTTAGTAGCTGTGGGTTTGTCGGCTACAAAAACAACAGATTCGTTATTAAGCCACTGATTAACAGATTCATTTGATGAAATCACTGGTAAGCTACTTCTGGTTAGTTGGGATGTTGAAAGCGGTATATTTGCAATCTGCCAGAACAACAGGTTATAGGCTATGAATATAAAATCTGTTAATCTTTGGCAAGCCCAAACTACTTAAAAACAAAAGCGCCTCCATTACTGGAAGCGCCTTTTATATTGCTCTATTTGATTACTGGGCTGTTCGCCAGTAATTTAAACTAAACTCAATAGGTTTTCTACTTGCTGGGCAAGGCTTTTGTTCAATCCTTCGGTGGCTTTTACCAATGGTAGGCGTACATCGTCGCCACAAATGTTTAATTGCTTTAAAACGGCTTTAACACCCGCTGGGTTGCCTTCTGCAAACATTAGTCTGGTAATTTCCAACAAGCTCAGGTGGATTGGCAAAGCAGCTTTATAATCGCCTTGTAAGGCCAATCTGATCATGCTCGACAATTGTTGAGGCAAAGCATTGCCCACTACCGAGATTACGCCTACGGCACCAATCGAAATCATGGGTAGGGCAATCGGGTCATCGCCAGAAATCAGCATAAAGTCTGCTGGTTTATCGCGCATAATCTGGTTAAACTGGTCAAAGCTGCCCGAGGCCTCTTTGGTGGCAATAATGTTCTTAAAATCGTGGGCCAACCTGCAAGTGGTTTCTGGGCTCATGTTGCTTCCCGTGCGACCTGGTACATTGTACAAAATGATGGGCAGCTCGCTTTGCTCGCTCAAATATTTGTAGTGCTGGTAAATGCCTTCTTGTGTAGGCTTGTTGTAATAAGGGCTTACCGAAAGCAAGGCACTGTATTGATTGTTCTCGAACGATTTGATGGCTTCGGCAATGTTTAGCGTATCGTTGCCACCGATGCCGGCTACCAAGGGCAGGCGACCATCGTTAATTTCAGCGGTAAAATCCCACACCTTCTTCTTCTCGTCCTTGCTCAATGTGGCTGTTTCGCCTGTTGTACCTAATGATACAAGGTAATCGATACCTCCATCAACCAAGTGATTGATCAGTTTTTTCAAACCCTGATAATCAACCGTTCCGTCTGTGTTAAAAGGTGTAACCAAAGCCACACCAGTTCCGTGAAATTTGTTCATTTTTGTTTATATAATTATTGAATGACTGAATTTTGAATGAGAGAAATGGCTAAGGTTTAAACCATCCTTTCAAAATTCAATCATACTCATTCTTTCATCCCCTCATTCAATCACTTTATCATTTATTCTGCAAGCATGGCCAACAGCTCCTCATCGCTGATCAGAGGCACGTTTAGTTTTTTTGCCTTTTCGAGTTTTGACGGACCCATATTATCGCCTGCAACGAGGTAGTCTAATTTGGCAGAAATACCACTCAAAATCTTGCCTCCGTTTTCTTCGATGATGGTTTTAAGCTCCTCTCGACCATGTTTTTCAAAAACACCCGAAATTACAAATGTTTTTCCGTTTAATTTATCACTTTGCAGGATTATTGCATTTTCTTGAACCTCAAACTGCAGTCCGGCTACCTTTAACAGCTCAATTTGCTGCAGGTGTTCTTCGTTGCTAAAGTATTCCTGTATGCTTTCGGCAATGCGCTGTCCGATTTCATCGATAGCCGTCAGTTCTTCTACCGAAGCCTTGCCCAGGTTGTCGATGTTTTTTACGCCACGCGCCAATTTTCTGGCAACGGTTTCGCCCACATAACGAATACCCAGCCCAAACAAGAGCTTTTCGAAAGGCATTTGCTTAGAGGCTTCGATTCCTTTCAGCATGTTGTCGATCGATTTCTCTCCAAAACGTTCAATAGCTTTGAGCTCGTCGGCTTTTTGGTACAAGGTATACAAATCGCTGATGTGCGATACCAGGCCTCTTTGGTAAAAGGTTTCGATGGTTTCGTCGCCCAAACCATCAATATTCATCGCCTTGCGACCAATAAAATGCTGGATTTTGCCTACGATTTGTGGCGGACAGCCCTCGTCGTTCGGACAGTAAAAAGCTACTTCGCCCTCTTTTCTGATGAGCTCGGTGCCACATTCCGGACAAGTAGTGGTGTATTCGATGGCTACATCCGATACCCTTTTATCGAGGTTCACCTTGATGATTTTCGGAATAATTTCGCCACCTTTTTCTACGTAAACAGTATCGTGTTCGTGCAAGTCGAGCCTTTTGATTTCGTCGGCATTGTGCAGGGTGGCCCTTTTTACCGTGGTACCTGCTAGTACTACCGGTTTGAGGTTGGCTACCGGTGTAACGGCTCCCGTGCGGCCAACCTGGTAGGTTACCTTTTCGAGTACGGTTTGTACTTCTGCGGCTTTGTATTTGTAAGAAATGGCCCAACGTGGCGATTTGGCGGTGAAGCCCAATTCCTGTTGCTGGGCATAGCTGTTTACCTTGATAACGATGCCATCAATATCGTAGCTGAGTTTGAAGCGTTCGTTTTCCCAATGGGCGATAAAGGCCAGCACCTCGTCTATGTTCGATACCAAACGGCTGTGTTCTGATACATGGAAGCCCCATTTTTTTACGGTTTCCAAACTTTGCCAATGGGTTTTGAATTGAGGCCTGTCGCTGTAAAAGGCATACAAAAAACAATCGAGCGGGCGTTTACGTACCTCTTTTGAGTCTTGCATTTTAACGGTGCCTGCCGCAAAGTTGCGCGGATTGGCATAAGGTACTTCGCCCAGTTCTTCGCGTTCTTTGTTGAGGCGTTCAAAAGCCGCGCGGTGCATAAAAACTTCGCCCCTGATTTCGAAAACATCGGGAATATCTTCGCCTTGTAAGCGATGTGGAATGGTGTGGATGGTTTTGATGTTGGTAGTTACATCATCGCCCTGTGTGCCGTCGCCACGGGTTACCGCCCTGGCTAAAATACCGTTCTCGTAAGTGAGGCTCATCGACAGGCCGTCGAATTTGAGTTCGCAAACATATTGGAAATCATCGCCTATGGCTTTTCTAACACGCTCGTCGAAATCGCGCAGGTCTTGCTCATTGTAGGTATTGCCCAGCGAAAGCATGGGCCAGCGATGCTGTACGGTAACAAAGTTCTTGGTGATGTCGCCACCTACTTTTTGGGTAGGAGAGTTGGGATCGGCATATTCGGGATATGCTTTTTCCAGCTTGGCCAGTTCTTCCAATTTCTTGTCAAACTCGTAATCGGCAATGGTAGGCATGGCCAATACATAATAATTGTAGGTATGCTGGTTCAGCTCTGCCACCAACGCATCCATCTGTTCTTTTACCGCAAAAATCGACATGAAACAAAGATAATTAAAGACCGGTTTAAATGAAAAGCAATTAATAGCTCAACTGTAGAAATTGCATGTCGACTTTGTCGCTAAACCAGCCCTTTCTTTCTACAAAAGGCAAGGTGAATGAAGAGTCCTGCCACCACATGGCTTCCGTATCGGCATAATATTGGTTTCTGATGTCGTCTTTTGGAAGTTCTATAAGCTTTAATATTTTTCCTGATTTCATATCCATTTCGGCATACCTGGTTGTAACCGCACCAAGTCCGCGCTTTTGATTGGCAACCATTCTTAGTAAATCGCCCTTAAGGCTAAAGGCAATTTGCGAACCTTCGCCTTTTAAGCTTCCGTAATACCTAGGGATAAACTGATGGTATTGTTGTTTGAGTTTCTGATCGTATACATTCAATAAAACAGATTCGTCTGCATTATAGCTGCTTCGTTGGTAAGAAACGGTATAGTTTGGAGAAATGGCTACCAAAACCTGATTGCCGTATTCTTTGATGCTTTTTACATCAAGGTAAGCACTAGAAAAATAGATGTCGTCAAATTTCTTGTTGACCACAACAAAGGATTTGATCAACTCCTTGGTGTGGGCTTTATCCATGATCTCTTTTTCTATGGTGGTGGTGTTATCTCTAAAATCGATTTTTGCAACAAGTAGGGAAGCATCTTGATTGGCATTTTGGTACACTAAGGAAAAATAGTAAACCAACGGAGTTTCGCTTGAAGCAAACTGAACATTTCCGCCTCGTGTTTTTTTGTAAAAATCAACGGGTACCGTTATGGTTTTTAAAGGTTCTCTCTTGCCGCTTGTATAAAATGCAAGGTTGCATTGGGCCAGCTTGGAGTCTCTGGTTAATAGCAGCAAAGTGCCATCTTCTGCACAATAGGCATCCCAGGTTTCTCCTACGGGCATAATTGGAGTGGTTTTTTGGGCTTGTTCTAATTGACTGTCAAAATCTATCAGGTTATAATCAACGGTGGTGGCAAAATCCTTATCGGTTCCCAAATTACTTAAATAGGTAACCAGTGGAAGCAATGTCGAATTTACCCTCGACTTCTTTTTCATGGCGGTTAACCTAACTGTCATTTTGAAATACGAACCGTCTTTGGCAAAAAAGAACTGAGGTTCTTCCATGTAGTCTGAAGTGCCGTTATAAATGTTTTTTTTCGTGATTACTTTTCCGGTTTTCTCCTCAATCAAATAACCGATAAAAGTATTGGTAAAGCTTTTTGAATCAGAATGGTCGGTTGCTGCTACAACCAGGATGTTCCCTTTGAACTTGCCCATAGCCATTGGAAAGCCCTCTAAGGTAACCATCCATTTTTGCTGAAGCTTGTTGTCAATGGTAACCACAGCAAAATCGGCCTTGGGCACATTTACAATCATGGCTACGTTGTCATCGGCAAGGTTTAGCCTAGTGCCATACCGGCTGTCTGAAGCGCTGACTGTATTCCATTGGGGTTTCTTAAGTACCTGAAGTTGTGATTGGGCAAATGACGCCATAGCGAAGAAGGCCAAGAGTAGGGTTAATTTATATTTCATTGAATTGTTAATTTGATTCGATGAAGATATAAATATGAACCGAGTATGCCGGTTTCAAATATGGGAAGTCGCTATAAAATATTGATAATAAGGATATTTTATTTGAGATGATTTTCGATGTCTTCGAATATCGAAAGATAGTTTTTTTCGAGCATTGCCTTATAAACTTCCAGTTGTTCGGTAAGCAGGGCAACCGTTGTTTCGCTAAACGGATGAGCCCACAAGCGCATGCAGATCCTTTGCAAGGCGTAGCTGATATTTTCGAGCTTCTGGTAGCTCAGTAAATACCTGCTCGATTTAAAGCTGTTGAAAAAGCCAAAGAACCTATCGGTATCGTTGCAACCACATTGTTGAAGGAAATGAAGCAAAACCTGATCGTTTACCTTTTCGAGATGGCTGTAAAAAGCATTGATGTCTATGGTACGGTTGGTGACCAACAAATGATCGAGCAGCAGTTCCAGACCGATATGGGCCAAAAAGGAGGGACGTACCGGGCTATCGCCAAGTATGGGCAAGAGCAGTTGTTTGAGCTTAGCGGTTTCGGTGAGGAAAAAATCGGAAGAGTGGAAAATGGCATCGACAGCCAAATGCCTTTTCCAGCCCTGCAACAGTTGGCGCTGTTGTTCGTCGGCTGTAAATAACGCTTCGTTTTTTTGTGGGTAGAAGTTCCAGTCTTTGTGTGCATTCTTGACCAAATCAGGCAATACGGTGCCGAGCACCAAATTTTGGTTGGCGCTGTTGCGATCGAAATAATAATGCGACAAAAAGTTCATCTCGTAAAGATAGTTTTTCTGGGCAGAAAGCGAAATCGTTTAAAACTGAACAAATGTCATTTTTGAACGGAGAAAAATGGAGTGAAAATTAGGCGTAAAAAGCTATCTTTGCAGGCTAAAATAAGTACACGATGACAAATTTTGTTGATGAATTACGCTGGAGAGGAATGTTGCATGACATCATGCCCAATACCGAGGAGAAACTGAACGAAGGCATGTGTGCCGGTTATATCGGTTTTGATCCTACTGCTGATTCGTTGCACGTAGGCCACTTGACCCAAATCATGACCTTAATCCATTTCCAACGCGCAGGCCATAAGCCTTTTGCCTTGGTTGGTGGTGCTACTGGCATGGTAGGCGATCCTTCGGGTAAATCGGCCGAACGCAATTTGTTAACGCCAGAGATTTTAAACCACAACTTAAACGAGCTGAAAAAACAGCTGGGCCGCTTTTTAGAATTTGGCGAAGGTAGCAATGCTGCCCAAATGGTCAACAACGGTGATTGGTTCCAGAACTTTACTTTCCTCGATTTTATCCGCGATGTAGGCAAGCACATTACCGTGAACTACATGATGGCCAAAGACAGCGTAAAAAAACGTTTAGAAGGCGAAACGGGCATGTCGTTTACCGAATTCAGCTACCAGTTGGTGCAAGGCTACGATTTCTACTATTTGTGGAAAAACCATAACTGTACTTTGCAAATGGGCGGTTCAGACCAATGGGGCAATATTGTTACCGGTACTGAACTGATCAGGAGAAAAGACGGCGGTACGGCTTATGCCATCACTACCCAACTGATTAAAAAAGCCGACGGTACCAAATTTGGCAAGACCGAAAGCGGAGCGGTATGGTTGGATGCAGAGAAAACCTCGCCTTATAAATTTTACCAGTTCTGGCTTAATGCTTCAGATAGCGATGTAAAGGCATGGATTAGGATCTTTACGCTCAAAAGCAAAGAAGAAATTGAAACGCTAGAGCAAGAGCACGATGCTGCACCACATTTGCGTATTTTGCAAAAAGCCTTGGCCGAAGATATTACGGTTAGAACCCACTCTGTAGAGGCCTTGGAAGCTGCGATTAAAACCTCGGAGTTTTTGTTTGGCAATGGCGACTTGGATTTCCTGAAAACCTTGGATGCCAAAAGCGTATTGGAAATGTTCGAAGGAGTGCCTCAATTCAATATTTCGAAAGCCGAACTGGCCGAAGGTATTGATGCTGCTAGTTTGTTGGCCGAAAAAACAGCTATTTTCCCATCAAAAGGAGAGGTGAAAAAAACAGTCCAAGGTGGTGGATTAAGCATCAACAAGGTCAAAATTGCCGAACCTTCAACGCAATATGCCACTGCAGACTTGATTAACGACCAGTTTATCATTGTGCAAAAAGGGAAAAGAAACTATTTCTTGATTATCGCGGGATAGTTTTTGGATAGAAAATAGCCACAGATTAACAGATTTCGATTTGCTAAGATGTGGCTTTTTTGTTTTGCTATTTCTCGCAGTCGTAGGTGTTCTTCACCGACGACGGTGCAAAGTCAGCTAATGAATGTAAGATTTATAACTTGTTGGTGAAGAACACCAACAAGTGCATTAGATATAGAGCTGTCACAGATTAGCATATTATAAATAGAAAACCTGTTAATCGGGAGCCCTTAAACTTCTTTCAATACTATTGCACCAACAAATTACAGCCCCTGATATCGGCATTGTCGAAACGACCGAGTACTTCAAAACTTCCATCGGGATAAACTTTACCCAAATCTTGCGTAGCAATAAAGGCGCAAGAGTTAAGATTAGCCAAATCGATGACGTTGATGCCTCCGCTTTGCTTGCCTGCTAACAAACTCAAGGGATCTGAAGTATCTCTCAGTAGAATTTTCATCCATGGCGGACAATTAAAAATACCATCTCCGTAAGAATAGCCCTGCGATAACAGCTCGGTCATGCCATACTCGCTGTGGATATTGCTTACCCCAAAGCCAGCCGTTAAAATCTGGTGCAGTTCTTCCCGTACCATTTCCTTTCTCTTGCCCTTCATGCCTCCGGTTTCCATCACAATCAGTTCGGGGAAGTCCAGCTGAAAGCTTTCTACAAAATCGAGCAGGGCATAAGTAACGCCAATCAGAATGGTTTTTTGTCCACTGGCTTTAACGGTCAACAAGGTTTGGTAAAGGGCTTCCAAGTCGTGTAAAAAATAGCCGCTTTGAGGATGTTGGCTTTGTTTGAGCAAATCATCAACCATGTAAATCAGCGATGAGCCTTCGCGTTCTAAATAAGAGGGGAGCAGGGCCAAGATGCAAATATCTTGCGGGTTTCCATAAAACTGCTCAAAAGCCAGGTTAAAGCTCTGTTCGTAAATTTTAACGTCGCTTACCAAATGTTTGCTGGTGCTTTGCCCGGTAGTGCCCGAGCTGCTGAATACAATTTCGGGTTGATCGGCTGTGCTTACTACTTCATGGCTTTTAAAAAAGCTGATCGGCAAAAAAGGAATCTGCAGGTAACTGTTTATCGATGCCGGATCGATGTTCAGGTAATGAATGTAATCGCGATAAACGGCGCAATGTTCGGCCTGATGCCTAAAAACGGTTAGCGCAACCTGCTCAAATGCAGTTGGGTTATCAATAGAAAATATTTGCGCAGGATCTGGAGTATTCACTGCGCAAAAATACGAAAAATAGATAAAGGTAGAAGGTAACCTGCCTAAGCCTTGGTTTTCATGCTGATGAGCGTTTTCCTGAAATGATGTCCACAATAACCACTAATTCCAGCTACCAGTCCACCAAGCAGGCCCGTAACGGCCAACACCACCGGCCACAGCTTGGCTCCGATCATTTCAGCTACACGGGTAGCCAATACGTGGTGGTTGGGAAGGCTCTTAAGCAGCGCCATGCCGATCCATAAAATTAAAATGGCCAAAAAAGGCTGCCAGAAAGATACGCGGGCTGTTTTGCCAATCAAGCCGCAAGTGGCAAAAGAAATCACGATAACAGCCCACCAAGGCATCACCATTTGCAGTAAAAAAGAAGCTATAATAACGACGATAAAAACCATGTCTTATTTTTTAGAGATTTTGTAATGTGAGATTATTTTGCCCGTACGGTCGTCGGGACTTTGCATAAAGAAAAGATCGTAGAGTTTGCCTTGTGCCCAGGTATCGATCATGTTGTCATAAAACGGACTGCCGGGATTGCCCGATTGTCCGCCCGGATAAACACCATGGCCTTTAGGCGTTTTGCCCAGTTCAATCACCATACGCCACGAAGGGCCATTGGTTTCGCTCAAGGCATTAACCGTACTTTTGGCACCGCCAATCATCAGCTTCTTAGAACCAAAACCAGGTATTTTGGCCAAGTGAGGCACATTTGAACCCTTAACATTAGCCCATGCCCAGTTTTTGCCAATCGGGCCATACTTTCTTTCCAAGCTGTCGCAGGCAAATCTGAACGATTCGTTAACCAAATCGGCCAAAGTTTCTTTCTGACTGGTTTTCACATTGTCGAACCATTTGGAGTTAGGGTCTTTCTGGATCAGCTCGATGGTGCGGTCTCTCGAAGGGTGGCGCATCGGCATATTGGCTACGGTAAATTCGTCATCCCAGATATCGTAATCCAACCGCTTTAGCCACAAATCGAATACACTGGCGGCAGCCGACTTGGCATCGAAAAACTTGTTCCATTTGCCCATGTAGTTGAAAGCTTCCTTTTGGGTGGCATTCAGTTGCGCGGCATTGATCAAGGGCATAACCGATGGCAATAGGTTTTGTGCGGTAATGCTGTACGAATCGCTTTGCAGGTTGCGCATGCTATCAACAGTGGCTTTCGTCATCACAGCAAGCCTATCGTTAATGCGTTTGCCCCGTTCGTATGGCGAAAATTCCCAGTTGATGTAATATGGATAGGACGGATCGGTTGATGATTGGTTGGCCGAGCTGACAAAGCCTCGTGGTGGATTCTTAACCGTTGGGTTTTGGTCGGCAGGTATCCAGCCATGCCAATCGTAGGCCGGATCGGAACCATCTAAAATAAACTTGCCCTGGTCTTTCCATTTGAGCGGAAACTTGCCGTTTGGCGTAATGGCGATATCGTTGTCGGCACTGGCAAATACAAAATTCTGGGCCGGTGCGGTATAAAACGTCAATGCTTTTCTGTAATCGGCGTAGTTCTTGCCACGGTTCAGGTAGTAAAAGGTCATGAGTTCGTTCGATTCATCGTGGGCAATCCAACGCAAGGCACTGCCCATCGGAATATTCGCAGCTTTTCCATAGCTGGGTTTGTTGAAATAAACCACCGGGCCATGATGGGTATAAAAAACCGTATCGATTTCGGTAGCTCCGCCCCTGATTTTAATTTTTTCGTAAGTAGGTTTGGTATCTCTCCATTGGTTGTTGTACCAATAGCTTTTGTGGCTGTTGTCCTTGAATTTGATTTGGTAAAAATCGAGTACATCAGCCGCCACATTGGTTACGCCCCAGGCAATTTTTTGGTTAAAGCCGATAATGATTCCCGGTGCACCCGGCAAGGAAACCCCATAGGCATTTACGCCAGGGGCATGCAACTGGATTTGGTACCAGATAGAAGGCAAAGTAAGGTCGAGATGCGGATCGTTAGCCAAAATAGGGTAGCCCGACGCCGTTTTAGACCCAGACACTGCCCAGTTGTTGCTGCCAATGCCTTCTTCCTTTTGTTTGGTTTTGATGTCGGTACTCATCATTTCGGTAAAGCTGTTGGGCGTTTGCGGAATTGGCAAAGGCTTAAAATCCCATTTGGTGCCTACCGGAATAATTGGGTCTTCCTTAAACGGATAATCGGGGAAAAGGTCTTTGGTTACTTCTGGGCCAAATTTCTTCAAGATGTTGGTCATGTAAAACTCGTCTGAGCCCATAGCCAGCACGGCCGACATCTGCTTAAGCAACAAGGCACATTTGATAGGAGTCCAATTTTCAGGCTTAAAATCCAACAATTTATATTCGAGTGGCAGGTTTGCCCTGTTTAAAGAACGGATATAGGCATTGATGCCATCGGTATAAGCCAAAATCATTTCCTTGGCTTTCGGGTCGGCCATCATGCCTCTCAGCGAGTTCTCGGCACCGTAAACCATACCCATGCGGCGTTGGTAGCGGTCAACCTCTATGGCTTTTTTACCTACCACTTCCGAAATCCTTCCGGCAGCAAAGCGGGTCTGGAAATCCATCTGCCACAAACGGTGCATGGCGGTTACATAGCCCTGGGCATAGTAAAGGTCGTGGTCGTTTTGTGCAAACACGTGTGGGATCATGCGGTCGTCGAAAAGGATGTCGATCTTGTCCTGCGCACCTTTAAGCACTATTTTTTTGTTGGCCGTAACGATGTTGCTCTCGGCATTTTGCCAAAAGCCCGTAAAAGGGTTCAAGAACTTGAGAACGGGTGGCGTATCACCAAATTTGGTGTTAAAAACGTAGGCTAATAGAATGGGTATGATGACACAGATTAGGGCTTTAACTTTCTTCATTGCTGTGAACTAAGGGGTTATTTGGTTTTTGCTCGGTTTCATCGGTAGAAACTTAGCCTGCAATTTACATATAAAAATAAATCCGATTACAATCAAATTAGATTTTGCGAAGTAAATTTTCTACAGAATAGAATTTGTTAGTAAGAAAATTTGTATTAAGTTTATGTGATAAACAAATATAAACTACTTAAGTATGAATAAAATCTTTACTAAAATCATTTTTATGCTTTTCGTACTGCTGGCAACTGGTGTTGGAGCATATGCACAGAGCATAGTAGTAAGTGGTACGGTTACAGACAAGGCCACGAAGGAGCCTATTCCCGGGGTAAGCGTAACCATTAAGGGAAAAACAGTTGGTTCTTCTACCGATGCAAAAGGCCAATTTGCCTTCACTACTACAGAAAAACCACCTTTTACCTTAGTGGTTTCTTATATCGGTTTTACCTCTGTTGAAAAAGAAGTGAGCGGAAATGCGGCTAATTTGACCTTCGAACTAGAAAGTGGCGCCATATTGGGCCAAGAGGTAGTAATTTCTGCTTCGAGAACGCCTGAGCGAATTTTAGAATCTCCGGTTTCTGTAGAGCGCATCAGCTCGGCGGCTTTAAAAGAGCTTCCGGCCCCTTCGTTTTACGATGCCTTGAACAACTTGAAAGGCGTGGAGATGAGTACCCAAAGTTTAACCTTTAAATCGGTGAATACCCGTGGTTTCAATGCCAATGGCAACGTTCGTTTTAATCAGTACATTGATGGTATGGACAACCAGGCGCCTGGTCTTAACTTCTCGGTAGGCAATATCGTTGGCCTTTCTGAGCTTGATGTAGACAATGTAGAGCTTTTGCCTGGCGCGGCTTCGGCCTTGTACGGTGCTGGTGGTACCAACGGTACTTTGTTAATGACTTCAAAAAATCCTTATCAATACCAAGGTGCCAGTTTCCAATACAAAACCGGTATCAACCATGTAAACGACAACCAAACATCGCAAGGTATCCAAGAGTTTAAACAATTGGATGTTCGTATGGCTAAATCATGGAACAACAAATTTGGTTTCAAAACTTCGTTCTCGTTCTTGCAGGCTAAAGACTGGGCGGCTACCGATACCCGTAACTTTGACCGTGTGGCACGTCAGCTCAAAAATGGCGACAGGAACAGCGATCCTAACTACGACGGGGTAAACGTATATGGCGATGAGATTAGCCAAAACATGATCAATGTTTCGCAAAGCGTACAAAACCAAACCATTGCCGGTATTGCAACGGCTAGTGGTGGTCTTATTCCAAATATCAAAAACACAATGGACGGTGCATTTGGTGCCATGGGCGTACCGGCAACCGGAGCGCCTTCGGCTGCTCAACAAGCGGCTTTCTTAGCTGGTTTGCCAGCGGCCTTAAGACCTGCCGTACAAAATTACCTGCCATTTTATATCGGTTTAAGGGTACCGGGCTTGTTGCCTAACCAGTTTGTATCGAGAACAGGTTATGCCGAAACTGATTTGGTTGACTATGATACCAAATCGCTAAAAACCTCAACTTCGTTGCACTACAAATTCAACAACACGGTTGAAGCCATAGCCCAAGCTAACTGGGGAACAGGTACTTCGGTTTATACCGGCACTGACCGTTATTCTTTAAGAAACTTCAAAATTGGCCAGTATAAACTGGAGTTGAAAGGACAGGATTTCTTCTTAAGGGCCTATACCACCCAAGAGCGTTCTGGCGATGCCTATAACGCGACCATTTTGGGTACATTTATTAACGAGGCCTGGAAACCTTCAACTACTTGGTTTCCACAATATATCGGTAACTACATTGGTGCAAGAGCTGGTGGACAATCGGATGCGGCGGCCCACGCGTTTGCAAGATCGCAGGCTGATATTGGCCGTTTAATGCCAGGTACACCAGGTTACGAAACTGCTAAAGATGCCATCACTTCTAAAACAATTGGTCCGGCTAATGGTGCCAAGTTTAACGATAAAACCAATTTGTACCACTACGAAGGTATGTACAACTTCTCTAGCTTGTTTAACAACGTAGTAGAGTTTCAGGTTGGTGCTTCTTACCGCGATTATTTCCTGCACTCTGACGGTACTATTTTCGATGATGCCAACCGCAACATTACTATCGATGAGTATGGTGCGTTTGCACAATTGGGCAAGAAATTTGGCGACAAATTTAAAATGACCGTTGCTGGCCGTTATGATAAGAGCAAAAACTTCGAAGGCAGGTTAACCCCTCGTGTAACCGGCGTATGGACCGTAGCACCAAACAACAACATCAGGGCTTCGTTCCAAACAGGTTATCGTAACCCAACTACACAAGACCAATACATTGATTTGGCTGTAGGTGGCGGTTCAACCCGTTTAATTGGTGGTTTGCCAGAGTCGATCAACAAATACAACCTGAACACCAACAAAGCAGTAACCGAAGCCAGCTATAGAGCATTCTTGGCTTCTGTAGCCGGTGGTACGCCAAATCCGGCCTTGTTGCAGGCTTATACTTTCGATGCCAAAGGCCTTCGTCCAGAAAGCGTGAAATCTTTCGAAATCGGCTACAAAGGTTTGGCTACCAAAAGCTTGTTGATTGATGCTTATGCTTACTACAATATCTACAAAGATTTCATCAGCGGTGTTAACTTGTACCAAAATCCAACCACTACCGCAGTTAAATTCAGCGTTCCGGTAAACGTAGCTGATCAGGTAAAAGCCTACGGTGCCGCTATCGGATTGGATTACCAAGTAGGCAAGTTCAACTTCAACGGAAATACTTCGTACAACAAACTAACCGATTTGCCAGCTAATTTCGATAACAACTTCAACACGCCTGAGTGGAGATTTAATGCAGGTATCGGCAGCAGGGAAATCGTGAAGAACTTCGGTTTCAACGTACAGTACCGCTGGCAAGATGCTTTCTTGTGGAACTCGACCTTCGCCACAGGAAACGTACCATCTTACTCTACTTTCGATGCACAGGTTAACCTCAAAGTGCCATCTGTAAAATCGATTGTTAAATTGGGCGGTTCAAACATCCTGAATAAATATTATACTACTTCTTTTGGTAACCCATCAGTTGGCGCATTGTATTATTTATCGTTTACATTTAATCCATAGTAGATTTATATTTGATTTGAAAAGCCTCCCGAAAACCGGGAGGCTTTTTTATTGCCCAACATTATTTTGCATTTTGCTTTGGTTTTAATGTAAAAATTAACACTTTAGCCCTGCTAACCATTCCTTTCTTTTTTAATGACTAAAAAGATCTTGCTCCTTTGCCTTTTGTTCCTTGTGCCGCTGACTTCGCTTTTTGCGCAGCTGCCGGCTATCGAGCGGATAGAACCTGCCAATTGGTACACGGGCTTTAAAAATCCGGCTTTGCAATTATTGGTGAGGGGCGAGCAGATGGGCAGGAAAAGCGCCAGCATCAACGCCTATCCCGGAGTTAAGTTGGTCAGCGTGCAAAAAGTAGACAATCCCAATTACCTGTTTGTCAATTTGGCTATTTCGCCACAGGCTAAGCCCGGCAAGTTCGAACTAACTTTTGCCGAAAAGGGGAAAGCTACGATTCGCTATACCTACGAGCTCAAGGCCAGAACCAACCATACCACAGGTGTAAGCAATAAAGATTTCATTTACCTGATTATGCCCGACCGTTTTGCCAATGGCGATGCCAGCAACGATCAGGTTAAGGGAATGAAAGACCAGAGCTTCAACCGCGATTCGATGTATTATCGTCATGGCGGCGATTTGCAAGGCATCATCGATCATTTACCTTATCTGCAAGAATTAGGAGTAACCGCGCTTTGGCTTAATCCGGTATTGGAAAACGACGAGTTCAAGACTTCCTATCACGGCTATGCGGCTACCGAAAATTACAGGGTAGACCGCCGGTTTGGTACCAATGAGCTTTACCAGAAACTGGTAGCCGAGTGCCACAAAAGAGGCATGAAAATGATCAAAGATTTGGTGCACAACCATATCGGCGACCAGCATTTCCTGTTTTTAGACCCGCCAGCCAAAAACTGGTTCCACCAATGGCCAAAATATACCGGTACAACCTATAAAGATCAGACTCTTTTCGATCCCTACGCCTCGAAAGCCGATCGCAAGTTAATGACCGATGGCTGGTTTGACCACCACATGCCCGATGTTGACCAGCAAAACCCCTTGGTGAAGAACTACATTACCCAAAGCCACATCTGGTGGATCGAATATGCAGGCTTAGATGGCTTTAGGCTCGATACCTATGCCTATAACGATAAGGTTTTTATGGCCGAATGGGCCAAAGCCATTACCCGGGAATTTCCAAAATTTACCTTCTTTGGCGAAACTTGGGTAAACGGCATTCCGAACCAGGTATTTTTTACCGAAGGCAATACCGTAAACCAACATTTTGATACGGGCTTACAGGGCGTAACCGATTTTCAGACTTATTTTGCCATCAATGAAGCCTTAAACGGCAAATTTGGCTGGACAGATGGCGTAAACAGGCTTTATACCACCTTGGCTAGCGATTACCAGTACAAAGACCCCACACAAAATGTACTTTTTTTGGATAACCATGACATTAGCAGGTTTTATTCGGTGGTAGGCGAAGATTTCGACAAGTTCAAATCTGGAATTATTTTATTGTTCTCGCTCCGTGGTATCCCTCAAATGTATTATGGAACCGAAATCCTGATGAAGAATTTCTCCAACCCCGATGGTTTGGTACGTGAAGATTTTCCGGGAGGCTGGCCTGCCGACAAGGTAAATAAGTTTAAGGCCTCGGGCCGAAGTGCCAAAGAAAACGAAGCTTTCGATTTTGTAAAGAAACTAGCCAATTACCGTAAAAACAATGCGGTACTGCAAACAGGCAAATTGATGCAGTTTGTGCCAGAAAAGGGTATTTATGTGTACTTCAGGTACGATAATCAAAAAACGGTGATGGTGGTGATGAACAGCAACGAGCAGGCCGAAAACCTGGAAACAGCCCGCTTTGCCGAGCGCATAGGTGCGCATCAAAATTTGCGCAATATTATTTCGGGTCAGCAAATTCCGATAGGCAACATACAGCTTCCTGCCAAAACAACTTATATATTTGAACTGCAATAAAAAATATGTCTAAACCAAAAGCCTGTATTTTCGACCTCGATGGGGTTATTGTTGATACCGCCGTATATCATTATAAAGCCTGGCGCCGCTTGGCCAACCAGTTGGGCTTCGACTTTACCGAAACACAAAATGAAGAGCTCAAAGGAATTAGTAGGATAGAGTCTCTAAAAATAATACTAAATTGGGGTGGCGTAAGCAAAAGCGATGCGGAAATGCAGGAACTGGCTACGCTCAAAAACGAATGGTACGTAGAGATGATTACCAAAATGACGCCTCGGGAGATTTTGCCGGGAGCAAAGGAGTTTTTGGAACTAGTCAAGGCCAACCATTATTTAACGGCTTTGGGCTCGGCCAGCAAAAATTCTGAAACCATTTTGCGTCAGGTAGGGATTACCCACCTTTTTGATGCACTGGTTGATGGCAACAAGGTAAGCAAGTCTAAGCCCGATCCGGAAGTGTTTTTGGTGGGGGCTCAGGAATTGAATGTGCCACCTAACCAATGTGTGGTTTTTGAAGATGCCATTGCGGGCATACAAGCGGCCAAAAGCGGTGGCATGAAAGCCGTAGGCATTGGCAAGGCCGAGGTATTAAAAGGCGCAGATTTAGTGGTAGCCGGTTTATTGGAGATGACTTTAGCAAAATTAGAGAATTTATAAGCGATGAAGAATTATATCAAACATCAGGAGTGGCAAATCATTGAAGAGGGATTTGACCCGCATTTGAATAAGATTTCTGAAAGTATTTTTAGCATAGGCAACGGCCGGATGGGCCAGCGTGCCAATTTTGAAGAAACTTATACCGGCGAAACCCTGCAGGGCAATTATGTGGCCGGCGTTTACTACCCTGATAAAACCCGTGTGGGCTGGTGGAAAAACGGTTATCCGGAGTATTTTGCAAAAGTTTTGAATGCCACCAACTGGATAGGCATCCGTGTTGCCGTAAATGGCGAAGAGCTGGATTTGAATACCGGTAAGGTGCTGGAATTCAGTCGGGTGCTCGATATGCAATTGGGTACATTAACCCGAAAATTTATTGTCGAACTCAGGAGCGGGAACGTTCTCGGAGTTGAGGCCGTTCGTTTTTGCAGTCTGGTTGACGACGAGGCAGGAGCCATTTGCTACAGCATTACCCCACATAATTTTGAGGGTCAAATCAGCATCGAATCGAGTTTGGACGGCGACGTGAAAAACCAGGATTCGAATTACGACGAAAAATTCTGGACCGAAATCAGCAAAACCGAACAAAACAGTTTCGCATTGCTGACCATGGAAACCAAGAAAACGGCTTTCTGGGTAAGTTCTGGCATCCACACCGAAATCCATCAAAACGGAGCGCCGTTAGGCCTGAAACCCAAATTTGTCAGTAAGGAAAAATATGTGGCCCAACAATTTACGGTCGACGTGAAAAAGGGAGAAACCACCGCTATTTACAAATATGCCGTTAACCTCTCGTCAGAGAATTACACCAAAAACAAAATGGAGGCAGAGGCTGTCGCAACCTTGCAAAAGATAGTGGCCAAAGGTTTTGACCGCATGCGCCAAGAACAGGCACAGGCTTGGGCTGGTAAATGGCAGAACGGCGATGTGGTGATTGAAGGCGATGTAGCCGCACAACAGGCCATCAGGTTTAATATTTTTCAGTTGCACCAAACCTACACTGGCGAAGATGCCCGTTTAAATATCGGTCCGAAAGGCTTTACCGGCGAAAAATACGGAGGCTCCACTTATTGGGATACCGAAGCCTACTGCCTGCCTTTTTATTTGGCCACTGCACCACAGCAGGTAGCCGAAAACCTGCTCATTTATCGTTACAAGCAATTGGACAAAGCTATAGAAAATGCCGAGAAGCTTGGCTTTAAAAATGGCGCGGCCTTATACCCGATGGTCACCATGAACGGCGAAGAATGCCACAACGAATGGGAAATTACCTTCGAGGAAATCCACCGCAACGGCGCCATTGCCTTTGCCATTTTCAATTATAGCCGCTACACTGGCGATCAGGGCTATTTGGCCAAATATGGTTTAGAGGTGCTCATCGGCATTGCCCGCTTTTGGGCGCAACGCGTAAACTGGAGCATCGAAAAAGAACGCTACGTCATGTTGGGGGTAACCGGGCCAAACGAGTACGAAAACAACGTTAACAATAACTGGTACACCAGCACTATTGCTACCTGGTGCCTCAAATATACCATAGAAGCCATTGAATTGGTAAAAGGCATGGACCCCGTTCGACTAACCGAACTGTTTGCCAAAACCAATTTTAAGGAACAGGAAGAAACTGGCCACTGGCAGGAAATTATTGACCAGATGTTTTATCCGGTTGATGAGAAATTAGGCATTTTCCTGCAACAGGATGGCTACTTAGACAAGGAACAGGTACTGGTTAAAGATTTGCCCGCAAGCGATAGGCCTTTGAATCAAAAATGGAGCTGGGACAGGATTTTAAGATCGTGTTTTATCAAACAAGCCGATGTTTTGCAGGGAATTTACTTTTTTGAAGAAGACTATGACCTCGAAACCATCCGAAGGAATTATGATTTTTACGAGCCGCGCACCGTGCACGAGAGCTCTCTGTCGCCCTGCGTACACGCCATTATTGCAGCCAAACTGGGCGATTTAGACAGGGCCTACGAATTTTACCTGCGTACTTCGCGCCTGGATTTAGACGATTACAACAACGATACCGAAGATGGTTTGCACATTACCTCCATGGCTGGTACCTGGCTTAGCGTGGTAGAAGGCTTTGGTGGCATGCGCATAAAAGAGGGAGCTTTGCACCTGCATCCGATATTGCCTCAAAAATGGACCTCCTATGCCTTTAAAATAGGCTTTAGGCAGGCTGTGGTTACGGTAAAGGTAAGCGATAAGCAAGTAAAACTGAGCAACGAAAGCAATGTCAACCTCGAAATCCATGTTTTTGGCCTGGCGCATCAGCTGCAAGCCAACAGCAATTTAGAACTGAATACTTAAACCAACTCCCTTGAAAAACGTTATCAAAATAGCCGTATTCTTGGTCCTTGTTACGGGGCTGTGCGCTTGTGTACGTAAAAATAATTTGCAGATGTTAGACCCGAACCAAACGACTTCAGAAAAGCTCGAGAACCGAAAAATAGTCATTTATCAAGCCTTGGTACGCTACTTTGGCAACCAAAATACCACCAATAAATTTTATGGCTCGATGGCAGAAAACGGCGTAGGCAAGTTTAACGATATCAGCGATCAGGCCTTAAAGGAACTTAAAAAATTGGGGGTAAATTACGTTTGGTATACTGGCGTAATCGAGCATGCCACCATGTCTGATTATTCGAAGTCGGGGATTAAGAATGATGATCCGGATATTGTGAAAGGCAAGGCGGGTTCGCCCTATGCCATTAAGGATTATTACGATGTAGACCCCGATTTGGCGGTTGATGTGCCCAATCGGATGGCCGAGTATGAAAACCTGATTAAACGAACCCACGATCAGGGCTTAAAAGTATTGATGGATTTTATCCCCAACCACGTAGCCAGAACTTACCATTCGGATGCCAAGCCGACCAATGTAATCGATTTGGGTGCCCAAGACGATAAAAGCAAAAGCTTTGATCCCAATAACGATTTTTATTACATCCCCAATCAGCATTTCGTGGTGCCAACAGGGTATCAGCCGGGTGGCGGAGGTTATGAAAACCCTTTAAAGGATGGAAAATTCGACGAATTTCCGGCAAAAGCCACGGGAAACAACGTATTTAGCGCCAGTCCCAAACTCGACGATTGGTTCGAAACCATCAAACTCAATTATGGCGTAGATGTACAGCAAAACAATACCAAGCATTTGGTGCCCCATCCGCCAGTTTGGAAAAAAATGCGCGATATTCTGGCTTTTTGGGCCTCGAAAGGGGTAGATGGTTTTCGATGTGACGTAGCCGAAATGGTGCCTGTAGAATTTTGGAACTGGGCCATCAGCGATTTGAAAAAGAAATATCCAAACCTTGTTTTTATTGGCGAAGCTTACGACCGGAACGAATACAAGAACTTTCTGCTCAACGGCAAATTCGATTACCTATACGATAAAGTTGGCTTGTACGACGGCTTGAAACGCCTGATGATGAACGATGAGAAAGCTACGGTAAAAGACATCAGCTTTGTTTGGCAACAAGAAAGCAAGGGCTTTGGTCAGCACATGCTACGCTTTTTAGAAAACCACGACGAAACGCGGATTGCCTCTAAGGCATTTGCCACAAACCCATGGTATGCCGTGCCGGCCATGGTGGTTACCGCTACCTTATCAACAGGGCCGGTAATGATTTACAATGGCCAGGAAGTTGGCGAACCCGCCAATGGTGCCGAAGGCTTTGGAGGCGACGATGGTCGCTCGACCATATTCGATTATTGGGGATTGCCACAGCACCAAAAATGGATGAACAACGGCTTGTTCGACGGAGGCAAGCTCAATGCCGATGAAAAGCGTTTGCGCGAGTTTTACAGCAAGTTGCTCAACCTGGTGCAGCAAAACGAGGCACTTAACCAAGGTGCTTTCTATGAATTGCTGCAGGCCAATAAAAACTCGGCCGGATTTAACGACAAAGTTTACGCCTACCTGCGCTACACCGAAAATAAACAGGTGCTGATTATAGCCAATTTTAACAGAAGCGAAAGCCAACTGCAGGTCAAGTTTCCGAAGGACGTATTGGATGCCTTTCATTTGAACGGAAAATCGCTAAGCTTTAAAGACCTGTTGTCGGGCACCGAATTTAAGACCGACAACATAGACAATGGCCTGCAGCTGAAAATGCCGGCCACCAGTGCGGCTATCCTGGAGTTTTAAGAACGCCGAACCTAAACCCTAACCAAATAAACCAACCCCATGAACCACAAAACATTAACCGAAAATCCCAAACTGTCTCTCGCGCAGATCATCAACATGAGCGTAGGCTTTTTTGGCATCCAGTTTGGCTGGGACCTGCAGCGCGCCAACATGGGCCGTATTTACGAAAACCTGGGGGCCAATGCCGACCAAGTGCCTTTGTTGTTCTTGGCCGCGCCTTTAACCGGACTCATTGTGCAACCTATTATCGGTTACCTGAGCGATAGGACTTGGCATCCGCATTGGGGTCGTAGGAGGCCATATTTCTTTATCGGCGCGCTGGTTAGTAGCATTGCCCTTATTTTTATGCCACACAGTAGTGCTTTGTGGATGGCCGCGGGCCTGTTATGGGTGCTCGATGTTTTTGGCAATATTGCCATGGAGCCTTTCCGTGCCTTTGTAACCGATAAACTGCCTGATAGTCAGGTGAACCGTGGTTTTATTATGCAAAGCCTCATGATTGGTTTGGGCGGCAGCGTGGCTTCTTCGTTGCCTTGGGTAATGAATAATATTTTCCACCTGACCAATACCGCAACACAAGGCAATATTCCAGAAAACGTAAAGTTCTCTTTTTACCTGGGTGCTTTTTTCTTCTTTGCAGCGGTGCTGTACACGGTTTTAACCACCAAAGAATATCCGCCTTCCGCTAAAGAAGAAACCACAGTCCAAAGCAAAGGTTTTGGTTCGGGTGTGAGAGAAATATTTCATGCCTTGGCCAATATGCCCAAAAGGATGCGGATTGTATCGTTGGTGCAATTTTTTACCTGGCCGGGTTTATTCTTGATGTGGTTTTATTATACCACGGCCGTGGCGGTAAACGTATTTGGCGGCAAAGATGCCAGCGATCCGGTTTATGCGCACGGTGCCGACTTTGGCAGCCTCACTTTGGCGTATTATAGCGTGGTTACCTTTTTGTTTGCCTTAGTGTTGCCTAAAATTGCCGACCTGCTGGGCCGTAAAACCACCCATGCGCTTTGTCTGCTTTGCGGTGCGCTGGGCCTCATCAGCGTGGCTTGGGTGCACGACAAAAACATGTTGTACCTCTGCATGACAGGTGTGGGCATTGCCTGGGCTAGTATCCTGTCTATGCCTTATGCCATGCTCAGCGGTTCTTTGCCCAAAGATAAAGTGGGAATTTACATGGGCATTTTCAACTTTTTTATCGTACTGCCCGAAATTATAGCTTCTTTGGGTTTTGGCTGGCTCATGAAAAACGTATTGCACAATGACAGGCTGTTGGCTGTTCAGTTAGGCGGCGCGCTAATGATTTTGGCTGCGGTTATCTGTTATGTTTTTGTCAGGGAGCCGAAGCGTACCGACGAAGTTTTGGCGAACAAATTGGAAGTAGAAGAGGGGCGTTCGGTGTAAAAATCACACTACTTGTAAAAACCTCAAAAAAATGGAGGATAACTAAGGGATTTTTAATATGTTTATCCTAGTTCCTTGTTGCTTTTGTGGGCGTTCTTTGCCTACAGGCCGACGAGGGGGAGCGTTAAATTGGTTGGTGAAGAGCACCAACGGCCAATATTATTCGAAATAGAGAATGTTATTGGTTTTAATTGGGAAACGAAGATAAACTTATGGAAGAAGAATTGAACAAAGAAGAAAAAGAAACGCCAGTAATTGCTACAGAACATATTGAAGACGATATTATTCAGCACCTGAATAACCCTGTTACCAGTTTAAAGCCTATTGTAAAACAGTACCTCACTTCTATCGTAGAGGTTAAAAAAGAAGACAACAGGTTTTATTTTTCAGACGGAAATGCGCGGGTAGAAGTGAGGGTAGTGAGCGACGAGATTATCCGGGTAAGAATGGCACCTCACAGTGTTTTTCTCGACGATTTTTCTTATGCCGTACCTCAGGTAGACCAACGTGTGAGCACTTTTAGGCTCGAAGAAACCGACGAAGATTACCTGATTGCCACCAATACCGTTACCTGCAAACTGAACAAGGAAACCTTTCATATTTCATTTCTCGACAACCACTCGAGTATGGTGATGAGCGAAGACAGCTCGCCGATGCACTGGGAAGAAAACGTTGAGTTTGGAGGCTATTATGTTTTTGCCACCAAAAATTGCCTGCCGGAGGAGAATTTCTTTGGCTTGGGCGATAAGTCGGGTAACATGAACCTGCGGGGACGTAAATTCCAGAACTGGAATACCGATGCCTACTCTTTTGGCTGGGATCAGGATCCGCTTTACCGTACCATTCCGTTTTATATCGGCGTACATCAAGGCGCCTCTTATGGCATCTTTTTCGATAATACCTTCCGTTCTTACTTCGATTTTGGCAAGGAAGACCACCTGAAAACCAGTTTTTGGGCCGATGGCGGAGAATTGCAATACTATTATATCCACGGGCCACACATGATGGACGTGGTTAAACGCTACCAAAGCTTAACCGGTACGCATAAACTGCCACCAAAATGGGCTTTGGGCTATCATCAATGCCGTTGGAGCTATTACCCAGAGTCGAAGGTAAGGGAAATTGCCGAAGGTTTTAGAGAACGCCAGATTCCTTGCGACGCCATTTATTTGGATATCGATTACATGGACGGTTATCGTTGCTTTACCTGGAACAAAAAGTATTTTCCAGATCCTAAAAAAATGATCAAAGACCTGGCCAGCATTGGCATGAAAACCGTGGTGATGATCGATCCGGGAATCAAGGTAGACGATAATTATTGGGTATTTAAAGAAGGCAAGGAAAACAATTATTTCTGTCGCCGAAGCGACGATTACTTTATGGAAGGCCACGTTTGGCCAGGCCGTTGCCAATTCCCCGATTTTACCAATCCAACGGTAAGACAATGGTGGGGCGGACTGTACAAAGAGCTGGTTGATTTGGGCGTAGCCGGATTTTGGAACGACATGAACGAACCTGCCGTGTTTGGCGCAGGTACTTTCCCTAACGATGTTCGACATAATTTCGATGGTTATCGCGGATCGCACCGCAAGGCGCACAATATTTACGGTATGCAAATGGTGCGTTCAACCTACGATGGTTTGAAAAAACTGATGCGCAACAAACGCCCTTTTACCATTACCCGTGCAGGCTATTCGGGCGTACAACGCTACGCTTGTATATGGACGGGAGATAACGTGGCTACCTGGGAGCATCTCAAACTGGGCAATATCCAGTGTCAGCGTATGTCTATTTCTGGCGCCCCGTTTATTGGAACGGATATCGGCGGTTTTAGCGGCGAGCCTGATGGCGAATTGTTTACCCGCTGGATCCAGTTGGGCACTTTTTCGCCGTTTATGCGGGCGCACTCGGCCGGCGATACCTCCGAGCGCGAACCTTGGAGTTTTGGCGAACCGTTTACCAGCATCAATCGTAAATTTATCGAGTTGCGCTATCGCCTAATGCCGTACATCTATTCGGTGTTTTGGGAGCATCACCGCTACGGTTTCCCTATTTTGAGGCCATTGGCGATGCTCGAGCAAGAAAATATCGGCAACCATTTCCGCCAGGATGAATTTACCTTTGGCGATAAGCTGTTGGTTTGTCCGGTATTGGAGCAAGGCGCCACTTCGCGGGTTGTATACCTGCCTAAAGGCCAATGGTACAATTTCTGGACCCACGAACTACTTGATGGGGGCAACGAATACGATATCGAAGCACCTTTAGAAGATATGCCGCTGTTTGTGCGGGCAGGTTCGGTATTGCCAGAATATCCGGTGATGCAATATGTGGGCGAAAAACCGATAGACGAGGTTTGGCTCAATATTTATTATGCCGATTATGAGGTCAATTCATTTATGTTCGAAGATCATGGCGATACTTTTGCCTACGAACAGGACATTTACCTGGAAAAGAAATTTGTAGTCAAAGGCGATGGTCGCAATCTATTTATCGAGCAGATGATAGAAGGACTATATACCCCGAATTACGAATTGTATGATTACAATGTAATCGGGTTGCCATTTGAAGTAGCCAAGGTTTTTGCCGACGACAAGGAAATTACTGATTTTTACCTAGACGAACGCAAACGCCTAAGATTCAAATCGAACAAGAATTTTATGCACATCAAGATTATAGGTGCCTAAGTACTAAACGCTACAGTTAAAAAATGTAGCGTTTAACTGTAAACTACAAACTGCCAACTGTGAACTGAAGCCGTAAACTGCCAATTGAAAAACTATGCCTAACGCTAAAAGGAATACCCCGAGTAAAAAGTCCTCTCCAAAAGAAAGCGTTTTAGATGCTTTTAAAAGTGTTTGGGCTCATAGTTTGTTTACCGACTTTGATGTTTCGCTGTTTTTGTTGGGCAAGCATTTTCGTTTGTACGAGAAAATGGGGGCACACCTTTGTACGGTAAATAATGTGGCCGGTACCTACTTTGCCGTATGGGCACCCAATGCGCAACAGGTTGCCGTCACGGGTAATTTTAATGGCTGGAGCAGGGAAAGCCACCAACTGAACAAACGTTGGGATAAATCGGGTATTTGGGAAGGTTTTATTCCGCATGTGGCCAAAGGCGAGGTTTATAAATATTACCTCAAAGGCTTTGATGGCAGTGATATCGAAAAAGGTGATCCCTATGCTTTACGCTGGGAACATCCGCCACAAAAAGCTTCTATTGTTTGGGATGTAGATTACGGCTGGAAAGACAAAGCCTGGTTAAAGAAAAGGCCAAAGCTCAATGCGCTTAACCAGCCAATTTCGGTTTACGAATTGCATTTGGGCTCTTGGCAACGCGATCCGAGCAATCCGGAAAGGGTGTTAAGCTATGGCGAAATTGCCAATACCTTGGTTCCTTACATTTTGGAAATGGGCTTTACCCATGTAGAGCTGATGCCTATTATGGAATATCCCTACTATCCATCGTGGGGCTATCAGGTAACCGGTTATTTTGCAGCAAGTTCCAGACATGGCGCTCCTCAAGATTTGATGTACCTGATCGACCAGTTGCACCAGCACAATATTGCGGTTATCCTGGATTGGGTGCCTTCGCATTTTCCAGGTGATGCCAATGGCTTGTTTAACTTCGATGGTACGCACCTGTTCGAGCATGCCGATATGCGTAAGGGTTTCCATCCCGATTGGAAATCGTACATCTTCAACTACGACCGCAACGAAGTGCGTTCTTTTCTCATCAGCAATGCCTTGTTTTGGCTTGAAAAATACCATGCCGATGGTCTGCGTGTTGATGCGGTAGCTTCGATGCTGTATTTCGATTTTTCGAGAACACCCGAAGAAGCGGGAACCAATGAATACGGTGGCAGCGAAAATTTAGGTGCGATAAGTTTCTTGAAAGACCTGAACGAAGCCGTTTATGGCAATTATCAGGGGGTGCAGACCATTGCCGAAGAAAGCAGCACTTTTGATGGGGTAACCCGTCCGGTATTTGCAGGTGGCTTGGGTTTTGGCATGAAATGGATGATGGGTTGGATGAACGATACCTTAAAGTACTTCAAAAATGATCCCATCAACCGCAAATACCACCATCATCAGCTAACCTTCAGCATTTCGTATGCCTTTAGCGAGAATTTTATGTTGCCCTTTTCGCATGATGAGGTGGTGCATGGCAAATCGTCTATGATTTATAAAATGCCCGGCGACGAATGGCAAAAATTTGCCAACCTGAGAGCCTTGTATGCCTATATGTTTACACATCCGGGTACTAAGCTCTTGTTTATGGGCAACGAATTTGCGCAAACCAACGAATGGAATTTTAGCGAATCGCTTAATTGGGATTTGTTGCAATATGCGCCGCATGCCGGTATGCAAAAAGTGGTGAAGGCTTTAAACCAGCTTTACCGTACAGAGCCGGCGCTTTATCAATATAATTTTTCTTACGAAGGCTTTGAATGGATCAATGCCGACGATATGGACCACTCTGTATTTACGTATTGCAGAAAGGGTTCCAAACCGAAAGATACTTTGCTCGTAGTGCTGAATCTTACGCCGGTATACCGCGAAAACTTCAGGCTTGGCGTACCTGCAAAGGGCAAATGGAAGGAAATATTCAATACTGATGCATCCGAGTTTTACGGAAGCAACAAACTTAATCCAAAAGCCATAGCAACAGAAAATATAGATTGCAACCATCACAAGCAGTCGATAGCGATTAATTTACCACCGTTGGGAGCTGTTATTTTTAAAAAGGAAGCGGGAACCAATGCCAAAAAGAGTACATGAGTTTAAAAAGAACAACAAAGGCGAATGTTGATTTGTCACCTCAGACACCTAAGAGAAACTAAGGCTTTTAATTTAGTCACTAAGGTGCACTTGGGCTTCTTAGGCGGTGAAAATAGTACTTTGTCTACGTATTAATTACCACCTCAGACAGCTAAGGGAGGCTAAGGTTCTTAAAATTAGTTATTGACGAGTTGAGGTGTCTAAAGCTTCTTGGGTGGTGAAAATGATGTTTGTCCGCTTGGTTTTACCGCCTCAGGCACCTAAGGGAAGCTAAGATTCTTAAAGTTAGTTATTGACGAGCTGAGGTGTCTAAGGCTTCTTAGGTGGTGAAAATAATGTTTGTCCGCTTGGTTTTACCACCTCAGGCACCTAAGAAAAGCTAAGGTGTCTGAGGTTCCTTAGGTGGTGAGGACAATAATTGTGTAATTATGCTCATTTTTTTTCTAAGCCAAAGCAAAATGATTGTCATCATAAGAACTAAGACACCAATACCTGCAATCCATGTCCAGCCGAACGGTGTTTCCAAATTTATTTGTTGGTCTGTCCCCATATAAATCAGGCTATCCCAATAATAAGGCAAATACAGCGCATCGTTGTTTTGTGCTTGTTGCAGCCAGTCTAATTTGGCCTGATGCAAAGCTCGTCCATTGTTTTCGCCATTTAATAGGTTTTTATAAAAGTTACTGGTTATAACCGAAGCCGCCACGTCATTTACGTTCCATAAACCGGCAATGGTAGCTGATGTGCCAATGGCATTAAAGCCCCTCGATAAACTGATTACGCCTTCGCCATTGGCCAATAAGCCGTCGGCGGTTCTGCAGGCACTTAATACCACCAACGAGGGTGCTTTTTGTTGAGCGATAAGTTCGAACAGAAACAGTTTTTCTTGACCAAAATCGAGTGTAGGTTCCTGGTTTTTGCCCGATAAATAGGCATGTGTACCGATATGCAACACCTGATTACGTCCAAATTCATTTTTAAAGCTTTTCGCATTGGCTTGTTCGTTAAACAAAAAACGGCCTCTGATTAGTTTTTTTATGCCATCGGCCTCTGCCTGTACCGCTTTTAGGGGAGCATTGTTGTTTTGTTGGTGCGTAATAAAAAAGCCTGCAAAACCCTTTTGCTTGTTTTTTTGTGTATTGGCGCTTAAGGTTTGGAGCGAAAAGGCATAAGTAATAGTGTTGTTCTTGATCAAAAATGGCCAAGCCGAAATGTTTGGGCTAAATCGATTGTTGGTTAGCAATCCATCAAAAGAAATATAGCCCAAAATACCATCTGGAATAATCGTTAGGGTTTCACCTTTGTTTAAACGGACGCCTTGCAGGATGGTGTTGTAAACCTGATAAGAAGCCAAATAAAATGCTTTGGGCGAGTTGAGCATGGCACTTGGTCCCTGTTGGAAATAAGTGCTCACATAGGTTTGGATAGTCTGCTTGATTTTGGAGGCATCAGATAGACGTAGCACCGAATTGATGCGACCATTGCCCATATCGAGAAGATAGATGGCCTGTTCGCCCACAAAATATTCCAGCGTTCTTTGGGTTGGCAAGGATGCTTCAAATGCTGGATTGGCCGTTTGCAGTTGCTGATATTTTTGTTGCAGTTGTTTATTGATCAGGGCTAAATCATACTTAAGTCCGGCGATATGCTGACTGGCCGATGCAATGCCTTCCAGTTCCTGTTTTTCCTGATAGGCAATGGCCAACTCAAGGTTTCGTTTCTTGATAAACAGCGAGTCTTTTTGGTTCAAACCCATCAATTGCTGGTTGCGCCTGATTTGGTCTAACAAGGTTCGGCTCTTGCTCTGTTCCGCAAAAATCAGGATTTCGTGCAACAACGATTTTTCATGGGTTTGCTGGTAAAGCTGGTAGCTGATTTCGATTCCTTTTTCAGCGGTGTTTTTCAGATCGGCCTGTAAACGCTCTTTGGTTTGGTCGTCGGCAAATTCGTTTCTGATCTTGTCGCCAGCCAACAAAGCCAATTTGATGTATTTGATAGCCAAATCAGCCTGTTTAAGCTCTTGATGTGCGATGGCGAGCTGTTCAAAAACCTCCATTACCCGGTTATCGCCATAAATCCGTTGCGTAATGAGGTTGTTTTTGCCGTCTTTTATTTTTAAGGTGAGCAACGTTTTGTCGAAAAATTGAATGGCCTGCAACGGTTGTTGCTGCATCAATTTTAATCGTCCTCTTTGGGTAAACAGATTGGCCCTTTCCCTGAGCCATTTATTGGGATAATAGCGGTCGAGCAAAGCAATTGCCTTGGCTAAATAGGCGTCGGCCTTTTGGGGTTGATTTAAAGCGGTATATACATTGCCAGCCGTGGAAAATGAGCTTGCCAGCCAATAGGCGCTCTCTGCATTGATGTTTTGCCTTTGGGCATTGATATTCGCTTCGATCAGTTGGGCTGCTTGCTGGTATTCCTTTCCTTCGAAAAATATACCAGCCAAAACATTACGTAAAACCACTCGTGTCTTGGCATCTTTGGCTGCTAATTTCAAGCCTTCGTTAACGCTTTTTTCGGCTTCGGCCAAATTGCCCATCGATTGGTAGCAAATGGCCATGTTGCCATACATAGAAGCAATGTCGGCAGGCGGGTATTGGTTTTTAAGTTGAAAATTGAGGGTTCTGCGCTGCAGGTAGAGCGCCCGTTCGTAATCGCCTAGGCGGGTGTAGTTGTTGCTTAAGGGTTTTAAGGTATAGTCGACAATTTCATAGCCGACCACTTCGTTTTTCAAATAATAGGCAAAAGCCGATTCATAGCTGTTGATGGAGCCTAAGATATTGCCGGTTAACAATTGATGATAGCCCTGTACGTTCAGTAAATCCAAATAGGCAAAGTGCTCTGTTTGGTCTTTGGCTTTGCGCCATAGCTTGGCTTGGGTTTGCAAGAGGAAAGGCAGGTTTGCCTGCGGATTATTTTTGGCATAATCCAACCGCTCATAAATCCACCCGCTTAAATCGTTGGCCTTTTGCAACGAATCCAAACGAATATCCAATAACCTGCTTTGTGCCAAAACAGCCAATTGCGCCCCAAAAAACAAAAGGAAAAAGCTAAAACGTAAAAAAGCTGAGCGCATAAAAGGTTTGCATTTCAGCTAATTTAATGATTTTATTGCTTAGTTAATGGTTTGCGGTTTTCGGCTGATCATCGATCAGGTAATCCCAAAGCCAATCCGTTAATCAGCTTAACAAACCAATGAACTATTGAACCAATGAACCCATCTAGAACTTCCAGGTTACATAGCTCGCCATTCGGTTGTTGTTGGTTTTGGGATCGTAGAGGTAGCGGAAACCGATAGACGGGCCTACACGCACCAAGCCAAATTGTACATCGGCAAACAAAGAGGCATTCAAGTCGGAGAAATGCTTTTTGCTCGAATTGGCTATCCTGTCTAAATTAATCTTACCTACGCCATTGGCTGCGGTAAGGTTGTATTTCAGCTCGTCGATGTCTTTATCGTACAGGTTAAGCGAAACCAAGGCTCCGGCACCTGCGCCAACATATTTATTAAGGTTATAACGCACCTGCAAAGGCACTGCGTTAATGGTTATTACTTTCTTGGTTTTATAATAGTCTTTTTTGTCTATCCGGTAGGGCGTATTGTTGATGACGGTATCTTTTGAGGTGGTGGTAGAACTAACGAGATACGTATTTTCTTTAAAGGTATTGAGGAAGAGCTCGACCTGCCAATAGGTACGATGAGGCGCATAAGGAGCCAAGCTAGCCCCAATCACGATATTTTTGTTGTTCAGGAAGTTTTGGTTGTTCGTTTCAAAAGGAAAGCCATAGCCTAAGATAATGCCTGGAGAAAGCCCCATTTTAAAGCGGCCCACAGCTCGGTTGGTATAAATAGGTTCATTTTTGTCGAAAACAATAGCAGCACCGCTTTTAATCGGCAGTTTTTCGGGCTTTTCCTTAAACCTGATCTTATATTCCACAAAACCCATGGTCGAATCGGCATCGTTAACCCCTTTTTGGTCGAGGCCGGGCAGGTAGATATTGCTAAAAACAAAATGCACACTGTCTGTTCCCTTCAGAACCTTGAGGCAGCTCTGCCCGCTATAAGCCGAATCACAGGTAATGACTTCGGGTTTGGTTTTGGTGACTTTTAAAGTAGCTGGATCGAAAACCGGAGCTATATTTACGGCCACGTCAACCTTTTTAGCCGGACCCTTGCCGGTATTTTGGAAACGGATTTTATAAGTAAGTTCCCGGCTTTTACTGGTAAAGCGGTAATTCATCCTACTTTTTCGCAATACCATTTTATTGGGGTCGTGCGAAGCTACGATTTGGAGTTCGAGGTTAAAAAACTCTTTTTCTACCAAGGGATTATCCGGAATAAACACCGCCGAAAGGCGAACAACCGCATTGGTGTCTTTCAGCATTTCAGGAGTAGTCTTAAACTCGAGAAAGAGGAAACGTTCTTCGTCGGTTTTCAGGCCTTCAAATCGCCAGCCTTCCTGGTTTTTAAAATCCTTGGCTTTGTCTTTAAACAATACTTGGTCTGCTTTGGGCAAAGTTAATTCTGGATTTGCCGAAGCATAATAAACCGGTGTTTTGCTTTTTTGTGGCAGGTAGGCCGTTTGCGTCATCGGTTTCAGATCGGCCTTTTTCTCCCCGAAATAGGTTCTGGCTTCGGTCAGTACAAAATTGTTGTTGCTAAACTCGCGATCGTTGTATAAAATAGCCAATGTGCCATTCAGGTTGGGTTGTCCGTTGCTGGCTTTGTTTCTGTAGCCAAAAACCAGCATCATGTCGTCGCCGGGTTTGGGCATGGCATTGCTTTTGAGTTCGATGCTGCCACCCATTTTAAAAAAGTTGGGTGTATTCGAAGCCAACATGGGTTTGCCTCCGCCACTTGGTTTGGTTGGTTTAATCGGTCTGGGCCTTGTGGGTGGATGCTTGCCATCGTCGTAGTTGTTGGTGGCAAATAACCGGACCATGGTAGGGTTCGAAGAACTGTAAATATGCAGGGGGTCTTTTTCGAAACTGAAGCCCCCATCGCCAAATTCCCAAAAATAGGTGTAAAAAGGAGCAGGAGCACCCGAAATTGGTCTTAAGGGCCTGAGCTCGGCACTGAACTTGGTAACGCCGTTCTCGGTGGTATAACTGATTTTGGCTGGTACGGTATCAGTGGGCAATACCTGAGCCTGTACTACATGGAAGCCTAAAATAACCAATAAGGGAAGAAGAAGCGTTTTCATGAGTACTAAATTTATAGATTTTTATCTGAAATAAAGAAACGGCAAAAAAAGATGAAGCACGCATTCGGCTCCATCTTCCTTGTTAAAAATTGGGGGATAATAAGCACTTAGTAATTGTTTAAGCCATTGATAGCCTGTTGTATCTGGCTTTCGCTGGTTTCGGCCAAGGTGAGCGTAATACTTTGGTCGGCCACAATCGTAGTTTCCAGTTCGGCATAGTAGTATTTGCCATCTTTGATCGAGAACGACAAATACTTGCCTTGTACGCCAATCGGCATTGCATTGTCATAGCTTTTTACTTTGTTAGGGCCATCAGGAGTATACAGCTGGGCCACTACGTTGCTACCTTTGGCACAGAAAAACACAAAGGTTTCGCCAGCATAGCCTCTAAAAACAGCCAGGTTGCCAGGATTGTTAACCAAAGTTACACGGGTAGTGGTTTTTGGGTTGCTGTAGCTGTAAAACACGTCGCAGTTGATCCAGCCCAGGTTACCCATATCGAAAGTAAAGGCTTGGGCCGCTGCGGTCACATCAACTTTTACGCCAACGCCGTTGGCCTGTGGAGCTGGTGCCTGCCAGGCCATCTGGTTATTGTTGCCTACTTTTTCAACACCTTCCCAAAGTTGGGTAACACCGGTTCTTTTGGCCGGAATAGAAACTCTGATTGGAATGGCCAAGGCTTGGTCTGCTTTAGTGCCGTTAACCGTTGCGTTCAAATAAATAAAGCCATCCGATGCCAAAGGTGCACCGCTGATGTGATTGGTGTTCATGCCACCAAATACCACGTCGCTTCTTTTGAGCACTTCCATGGCGCTGATGGTGATTTCGCCGGTTACAGCCACGCCACCCAACCTGATGGCACCTGCCGGAATGGTGATTTGAGTGCCGCCTGGCAAGGTAAAGGTATTTGCTACATTACCCATTACTTTTCTGCCCTGCATTTGCGGGCCATACAATGCAGTAAATTCTTTGGCCGAGTAGGCGGCGTTGCCACTGTTGTTTTTGTCTTTCTTACAAGCTGCCGCAAATAAAACGATAAGGGCAACTATTGCATAGGTTAGGTTTAACTTTTTCATGATCTTTGATTTTATATTTCGCTTACTCTCTTCAGGCTTTTCAGCAAACGCCGTTTCATAAGGTTTGATGAGAGATAAAGCCACGGCAAAAAATGTTACCCCATTATTTTCAATTTTTTTTCGGCAATGCGCAAGAAAGAGTAATTTAGGCTAGCAAACCCTCTAAAAAATAGCGCCAATGGCCAAAACAGTACATCCAGATCAGCGTTATCTTTTGGCATTGATGAACAACGATGCCCAATTGATCAACGAAATTTATAAGAAATGTGCTGGCAAGGTCAAATCGTTCGTGTGCTTTAACAATGGCGATGCCAACGATGCCGAAGATATTTTTCAGGAAGCCCTGGTTGATGTATATAACCAGGCCAAATACAAGGGGTTGGAACTTACCTGTCCGTTCGAACCCTTTCTTTTGCTGGTCTGTAAACGCAAATGGCTCAACGAATTGAAAAAAAGAGCTGTTTTGCCGGTAACAAAAGAAGAAGACAGTTTATTACATATCGGCGAGGATACATTTGAACAGGCCGAACAGCTTGAAAAGCAACAAGAACAGTCGAAATTGTTTTTTAAAGCCTTCGAAAAGCTGGGCGAGCGTTGCCAGGAAATCATCAGGTGGAGCCTAAAGGGCGAGGCACAGGAAAAAGTGGCCGAAGCACTGGGTGTTACCTATGGTTATTTGCGCAAAAAGAAATCGGAATGTATGGCAAGCCTAATGAAATTGGTTCAGGTTAACAAATAAAGAGATGGCCGAAGATAAAATAATATGGACAGCCCGTTTTGTAGAGGGAGATTTAAACGAAGCCGAAATGGCCGAGTTTGAAGCACAATTGCAAACCGATGCCGAATTGCAGCAACATTTGAAAAATTACAGGCAATTGCAGCAAGAGCTACGGTTGCAACTGGCACCAGATGCCCATCGCAAGGCACTCCAGCAAACCTTGGGCAAGCTGAACAGCCAGTATTTTGGACACGAAACCAAAATGCTTTCGCTTAAGCCGATCATCAAATGGGCGAGTGGAATTGCTGCGGTTTTGGCCATAGGCCTGTTTATTTGGGCGCCTTGGCGAGGCGATCTTTACCAGCAGTATCATACGCCGGGCCAAATGTTGGTTACCGAACGGGGTGCAGCCAGTGAGACCGAATTGGACAAAGCCGCTGCTTTTTATAACGATGGCAAATACGCAGAAGCCAAAAATATACTCGAAAAGCTGTACAGCAAGGATTCCCAAAATGCGCAGTTGAGCTATTATTATGCGCAAACCTTATTGGCCACCGAACAGGTAGAACAAGGTCGCGAACTTTTGAATGCTATTTACAACGGAGAATCGGCCTTTAAATACGATGCAGCTTATGCCATGGCCATGAGTTATTTAAAAACAGGGCAAAAAACCGAATGCAAAACTTGGCTTCAAAAAATAGCCAAGGGTACCACGCATTATCAAAAAGCAACAGATTTGATACAAAAGCTTTAAAAGCGCATTTCGGGCTATTTCAGCCCCATAAAAGCGAATGTGATATTTCTTTTAAGTTATTAATTTTAATAATTAAGAAATTTTATCTTTGTGTTTTAAGGTTGTCATCCGATCGCTTTCGGATCATTTTTGCTATATTTAGCTCTGATTTAACGTGCTCAAGGTCTAAATTATGTATTCTAGGTATAATAAACTGCTCAATAACCATGGTGAAAAAGTCCAATAAGTTATCGAGCTGGTTTATCTCTAAACCGCAGACCTCGGGCTTCATCACCTTTTTCTTGTTGCTAACGCTTATTTCGCTCATTGTGCATCAGCGTTACGAATTGTTCAGGGAAAACAAGGAACGCGAGGTTTCGAATATCCTGTATGGAGTCAAGCAGAACCTCGAACAATCGCTAAAAAACAGCTATACGGTGGCCCTTACCTTGGCCCTAACGCTCGACAACAAGGGCGTACCCGATCATTTCGAAACCGTGGCCGATCGGCTGATCCGTTCCAATCCCGATTTGCAGGCCGTGCAATTGGTGCCTAATGGGGTCATCAAGTACATGTATCCGATAAAAGGAAACGAGCAGGCCATTAACGTCGATCTTTTTAAAAGTCCGCCTCAAACTGTTTTGGAGGTGAAAAAAGCCATCGAAACCAAAAAGATGTACTATCAGGGGCCGGTTAAGCTCAACCAAGGTGGCGTAGGCGTGGTAGGCCGACTACCTTTGTACATCAATAACAAGTTTTGGGGCTTTTCTGCCGTAGTCATTAGGCTGGAGAAATTATTCAAGAATGCAGGTATCGACAATAAAAAATACGAAAACTACCGATTTCAATTTTCCAAGATTAATCCCATTACCAAAAAGGAAGAGTTTTTCCTGCCGGTTGATGAACGTTTTTCATTGAAACATGCCCATTCGGTAGTTTTTCCGGAAGGCGATTGGAAGCTCTATGTGGTTGACGTTAATGCTTATGACACCTGGTTTGAACTGGCTTCGGCCATTTTGTTTGGATTGAGCTTGGCGGTGTTGTCGAGTTATTTGCTATCGCGATTGCTCCGAAAACAAACCCAGTTGCAGGATCTTGTAAACGATCAGGCCTCGCAGCTTATCAATACCGAAAGCAAGTTCAAAAACATATTCGATAATGCCGCCATTGGTATTGCAAGGGTCGATTCGCGCACCGGACTTATTTTGGAAGTAAACCGCTACCTCTGCAATTTTTTGGGCTACAGCGAAAGGGAATTGATGGACAAGAAGATCAAATCGCTTATCCATATCGAAGATCTGGAAGAAGACGCCAAGCTGTTTAAGCAATTGCTGGCCGGCAAAATAAGGCAGTTTAGTCGGGAGAAAAGATATTTGTCGAGAGAAGGACAGATTATTTGGGGCAATGTAATCATTACGCCGCTTTGGGCTGTTGGAGAAGAGCCCAACAATCACATCATCATTGTAGAAGATGTAACCAAGCGCAAGGCCGAACAGCAGAGCCTGATCGAATCGCAGCAACGTATCGAGTCGCTCATCAACACCATCGACGGGATTGTTTGGGAAGGCGAACCTGGTACTCATTCCTGCACTTTTATCAGTCAGAAGGTAAAGGATATTTTGGGCTATACTGTGAGCCAGTGGACCGAAAGTCCAAGCTTCTGGTTCGATCACTTGCATCCCGACGATAAAGAATGGGTCAAAGTGTTCAGCGAAAAGGCAACTGCCGAAAGGAGAAAGCACGATTATGAATACCGTATGCTGGCCAGCGATGGGAGCGTGGTGTGGATCAGAGATGTGGTTAGTGTAATTGACGAGCCGGGACAAGTACTCAAGCTCAGGGGCATCATGATCGACATTACCAATAAAAAACAATCGGAGTCGGCCTTAAGCAAGTCTTTTAACCTCGTAACTGAACAAAATAAGCGCCTGCTCAATTTCTCGTACATCGTATCGCACAACCTGCGTTCGCATGCCAGCAACATCCAGGGTATTTCCAGTTTGATTGAAAATGCAAAAAACGATGAGGAACGTGATGAAATGATCCAGTTGCTTAAAAGGGTAGCCGGAAACCTGAACGAAACTCTATTTAACCTCAATAACATTGTCAACATCCAAACCAGCATCGACATTGTGGTAGAGCCACTCAACCTCTACGATTATGTGCTCAAGACGCTGGCTACACAAAATGCGCAGATTTTGGCCAAAGACGCCACGGTGCTCAACAAGGTAAATAGCAATATCAAAATCAATTACAACAAGGCTTATCTCGAAAGCATCTTGCTTAACCTCGTTTCCAATGCTTTGCGATATAGTCATCCAGATCGAAAACCCGTCATTTCTTTGAGCTGTTTTGAAGAAAACGATCAGTTGGTGCTACGCGTTTCGGATAACGGGATAGGTATCGACCTTAAAAAGCACGGCGACAAGATATTCGGCATCTACCAGACTTTTAACGGTAACGCCGATGCCCGTGGCTTTGGCCTCTTTATTTCAAAAAACCAAATCGAGGCCATGGGTGGCAATATAGCCGTAGAAAGCGCCGAAAATATGGGAACTACGTTTAAGATTTATTTCAAGTAGCGAATAGTCGATAGACCATGGTTTATAGTCGATAGTCCATGGGCTATTAACTGATGACTAATCAGCCAATGAACCAATGAGCCAATGAACTACTGAACCAATGAACTATTCTTTTTTAGGCGCAATGCCTTTATCCACATCTAAAGTATAGGCGGCTTCGCTGGCATCAAAGGCCTGTTTCAATAAATCGGGATTGGCTTGTTCTTCTTCCAAAGGTTCTTCGTTAAGGTCTAGGCCATTGGCATGAATATCTTTTTGGCTTTGTTGGTCTTCTGCTTCGCTGTTTTGCGAATCGTCTACTGGAATGTTGTCTTCTGGATTGATCATGATCTTGGTTTTTTAATAAAACAGTTGAATAGGGGAGTTGTTTCGCTAAAATTTAATATTGCGCTTAGCTGATTTTAATGACTTATCGACCCATCAGCAAATAAATATTTCAGGCCATTTCGCTGCTGTGCTTGACCAAATTGGAACTGGGTGATGGCCTTAATGGATAAACCAATGCCGAAACAATAACCGGCAAGGCATAAGCGCCGATCAAAACCAGGTCTGAAGTAGCTGCATAGGAAACGCCCAATGTGTTAAAAAGCAAGGTACAGCAAACGGTGCCTACAATGGCAATAATGATTCTTATCTTTTGGGTACTCAGGCTAGTTTTGGTGAGCAGATACAAGCAAAGCCATAAAATAAAAAAAGCAGGAATAGAAGTACCCAGGGCTGCAAAAAAACCAAAAATAAAGAAAGTAAAAACACCTTCGAAAGGAGCGGCCGAAACCATGCTGAAATAAATGACAAACAATAAAGTTCCCACCAATGTACTGGTTAGCCAGATTTTAAACGGATAGGATAGTCTGTAGTTCATCGGTTGGGGTTACTTAAAGATAGGAAATAGTTGGGGGATTTAGTAATACTCTCTTTTTGGAATTTTGAATAAGATTAAAATATCATATCTTAATAGTACACAATATTTTAAAACACTAAATCTAGGTGAATAATTTTAAGAAGTCATTAATTGACAACTGGTCTTTAGAACATGCGGGAATTTTACTTGAAAACAGAGAACTTCATAAGTCTTTGAATGAACAAGAATTCATTACATCAATGGGTGGACTTTCAAACTATATTAATTCAATGCTTTTATATGATGATACAAATTTCATAGCTAATGGATTTGAAAGTGATTGGCAAAGATTTGAATGGTTTCAACAAAATACTTTATTATTTGTAAAGCCCATTAATTCAGATAGTTTGAATATTGACTGGAATAGTCAAGCTAGTTACTCTGACAAAGGAATTAGAAATTATTTAGTCTCGGCTAGACAATTTGAAACAGACCTTTTTGTTAGCCCAGAAAGAGCAGATAGAATCATTACAGAAAGACAAACCAATATAAACAGTCCACTGGATAGAACGTTAGAGATAATTGATGAAAAAATAAAGAATGAAAAGGACTCCTTATGGTACAATAATTTACAAGTTGGGATTGAACATAACTTTATATTTCCATCAATAACACATTATGTATTATCTCAAGCAACATCTTCTGAAGATTTGTTGACCGTTATTATTCAATTAAAAGATAGTGGCAAAGTCAAATCACTTCGTAATAAAATAGAAGAAATAACTTCAAATATAAAAACAGCCTCAAAGTTTCGGAAAGATGTTGAGCAAATGATTAAAGAACAGTTTGGAGAGTCTGCTAAAAGTGATAAACCGTGGTCATTAAAGTTTACTGTTTTGTTTTTAACGCTGACTAAATCATTCAATTTAGACTTTTTCAAAAGAAAAGAGTATTTACTCTTTTTAAAAGACATAATCACTTGTCGAACTGAAGCAAATGGCCTTGCGAAAGATATTGAACGAGTTTTTGGTAAAAGGATTTTGAATTCATAACATACACTCTTTTAAACAGCATTTTAATAATGCTATATTAGTTTATTAACCCTTTCTCTATGGATTTTAAATGTTTGGAATGCAATTGTTCCATTAGCTATGAAGTAAATGGCTACTCTATAGGTTATTTTGGTATTCCGCTCTGCATAAACCATCAAAAGTGGTTGAAGCAACAAGAATTGGTAAGTACTGTCGAAACAATCTCGTTGTATTTTGAATTAAAGGCGCGTAATGTTCCTGCACAACTTGAGAAATACGATGGCTATAAGCATATCGATATTGCAATCCCTGAAGCAAGAGTTAATATAGAAGTTGATGGTGGGCATCATAACTACAATAGTAAGCAAGCCCTCTCAGATTTAAAGAGGACATATCATTCCTTTTTAAAAGGTTTTCTAACACTTCGAATACCAAACTCCCTAATTAAACATCACTTAGAAGAAACGGCAGACCATATTACTGAGATGCTATGTGTGAATAGGGATAGAGTGAATAAAAACAAATATTCTTTTAAGAAGTTCTAGCTTACAATGAAGATTTTTCTTGATAAAATAAAAGGTTTGTTTGAAAGTCCAAGAGATTTAGACCATACAGATTTAGAAAGTTTCATGGTTAACATAAGATTGGTCATTGAACATGAAAACCTTAAAGAAGTATATAAGATCTTAAATTTGTATTGTAATTGGTGCATGCACGCTAAGATTAAAGATTCTTTAGTTGCATACCGTGTACTGGAACATATTACAAATGCGATTATCAAATGTAATCATGATCCTGATAATTCTACTTGGTACAGCGACGCTGTAATTGAAGGGCTAAAAATCCACGAACTACAATATGAAATAGAAGATTTCATATTTAGATTTAACTTAGGGATTACTTTGTTTAGCGAACGTAATTTTTGGAAAGGTTTTGGAAAAGTGCTAATAAATAATCTAATGGAACGCCCATTAGAATTAAATCTATCAACTAAAAACCCTAAACTATTAAAGATTATGGACCGAATAAATGAGGTGGCAAATGAAGCAAACCAACCCAATGCAACAGTCTTTTCTTTAGAATTTATTTACTTTCAAAGTAAGCAATATTTTAGGGTTCTTAGTGGGACACGAAGCCACCCCATGGAAATACTGGGTGAGATGGTTATAATTACCTTTAATGACTATGTTTTTAAAAATCAAATACAACACTGAATAGATGCTGGTTTTTCTTATCTGTCATCCGTCAAAATCTTTAAAATCTCTGGTTTAAATTCTGTATCTGTGGGCAGATAAAATCGATCATTAACAACCTTACCACCTTTGCTTAATACTAGATACCTTGGTAATGTAAATATTTCAAAAAACCTTGTTAGTGCCGATATTCCTCCAGTATTCGCTAATCTATATTGAAAGGGTTGGGCATCTGTGCCTTCTTCCTTCATTGCCTTAATCCAATCTTTCTCATCCTTGTCCGTGCTTATACTTAAGAAACGGATGTTTTTTCCTTCGAGTTCTTTTTTAAACTTTTCAAAAAAGGGCAACTGCTGTCTACACGGGGCACACCAGCTGGCCCACATATCTATCAAGAAATATTTCTCTTTGGCATTTTCAAAGACATTCTTTAGGGTTGTCATATTATTCTTGGAATCGATCAAATTAACTTGATCCATATCAAAAAAAACTGCTTTGCCGACCATCATTGCACTTAATAGTTTTTGGTCGTACTCACCAGCATACTGTCGTATTCTTTCAATATTATTGGTGTATTCCAAACTGTTTTTCTTAGGTACATTTCTTACATACCGCATAAACTTTCCATAGATATAATCCCTATTGATTTTATCAAGGTGATTTAGGTAAAAATCTATAAAATCGAGAGGCTTGGATTTTCGGTCTTTATTGTTTTGTTTAAGCCAGTAATTGCATAGGAGGCTGAACATCTCATTGACTAAATCTCCATCTATATCTTGAAAATCAATATTATTTATAGCTTCGTTAAATAAAGCATCGTATTTCTCTTGATCTGGCTTGATATTGCTGTTGTCCTCTGCTATCTTAAACGTTTTAGCTATAAGGTGAATTTTACTAAATGTTACCCAATTACGTTTTTCCTCTATACCTATAACCTTCGAATGATATAGGCTATCAACTTTTATGCTATCTCTCGAAAATTTTTTGCTTAAATCATTTAAATAGTTTTCGAATTCCGTACTAGCACTTATTTTCTTAGTAAAATCAAATTCAGCTGTATATCCAACCGCAATATGCTGATCCAAGAAAATTGATGATGGAGTTTTGTTTATGGGTATTAACTCATTATCTTCTCTTTTAAACACCAGGCTATCAGTTGGAGATAAAAGCATGGTATGTCGAATATGGGTTATTTTATTGTCTTTTGTAAAGCCGACCGAATATCTAAATTCAGTTAGTTTTTGAATAGGTATATGCCTAATTATAGTGCTGTCTCTTTCTGAAACGTTGCGAAAACGATAAAAGTTTTCTCCACCAAAAAAGAAAGTAATGTATTGTTTTGCCTTTAGTTTGGCCACTATTGTTAATGCCTTGGACGGTATCGAAAGTGAAATTAACAGAAACAATAATCCAAAAACAATATACTTATTGTTTTTATGTGTTATGGCGTAAGGCATATCTAAGTATTTATATAATTACAAAGAAAATTACCCGAGTTTAACCCGAGTAATCTCTCTATTCTAACTCCAGATATAGCTATGCTCGTAATTTCCATTAGCGTCAGGACAATCATATCCGTAATGAGTACTACTGCCTGTTGCATATTCGGTTGCTTTATTCTGTGCTTCTTGAGCTGTACCATATTCATCCATAAATCTTCTTTCAACAACCCCATTGACTGTCTTAATTGAATAAACGATACATCCCTCGGGAGTTGTTCCTCCTCCTGATCCATCACCTGGGGCAGCTACTCCGCCTGCTACTTGTTTCATCTCAGCTTTACTGAGTAAATTTGCTTTTTTCATTTTTAGATTGCTTTAAGTTAAATGATTTATTAAAATAAAGGGAAACTATAGAATTAATCCAACATCCCAAAGAATGTAAAAAAATAGAACATTTCCTTATGTTTCTTTGTCGCTGTTGAAGCCTTGATATGGTTGAAAGATAATGATGCGCTAACAAAGAACTAAAGATATATGAGGTTTTTTATATCAATAAATTCCTCAAATTATAAACCTGTAAGCTCAATACGCTTAAGGAAGGTCTTTGTATGGCCTTTATTTAAACCTGAGAAGTTTTGATAGAATACCAAAAACTGGGTGGTAAAACTGCTTTAGAACGTTATAAGGGGCTGTAAAAAAGAAAAGAGATTCTCCATCCAGACGAATCTCTTTTTCTAACCAAATATAAACCTGTATGAACGGGTACTGCGTCCTCAACCCGCAAAGCGGGTTGAGTTATCTTTTGAAGCCGTATAGGGACGAGAGTAGGGACGAGTAAAACGAAAGTTTTATGAAAACCTTAAAAAGACAAACAGTAAAAACAACAAAGCACCTCTTAGCTAATTTTAATGGAGTAGAAGTGTTTCTAGTAGTTCCAGAAGCTGGAGCAAAGGAGCAAAAATACTACCTTGATTATAAGAAAGAGGTACGAGAAAAGTATTATGGCAAAGGCTCAGTGAAGAAAAAAGCTGTCGAATACTTCAAGTCAATAGATGGATTAGGCTTAAGACAATCGGTAATTACTTCACAACTAGTTGAACTTTTTAAGTCGGATTTGTCTGTAATTGAAAATGAAATACTGTCAAAGGAGCTTCCAAAAGAAATAGGCTTACACAGTAAACTGATCGCTGTACTAAAGTCATTTTACGCTTATAAGGAATTGCAACAAAGGGAAGGAACCGTTGGGAAAACAGCAATGTATGGTTATAAACATCATCAGCGGAAACTTGAGCTATACTTTTCCCTTCCTCAGTTTAGCAAATTAACTTTAGCCGAGCTTAATTCTGGAATTTGGCTTAATTATCGAATTGACCTTTTAAACAACAGATATAACTTTGGTAAAAAGCCATTAAAGAACAGCTCAGTGAATCAGCATTTTTTGTACGTAGCTCAATTATATTCTTGGCTTATTGAATATAATGAATTGCCTATAAAGAATCATCCTAATAAGCTAAATAAGCTGAACGAAGCACAGCAAGAAAAACGATTTAAAGTTATATCAAATGACCTGCTAAGGGAATTCTACGATATTTTAGAAACTTACGAAAAGTATTATTTTACTAGATTATACTTATCTGCCTTATTTCTGTATGAAAATAATATAAGACTTTCTGAACAAGTATTAATTAAGGTTGCTGACGTTAATTTGGAAAACAATACTGTTAAAATTGTAAATAATAAAAATGACAAGATAAGAACCGTTATTATCTCAGCTAAAGTAATGGAACTAATCAATATCATAAAAGCAAACACAATTAAGTCAGGAATTCAGATTACTCCCGATATGTATATTGTCGGTGGATATAACATGTTTAAATCAGGAATACCTCACGGACAAAAAGAGTTGGGAATAGTGATGAGACGGTTTAGAAGAAAGTACCCTCAATTCGGAAAAATAACATTGTATGAACATAAGCATACCTCAATTACCCATCAATTTAATAATGGTGTTGACCCTTACCAAATCAAGGAACGAGCAAATCATGGGAGTATTTCAACAACTGAAATATATTTGCAGGCAAGCAAAAAGGTAACACCTTATGAATTGAATTTCGATTTGGAGTAATTGGAAATGGCATCCTGAATTATATAACTTTACAAGCGGAGTAGCAATAGTTGCTCCGCTAATCCAAAAACAGATCATACCCCTATAAAGCAGTTTTTATAACAGAAAATGGATGGAAGCAATACATAATGAACCCCAACTTTTGATTACGCCAACAAGCCAGTTGAGGGCATGCCTTATTGAACAAACAATTAGAGATAAGGGAACTTTCTATCTTAACGATGCCATTGTTGAAGAGTTAGCTTATGACGCAGTAGCGCAAAGCTTTCGATTTTCTGGTATCTATCCAAATCTGTTCGCTAACGCGGATGAAGCTAAAATATTCAAAAACAGATTAGAGGATTTGGTCAAAAATAGCAATTCTCGCCTCAAGCATTTAAAAATTGAGCATATAGATGATATCCTTTTTCTTACCTATTTCTATACAGGCTATTCTGCAGAGATTTACGGTTATAATGCAAATAAAAAGTACCTTGACGATTTTATTGATGTTTTTATTGATCTGCTCGACAGCAAGCATATGCCAACTGATGGGGACTACGTTTGGCTTCCCGATGTAGTTACAGGGATTGAGAGCGAAGTCGGCAAACATCTGTTTACAGAGGAGGAACTAAAACTGAACGGTGGGTTCAAGGTCTATTCCAGAATGGTTCCCCCCGATAACAAGATTTATCATTTCGCAAACGACAGGCCGATTGTGATCGATAAACGTGATATAGATAAAGATGCTATCAAGCTACCTGAACGTTTGTCAAAGATGCTGAACGAAACAATAATCAGGTACATAATCGAGGAGCACAAAAAAGCCGATACACAATTCTATAAGGAGCTGACAACGGGATATATTGATACAAGGTATTGGAGGGAGCGGACTAAAACTAGAAATTACGGACGTAATAATAGAATGTTGGTTAAACTGATCCTTCAGCTTGATAGCTATCTACATGCCAACAACAAATCTTCGTCAATTACAGACCGCAGGGAACTAATCTATGACCTTTTGGCAATCGTAAAGATGTTGCCGATGCCCTTAAAAAGAAATAGGGCAGACAAAGCATCAGCTATAAGAACAATATTAAAAGATAATCCCTTATAGAGGGAAATACAATCTGAACGGTTAAAGGTAAAGTTTTATTAAAGGCCTCATTGCAGAATGCAGTGGGGCCTTTTCATTTCTTTTAAAATAATTCGACCGCCTGCATTTCCCCCTGCTCTCTTACACTCGTTCTCACTGAGAGGACAAGGGAGCAAGCTCTTGCCCAGTAATGAAGAGCATTAAACAATCCATTATTCTTATGGAAGAACTTAAAAAGCACCTAAAAGAGTGCAAAAAAGTGACGGTAAAGGAGTATACGTCGCTATCTACAGGTGAAATACGCCTTTACATCCAGTTCCATTTTGCTCGTGGAGCAAAAGAGCTGTCGATCAGCTACAGTGAAGAAGCTGAACAAATGCTGAACAATTACTTAATGGGTAAGCCCTTAGAGTAATAGCTAAACGCGGAGGGGCAACCCTCCGCCTATTGACTTTAAATCGTATTAAAATGAAAAAAAAACTAAAGACCATTGAGGTCACAGCCAAAATAGGACAAAGAATAATCGATCTTCCAGAGCTTAAACCATTGCCCAATAATGCAATTATCTACAAGGCTAGGACAGGCTTAGGTGCAACATACTCAGAAATCAACTCTGACCGGCACAGCTTTATTATCGAACCAAACGTGCCAGTAATAATGGGTAAGGTTCAGGAGCATAACAGTAATCTAGAAAACAAGGATAGACAGATTTTCGGGGTTTACAAAGGAGTTTATAGAGATGATATCCTAGAATATCTTACCTCAGAGTCAAAGTATAAAAAGATACTTACAACACCCGAAGGGTTTATTGATAAGATCATGCCCGCTATCAAGGAAAATCTTGATTTCTACCAGAAAAATTTTTACCTGCTTATAGATGAATGTGAGAAAAATATACAAGACACGAGCTACAGAGCGAAGATTAATGCGCCATTCGATATCTTCTTTGAGTTTGAAAACAAAGGCCTTATTTCGGCCACCCCTTTGCCCTTTAGCGATCCAAGATTTGCTGAACATGGTTTTGTAAGATATGTTGTGAAGCCCGATTACCGCTTTAGCCAGTCTTTAGAGCTTATCAGTACCAACAACGTGCTGGAAGCCTTTACAGATTATATCAAAGACAATCCAGAGGATAGGTACTGTATTTTTGTTAATTCGACAAATACAATAGAGGCATTAGTGGCCAAGCTCAGAATTAGTGACGAAAGTGCCGTGTTCTGTGCGGATGAAAGTGTTCTGAAGCTGGAGCTAAAAGGATTGCATATTGCCCGAAGCGATTTTGGGGATAGGCATATGAAAAAATATAATTTCTTTACAAGCAGGTATTTTTCGGCATTTGACATGAAACTCAGCTACAAGCCCCATGTAATCATGCTTACAGATGTGTTCTTTGCAAAGCATTCAATATTAGATCCCGTAACTGAAGCTATCCAGATCGCAGGCAGGCTTAGAAACGGAATAGGAAAACTTGCCCATATCACAAATTACAATCCCGAATTGAAGTCAATGGACAAAGAAGAGGCTATATTGTATCTTGATGGAATAAAGGCAATGTTCAAGAGCATTCTGCAGTTGGCAGGGAACATGACACATAAAGGCAAGACGGATTTCTTAGAGCAGATACGGAAAGTTGAGTTAGCTAAATTCTTTAAGCCAAATGGAGACTATGACTGGTTTATGTACGATAATTTTCTAAATGAAGAGAGGGTTAAGGGCTATTATCAAAAGCCCGAACATCTTTTAAAAGCGTATGGGCTGGCCAACGAACACTTTGTTCTTAGCCCAAAAGAAGCCTGTTACCTTCTAGGGGATGGGGATAGATTGAAGAGAGAAACCAGAGAAAGCCAAAGAGCGCTCCTCATGGAGATTGCCTGTCAACTGGATAGTGTTGAAAAGGCTACTTTTTATCTTGGGGATAAACAACGGGAGATAGAATTGCTCAGAAACTTGAATAAAACCCTAGTTGAAGGGTATTATGCTATTGGCCTAGAAGGTCTGAAAAAAGCAAACTACGTTGAAAGCAAGATAAAAAGAGCTATAGAAACAACAAAACAACTACGTTTGTTAAAGTGCAATAAAACTGCAGTCCTAGTATATGAATATCTCAAATCTAACTCTAGATATACAGATGAACGGATTAAGGTGGTTCTTGGTTCGATATATAACAAGATGGGCGTCAAAAAGAGACCCAAAGCATCCGATATCAAGCTATTCTATCGTGTTCAGAGGACTACTGTAGGGAAAGGAAAGGGATATGCAACCTTTAATAAACTTTTTGAAGTGAAACCCAAAAATTAGCAAAAAAACATTTTATAAGGGCTCTTGATTTGCCCACCCCCTCCCTAATCCAATCGTGAAAACGAATAATGTATCTCTCTTGCGTTTTGAGAGGTTATTCCAAGACCAATAAAACTTCGCTTGTTTAAAAGGTGAAAAATCCAAGTAATTCAGTATAAGAAAGACTGCCCAAAACAGAATAATGTGTGGAAATTGCACTAGCCAGTAGGTTTGACTTCACCCCCGACGCATTGGACTTTGGAAAGCAAAAGAGATTTTCAAAGCTTCTATGTTAAAACAGAAGCCTTTTCTTTCAAAAGCCAACTAGAACTATTTCACCTTTTAAACAGTCAAGAACCATGGATTTTATCAAGCACAAACAAGAAAACAACAAGAATTTGGCTTCGCTCAACGAAATAGAAGAGCGGTTGAAGTCGCAAAAGCCCAAATACAAGAACTACCAAAGGGCAAAAACCCACGGCTCGAAGAACCAGACCGATACCAACAGCGCAATCGAATTCTTTTATCACTCGCTCGTCGAAAAGGTAAAAGAGCTTCATGCCACGCTCCCAAACAAAGAAGATAGAGTTGTAATTTTGCTCGACCTTACAAAAGACCCAGTTAACCTTTCAGGAATACACTGTCTTGTTACTCCGAGCTTTTTTGTCCACCTCGAATGCGATTATTACAACAACTATAAGGTAGAGTACCAGTTCTTCAAGTGTCAGTTTGAGGGACAGATACAGGAGCTGATAAACAAGCTTTCGCTTCGTAGCTACAGTACGCAGATTACAACACAGCCTGAATATCCGGCATTCTTCAAAAGATGTCTACAGGTAAATCCTGAAAGGTTCATCCATTTGCTGTAGCATCACAAATACTTAAAGTCAAATCACCTGGCATACTGCTAGGTGATTTTTTGTTTTATGGCCTTTTGGTCGTATCTGCCTTTTAAACGGTAGAGAGTACAGCTCCAACATCGGTCATTTATAAGGTAACACAGTTCAACGAAACAATTTAAAATAGAACAACATGAAAAAACAGAAAACAGCCTCGCCACCCACAGAGGAACAAAAACGTACAGAACTCGAAAAGATATTTGAATTGGCTTGCAAGACGGCCAGTGAATTTCTTAAGCCATTCGACATGGAAAAATACCGTACAGTGGTAGCAATTGATCACGAGAAACTAAAAACACATGAAAACCTCATAAAAGAGTTCCTCTGCTTTCACTTTAAGCTGACCTTGTGCAAGAACAAGAACGGCTACTTTCTGATATATTTTAATTATGATGAAGAGGCGATTTCCAAATTCGGAACTAGGGTATTCAATCAGACCTTGAGAGCGTTGGTCGCTATTTCTGCAAGGGAAAAAACGTCCATTGATGTTCAAGACCGAATAAGGTTTGCTACCGAACCGTCGGACATTCATAATTTTCTATGGAAACGGATGATCGACAAGGAAAAGGAATTTGTTGTTATTAAAGCGATTGAAAGAGACAGTGCCTAAAAATATGGAGGCTTTGCGCCTCTATATTTTGATTATCTTCTTTATCTTTACGTTATTATTTAAACAAAAGAAAAAAGCTATAGTAAAATAAAAGTAGAATAAATTCATATTAAGATAATAGCGTTAGCTATCGGTTCTTGCCTAGAAATCTGGAAAATTTACAAGCACAAGAACAGATAAGCCTAATGCCCGCGTGAATAGCGTGGGCTTAGCTTGTTTGTTGCGTGGGCTTTTCCAGAGCCTCTAGGGCAGACATAGTTAGGTTCCACGCTATTTTGTTTTAAAGGCCGAAATGGAATCATCGGCGATAAGCAAATCTAAATGTCTACAATCTCTAAAACGGTTATTTTGATCATAACCCTGCTATGTAGCTTAACTACATATGCCCAAGAAAGCCTTCTCAATAATCTGGACAACAAGAACGGCTTCAACAATTTGAAACTTAAAAGCACATTCAACGAGGTGAAGAAGCTCGTTAGCCTAAAGAAGGTTAATGAAACCAAAGTGAAAAATGGCAAAATGGAATATTATTCTATAAAGAATGCCAACGAAACGTACACGTTTGGAAGTTACAAAGTTAAAAGTATATCCCTTGGCTTTTTTAACAGCAATGAATTACAGATTAATGTTTTGGCATTTATAGAGGTAAACCTTGCCGATTCTAGATTCCTCAGAGATTCTGATCAATTAAATGAAATGCTAAAAAAGGAATATGGTCTCCCGACCAATAGTTCTAGCTCTGATGATAGTTTTGAGCTCAGGCAAAACCAGATTGCTTATACACTTGACTGGCAAGGAGAGAAAGTATTTTTACGGATGACAAGATGGAGCGCACCCGTAAATGAAAGATTTGAGTTTTTGGGGAACACTTATAGATATTATGACATAGGTATACTCAATTTTACTAACGAAAGGGCCAATAACGGTTTTTAACCTTAATTCTTCATTATGTTTAGCATATTTAAAAAGCAGGCTTCGTCCATAGCTGATGAACTCTTTACAATCGAGAACCTTCCCTTTATCTTTCAGAGCGAATACTACAGCTTAGCATGGGGGAAGCGCCATTATGGGTTTTACATAGCACCAGATGGAAGAAAATACAGGTACGATATGCCGGAGGAATGGAATTTCTATTCCTGTCCAAACGAAAAGATGGTTTGGGGCTATGAAACCGATGGCATCATTAGCCCTGAAAGCCTTTTCCAAAATCTTAGAAGCTCAACCGAAGTCCTTAGACTATTCCCAATGATGCGTAGAAAGGCACCGATAACACAAACAATAATCGATGATCTGTTTGCATCACAGGTAAAATATGGAGATCGATACATGTGTGATGCAGGCATCCGTTCAAACGCATTACTAGTCTATGAACAAGAAACAGGTCTTTACAAAAGAATACTGTTAAGGGCAAGCGGAGATAGGGAAATGGTTAACAAAAGTGACTATGCACTGCCAATAGTACTAGCATTAGGAGAGGCAAGCTTAAGATGAAAAAGGGGCCACAATACTGTAGCCCCCTTGCAAATGCTCATTAAGTCGGCCAATAATAATATAGCAATGAATTGAAAAAGCAGAATAGAGACAATTATTCCAAGTAGTACTCTTTGCAAATTCCTCATACACCACTATTATTGTTTGCCTTTTATGGCAAAATATTGAGTTCTGACAGGCTTAGTTAGAAAAATAACAAATGTAAATAAATAACAAATGATAGGTAGTAAAGCTATTGCTCTAATTACATTCATGTGGGCCTTACCTAACAATGGAACATAAATTGTATAGGTAAAGTTGAAAATCGTAGGCGAACTATATTTTGGCTGAACCCAACTAAGATTATAAATACCTGATATGCAAATAATGATAGCTATAACCCAAGTTAGCCGGCTTTTGTAAAACAACGAAACGGATAAAACGGCTAAAAGAACTACCTCATTAACGTGATAATATTTGTTTTTTATCAACATCATTGCTATTTCAAATAGAATAATGAGGATTAGTAAAGAGGCTAAGAAATACCTTGTTATTTTCACCTAAAGAGCATTGGTTTAGGAGCAATTCGATTAAATGAACAATTATCGATAGAAAATTAGAAACCCACTTACATCATCTATTTTGGTAAGTACCTTCCATTTGAACAATTGATAGATAATGGCATTTTGATAATCAATGAATTCTTTTTTTAACATTCTATTCGTAAAATATATCTTAAGAAATGCCTCTAAACCTTTTTTAGCATCTTTTTCGATTTTATCAGCTTTTTGCATTTCTAGAATATTCAATTTTTCCAAATTGATCTTAGGCAACGATATTGTTTCATTCTTTAGCAGTCTTCCTTTGATAAGCTCATAATATTTTGTTTTGTTGATTTTGTTTTTTTCGTTAACCAAGTAAAACAAGTCATCATTTTCGATAATAATTTGCCTTTTCTCAGTGCCGAAACTTGCATTTATACACACAAACCAGCTGTTTCGGTCAAAATCATTTAATAGCTTTTCATAAAAGAGGTTGGGATGCGAACAAAGCACAAAAGTCAATAACAAACACAAGCATAATTTCATAGCATAAAAAATTTAATTAACGATTATCTTCTAATAAATAGGCTGGTATTTGCCTACCTCCATAAGTGGTTCTTTTTGGAAGGCCAATATCTGCTCTTGCTCTATTTTCAGCTTTAACTGCACTGACTTCATACATCCAGACTCCACTTTTTGTTTTGCTAAAATTTGTTTTTCCTTGATCAACATCATATCCATGACCTAAAAGTTCGTGGGCCAATACAGTTTGAGGAGGCCCAATTTCGTCCGACCTAGTTCTTGAATACGGATTATACTCTGTTAGGCTTCCTGTTGGGATTCCCTTCATGTCGTCACTTTTTGATAGTGCTGAGTTTTGGTCTCCTTGTCCTTTTTCAGTCATGACTATCATATGCTTGTTTTTGCTTTTTTGAAGAGTGCCTAATCGCTTAGATAATTCCTTGTCACCTTTAGAAAGCCTATTTAAATCATCGGTTACCTCCATGACATAATTATTGTTCCCTTTATATTCCTTGCCGTTTTTTTCATATAGCTTCCCGTTTCTGTACTGTACTTGTTGATGGGTAACACCACCATCTTTATCAGTTACATTAAATCCTATCCATATTTCTTTGCCGTCCGGATCTATAAATCTTATTGGATTGTTCGCCCCATAAACATACGGAGAAAGCACTTTCATTTTCTCAGACAAAGGATCAACTGCGTTCCATCTTCCTACCAAAGGGTCATAAAAGCGTGCACCATAGTCGTACTGTTCCAATTCTTCCTGTAGCTCTTTTCCATTGTAAAGATATTTATTGTTGCCGAACTGTGAAGATTTTCTAAGTCCGAAGGCGTAATAATCGTCAGCCTGTAGTTTTTGCAAGGCTCCCGTGGTAGGGTGCTTGTTAAAGGTATACCTCACATTTCCCAAATGGTCTGTAAGATTGTACTCGTAGGCGTAGCTTCCTCCACTTTTTCTTGCCAAACCTTCCTCTGTCTGGATAAATTCTATAGAGCCGTTTGAATATTGGATGCCATTTATATAATCTGATACAGCTCCGGTTGTGCTGTTCGTCTTTTTCAGTTTCTGTCCTACGGCATTGTAAACGTAGGACAGGCTGATGCCCGAACCCGTTGCAGAAACAGGAAGATTTAGCTGGTTATAGCTTACAGATACAGCTGTCCTCGCTAAGCCAACAGTGGCTGTAGTCGCATTGCCATTGCCGTCATAGGCATAGCTAGAACTGGCCAATGGCCCACCTGTAATGTAATTGAGCTGATTGCCCGTGTAAGTGTAGACACCTGTTGTGGCTCCATCCCTGCTCATCGAGCTGATGTTTCCCATTGCATCGTAGCTTATTGCCTCGCTCATATAGGTGCCCGTGCTTGTTGCATTTGTCAGCCTGCTAAGCTTATCGTAAGCATATATGAATTTATTCCCGAAACCAGTACCCCACAACTGCGTGCTTATATTTCCGTTGTACTGTGGATTGGCGGTTGTGTCATAGCCAAGCCTGATATTTAGCTCAGGAGAAATACTGCCAGTAAGCCATCCCCGTTCGTTATTTGAGAATTTTGTCGATTGTAGGAAGGTAGCGCCATTATCAGTACTGTGTAGGCTTTTCTGCTTTAATTGGCCAATTTCATTATACTCCAATTTGTTAAGCACCACTTCTCCTTGGCTATTTATGTTTTCTTTGGTACTAACTTTACGTCCTAAATGATCGTAATTGTAAGAATTGGCAATAATCGTAGTTGTACTATTGGCCGAATGTGTTCTAGTGCTGGCGGTCAGTTCTCCGGCGAAATTATATACATTATCGATGATATCGGTACCGCCTAAGTGGTTTTCGCTCTTGGTCTGTACAATTCTGCCTTTATTGTCGTAATAATTAACCGTAAGCAACCTGTCGCTAGTTCCCAATGTGCCAATTCTTGTTCCTGTAGCGAGGCTTCTAGTTCGTCCGTCTGCAACCTGAGGAAAAACAGGTTGGCCAAAGCTGTTTCCATAGAAATTGTAGTCGTCATAATAGCTGATGTTAAGGTATTCGGCTATTCCCGTAATAGGAAGTGAGAGATTGCTATAGCCTGTACCAGTACCATTGCTATTGGCATCGTCCCTGCTTTCCCAAAGTACAGACTGGCCGTCAATGCTTGCTTGCAATGATGCTCGGCCCGATGAACTATTGGCAGTTCCGGTTAATGTCGCCCTTCCGATTGCATCATACTTAATAAACGACCATTTGTTATTAAGTCGTTGGATACTATCCTGCGTCATTACGATCTGGTCAAGCTTGTTGTACACTAAATGATCCCAGCCCTTTCCTGGGATCTTCTTTTCTATGACCCGTTTTCTGCCGTCATGATGATAGCCATAGACAAAATTCTTAAAAATGGCATCTGCCTCTGTAAAGGCCGTCAAAGAAACTGCAGGAGGAATTACATACCTAAGGTTTCCAATTTCATCATAAACATAATAAGTGGACAAAGCTGTGCTTTCGTCCTGCCAAATTGTTTTTAACACGAGCCTTCCTTCCATATCCTTAAACTCTTCGCTCGTACCGCCCTTTCCACTCATCCAGTTCTCGTCTTTGCTTATTGTTTTATATAGAGTGTTCGGCAAATAACTTGAAGAAGCCATTGCACCAGAGCTTGTTGTTGTCCAGTGAAGTACTTCGTTAACAGAATTGAACTTGCTGTCTGTTTTAACCGTGTGGCCAGAATTTGGTATGCTGGCACTGTAAGGTTGCCAAGAAGCGCCTTCTGCGCCCTGTTCCAAAACCTTATTGAGTGGGGATGCTTCAAAGACTGTTTTTTTGAAGGGATGTTGGCTTCTTGCAACATTTGCATCCCAGCTTCCCGTGCCGTAAAAACTTGTCTGGTTGGCTAACGCCGAATCCTTAAAGCTTCCGTTGTTGCTTGCCTGTTCCGCATAAGGAAGATATTTGACGGCCTCTCTACCAAGCGCATCATAGACCATGAATTGCACAATGTCTTTTCTATTTGGACTTGCTTTCCATTGAACTTTTTGGATAGGCCTTGCTAAACCATCGAAATAGGTTATGGTACGGTTGGCATAATCAACATCCAATAAAGCCAATTGAGAAGCATCGGTAATGCCATTCGTTTTTACCGTTGTTTCCATTACATAGTTCCTTGATGAGGTAGGGGTTTGTGCTAAGGCCATTCCGCAGATAATATGGAATGTAAAGGCAAAGAGGGGCGTCTTTCTGATCATTCTTGTTCCGGTTAGATGAGCATTCTAATTTAGAATATTTTGCTTTAAAAATTTAGTGGTTCGGAGCAAAAAAGAGTGTTCATAATTTTTACTTTATTTATTCCTGAACTCAGCCTTTCACTCTTTTTCGGCTTAGAGATTGCAAAGGCTAAGTCCAGTCATTTGTTTAGTGGTTTTATCATTGCTACTGTTGTTTTATAAGCGGTACTGCGTTAACTTTTCTGCCTGTAGTTCTTGGGTTAAGCTAGTGCTATAATTATTAGGTAAATCGGTATTTCGCAAGGCTCTGCTCTCAAAAAACACACGCCATCGTTATACACTGTCATGGTTTTTATATTGAGCATCGGTTGCTCTATGAAAGCTCTCCTTATCTTTATCTAGGATTTGCTCACTCATTCTTCGCCGCTTCATCCTGGATAAAGCTAACCGCTTTCCACTTTTCAGCTCACCTGCGTAATCGCTTCGGCTTCGCAAACAAGTTTGCTCGTGTAGAACATAGTTAAAGGCGCACTATCGTGCTTTTTCTTTAACACCTCAGCTCAGTTCGCAGGCGGTGAGCGTTTGTTAATTGATAATTAGTGAGGATATTGCTATTTTCAGCGGATGGATAGATCATGTAAATAATGTCCTCATTAACCGAAGGTAGTTAATTTTATCAAAGTAAAAGGAAATATGGCTAGGAGACGTCTTTCATTTAAAAAGTGGTTAGAGTTGAACAAAATCTTCTTTGAGGTTATTGCATTCTCTATTTTAACATTAATGGGTATAATAGTTTCCTACCAAGCAAATAGAATTGCTGAAACCCAGACCTATTTAACAAAAAAGGGTATGCTTCCTCAGATTGAATTAAGGACTAGTCATGAGCCTGATACGGTGAAGCCATTTGTTAATACAAGGTATTACATATTTAATCGTGGAGGTCAATTGTCAGACTTTAATATAAGCGTTGACTCAAGGCTTATGTTTATAAGTACAGGTATTAAGGATGTTGACACAATTTCATTAGTAGTTTATAATTATTGGGATTTGCAAACGACATTAACAGGCGATTCGCAAGGTTTGCTTGCGACCTTTACAAACGGTCATAATAGTATGCACGAGCAAAAGTTAAGAAGTGAATTGATAAACCTCGGTTATTTTAGTATTGAAACCTTTCTGCAAATTAGTTACAAGAACACTATTGATGATGATATTAAAACAGAGTACTATCAGCATGGAAATAATAGAACAAAGCTATCAAGAGCTGAGTGGGATAAAGCCAACGAAGAATTAGCATTTGCTAAAGTGAAACTTTCGTTTCAAGATATCAAAGCGGACACAATCGTTTCATTATTAAAAGTCAAGCGTGCATTTAAACAATAGCATTATTGAAGATTAGTTGTATGAGTGTATTAATGCTGTTTCAACTAAAAAGAAATCTAATACGTGTATTGATTTTTTGAAACCTTTAAATACAGATGAAGAACCACAACAACCAAGTTTAGACTTATATAAAGAAATTAGGTATGACTTGACATTTGTAATCGATTGGCTATATTTAAGAATTAACAATCTCTAAATGATACATAGTCGTAAGAAGATCAGTAAGGCTGGAGAAACTATAATGTCCTCCAAATCCATTGAAGATCGCAATGAAGCACTTCAAATCATCAATGATTGGAGAGCTAGTCATATATTACCCTTACTTAACCGTAAGAACTCATTGCTCCGATTAATGAGCAAGAATAATATAGAAGCTATCATTGCATCACAAAGACTTAAACGGCTTTCTTCAATCGAATACAAGCTAGACCTAAATCCAAACATGCGTCTAGGTGGAATGCAGGATATTGGAGGTTACAGGATAGTTGTAAAAGACGTACAAAGTCTGTCAAAGCTATATAAGTTAATTCGAGGACAACGATCAAATCATAAACTTGACAAGATTTCAGACTATATCACAATACCTAAGTCGTCTGGTTATCGGAGTATACACTTTATATATACCTATTGTTCTAAACAACAAAGGTATAAGGATATAAAATTAGAACTTCAGATAAGAACACGTTTGCAACATTCTTGGGCAACCGCAGTTGAGACTGTTGGACTAATAACAAACACTTCATTAAAATCTAGCCAAGGCTCAGATCGATGGTTGCAGTTCTTCAAGGTTGTGAGCTCATTATTTGCAATAAAGGAACAGCTCCCAAAACTTGATATACATAAGGACGTTAGCATGAAGGACTTGATGATTGAGTGTTATCACCTGTGCGAAGAATTAAATGTCATTCATACTTTAGAAGCCATTAAGGTTACTATAAGTAGCATGAACGCAAAAGGTTTTCCAGACGATTACTATTTGATCAATATAGATTTTGATAAGTTGCAAGTTAACCTTGTGGTGTACAAAAAAACACAACTCAAATACGCAACGGAAGACTATCTCCTAATGGAAAAGGATATCGATAGCAGTCAAAATGCAGTCGTGCTAGTGTCTGCAAAGAACATGCGCGCTTTAAAGAAAGCTTATCCAAGCTACTTTCTTGATACCACTGAGTTTATTAAAGCTCTAGCAGGTATACAGGCAAACTGTTATCACAGGGGGTACGTAGCTCTCTAATATTTTTCTAGAATGCAACTCTATAATTTAAAACAGGAGTATATATTAATCATTTGCACAAATTTAAGCCAGTACCCTCCAAGAAATTCCGTTTTGGAGCAAACTAATGTTCACCTGTTTATAAGGTCAACCTAGTTAATCATTTCAACTACTAACCTTTTAAACAGTACAGGGCTAACAAGCAATTACAAAAGCCAGCTCACCCAATATCCGAAATTTTACTCAAGGGTATTAAAATAAGAAATATTAACAAAAAATGGATATTGCTTGACTTTGGCGTCTTTGTCTTGTGTGCAATACATATTTAACCAAATTCATATCTTAGAATAAAATTTAATTAACTCAACTCTCAATGGCAAATCGTGCACCTTCTGAAGAAGAACTTCATTATCGAAGTTTAATCAGCCTTTTTAAATTCGCATTAGCAGGCGCAGGCGCAGTATCTATAGTACTTGGTCTTTTAATTTATTCCAATGGAAAAGAAATGAGAGATGACTTCAGAGAACAGCGAAAGGATATGAAAGATGAGATAGCAGAAATGAAAAGTGAGCTTAATGAAGCAAAAGCCGTGATGAAATCCGAAGCAATGGCGCTTATAAATGAGACTCGAAACTCCGTTGGGCAAACCAAGCTTGATGCCATTAATCAAATTTCCGAAGTCAAAAATACTTCAACGTTAATAGCGAAGGAAGAAGCTACAAGAAGCATTAATACTGTTTTTGACAATAAAAACCTTGATCAATTCATTGTTGATGTAGCAAAAGAACGAATAGAGCCACAAATCAAATCTCTGGTTGATAGTAAAATAGCTGAAACTAAAGCAAAACAAAAACAAGCTTTACTAGAGAATTTGAAAAGTCAAGATAGAATTAAGATTATAATGGGCTTTCAAACATTACAGGCAAACCCAGAAATCGATCTCTCCGAATCACAAATCAGCCTAATCGTAAATGAAGTTAACAAAACTAAAGACGAAGCGCTTATCAATACTTTAGGTGCCATGTTCTTAATGAGAAAATCCGAAGCCATTAATAAGTTTTTCCTGAAGGCATTAGAAGCGAAAGGCGAAAATGAACAGTTGCGTACTACCGCATTCCAATACTTTTTAATTAATGAAGAACAGTTAAATGAAATTATACCCTACATCATTGATGTAATAAAATCTTCATCAAGGCCTCAAGATGGCTATAGTTACTTTATAGATCAAGCTAGTAATCTAAATGCCAAAGCGTTAATATTGCTTCTTGACAATAAAAGCATTGTTGATTTTGTTTATGATAAAATGGGGATAGAAAGTATAAAGGTATACAAACAAGAAGTTCGCTATACAATACGCAAAAGGGTAAAAGATAATTTGATTAATGGGACTTATTTTTTTTCTAGGCAATGATTAAATGGGAAAACATGCACATAGTCAGCATTCATTATGGCAATAGAGGAAAGAGAAAGCACATATAAACTTCTATCAGGATTGATTGGATTGAAATTTCATTCCCAATTAAAAGATAGCGGGATTGAATTCGAAAGCTTGTATCGCATGACTAATCTTGCTACTGGAAAGGAAAACCATTTGTTAGCTATCAATGGCAAAGATATTAAGTTTGTTACGCCACGAGATTTTGTCTTACATTTTTCAAGATACCTTACATCTAATATTGAGGCGTTAGATACAGAATATAATCGATTAATTAACATACAGGTAGACGAGTTTGTAGATGAAGTAACATTAGAAATGAGATGTAAAGAAGTCGATTACTACAGAATTAAACAAAGGGAACTGTTAGAAAAGATGATCCATTTTAAAAGTGAACTCTGAATATAGGGTATGATGTAAGTTTTAAACATCTATCAATCGAATAACTTAATCTTCATATCTTTATTTGAATAGATAAAATAAATTAATAAACCATTAAACATCATTTAAAGCATGGCTATTAGAACAATATTTGAAGACGACAACAACAACGAAATGAATTGTTACCTTAACGATAAAGGCCAAGTATACATAAATATCAGTGCCAAAGACTTTGATGCACCATACGATGGAAATTTTATTACGCTTGACAAATCCGACGTTCAAGAGCTTATTAAAATGCTAACGGAACTTGAAAGCTCCATGGATGAATAATAATTGAAAATAGGCTTAGTTTTAAAAACAACAATAATGAGGGAACATTTAGCGAACCTGCTCTTTGAAGAATTTAAGCAACAATGCTTGTTGGATGAATTACAGGAGAAAGGTATTGATTTGTCGAATGTCTGTGTAAACAATTTAGATATCGTGCTAGACATCATTGGCTTTCCGAAGGATAATTCTAGTATTTATGATCTTGAACATTTTCATTCCAATGACAAAGTTAGAAATGAAAGGAAGAAAATGGTTGATAAGAATTTGTTTCTTAGAGATTGGTTGTTTGATAAATATTACGAAATGTTTACTTTGCTTAATACCCAACACGAAACCTATGTTACAGATAAAGGAATACAAATTAGATCAGGTGCCGATAGCGAAACTATCCGAGCTGAGCTTTTAGATTATATAGATTGGCTTTACAACGAGTTCAACAAACTATCTAAGTGAAATTAAGGCATTGTGGCTCTTGCTTTCTTGCTTGCAGGAAAGGTCGGCACTGAATTGTTTATAAGGTCAATTTCATTAGTCATTTCGGCTACTGACCTTGTAAATAATAGAGGGCAAAGAGGCAAACCAATAAACCATCCCAACTCAATATCCAAAATTTTGTTTACTGGTATTAATAAGGAATATTAACAAAAAAATGAATATTGACCTAATGAATGCCTAGCTCATCCAAAATCTAGTCTTACCCTTATATAACAGTTTTTTGAACTAAAAATGGATGAAAAATAATAGTATATATCATTAATCACTCAACAAATTTAAGCTTGTCTGCTCAATACGCCTAAAGGAATTCCGGCATAAACGCTCACGTGGCCCTTACCCTCAGTCTATTTATTCCGTTCCTGCCTTTGCTTAATTGAGCTGAAAGCTTGCCCTCGTACCATAATTAATAAAAATATGGTACAACAAGAAAACACATTCAAAGTGGCAGAGGTTGAAGTAACCTACAGGCCAAAATTCAAGGCATTAGAAAGGCCTAAGATCACTACATCAGGACAGGCTTACAGTTTGCTTCTATCAAGATGGAGTAAGGGAAAGATAGAATTGTTAGAAGAGTTCAAGGTGGTTCTGCTAAACAGAAATAACAGAGTGCTAGGGATTGCTGATATTTCTCAAGGTGGAGTTAGCGGTACAGTGGTTGATCCTAAGATAATCTTCGCTATTTCCTTAAAAGCTAACGCTAGCTCGATAATTCTCTGCCATAACCACCCAAGTGGGAACATAAAGCCTAGTGATGCAGATATTCAATTGACAAGGAAAATGGTTGAAGGTGGAAGGTTGTTAGATGTAACAGTTTGGGATCATTTGATTATAAGCAATGAAGGCTATTATAGCCTTGTTGATAATGGAATGATATAAAAAGGCGGGGACGAGAGCTAAGTTTAAAAGTTAAAATAGGGACGAGATAGGGGATGACAGGGACGAGAGACTAGCAAAACTTACTTCAAAACTGTAAGTTTGAAAATAAATAATTAACAGATTAAATAACTACTCTAACTACAGTCTGTTTCTATTGCTTCAAAACAGCGCATAATTGGCTATAAAAAAGAAAAGAGACATCGCATCCACGCATGTCTCTTTTTCTAACCAAATATAAACCTGTATGAACGGGTTATCTTTAAAATTTCCTGCACAAAGGCAGAGAAATATATGCTGTCAATTTTTGACGCGATGCCCAGTGTTCAGAGCCATCACAGTGCAAATATAGAAATAATTTCTGATAGTGTAAAAAGTACACTATTAAAAAACGCAATATTCCATTTCATGTTTTTGACATGACAAATTGCTTCTCCAAGCGCTTTTCCGATACTAAATGCAAAAATAGTTCCAATATTTGAGGCTGCGGCCGGAAAGGTGTTAAATTTTTGTTAAATGTAGGGCGGGCGAGGTATACCACTAAACTTTGGCTACAGATTAACAGATTAAATGATATTCCGTATGGCGTACGTACAGTGTTGCGGTTTGGGGTCTGGTCCTACTTTGGTAAAAGTATACCTGCCGCATCAGCCAAGGGCGATTGAAAGTAAACGGAGATTTATTGCTAAGCTTAAAACTAATGACAACTAAAAATCTGTTAATCAGTGGCTGATTAAAACAAAAAAAGGCAATGCCAATAGACACTGCCTTTTTGATACGGTATAAACCGGAACTATTTTAAAGAGCCATAGTACTCTACAAACTTAGCCAAGGCCGAAGAATAGCCCCACTCGTTGTCGTACCAAGAAACTACTTTTACAAAGTTGTCGTTTAACGAAATACCTGCGCCAGCATCGAAAATCGAAGCGTGGTCGTCGCCGATAAAATCTGAAGAAACTACTTCGTCTTCGGTATAACCCAAAACGCCTTTCAACGGACCTTCAAGCGATGCAGCTTTCATGGCATCCTTAATTTGTTGGTAAGTAGCTGGTTTTTCTAAACGCGCAGTTAAGTCAACCACCGAAACATCAGCCACAGGTACACGGAACGACATGCCGGTTAATTTGCCTTTTAGCGAAGGAATTACCTTGGTTACCGCTTTGGCAGCGCCTGTTGATGAAGGAATGATGTTAGAGAAACCGCCACGGCCACCTCTCCAGTCTTTGGCCGAAGGACCGTCAACCGTTTTTTGGGTAGCAGTTACTGCGTGTACAGTGCTCATCAAGCCTTCAATTACACCAAAGTTGTCGTGCAATACCTTCACAATAGGAGCCAAGCAGTTGGTGGTACATGAAGCATTCGATACCACGGTTTGATCGGCAGTTAATTGGTCGTGGTTTACGCCCATCACATAAGTTGGGATGTCGTCATCTTTTGCAGGAGCAGAGAATACCACTTTTTTGGCACCAGCGGCAATGTGTTTGTTGGCATCGGCACGGGTTAAGAACAAACCGGTCGATTCGATCACGATTTCTACACCAACTTCGTCCCATTTCAAATTAGCCGGATCTTTCTCGGCAGTAATGCGGATCGTTTTGCCGTTTACTACCAAATGTCCGTCTTTTACCGCTACGGTACCGTCAAAACGGCCGTGGATAGTGTCATATTTTAGCATATAAGCCATGTAATCTGGCTCGATCAGGTCGTTAATGGCAACAATGTCGAGGCCTCTTTTCAAGGCGGCTCTGAAAACAAGTCTGCCGATACGGCCAAATCCGTTTATTCCTACTTTAGTCATTGTATTTAATTTGAATAATAATGAAGTAAATTATGTATTGGTTCTTTTGTTATGGTAATGATATGAACGTCGTGCTTTTGGGCCACCAGCCTTAGCCTGTCTTGGAAAGTGCCGGCAACAGTACCCACAAAGTGGATTTCCTGGCCTGGATGCTGCTTAACCGTTGGCATCAGGTAAGTGCTGAAATAGCGCTCGAAAGCCTGGTCAATCAGCTGTTCAATGTATTTGTTGTTTCTCTTGTCGATATAAAACTCTAAAAAAGAGCTGAGGTAATTCTGTACGTTGGGTTTTTTGTAGATGCGCTCCAAAACAAGCGGACGGTCAACGTTGTAGCGTTCTTCAAACTGCTTCTTCAAATCCTGAGGCAACTTGTCTTCGAGGTACTGTTTCAGCAAGATCTTGCCCAAGTAATTGGCAGAACCCTCATCACCCAAAATATAGCCTAGGCCAAAATTGTTCTGTTCCGGACGTTTGCCATCAAAATAGGCGCAGTTGGCCCCGCTTCCCAAAATGCCTACAATACCGCTTTGGTTGTAGCAGGCCGCGATAGAAGCACCATATAAATCGTCGTTTACCTTGATTTTGCTGTTCCTGAAAAACTGGCCTAAGGTGTTTGCCATCGATTCCTGCATGCCTGGCGAAGAAGTTCCAGCTACAAAAGCATAGATTTTCTTGATGCGTTCGGCGTGGTTGATCAGGGTAATCTCCTTGTTAAGCAGGTAAAGGATGTGCTTGGGGTCGTTAAAACAAGGGTTGATGCCCGGTATGGTGCATTCTGCTACGGTTTTGCCCTCGTTAGAGATTTTCCAGAAGGCGCTTTTAGATCCGCTATAAACTACTGCTATCATTGGTTTGTTGATTAAATGGATAGAACGTGGGTCATTTCTAGTAAATCACTCTCCAATTTATAGTTGTGCGTATTCAAGGCATCTTCTAAGCTGGTTAGCTTGATGGCATTGCCGTAAAGTCCAACCATCTGCATGCTTTCGCCGGCTATCAGCGCATTGACTGCCGCATAGCCCAAACGGCTGCCCAAAATACGATCGAAGCCACTAGGGCTGCCCCCACGTTGCAAATGCCCTAAGATAGTTACTTTGGTATCATAGTGGGTGAACTTTCTTTTTACGCTTTTGGCAATATCGTAGGCGCCACCATATTTGTTGCCTTCAGATACAATCACAATGCTCGACGATTTTTTGGTCGAAGCGCCTGCCTTTAGTTTAGTAATCAGCTCTTTGAGCGAAGTTTCTCTTTCGGGCAAAAGCACGGCTTCGGCACCGCTTGCCACGGCAGTTCTTAAGGCAATGCAGCCTGAATCCCTGCCCATTACTTCGATAAAAAACAAACGGTCGTGCGAATCGGCCGTATCCCTGATTTTATCAATAGCTTCGATTACGGTGTTGATGGCTGTATCATAGCCCAAAGTAAAGTCGGAGCCGCTCAAATCGTTATCGATGGTTCCGGGTACGCCAATTACGTTGATGTTGTATTTTTCGCCAAAACGCTTGGCCCCGGTAAAGGTGCCGTCGCCACCAATTACCACCAGTCCGTCTATTTCTTTTTCCTGCAGATTTTTGAAGGCAAGTTCCATGCCCGCCTCTTCTTTAAAAGCCAGGCACCTGGCCGTTTTGAGGATGGTGCCGCCCATGTGTAAAATGTTACTTACAGAACGGGCATCCATCGGAATGATGTTGTTGTCTATTAATCCCTGATAGCCCTGCATTACCCCGAACATGTTTTTGCCATGGTAAATACCGGTGCGAATAACGGCTCTAATGCAGGCATTCATGCCGGGCGCATCGCCCCCAGAAGTAAGTACTGCAATATTTTTAAGGTCTTGTTTCATTATAATACACGAATATAAGGTGTATTAATTACACTAAGTAATTTTTTTTTATTATTTTTATGGATTAACCGAGCAAGTGTCTTTATTTTGTTCTCATATTTACATATCTAAAACGTTAGTGTTTTGAAAGAAGTATTACCTGTATTTAATTCGGCTGTTTCCATCGACTGCGTATTGTTTGGCTTTGATGGTGGCGAACTTAAGATCCTATTGATAGAGCGCAACGAAGAGCCCTTTAAAGATTGGTGGGCCCTGCCGGGCAACCTGGTAGGGGTGAATGAAAGCCTCGACCAATCGGCTTTGCGTATTTTGCATGAGCTTACCGGTTTGAGCGATATCTACATGGAGCAGTATTATACTTTTGGCGAAGTAAACCGACATCCGCAGGGCAGGGTTATCACCGTGGCTTACTATGCCATGTTGCGCCTGGGCGGAGACAAGGCCCTGAAACCACTGACTTCTTATGCCAAAAGAGCGCAGTGGATCAATGTGAAAGATTTGCCTAAATTGGGTTTCGACCATCAGCATATTTTTGATAAGGGGCTCGAAAAAATCAAGCGCCGCATTAAGCACCTGCCTATTGCTTTCGAACTTTTGCCAGAGAAATTTACCCTAACTCAGGTACAGCATGTCTATGAGCTCATTTTAGGCAAAAAACTGGACAAGCGTAATTTCAGGAAGAAGATTCTGAGCTTCGGCGTGCTCAAGGAACTGGATGAGAAGCAGAAAGGCGTTTCGTTCAGGGCCGCTACCTTATACAAGTTCGATAAACGGAAGTATGCCAAGCTCTTTGGAAAGGCTATTTCTTTCTAAAACAACGCAGTTAGCTTCTTGGTTTTTTGAAACAAAGCTTGCTAACGTAGCTTTGAAAAAAATATTATATTTTCATATAAAAATTAGTTTCGATGTGTTATATTTACACTATCAACCTTATTGAATGAAAAAACTCTACCAGATTATTTTACTTTTTGTTGGCTTAATTGTGATGGACACCAAGGTCCAGGCGCAATCGAGTGGTGTTTTGCCTTACTTGGGCGTAGCTCAGGTAAATGCAGATAGCCTAACTACAGAAGGTTTCCTAAGCGCCGACCTCAACAACGAGTCTAGCTGGGAGTATAATCCATTTGGCGTTTTTCAGGTGATCAACTTTACCAACTATCCCAATCCAGCCGCTACTTCTACGACGATTGCCTATCAGTTAACCGATAGAGCCAATGTAAGTTTAAGGGTGATAGACCTTGCCGGCAAGCAATTAGCCGTGCTGATCAGTAAACAAGCACAAGATGCTGGCAAAAAGGAATTTTTTTGGGAGCTTTCTAAGAACAACATTACTTCTGGCATGTATATTTTAGTCCTACAGGTAGACAACAAAAACTACAGCCGAAAAATCATTGTACAATAAACCTAAACTAAAAACCAACCTAAACAAAAGTCCTCGATTATTTCGGGGATTTTTTTTGCTTTGAGAGTTCCATTGTTAAATTGTTGTTATTGTTGAATTGTTTAGGGGATAAGCTTTAGGCTTTGGTCTTTTGGCTTTTCGGATGATAGCTCCATTGTTAAATTGTTTTTATTGCTGAATTGTTTAGGGGATAGGCTTTAGACTTTGGTCTTTGGACTTTTGCCTTTTCGGATGATAGCTCCATTGTTAAATTGTTGTTATTGTTGAATTCTTTGGAGGATAAGCTTTAGACTTTGGTCTTTTGGCTTTATCCTTGAACTTAAATAAAAAATCCCCGGAGTTTTGCTTCGGGGATTTTATTTTGTGATTGTATGAAATTACTTTTTGCTCAGATGGTATTCTACTAAATCGTCTATTGGCGAACGGATGATTTTGCCAACGCCCATTTCATAGCGATCGGCCACAATGCTTAAAATATCCCTGAAGCTATAGCCTACAGAACCTACGCAGTTTAACTCGTGATCTTTGTAGTTAGGGTAATGGATAACCAAGTTCTCGAAGAAAGCCGTAAAACCGTAATCAACTACAGAAGTGGTATAATCTTCGTAGTTTTCCTTGAAATCGTAAATGAACTTGCTAAAGCCTGCGCAAAAACGGTTAGGCAACGGTTTGTTGTAGATATGGTCGAAAATATCCTCGTTGGTTAAGGCATAGTTGTCGTAAAAGCTTTCTCTTAGGCCTTTGGGCATGTAACCTTTCATGTAGTCGGCCAAGATGCGTTTACCGATGAAGCTGCCGCTGCCTTCGTCGCCTAGGAAATAACCTAAAGAATCAATGTTCAAGGTAATGTCGTTACCATCGTATAAACAAGTATTGGTGCCGGTACCCAAAATGGCAGCAAAACCTGCTTCGTCGCCTAAAAGTGCACGGCAAGAAGCCAGCAAATCATGGCCAACATTGATTTTCGCATTCACGAAAACCTTTTGCATGGCATCGGCAACGATTTTTTTGTTCGCATCGGTAGAACAGCCCGCTCCGTAGTAATAAACTTCTGTTAGTTTTTCGGGTTCTAAATGATCGGGCAAAGAATTTCTCAGGGAGCTTTCGATGTAATCGCCTTTAGAAAAATAAGGGTTGTAGCCCTCGGTATTAAAATGGATTTTTCTTCCGGCTTCATTGATCAGGCACCAATTGGTTTTGGTTGATCCACCATCTGCAATAACTATCATTTTTTGTTTTTTAGTTTAGTAAATCGGTAAAAAAAGTCTACCAATATATGTGCCTTTTTTGAAATAAAAAATTAAAATTGAGTTTTTTATTCCTTAACAATTCCTTGATGTTAAAGATTTGAATCTATAGTTAAAACATCGGTTTTTTGTAAAGTGTATTTTATACACTATTTAGGCCTAAATCAGACCGGATTTTTAATTGGTATGCGGTGTTTTTCACAAGAAAAAAAGCCCCCCGAATTTTCGGAAGGCTTTTATAACAGTTTTTATGTTTTTTAATTTTTGGTCAGCGTATAGGTTCTGTTGTATTCGTCTAGAACCACGGTATAATTGCCCGCAACAGTAATGCCAATATTGGCGCCACCTTCTGCGATAACACCTGCTGCACCACCATAGTTGTAATCCCAGTTGCCTTTGGTAAAGATAAACTTGAACTCGCCTACAGCAAGGTTTGTGGTTACTGTCCACTTGCCGTTGCCTTGGTAAGTCATGGCCGGTAGTGCGGCATTACCAGGAGAGTTATCCCAGCCACCTGCAGTAGCGTTACCTACTAGGAATACAGTACCATCGGTTACCGAATATTTAAGGTTTTTGATGTCGGTGCCATCCCAAACAATACGTTTCAGGCCAGTTGTGCCCGTAAATGAGAAGTTTGATTCGCCGGTTTCAAGCATGGAACCGTCAGTGGTGCCCTTGCCATAATCTCTAGAGCCCGAAACGCTTCCATTGCCCCAAGCATTGCCATCGATCATTTTCCATTCTTGTCCGCTAGTTAAGTTAACAAAGCCCAAGAATTTATTTGTAGCAATGAGCGAAAGGGCTTGACTAGGGAAAACACCTGGAGGATTCCAGCCTGCTACGGTTGCCGAGCCTACGGCGCCCATCTGTCCATGATCGGCCTGTACATAGTATTTCAGGTTTTTTGAGTCGAAGGTCACGCGGTAAACGCCGCTAGGACCATAGTTTTCAATGTTGACTTCATTCTCAACCAAGGCATCGCCTGGCGATCCAGGTTTCATGCCCCAATCTGACGAATTTAAGCTGCCACCTGGCCATTGTTGCTGGTTCAGGAATTTTAAGCCACCGTTGCCGGCATTCAGTTTCACGTAGATATAGAAAGTACCAGGATTTGCCGCATCCGGAATCATTTGCAAGGCACTCTCAGCTGTCCAGCTCGCAGGTGTATCGCCACCTACCAAGAACATTTTAACTTCGCGGGTAATCACCAAATCGTTTACGTAGTCGGCGGTTTTCTTAAAGTTGCCCGAAGTCGCTTCTACGGTCCATTGCAAGGCAACTGGTGTAGCCTGATCGGTATAGCCGGCTGCGGTCAGTTTGTCACTGATGTCTTTATAGCCCACAGCCAATGCAGAATCAAGCCCCGAATTGTTGGAGGTATAAGTGAATATCGGATTGTTGAAATCGCCTCCTTTGGCTACAAATTTCACTTGGTATTTCACGGCATTTGCGGTTACACCCGGAAAAGCTTTTTGCCATTTGAAGTTCAGGAAGTCTGTGGTCGAGTTTGGATTGATGACCACCGGCGTACTTGAAGAAACGGGACCATAAAGCAAGAAATTGCTCACACCATCGCCCATGCGCGTGATGGAAATGTTCATGGTTGCCGTATTTACTTTTACGGTTCCATTAGTAGCCTGTATGGCCCAAATCAGGTCAACTTTAGCACCATCGGCAACAGCCTTGGCTTTTAGCGCGTCGTCTAGCTGTTTTTGGGTAAGGTTCAAGCTGGTTGCAGTGCCATTGTTATCGGCCGGAAATTCGATGAATGGTGCATCAAGACTTCCGGTTTTCAAGGCTGCGATTAATTTATAAGTTGGTTTGGTGCTTACGCCTGGTGTGGCGGCGCTCCAGGTAAAGGTAACCTTGTTGCTTGGCGTGGCCGAGTTGAGCACCAACATGGTATTGTTTGCAGGCGCAGTACTTGCAAATGAGCCCAATGCTTCGCCTTTAGACAGCTCGTCGAATTCTGTTTTTTTACAGCCGAAGGCAATTGTTGCAACTGCCAATAAAGTGTATAATATCTTGGTTTTCATATGCGAGCTTAATTAAATGGGGTATAAACTACTTCGGTAACTGGACCAGCCACGGGTACATTGGCTCCATTGGCATCTTTTACGCTTCCGGTAAACTGGTAAGTAAACTTGGTGAGCTTGGTGCCTGCGGTTAGGGTGATTAAGCGTTCTGGAATGAACGAGTAAGAATACAGTATGTTCGATTCTTTAACAGTAACCAATGCCGTTCTCGTAGCCACAACTGCTGGAACAGGGGTTGCATCGTTGTAAAAAACGAGGTTTACTTTGACGTCGAACATACGTTGTAGGTTTTGGTCGGTGGCTAAATCCTGATGGAAGTAAACCGTAGTCATATCGGTTTGGTCCATCTTAGAAGGGAAAACCCTGAATTGCATAGGAACAAACACCAAGGGGTCGAACTTGTAAGGTTTGTAATCCTGTGTTTGCTTGGTACCATCCTTGGTTTTGGCCAGGAAGCCGAAGTTGATCAGCTCTGCCGGACTTTGTCCGAAAAGGGTAGTGCCTGTAAATTTAAACGTAAAAATATTGGTGCCGGTTTTGGTCATCTTGGCGGCATCGGCCGAGTTGCCCCATTGGCCATTGGTCAATGCATCTTTGCCACCACCAACGCCATCGTTAGAGAAAGCCCAGATGTAAATGTCGTTTAGGCCGGCAAGCGGAGTACCAGAAACGTTTAATGTAATGGTTACCTCGTCTTCGGCGGTAAAAGTAGCCGGACTAAGCGTTACCTGTGCAAAGGCAAAGGTTGCGCTCAGTATAAATATGATAGATAGTATTAATTTTTTCATGACGAACTATTTTATCGATTACTTTTTCGTGAATTCATATTGGTAAACCAGAATGGTTTTGCCGTTTACCTTTTTTTCTCTTTTCAAATAGAATTTTCCGTTTTTCAGGTTGGCATAAGAACCCAAGGTAAGGGTTGAGGTTTGCCCGTTATTGCTCAGCGTAATTACACTTGGTGCCTTTGCATTGTCTACGCTCCAATTGCCCGAATTGAGGTCGGTAATTTTTGGCGCATTGCCCGGTGTAATGGTGAAGGTAGACGGGTTGCCAGAGGCATCGCCCTGAAAGGAAGCCACCAATTCTTTGTAAGGATAAATGTTGGTAATGTCCAATTCTTTGTAAGGCCATCCGTTCGAAACCGCATTTTGATCTACCTGTGTAACCTTGGTGAGGCTCCAGGTGCCCTGCATTTCTTTTAGAAAATTCTCTTCCGAACCAACAATCGGCCCAAATTCTTCTGGTTTGCATCCCCAAATGGTAGCGATGATGGATACCAGTACTATATATTTAATCTTTTTCATGTTATTTAATTTTGAATGAACGGGTTTGAATGATAGCATGATTTTTTAATTCTCTAATTCAATCATTCTCTAATTCAATCATTAACTACTAATTACATCCTCCCTCTGGGTTACGTTGAAAAGCCGTATTGCTGGCCATTTCGCCCTGAGGAAACTGAAGCACCAATCCTGGGCAGTTCCAAGGCGCGCCACGTTTGTCGATGTTTTCGCCTTTGGCACCAATTCTTTTGATCTCGGCAATGCGATTGCCTTCGGCTGCAAACTCGATGCTGCGTTCGAAACGGGCATTGGTTTTGATCAAGCTGGCCGATGAGTTAAGCGGGATGCTTTTGGTTCCTGCATAAGCCCTGTTTAAAATGTCGTTGATATCTTGGGCACCAACGGTTAGGTTTTGTCCGGTTTCTGCGGCAGATTCGGCCCTAATCAGTTTCATGTCTGTTAAATACAATACAGGAATTTCAAAACGATCCGAATTATATTTCTTAGTCACCACAAAGCCTGGATATTTGACGTTGTCGTACAAAGCTTTGCGTACATCGTTTGGCGTGTTTACGCTGTTGTAAAAATCGGTGGTAAAACGCAGGGTTGGCAAGCTGAAATCAGAACGATACTGACCTCTCAATTCGCCTCCCGGCTCGTAGGCACCTTTGGTATTTACGATTTTGAAAATGCTTTCTTTGGAGCCTGTTTCAGAAAAACGAATGGCATAAGTGGCATCTAGGGTAAATTTGTTGCTGCCAATAACCTGGTTCGAATAGAGGTAGGCATTCTGGAAATCGTTCATTTGGAAATAAACCTTAGCCAATAATGCTTTGGCCGCCCATTTGGTCGCATAGCCTCCATTGTCGTCTGGTAATTTCGTTTCGGCGGTTTTTAAATCGGAGATGATGATATCGTATACCTGTTTTACCGTAGCGCGAACACCGGGGTTGATGGTGGTGCTGGTCCTGATCGGAACGCCCAAGTGCGAATTGTCGGCGGTAAAGCCATAAGGCTGGGCAAACAGCTGTACAACCTGGAAGTGGCACAATGCCCTGATAAACCTGGCTTGGCCTTCGAGGTTGTCTTTCAGGCTAGAAGCTTTGTCTAGGTTCTCCAACACAATGTTAGCGCGATAGATGGCTTGGTAGATGTCGGTATACATGGCATTTTTATATTCGCCGAATACCGAGGTTTTACGGCCGAAAATTTCGCCAAAATCGCCACTCAGCTGCTGTCCGTTCAATTGATCGGCTAGCATGTCATTGATTACCTGTATTTTGCCGCCAAACATGTTGCCACCACCTACAATTTGGTAGGCCGAGTTCATTTCGGCTTTCAGGCCGGTTTCGTCGGCTATGGCTACGTCTTTTGGAATCGATTCTGGCGATGGCGCTTCCAAGAATTTTTTACATCCGGTGCCCATAACCGTCAACACGGCAAGTACCAAGAATGATTTTGAAATGTTTTTATAATTGATTTTCATTTTCTTGTCTATTAATGTCAATTGCCTAAAATGAGGTTGATAACCCAAAAGTGAACGTTTTTTGCTGAGGCGTAGTCAAATAGGTTACGTTAGGACTCATGTTCCTGTCTTGCGGGTTTTCAAAGTCGCGCGCAATTTCCGGATCGCCACCAGGGTATTTGCTAAAGGTAAGCAGGTTCATGCCTGTAGCAAACAGCTTCAGGTTTTGCAACCTTAATTTACGTGCAAAAGTTGCTGGTACATTGTAGGCCAGGGTTACTTCTCTCAAACGCACAAAAGAAGCGCTGTACAAGAACATGGTAGAGTTGTACTGCCACTCGCTCGATAGGCCTGCATAAGTACCGCTGTTCATGGTTAGACGAGGGAATTTGGCTATATCGCCAGGTTTTCTCCAACGATCGGCAATGTCTTCCCTGATGTTCCAATCGGTAACAATGCCCAATTGGCGCTTGGCCGAACCATCGTACAGGTTCCCTCCAAAAGAGAAGGTAAACAAGGTGTTCAGTTCAAAGCCTTTAAAAGTAAAGGTATTGGTCAGACCGCCTACATAATCAGGCAATACTTTGCCAATCGGCACACGGTTGTCTAACGAGAAGGTTTTGGTTTCGTAGCCGTTTTTGTCCAACCAGATCGGCAAGCCATCAGCAGGGTCAACGCCTTTGTAACGAACCAAGAAATTGGTGCCAATAGGGTAGCCCACCGCAATACGTGTATCATTGGTGCCACCACCAACGGCATCAGGCGTAAGTTGATCTAAGCTAAGTACCTCGTTAAAGTTTTTCGAAACGTTTAAGCGAGTTACCCATTTAAAGTTTTTGGCCTGTACGTTCACCGTGTTTAAGCTTAACTCGTAGCCTTCGTTTAAGATTTTGCCTACGTTAACCCATCCCGCGTTGAAGCCTGTTGAGGGCGAAATGCCACCATTAAGCAAAGCACCAGTGGTTATTTTTCTGTAGTAAGAGAATTCTCCCGAAATGCGGTTATTGAAGAGACCGAAATCCAATCCTAAATCGAGGTTGCGGCCTTCTTCCCATTTCAGGGCAGGGTTTTGTACGTTGGTTGGATACAATACCGGATTGCCGTTATAACTTCCAGAGAACTGGAACTGTTGGTAGTATTGCGCAGGAGGGAAGTTTGAGCTGCCCACCAATCCGTAACTGGCTCTCAGTTTTAAATTGCTGATGACCTTGCTGTTTTTCAAGAAATCTTCCTGACTGATGTACCAAGAGGCCGATGCGGCAGGGAAATAGCCATATTTGTTTTCTGGACCGAATTTAGACGAACCATCTCTACGAGCCAAGATTTGCAAATAGTATTTGTTGTCGTAAGAATAGTTGATCCTGGCAAAAAGGGAGCCAAAGGTATCACGATTTGCACCTGCGTAGTAAACCAATCCATTATTGGCGGCCAAAGTTTGCATGGCTTGATATAAGCCTTGCAGGTTGCTCGAGAAAGGCGCATCTGACCCACCGCTTATGCCATCTTTATAATAGTTTTTATAAGAAACCTGCGATTCGGCACCTGCCATGATGGTCATTTTGCTCTTATCGTCCATTTGCCAATCGTAGGTAGCTATTCCAGAAAAGTTTCTGTTAAAGATTTTGGTTGGGTATAAGGTGGCACTGCCCACGGTAGAGCCGTTTAGCGCCGCCGGACTAAAGATGTTATCTTCCACATCTAAATTGTCCATATTGAAACTGCCTTTTAAACTGAAGTTTTTGAAAGGCTTTAATTCCATGGTTACACCGGCCATAATGCGCTCGTTTCTGGTTTTCCAATCCAATAGGCCCAGGTTACGTGCCGGATTGGCTCCATTGCTAAAGAAAGAGCCATCGGCATTATAAACCGGATAAATTGGAAGTGCCGTCGACATGGCATCGCCAATACCGCCGCTCCATGCTGCATTTACACGTTGGTTAATTCCTTTGTCGTAACCTACGTTAATGCTGGTGGAGAAGTAGTTGGTTGGTTTGATATCGAAATTGGTCCTGAAACCGTAACGCTCGTAAGAGTTGCCTTTTAAAAAGCTTTCGTTGTTGCTGTAATTGGCCGAAACATAGGTTTTGATTTTTTCTGTGCCTTGGCTAAAAGATACGCTTTGGTCGTTCGATTTACCGGTTTGGGTTAGAATATCCCACCAATCGGTGTTGTTTTGCTGCGCTTGTGCCCAAGTTAAACCACCTGGAAGTGGAGCCAGACCCGTATTTCCGTCGTTGGTCCAAGCTTCTTGGCGCAATTGCAACCACTCCGGACCATTGGCAAATGTAGGTTTATTGGCATAGGTGCTCAAGCCAAATTTGCTCGAAAGTGATATGGTTGGCTTTCCTGTTTTTCCTCTTTTGGTGGTAACGAGGATCACGCCATTGGCGCCACGAGATCCATAAATACCAGCTGCACCAGCATCTTTTAAAATCTCTACCGATTCGATATCGTTAGGATTGATGGTGGCCAAAGGGTTTTGGTTCATCGCGCCGCGATTGCCGGTAATAAAAGGATCCGAAGTAATCGGAATACCATCTACTACATATAAAGGATCGCCACCGGCACTGATAGAGCCAATACCCCTGATCCTGATTACAGAACCGCTACCTGCCAAACCACTGCCTTGGGTTACCTGCACGCCTGGTGCCTGTCCCTGCAAGCTGGCTTCGAAACTCGGTGTAGGCAAGGCCGTCAGCTTATCGCCACTTACCTTGGCAATGGCGCCGGTTACCTCGCGTTTGGTCTGTGTACCGTAGCCTACCACAATCACCTCGTTCAGGTTTTGCGATTCGGGCTTCAATTCAAAATTAAGCACTACATTGCCAGTGCCTACCGTTACCGATAATTTGGTGGCGCCAAAACCAATATACTTTGCAGTTAAGGTATAAGTGCCCGTGGCCAAACCCGTAATGCGGTAGTTGCCATCGTTGTCGGTTGCGGTAATTTTTTGGGTACCGTCTACTTGAACCGATGCCCCCGGAATAGGCAGTTTGGAATCGTCAAGAATTTTACCAGAAATGCTTCCAGTTTGTGCATAAGCTGCCGATGTGCAGAGCGCAAAAAACATCAACAAACAAAGCTTAATAGGGTAGAGTACTTTCATAGAAAAAAGCCCGTTTTAAAGTTTAAATATTTGGTTATAATTAATTGTGTATTACACTATTGTAAATTTAATGGCGCAGATTAAAAATCAAAATTTTATATCATAATTTTTTTTGAAGCCATATTTTATGGAGGGAAAAGCCTTTAAAAAGCAAATAAATGAGCAATTAAATTCTTTTAAAATCAGTTTATTTTTTATTTAATTAACTGATAATTAAAATTTTACAATTCAAAAATCGAAATTTAAGTGTATTTTTTACACTAAGTTGTTTTGTTGCATGTTTTCGGGAACGTTTTCGGGAACGTTCCCGAAAAATCGAAAAGAAAATGAAATAATGTTGCAACAAGAGGGGGTTGATTCTGCGCGTTTTTGAAAAATCGGAGAAAAAACTGATGAAAAACCATCGGTTTTTTGGGACTGAAAAATGCGGTTGATTTGAACCTGTTTTAGGCCTTCGAAGTCGACTCGCGCTGCACCAGTTTCGAGTTCAAAACAAGCTGCGTAGTTGGGGTTACATCGTCGGGGTTTTCGAGCATTTTAAACAGCAGTTCGGCGGCGGTTTTGCCCAGCTCCGAAGCAGGCTGCGTAACGGTACTTAACGCAGGGTTGAGCAAGGGTGCAATCTCCAAACTCGAGAAACCGATTACCTTCAAATCTTTGGGTATAACAAGGTTGATGTCGTAACAGGCGTAGTAAGTGGCAAAGGCCAAACGCTCAACCGAAGTAAAAACGCCGTCGGGTTTCAAATCGATAAAGGCCTTTTTCAAACGGTCTATATTTTCCTTGTAGTTGTTGGTACAGTCGATGATCAGTTCGTCTTCAAAAGGAATCTTGAATTTTTTGAGGGCATCGATATAGCCCTGCATACGTGTTTTGCCAATAGAAAGGGTTTTGTTTACGGCCAGGTAGGCAATGCGTTTGCAACCCTGTTGGATCAGGTGCTTGGTGGCGGCAAAGCTGCTGTCGTAGTCGTTGGTAATTACCCTCGGGGTTTCAATGTCTTCGTAAACCCTATCGAAAAATACAATAGGCAGGCGTTTTTTCGACAATTCGTTCAGGTAATTGTGGTTGTTGGCCTCGCCCGATACCGACATGATAATGCCATCGGCCCTGCCATTGTGCAAGTGTTTGATAAAGGAAACCTCTTTTTCAAACTGGTCGTTGGTGGCATAAACCAAAATGTGGTAGCCTTTGGCGCTTGCCACACGCTCAATGCTCTGTATGGCCAGCGAGAAATAATTGTTGGCCAGTTCGGGTACAATAACGGCAATGGTTTTACTTTTTTGCTCCCTCAGGTTGCTGGCATAATGGTTGGGCTGGTAATTGAGCTCTTTGGCCATGGCCAGGATGCGTGCCTTGGTGGTGGCGCTGATATCGCTGTTATCTCTAAACGCTCTCGAAACAGTAGAAGTAGAAAGATGAAGGGCCTTCGCTAATTTTTTAATGTTCACATTGTCCATCTACCGGCAACAATTATTGTAATGATTTGATTTGTGTGTAAATATAAATGATAAAAGAAGTAATTATTTCTATTTATTTGTTAAATGATTTGAAAATTGGCACATTTCATCAAATAAATAACCTCAAAGCAACAAATTTAACCTCACTGTTATGAAGCGTATCTTGTTTTTGGTTCTTTTGCATGCGGCTTTTTTAGGTGTTAATGGCCAGGTTAAAGTTCGTTTTGAACTGCTTGATGTGCCCAAAACCAACGAAGAGAAACCTGCTTATTTTGTGGCTGGCAACTTTAACAACTGGTCGCCCAACGATGCCAATAGTCAGCTGGTGAAAACGACGGACAGCTATGTTTTAGAAAAATCTCTTCCCCTTGGAAACTATGAGTTTAAAATTACCCGTGGCCATTGGAACAAGGTGGAAAGTGCTAGCAGTGGACAGGCCATCGCCAATCGAAGTTTCACGCTCAAAAAAGATACGCTGATTCGGCTAAATGTTGCAGCCTGGGCCGATGCCTTTAAAAAGGAAGCTCCCCAATCTACCGCAACGGCAAATGTACACTTGTTGGATAGTGCCTTCGAAATGCCCCAGCTCCATGCCAAAAGAAGTATTTGGATCTATTTGCCTCCTTCGTATGCCAAATCGAAGAAAAAGTATCCGGTTTTATACATGCAAGATGGACAAAACGTGTTCGATCAATCGACCTCTGGCTTTGGCGAATGGGGAGTTGACGAAATATTGGATAGCCTGATTGCCAAAGGGGCAAAGGAATACATCGTGGTGGCTGTTGCGAATGGGGGAAGTGAAAGACTAAAAGAATATAATCCCTACGATAGTCAGTATGGAAAAGGCAAGGGCAAAGCTTATGTGGCTTTTTTGGCCGAAACTTTAAAGCCTTATATAGATCAGCATTATCGAACTTTAAAAGACAGTAAGCACACGGCAATAGCGGGTAGTTCGATGGGCGGTTTGATTTCGATGTATGCCATGGTGGCCTATCCTAATGTTTATGGGAAGGCGGGTGTTTTTTCTCCGGCATTCTGGTTGGGCAAGGCCATCGAAGCCGATATTAAAAATGCTGGTGTTGCCTTAAAAGGCCATCAGGTTTATCTGGTGGCAGGTGGCTTGGAAGGCCAAATGATGACCCGTGATATGGAAAGCGTTTATCAGATCTTACTGGGCACTGAAAAAGAACAGTTCCTTAAGGCAAACAAAGAAGTAAAACTGGTAGAAAAAGCCGATGGCAAGCATAGTGAATGGTTTTGGCGACGCGAATTTCCGGCGTTTTATCAGTTTATTGCAAATTAAGGTTTGAAACCTAAGTGGTTAAAAACATTAAGGCATTTGGGTTCATTAAGCCTGGTGTTTGTGGCTGGCAACATGTCTAAATGTTGCCTTAATTCCTAAATGGTTAAAAAACATTAAGGCATTTAGGACCATTAAGTTTGGTGTTTGTGGCTGGTGCATATGCCTAAATGTTGCCTTAATTCCTAAATGGTGGAAAAACAACTATTGGCAAGTAACAAAATTAAATCTTATTTTTATTCCTATAAGTTTTAATGGAGGGACGGAGATGACAAAAAGGGATATTACGGCTTTATCGTATCAGGTAACAGGTTGTGCAATTAAGGTTCATAAATCGCTTGGGCCGGGTTTGCTTGAAAGTGTTTATGAAATGTGTTTGTATTATGAATTGCTGAAGAATGGATTTGACGTGAAACAACAATTGATAGTCCCCGTGTTTTATGATAGCATTCAGATAAATACAGAATTAAGATTAGACTTTCTGGTAAATAATTTGGTTGTTGTTGAACTAAAAGCAATCGAACGTTTATTGCCGGTTCATGAAGCACAGATTTTGACTTATATGAAATTGGTAGGGGCACCTCAAGGTCTATTGATTAACTTTTTTACCGATAACATTACCAAGTCGATGAAGCCTTTTGTAAACGAGTTCTTTAATTCCCTACCCGATTAACTATTTCTTTCTTAAAACTGACGATAGGTTTAAACATTAAGGCATTTAGAGCCATTAAACTTGGTGTTTGTGGCTGGCATATATGCCTAAATGTTGTCTTAACTCCTAAATGGTGAAAAAACATTAAGGTATTTATGGGCATCAATAAGTTTGTGTTTGTAGCTGGCGCATATGCCTAAATGTCGCCTTAATTCCTAAATGGTTAAAAAAACACTGAGCCAAGTACTAGCTGCTTAAATGTTGTTTTATAGTTTTTTTACCGATAATATTACAAAATCGATAAGGCTTTTTGCAAAGGAGTTTTTTAATTTGCTGGCGGATTAGATATTTCCTTTTATCTTAATTCCTTTAATGCCGATAACAAATGAACAAAATAGATTTTAGGAGCGACACCGTAACCAAGCCAACGCCTGGGATGCTCGATGCCATGATGAATGCCAAGGTAGGTGACGATGTTTTTGGCGAAGACGAAACCGTTAATGCCTTAGAAGAAAAACTGGCCGCGATGTTCAACATGGAAGCCGCGTTGTTTTGTCCTTCGGGTACCATGAGCAACCAGATTGCCATCAAGTGCTTTACCCAGCCTATGGACGAAGTCATTTGCGACCAAACGGCGCATGTGTATCGCTACGAAGGTGGTGGCATTGCCTACAATTCGATGGCTTCGGTACGTTTGCTTAATGGCGAGAGAGGTATTTTGACGCCAGAAATGATCGAGCCCGAAATCAACGCCGATAACATCCATTACCCTAATTCAAGCCTCGTAGTGCTCGAAAATACCGTAAACAAGGGTGGTGGCAAATGCTATACCCTTGGCCAAATCGAGCCCATTCATAATTTGTGTGCCATCAAAGGAATTAAGCTTCATTTAGACGGCGCCAGAATTTTCAATGCCTTGGTGGCCACCGGCGATAAAGCCAAAGACTATGGCCATTATTTCGACGGCATTTCGGTTTGTTTGTCAAAAGGCTTGGGCGCGCCGGTGGGTTCTGTATTGCTTAGTTCGAAGGCTACCATTAAAAAAGCCTTAAAAATTAGGAAAGTACTGGGCGGAGGGATGCGTCAGGCAGGATTTTTAGCGGCGGCGGGCATTTATGCGCTCGACCATCACGTAAATCGCCTAGCCGATGACCATCAGCATGCCAAAGCCTTAGCCGAAGCCTTGCAACAAACCAGTTATGCAGAATCGGTGATGTCGGTCGAAACCAATATTGTCCTTTTCGATGTGGCAAAAGGCCTCAAAGCCGACCATATGGTCAGAGCTTTAGAAAGCAAAGGCATTTTGTGTAACAGCACTTCCGATAAAACCATTAGATTTGTGACCCATTTAGATGTTTCTTCGGCCATGATTGATCAGGCCATAAGCAACATCAAGGGACTGCATGTGTAAGGATCAACAAAGCTTTCGTCAGGAAATATGCTATCCTTTCGCGGATAAACGTGCTAAATTGTGAATTGAAAACTGCCGGCTCAAGCTGGCAACCGAAATACTGTATGAACAAAATATTAGTGGCCAATCGTGGCGAAATTGCCTTGCGCGTCATGCGCTCGGCAAGAGAAATGGGTATCAAAACAGTGGCTGTTTTTTCTGAGGCCGACCGCTCGGCTTTGCATGTGCGGTATGCCGACGAGGCAATTTGTATTGGTCCAGCGCCTTCAAACCAATCTTACCTGCTTGGCGAAAAGATTATCGAAGCTTGCAAAGTTACAGGTGCGCAGGCTATCCATCCAGGCTATGGCTTTTTGTCTGAAAATGCAGCTTTTGCCCGGGCGGTAAAAGAAGCCGGACTGGTTTTGATTGGCCCAACGCCCGAAGCCATGGAAATCATGGGCAATAAACTTTCGGCTAAAGCGGCTGCACTCCAATATAACATTCCGATGGTACCCGGTACCGAAGAGGCCATAACCGACATCGAAGAAGCCAAGCAACGCGCCATTGAAGTTGGTTTTCCAATCTTGATCAAGGCCGCTGCAGGCGGTGGCGGTAAAGGCATGCGCATTGTAGAAAAAGTAGCCGATTTTGACGAGCAGATGCACTTGGCCGTAAGCGAAGCTACGTCGGCATTTGGCGATGGGTCGGTGTTTATCGAAAGATATGTAACCTCGCCTCGCCATATCGAAATCCAGGTGCTGGGCGATACCCACGGCAATATTGTGCATTTGTTCGAGCGCGAATGCTCGGTACAGCGCAGGCACCAAAAGGTAATTGAAGAAGCTCCATCGGCTGTGCTTACACCCGAAATTCGGGAAAAAATGGGCCGTTGTGCCGTTGATGTGGCCCGCTCGGTAAATTATGTGGGGGCAGGTACTGTAGAGTTTATCTTAGACGAGAACCTCGATTTCTTCTTCTTGGAAATGAATACCCGCTTGCAGGTAGAGCACCCGGTTACCGAAATGATTACCGGACTGGATCTGGTCAAAGAACAGATTAAAATAGCCAGGGGCGAGGCATTGAGCTTTAAACAGGAAGACCTGAAAATTAATGGCCATGCCATGGAACTGCGTGTTTATGCAGAAGATCCGTTGAATAATTTCTTGCCCGATATAGGCACTTTGCAAACTTATCGCACCCCAAAAGGCAACGGCGTAAGGGTTGACGATGGTTTTGAAGAAGGCATGGAAATCCCGATTTATTACGATCCAATGATTGCCAAACTGATTACCTATGGCAAGGATAGGGAAGAGGCCATCGAACGCATGATCCGTGCCATCGACGAATATGACATTACGGGCATACAAACTACCCTGGGTTTTGGTAAATTTGTAATGCAACACGAGGCCTTTACTTCGGGCAAATTTGATACCCATTTTGTGGGTAAATACTTTAATTCCGATAGTTTAAAGACCGAAAACGAAGCAGAGGCCATGTTGGCCGCTTTAACAGCCGTTAAGATGTTGCAACAAGAAAAAACAGCCCTGAACCAAAGTGCCGAAAGCGAGCAAAGCCAAAGCAACTGGTTAAGGAACAGGAAAAACTATATTTAAGATGTTTACCGGAATTATCGAAACCCTAGGGAAAGTGGAGAAAGTTGTGGCCGAAGGCAACAACTTGCATTTTACCATTCAATCAGCTATTAGCCATGAGCTGAAAATAGACCAGAGCGTTGCCCACAATGGAGTTTGTTTAACGGTAGTGGCTATCGATGGGCATTCGCATACCGTAACGGCTATTGAAGAAACCCTGAATAAAACCAGCTTGGGCCAATTAAAACTAGGCAGCAAGGTAAATTTAGAGCGTTGCATGCAAATGAATGCCCGCCTTGATGGCCACATTGTGCAGGGGCACGTAGACCAAACAGCGCAATGTATTTTGGTAAACGAATTGGATGGCAGCTGGGAATACCGATTTAAATATGATGGCAGTACAGGCAACGTAACCGTTGAAAAAGGCTCTATCTGTGTAAACGGGATTAGCCTTACGGTGGTTAATTCGGAAGTAGACGAGTTCTCTGTATTCATCATTCCCTATACTTTCGAACATACCAACCTGCAGGAGGTAAAGGTAGGCGATACCGTTAACCTCGAATTTGATATCATTGGTAAATATGTAGCCCGCTTGATGGACAAGGCAACTCATTAATGTACAGCAAAGAAGAAGCCTCAAAAATACGCCAGTCTTTTTGGATTACCTTTGACAAATACATGAAGCCTATCCCGTCGGCCGATGGGATGCCTGTAAACTGGGTTAATTACAAAACCGGTGTCAAACATATTTTCTTTAGAATGGATGCCGTTAAACGAGGCGCCAGCATTGCCATTGAATTGGCTCATCCCGACGCCGGCTTAAGAGAGCTTTACTTTGAACAATTCCAAGCCGTAAAACTTTTGCTCGCCGATGCCCTTGGTGAAGAATGGGAATGGCAGGCCAATACCACGAACGATTATAGCCAGCCCTTAAGTCGCATTGCGAAAACTACGGAAGGAGTAAGTATCTTTAAACAAGAAGATTGGCCCGCAATTATCTCTTTCCTCAAACCACGCCTCATTGCCCTCGATCAGTTTTGGAGCGATGTAAAGCCTATTTTCGAGGCGCTTTAGTAAATTCTTTTTGTGCTGAATTTTTAATCTCCCCCCAAGGGAGAAGAATTTGATTTTTATTTCGTAACCGCTTCTTTTGGATTGGTCAAAGCTTCTATCCTCGCTTTTACATAAACAATTTGCTCCTTGTCTTTTTCAGGGTCTGGTTTGCCTTTGAGGTAAAGGTTATAATAGGTCAGTGCATTTTTGGCCTGTTTCAGACTTAAATCGTACAATAAGCCCATCCTGTAATAAATCGAATTGCTGCTGCTAAAGGTGAGGCCTCTTTTATAGGCCGTAAGTGCATTGGCAAACTGTTTCTTTTCTTCATAAATGCCGGCTAGGGTGCCGTAGTAGGCTGTCGTATTCGTCGATATGCCTTCGTCAATGGTCTTTTTGGCGTATACAAGGGCCATTTCATAGTTCTTCAGCTCGCGGTAGCTCAAGGTCATGTAATACACAATGGCTTCGTTAACGGTACCGGCATCTTCCAGTACTTTGTAAAGGCTCAGGCATTTTTGGTAGTTCTTTAAAAAGAAATAGGCTTTGCCTACATCCTTCATTACGTTGGCATCGGCATCGTTTTGCAACAACTTCTCGCCAACGGCAATTACTTCTTTGTATTTGCCCAGTTGGTTGGCCATGGGCAATAGGGTCTGTTGCAAGATGAAATTGCCCGTATCAGCTGCAATGGCTATTTTGAGTACATTGTAGGCCGGTTCGTATTGCTTATCGTTGCGGTAAGCCGTAGCCAGGTCGTAAGCTACATCGGCATCTGTTGCATTTAATACATTGGCTTTTTTGAGGTAAGCCAGTTTGAGCCCGCTGCTATCGGTAAGTCCTGCCAACTGTTTGTAGGCATTAAAATTGGTGCTGTCTATCGAGATGATCTGCGCTAAATAACTTCTGGCCTTGGCGTTGTTGCCCCTTCTGGTATTGATATTGGTAAGGCTGAACAGCACAGGCAGGCTATTGGGCTGTAAGGTGTTGATTTGTAAGTAGTTTTTTTCGGCATCAGGCAGTTTGCCCGACATCATGTTGCAGTAGGCCATTTGGCCCAGTGCCTTTATGTCTTGCGTATCGCTAGGGTAGATGCTTTGCAGATATTGGGCAGCCTCGGCATAACGCTGACTTTGGTAATATTCCAATAATTTCTCCTTATCAATACTAACAGTTTGGGCAGTTAAACTTTTGCAAAATAGCAATACAAACAAAAAGGGAAGCCAGTTTCTCATCATCGATTATTTTTAACTAAATTATTAGTTATTTGTTTAATCTCCAAATTTCTCAGACACAAATTAGTTGTGGGTCAAACTTTTTGGCAAGGTAATTGGTTCTATTGAGGCAAAACATATTGTTAAACCTTAATTAGAAAAGCATATGGATACCTTAAAGAAGTTTGAATTAATGGAAAAGATTGTAAGGGAACTTGAAGACTTGCAACACTCTCAGCAGGCCATTATCCAAAAAATTGGAAAGATTGAAGTAGACAATATAGAGCTGGGCGATAAAAAACTGGAAAAAGACTTGCCCGACATGCACCAGCGGGTGGCCGACAACCTCGATACCATCGTGGATATCTTGGCCTATTTTGCCGATAAAACCACCAATTTTGGTAATAAAAACAACGTAGAAGCGCTCAAAGAGCAACAGGCCATTAACGAAGCAACAGGTCAGAAATAATAACAAGAAGGCTCCCCATCGGAGCCTTTTTTATTTGGAAGTAGGCAGGCTCAGGCAAAATTTGGCGCCTTGGCCTTCCTGGCTGCTTACCGTAATGTCGCCATCGTTGCGGATCATAAAATCCTTGCACACCATCAGGCCAATACCCGTTCCTTTTTCGTTAAAAGTGCCTCGGGTGGTGATGTTTTCATTTTTGAACAAACGCTCCAGCACATGGGCCGGAATGCCAACGCCGTTGTCCTGTATGCACACCAGCATGGTGCCGTTGCGTTGGTATACGGCAGTGATGTGTATCTCGCAGTTTTCGTGGCAAAACTTAATGGCATTGTTTAAAATGTTGCGCATCACGATCTGGATCATCAGGATATCGGCATAAACCATCTCGCCAGGAAAAACATCGTGGATGATTTTTATCTTCTTGGTGGTAGCAGCGGGCAGGTGGTAATTGATTTCGTTGATGATGAGGTTGCGCAGGTTGAAAAACTCCTTTTTGATGCCAAAGCCCTTAAGCTGGCTTCTCGACCAATGCAGAATGTTTTCCAGCAAATCGGTGGTGTAAATGATATCCTTGCTCAACGTAGGCGAGATGCTTTTAAATTCTTCGCGGGTAATCTGGTCGTTGGCAATCATTTTAAGCACTTCAGAAAGGTTAACCAACGGACCCCGCAAATCGTGGGCAATAATAGAAAATATCCTGTCTTTAAGCTGGTTCAGCTTTTCCAGCTCATTGGCCTGCTCTTTGGTACGTATGGCCTCTCTTTTAAAATTGGTCAAGTCCTGAAGCTTGATAATGGTAAAATCGTTGTTGATCTTATTGTCGACCAAAAAAAGGATATCGGCTTCGAGGTAAAGTATTTTGTTTTCGAGTGTTACATCCAGCTCTATCTTGCCCGATTGGTGGTTCTTGATGCGCTCGAAGAAATAAGGCTGGTTCGGAAAAATCTTTTCTAATTGCGTTCCTATAATTTTTTGGTCTTTGGCTATCGAAATATAGCGCTGTATGGATTTGTTATAGTCGATAATGCGGTTCTGCTGGTCGAGTACGAAAAAACCGTCTTGCATCAGTTCCAGCACCTTTTCGCGCGCAATGGGAATGATATCGAACAGCTTGAAGCGGTAAATGCCAATCAGGATGAAAAAAGAAGTAAGCACAAAGGCAAAGGGCGTAATATCCAAATGGGCAAACGGCCTCAATCCGAGCAGATAGCTCATGTTGGCCAGCCAAGGTATAAATGCCGCAATCACAATACTGTAATTCTGTTTTTTGTAAATGGGATCGGAAGTCCTGAACTTCATCAAAATCAGGTAGCAGCCACAAGCCAGCAACAGGTAAAAATAAATGGTAAAGATGCGGTACCAGATGCCAGGGGTAATAGCCACCATCGGAAAAGGGCCATCGGTCGCAATTTCAATGTGCTTGTAGTGCAGGTGATGATAGCTGTTGGTCCAAACCATCAATATCGTGACGATGGGCGCAATCAGAATGAGCGCAAGGTTTAATCGTTTTTTGTACCAGCATTCCTTGTCGCAAAAGCTGAGGCAGAACAAAAACCAGTTTAAAGGCAGGGTGGCAATGCCGATGTATTCGATATTGATTAAAAACTTGATCTGGCTTAAGGTGCTGCTGGCCAGCTCGAAACCATAGGCTGTAGACCAAATGGCGTTAGAGAGCATCATCATAGAGAACCACTTTACGGCTTCTCCGCCTCTTCTGTAAATGTAATTGGATAAAACAATTGTTGTACAGCCACAGGCCAGCAAAACAATCGCATAAATATTAAATGAAAACTCCATTTACGAAGGGAAAATACTCAAAAACAAACACTTGAAAATTAACAAAGGGTACTGATAAAACTACAAAATTTAGCTTTCAATTTAAAATATTATCTTTACGTTAATAACATTAGAAACCCAATGCTTTAATATGAAAAAGATTAGCCTATTATTCGTACTGCTTTGCGCCAGCAGCCTTGCTTTTAGCCAAACGGTGCCTTCTTTCCAGCTCGGCCTAAAAGGAGGGATGAACCTTTCTAAATTTAATACCTCAAATACATTCAGCAGCGATAACCGTGCTGGCTATTATGTTGGCCTTTGGGCCCGTATTGGCGCCGCCGGACTGCACTTGCAACCAGAACTGTACCTTTCGGGCAAAAATGCAACCTTGCAAAATGCCGCTGGACAAGAAAACAAGGTTAAGTTTACCAGTTTAGACGTACCGGTATTGGTGGGTACTAAATTTGGTGCAGCCGGTGTAGGCTTAAGGCTCAATACAGGTCCGGTTGTTTCGTTTGTGCTTAACGAAGACCAAAATTTTTCGCAGGCGGCCGCTTCGGCATTTAATGGCAAGTTCAAAGGTCAGGCTTTTGCCTGGCAGTTTGGTGCCGGTGTTGATATCGGTAGCATAGGTGTTGATTTAAGATACGAATTGGGCCTTTCTAAGCTTAATTCTACTGGTTATACACAGTCGACCAAACTCAATTTGTTTACCCTAGGTCTAGCCTATAAATTGTTTTAAAACAATATCTCTTTAAAGTTGTAAGAATGGATGGCCAAAAAAGGTCCATCCATTTTTTTTGGCAATAAAATTGATGCGGTTTTGTCAGTCACAAACCTAAACCTTATTGCCATGAATTTAAAAGAGCTATTGTTGAATGGCCAGAGCTTTTTGGCCCTGTTAAAAGAGTTTGCCATCGAAGCCAATGATTTCGTTATTCAGGACGAAGACATGATTACGGCCGACCAAAATCTGGCACAGCGCGAAATTGTGAAGGAAACCATTTGCATTGAAGGCAAAAACAAAGATGGCATCTTTAATTTCTTCGGAACGCTGCACCTCAATCTGCTGAACAAATTGGCTGTTTTCGAAATGCAGGGTTTTGAGCAGGTGGGTTTGCGTACCAATTAACCTTTGCCTTCTTCTTTGGCTATTTCTTTGATTTCGTAAAGGAAAGCGCCTTTTATTGGCTTAATCGGCTTACTGCCGGCATCGCTTAATACCTTTACAAAGCAGGCCCCAAAATAGAAGATAAACGACGAATAAAATACAAAGAGCATAATCAGTACAATAGAGCCCGAAGCGCCGTACACATTGCCAATGTTGCTCAAAGGCAGCATAATGCGCAAAATAAACTTGCCCAGCGTAAACAAAATGCCGGTTAGGATGCCACCGCGTATCGATGCTTTCCAACTGGGACGTCCATTGGTAAGAAACCGGAACAACACCGTGAACCAAGCGGTTACGATAACCACAAAAAGTGCCTGGTTAAGTACAGACAGAAATATTTTGCCAAAAGTTGGGGCTGCGGTATTGATGTAGGTGCCGATAAATGCCTGCACGCTGTCGGTTAAAAGGCCTACAAAAAACAAGATGCCCGCCAAAAGAATAATCACCATGGAGCGTGCTCTTAACTTGAGGTTAAACATGATACCGATTTTTTCGTTCACGCCAATTTTCCAAATCTGGTCCATCGAGTTTTTGATGACATTAAAGAGCGTGGTGGCCACAAAGATGAAAAACACAAAACTCAAAATGGTAGCCCACCAGTTGTGGTCAATTCCCCTGATGTTTCTGAGCGTTTGCCTGATCTGATCGGTGCTGCTGTCGTCTAAAATGCTGGCCAATCTTTCAAAAATCTGTCTGGCCAAAAGCTTCCTGTCTACAAAAAAACCAAACAATCTAATCAAAATCAGCAGGATGGGCGGGAGGGCGAAATTGGCGAAAAAGGCTGTTGCACCGGCAAGACGCAAAGGATCGTTTTTTCTGAACAGCTTGAAGGCCGTTTTAATGTGCTTAAAAAATAATTTCGACCTTTTTACCGTAATTGCTGACATCTGTGGAATTTACCCTAAGGTCAAAAATAGCAAAATTATGGTAGCTGTAACGTTTTTGACTTAATTTTTGCCACACTGTTAAACAACGTAGAAAAAAATTAAATTTACCATCAGTTAATTTTTAAAACCTCATCCATGAAAAACTACCTTATTGTGTTGCTGTTCGGCTGCACATTTCCCTTTTGGGCTAATGCCCAGCAAGTCAAATACACCGCTGGCAACAACGGCTGGAATGCCGATTCCTTGGGCAACCAACGTGCATTGGTCAGCTATACCGGTGCCGGAAAAATTGCCAAAGTAAATATCGAATGGCGCCGTAGCGATCCCAATCCCGAACAAAAGGCAATTATTGTACAAGATGCCAAAACCGGAAAAAAAATAGAAAACATATTGCCGCTGTTGTTAAATAAAGAACGTGGCATCATTTGTTTCGAGCCTACCAGTGGCGCCGGAACTTATTACATTTATTATCAGCCCTACAAAAACGAAGGCCGATCTAACTATCCCAAAGGAATTTATCCGAAACAAGGCAAGCTGCCCAATTGGATAGCCCCAAAAGATGCAGAACTGATGCCTGTTAATGCCAAAGCGCTCCAGTTGGAATCGATCAATGCCTTTAACAACGTTTACCCGATGGAGGTGATTGCAACCAGTGCCGAAGTAGCCAAGCTAAAAGCGCAGCATGCCGAACCCGCTTACTTGGTATTTCCAGAGTACAGGATGTACCCCATTGTGATGAAGAACGATATTCCGCAACGCTGGATAGCCAATGGGCCTCAAAAAACATTTGCAGATATAGCTTTAAGAGGCGAAAACTTCTCTTTTCAGTTAGGGATTTATGCCTTGAAGGATTTGCAGCACGTGAAGCTGAAATTCAGTGATTTGAAAGACAAATCGGGTAACAAAATAGCGTCGCAGCTCTTTTCTTGCCTCAATACCGATGGCACCACCTACGATGGCAAGCCGTTTAGCAAAGAAGTTGATGTGCCTCAAAATCAGGTGCAGGCCTTGTGGTGCCTGCTTAACGTACCTACTGCCACCAAAGCCGGAACCTACACAGGCACGGTAGAGGTATCGGTGGCCAACGCGCCTGTGCAAAGCATCAAAATCAGCTTAAAGGTTGATGCACGCGTGAGCAAGGAAAACGGCATCAATGAACCTTGGAAACAAACTCGCCTGACTTGGCTAAACTCTACTTTGGCGCAAAGCAATACGGTAATTGCGCCTTATACGCCTTTAAAGGTAGAGGGAACGAGCATTAGTTTGTTGGGACGTAAGGTAGAACTGGATAAAAACGGTTTTCCAAAACAGATCCAGACGTTTTTTAGTCCTGAAATGACCGATTATACCACCACACCAAATAATTTATTGGCCGAAAATATCCATTTCCATTTTGTGCGCAAAGCCGATGGCAAAAACATCGTATTGAAAGATGGCGGGGTAGAATTCACCAAAAAGGAAGCCGGAACGGTGCAATGGAAAACCACCAGTGCGAACGACAGTCTGCAAATGGACATCGCAGGAAGCTTGGAGTTTGACGGCTTTATGTCGTATACGGTTAAAGTTACGGCATTGAAAGACCTCGATTTAAAAGACGTAACCATGCACATTCCGTTTAACAAAACAGCCGCTACCTATTTGATGGGCTTCGGCCAAAAAGGTGGCGAACGCCCCGAAAAATTTGAATGGAAGTGGGATGTAGCCAATAAAAACCAGGATGGTGCTTGGTTGGGCAATGTAAATGCTGGCTTGCAGTATTCGCTTCGCGACGAGAAATATGTCCGTCCGTTAAACACCAATTTCTACCTGCAAAAACCTTTATTGCTCCCAACTTCTTGGGGCAATGGCAATAAAGGCGGCGTAAGCATCGGCATTAAAGGCAGTTCGATGCTGGCCAATAACTATACCGGCGAACGCGAAATGAAAAAAGGAGAGGTGCAATATTACAACTTTACACTATTGATTACCCCTTTCCACACCATTAACACCGATTTTCAATGGGAGAACCGCTTTTACCATAAGTACAATTCGATAGATAGCATCAAGGCTACTGGCGCTACGGTGGTCAACATCCACCATGCTACGCCAATTAACCCTTGGATCAACTATCCGTTTATCGAATACGGCAAAATGAAAAGCTACATTGCCGAGGCGCACAGCAAAGGCCTAAAAGTGAAAATCTATAACACCGTTCGCGAGCTGTCTAACCGCGCCTACGAAACTTTCCCGATGCGCAGCTTGGGTCACGAAATCTACTCGCCAGGCAAGGGGGGAGGCTTTTCTTGGTTACAGGAACACGTAAAAGACGATTACATTGCAGCCTGGTTTGTACCCGAAATCAAAGATGCAGCCATTGTAAACAGCGGCATGAGCCGTTGGCACAACTATTATGTAGAGGGCATGAACTGGCTGACCAAAAATGTGGGCATCGACGGCATTTATTTGGATGATGTGGCTTTTGATCGCATTACGATGAAACGCATCAAGCGCGTATTGACGCAAGATGGCCATCCGGGTATTATCGACCTACACTCGGCCAACCAATACAACAAGAGCGATGGCTTTAACAACAGCGCCAATTTGTACATGGAACATTTTCCTTACCTGAACCGTTTGTGGTTTGGCGAATATTTCGACTACGAAAAGAACAAACCCGATTTCTTCCTGACCGAAGTAAGCGGTATTCCGTTTGGCTTGATGGGCGAAATGCTGCAAGATGGCGGCAACCAATGGCGAGGCATGATTTATGGCATGACCAACAGACTGCCTTGGTCGGGCAACAACGATCCAAGACCGATTTGGAAAGTTTGGGACGATTTCGGCATGAAAGGCACCAAGATGATTGGTTACTGGTCTACAAATTGCCCGGTTAAAACCAGCAATCCGCAGGTTTTGGCTACGGTTTATAAAAAACAAGGCGCAGCTTTGGTGGCCATAGCCAGTTGGGCAGACCAAGATGAGAAAGTTACCTTGAACATCGATTGGCAAAAACTAGGCATCGATCCGGCAAAAGCCAGTATTAATATTCCAGGAGTTACTAACTTTCAACAGGCGCAACAGCTTACCGCCAATAGCGAAATTACAGTGCCTAAGGCCAAAGGCTATCTGATTGTGATTAAGCAGCACTAAATAACTAGGCAAGCCCCCTGCAAAAGCTCGGGGCTTGTTTGTATCTTGTTGGCTAAACAATACCTACACCTATGAAAAAACAATTGTTGATGCTTTGCTTGGGCATATTGCCCAGCTTTTTATGGGCGCAAAAAAAGCTTTTTGTATCGCCTGTTGGCAACGACACTCAAATCGGAAGCCTAAACCAGCCTTTAAAAACACTACAAGGCGCACTTCAAAAAGCGCAAAGCCTTAAAGGCGAAGCAGTAGAAATCCTTTTCAGGAAAGGGACCTATGTGTTTGACCAGACGGTAACAATTTCGAACAAAAGCATTACGTCGCGTTCATTAAAAATACAGTCCTACCAGCATGAAAAAGTAGTTTTTAGTGGCGGAAAAAAAGTAAGCCTCCAATGGACGCCTTATCGCGACGGAATTTATAAAGCTCGCTTAGCGTCGGCTGTCAATCCTGATCGGCTGTTTCTGAATGGAAAGGTGTTGCCCATGGCGCGTTACCCGAATTTCGACGAAAAAGCAAGGATTTTTAACGGTACGGCTGCCGATGCCTTGGCCAAAGAGAGGATTGCCCGTTGGCAAAACCCCAAGGGAGGCTATATCCATGCCTTGCACGCTGGCGAATGGGGTGGCTTTCATTTTGAGATTACGGGTAAAACAGGCGATAAACTGGATTATGTGGGGGGCTGGCAAAACAACCGCCCTTCGGCCATGAACAAGGAGCACCGCTTTGTAGAGAATATTTTCGAAGAATTGGATGCACCCAACGAGTGGTACTATAACCAGGCAGAACAAACACTCTATTTCTATCCACCCAAAAACTTAGATCTGACCAAAGCCGATTTTGCCATCAGCAATTTAACAGACTTGATCCATATCGTAGGAGATCGTGCAAAGCCAGTTCAAAACATCAGCATTGCCGAAATAGACTTTACCCAAACCGCCAGGAGTTTTATGTTCACCAAGGAACCCTTGTTGCGCAGCGATTGGACCATTTACCGTGGAGGTGCACTTTTGTTGGATGGAACGGAGAAAATTACGGTTACTGGCTGTAATTTTTACGAATTGGGTGGCAATGCCATTTTTGTAAGCAATTACAACAAGAATAATCAGCTCAAAGACAACCACATTTATAACATCGGGGCAAGTGCCATTTCATTTGTGGGCAGTGCCGATGCCGTACGGTCGCCTGCTTTTAGGTACGAAAATTTTGTGCCTTGGACACAGATGGATTTTACCAAAGGTCCAAAAAGCGACAATTATCCGCAGTATTGCTCGGCAAACGGCAATCTTATTCATCACATTGGTACCATCGAAAAGCAAGTGGCCGGAACCGAAATCTCGATGGCAGCGCATATCACCATCAGCCATAATACCATTTACGATGTGCCAAGGGCAGGTATTAATGTAAGTGAAGGCACTTGGGGTGGCCATATCATCGAGTTTAACGATGTATTTAATACGGTGTTGGAAACAGGCGACCATGGGGCATTTAACTCTTGGGGTCGCGATCGCTATTGGCGCCCGGGAAGAAAAGTGGTAGACAGTATTGTAGCTGCAAGGCCTGGAATTGAATATTTGGATGTAATCGACCCCATTGTACTGCGCAATAACCGTTTTCAGTGCGACCATGGCTGGGATATTGACCTGGACGATGGAAGCACCAATTACTTGATCTATAACAACGTGTGCTTAAGTGGTGGATTGAAACTCCGGGAAGGCTATCACCGTACCGTAATCAATAACATCATCATCAACAATACTTTTCATCCGCATGTGTGGTTCAGCAACAGCGACGATACTTTTGCCCATAATATCGTGTCTACGCCTTATGCGCCTATCGGGATGAATGCTTGGGGCAAAAAGGTGGATGAGAATTTCTTCCTTTCGCAGGCAGGCTTAGCGGCTGCCCAAAAACTGGGACTTGATGCGAACAGCAATTATGGCGATGCACAATTTATAGCGGCCAATACTGGCGATTACCGCGTGAGGCCAACTTCGCCGGCATTGAAAACAGGGTTTAAAAATTTTGAGATGAATTTTGGCGTAACCGAACCGAACTTAAAGAAACTGGCAACCAAACCACCGATCAGACCGATAAAGGCATTGGCCAGTCAGCAACAAGGGGCTACCTTTGCTTGGTTGGGGGCTACCTTCAAAAACATAGAAAGCTTGGGCGAACGCTCGGCTGCGGGTTTGCACGACGATCATGGCGCTTTGTTGATTAATCTGCTGCCACAGTCGTTGGCTGGCCAAAACAAATTGCAGAAAGGCGATGTAATCATTGCATGGGGCAACGAAAAAGTCAATTCTATACTCGAACTGCAACAACTTATCCAAAAAAGCCAGTTTTTGAGTGCTGCCGAAATAAAGATCATCAGAGATCAGCAGGAAAAAACGCTGAACATTAAACTGAAATAAAAAAAGGGGCGAAATTTTCGCCCCTTTTCGTTTTTGAGATTGCCTAATAATTTTGTTCGGCAGCCAATTCGAGATCAGTTAAAATAGCGGTATAAAAACTCATGTCGCCCAAAGTGGTAAAAGTAGGATTGCCACTTGCAGCTAAAATCAATACTTTAAAATATTTGGATTTATAAGATTTGTCGAGCTGCAGGATATTTTCTGTAGTTACTACCCCGGTACCAACAGGCAGACCACTGGCCGAAGTCCAAACCCTGGTGTAGTTTACGCCATCAGTACTGGTGTCTAAGCCAAATTGCGTAGGCCTACCGGTTAGGGTGGTGTTTTGCCTAAAGTAATACCTGATTTGAGATAATTCCGTTTCGGTTGGAAAGGCTATGGTGATCCAATGGGGAAGTGGCTGCACATTTGCCGACCATGCCGAGTGCCAGTAGGTGGCCTTATCTCCGTCGACCAGATTTGACTTTGGTCCCTCGGTTGTTTCCTGCGTATAGGTGTCGATCATGCTATTGGTGACAGGAATTTTAGAGTAAACAGTATTGATGCCTCTCCTGATGGGGGTAACGGTATTTGTGGTGAGTATAGCTCCACCAACCTTGTCTGTTTTGGTGGCATTAAAGGCTTGTACCTCAAATTTATACTGGTATTTGTTGAGCAAACCATCAATGACTAGCGAATCGGTGTATTTGCTCACGTTGGTGGTGACGATTTTTCCTTTCTTCTCGTACCTCACTTCCAGGTATAGAAAATTACTGTCCTTAGGCAAAGTCCATTTAATAACGGCGCCACCTACAATAGGCTTTGCGCTTACGTTTGATATATCTGATGGGCCATTGACCTTAGTTTCATCTTTTTTGCATGCGGCTAAGCAAAACATAGCCAGCATAAGATATAATATCTTTTTCATAATATATTTTAATATCCAGGGTTCTGAACTAGTTTATTATCCTTGTTGATTTCGGCGATAGGGATTGGCATTAAATAGAATGCCGGCGACCTGAATACTCTAGGGAAGGATATTTCTGTCACTTTGAAGAAATCGATATCTGTAGTTCCCTGGATGTTCATGCCTTTGGCCTTAACGCCCAAAAATCTTTCTGCATCCATCCACCTTCTCAAATCCCAGAAGCGATGGTTTTCCATGTACAATTCGATTGATCTTTCCTGCCTAACAATGCTTCTCAAAGTAGCTTGGTCGTTGGCACCGCCAATTGGCGCCCAAGCCACGTCGATGGTAGGAATGCCGGCCCTGGTTCTTACCTTGTCTATATAGGTTTTGGCCAATGGCAGGTTTTGGTTGTATTCAATAAGGGCTTCTGCATAATTCAGGTATAATTCTGCCAGCCTAATGATCGGCCAAGGATAAGACTCTGCAATGGTAGGCTGGGCCTCTTGTGTTTGGCCTGCCCCGAATTGAGGATTAACTCCTTTTTTGTTTAGGTAGCCCGTAGGCGGATAGTTGTTGCTTCTGGTTTGAATGCCATGTGCATCATTTTTTCTGAACTGCAATTGTACCTGGGTAACGTTATTGGCACGCTTAATTTCGTAGTAGCTGTTATGGTAACCAATCCAGGCATTAAAGCGTGGCTCCCTATTTAAATTGAGCGAAAGCGTGTTGCCCAACGGCCCTGTAGCGATGTTATATCGGCCACTGTAGTTAAACGCAGGATCCTTGTCGATAGGAAGGCCATTGGCCGAGTAGAATGTTTCGACCATAGCCAAAGTAGGCGATACGCCATCGTAGGCACCCGGATTTAAATAAGGCGTGCTTTTGTTTTGGAAATCATAGATGCCTTCTCGTCTGGTATCAACCCATAAGAGCTCTTTCGAAGTTTTGTCAACAAAAGTGTACCTCAGGTCTTTTTGTGTTTGGTTGGATGGAAGACCGGCTACGGTTGAATTTGAATACAGCACCGCGCCATTGGCTTCGGCAAGGTCTATGGCTTCTTTGGTAGCATCAATAGCCTTTTTCCATTTTTCCTTGTCGTAGGTAGAAGAAATGAGCTGTTTGCCTTCCGTATCTTTAAAGTTTGCATAAAAACTGGCTTGCAGGCCACCTCCGCCATTAAACAAAGGAGAAGCCGCATACAAAAGCATGCGAGATTTTAAGGATTTGGCTGCTATTTTAGTAGCCAGACCATATTCGTTGTTGTCGGTACGGGTAGTAGGCAGAACGGCAGCCGACTCGTCAAATTTTTCTACGATGAAATTAACACATTCGTCGTAGGTATTTCTGGCATCGTAGGTGTCGGGACTCGATTCTACATCTTTAATGTTTCTTATAATCACCACCGGGCCATACATCCTAACCAACAAGAAATGATAATAGGCAATTAAAAAATTGGCTTGAGCCTTGTAATCGGCCTTTTTGTAGTCGGGCAAGCCTGGCACCTTGTCTATATTCTGCAAAAGGATATAGCAGGTTCTGATGCCTTTGTACAAAGGCGCCCAATAGGTAATTACCGGATTGGAAGCAGTATAGGTGCCTTTTGGAAAGTTGGCGAATGTTTCGTGCTCGAATGCGGTTACAACCTCGTCGCTGGTCATAAAGTCGAGCGAAGTGGCGCTAGCCCTTGGATTGGGGATAAAAGAGTAGCAAGAATACAAGAAATTCTCGGCCACGATCGGGTCCTTAAAAGCATCATCTTCGGTTGGCCTTTCGTCGGGAACCACATCCAGAAATTTCTTGCAGCCTGTGTTCGATATTGTTATCAAAGCAACAATAAGGAATATATATTTTAACTTATTCATAATCTTAATCATTAAAAGCCCATTTGTAAACCAATATTAAATACGCGTTGAGTAGGGTAGCTTAAGCCTGCGCCTCCGCCTTGTTCAGGATCCCAAAGCTTGAATTTTGAAAAGGTAAGTACGTTCAGACCGCTCAGGTATACGCGGGCGAACTTGAAACGATAACCCATTTCTATGTTTCTCAGCTTGAGGAAAGAGCCATTTCTTAGCCAGTAAGACGAGTTGGCCGTATTGTTCGGATTGTCTAGCTTGCTTAAACGAGGATAAGAGGCATAGATATCTGGGTTTGAAGGGCTCCAGTGATCTTCGGCTACGAAAGAAAGCACGTTTCGCTGGTCGCTTGTTCCGAACGGATGAAAGCCGCTTAAGAAGAAAGAGGTTCTGGCTACGCCTTGGAAGAAGAACGAAAAGTCGAACTTTTTGTAATTGAAGGTTGGACCAAATCCGTAAACAATTTCAGGAACCGTTGGGAAACCCATACGCACCATATCGTCGCTGTTGATCAAATTCTCGCCGGTAATATCCTGGTATTTGATATCGCCAGCCTGAACAACACCACCTATCTGTTGCACTGGACTTCTGTTGATTTCTGCCTGGTCGATAAACAGGCGTTGCGCTACATAGCCTAATTGCTGATTGATAGGATAGCCTTGCCTCAACAGGTTTTTGTATTTGGTAAAGGCCGGTTCATCATAAGAAAGTACTTTGTTTCTGGCAAAAGTAAACGTGCCTTTAAAGCCCATGGAGAAATCCTTGCCGAAGTTTTCGTTGTAAGAAACCGACAAATCAATGCCCCTGTTTAGTACTTTGCCCAAGTTGCTGTAAATGGTAGTACCTGTGGTACCAAAGAAATCAGGTATAACCTGGCGGGTCAGGAAGATGTTGCGGCGATTTTCCTTAAACACGTCAACTGTTAAGTTTAGCTTGTTTAAAATCGTCAGATCCATACCCAAATTTATTTTTTCGGCTATTTCCCAAGTAATGTTCGGGTTGGCAAAACGGTTGTAAACCGGTCCGCTTTTGGTATAATCCTGCGATACGCCTGTGGTATAGCTTTGTCCGGTTAGGGTAATGTCTGAGAGGTAAACAAATCTGTCAGATCCAATCTGGTCGTTTCCAACCAATCCCCACGAACCCCTGAACTTTAACAGGTTGATGACTTTGGATAAGGGCTCGAAAAACTTTTCGTTGCTCAATACGTAGCCAAGCGCTGCAGATGGGAAGAAGCCGAACCTTTTTCCTTCGGCAAAATTCTCTGAACCGTTGTAGCCAAAGTTAAATTCGGCTAAATATTTATTGTCGTAAGAATAGGTTGCCCTTCCGGCAAAACCTTGCGATCTTCTAGGCAAAGAGTTGATAAAGCTGGAAGGGAGGTTGGCATTGTATTCTTGCTGATTGTATAAAAGCAAGCCCGAAACGGAGTGCTTTTCGCCAAATGTACGCGAATAATCAAAAGAGGTTTGGAAGTAGATCGTCCTGTCGCCGCCAAAAGTATTGGTGGTGGCCAAGGTTTCCGATTGTGGCGAGCCTACCATCGACAGGTTGTATTTATAGCTGCCGTCTGGATTGGTGCTATAGCTGGCAACTTCATACTGATTAATGCCCCTTGTTCTTACCGTTTGAGTTTGAGAGAAGTTTTTGAACGAGGCTAAGGCTTTAAATGACAATCCCTTGGTTAAGAAATCCAGCCTTTGCTCTCCGTCAACAATGGCCAAAAGGGTACTTTGAAAATCGTTCCGGTAGCCATTCACCATTCTGGCATAGGGATTCACAAAGCCGTTGTTAACGCGGCCCCCGGTTTTGCCTCCAAAATAAATGCTTTTTGTTCCGGTAGGATTAGGGAATAAAATCGGGAAATCTACCGGATTGGCGTTAATGGCATTGCTATAAATATCGCTGGCCAGTAAACCAGGTCCTTTATAATCCCTAAGCTGTGTGTTTAATTTAAGGGAGAGCTTGGTGGTATTGGTTAAATTGGCATTGATGTTATTTTGGAAAGAATACCGCTTTACAGAAATATTGTTGGAATAAGAGTTGAGGTCTGAGTTTTTAAGAACACCGTTATCCATGTTCAAGGTTCCGCTCATAAAATAGTCTACCTTTTTGCCACCGCCCTGAAAGTTTAGGTTGATGCTTCTGTTTTGGGCATTGTTCTTGAACATTTCGCCATACCAGTCTACATCAGGAAATACATAGGGGTTTAAATGGTTTCTGGTACCGTTTATTTTTTCCTGAGAATAAGTGAAATCGGTTGTTGGGGTAGAGGTGCTTCTGCCGATTACCGCCTCATTATACAACTCCATAAAGGTAGCGCCATCTACAAATTTAGGCACTTTGGTAGGGGTTGATAAAGAGTTTTCCAAACGGATGTTCAACCTGGCTTTTTCCAGGTCCTTACCGCTTTTGGTGGTAACGATCATTACCCCATTGGCACCTCGGGTTCCATAAATGGCGGTAGCCGTGGCATCTTTTAAGATAGAGAAGCTCTCGATTACTTCGGGAGCCAAGGCATTTAAATCGCCCGCCGAAATGGCTACACCGTCTAAAATAATCAAGGGATTGGTAGCGCCACTAAAGGTAGAAATACCCCTGATAAAAAAGGAGGCACCGTCTGCACCGGGTTCGCCCGTACGTTGATAAGCCACTACACCGGCCAGTTTGCCCGCAATGGCATTAGATAAATTACTGGTAGGCACTTTCAGTTCTTCTGGTTTGATAGAAGTTAAGGCGCCCACCACGCTTATCTTTTTCTGCTTGCCGTAACCAACTACCGATACCTCGTTTAAGCTTCCCGCTTCGGGTTCCATGACGATCAAAAGGTCTGTTTGGTTTTTTACAGCAATGGTTTTGGTTTTGTAACCCATATAAACGATTTCCAAAACGTCGTTAGGATCTACTTCGATGCTAAATTTACCATCGTTGTCTGATTGCGCCATTGCTTTCGAGCCCACCACGCGGATGGTTGCTCCAGGGATAGCCTGCCCGAGTTCGTCTCTAATAATGCCCTTGATCTTGTAGCCAGCCCCTTTTCGGGTTTCTATGGGTGTTACGGTTTCTGTAGGCTTGTCTTTGATGATGATCGTGCCCGATTGGATGAGGTAGGTTAAAGGCAGGTCTTTGAGGCAGGTGTTTAATGCTTCGGCAAGATCGGCATTGCGCAGCTTTACGGTAATCAGTTTCGATTTGCTCACCAAGCTTGCATTGTACAGCAGATCGAGCTTAGACTGCCTGCTGATTTTGTCTAATACAACCGATAGCTTGGTGTTGGCTTCTGAAAGTGAAATTTTATCCTGTGCCGAAGTGGCGGCACTTACTTGAATGAACAACGAAAACATTAGAATCGTAATCAGATTCATTGTTTTCTTGATTTTATTTTTTGCATAGGGAAGCCCCTTACAATTAAAATTGCAAAATCTCATAGGTTTAGTTTAGGTTTATGTTATTTAGTTTTTAGTTGATAAGCCAGGTATTAGGTGCCATGGCTAGTAGGGTTTGGTGGTATGTAAAGTTTATTTCATAATCACTAGCCTCCTTCCGTTCAGTTTAAAGTTGATGTTGTTGGCAAGCTTAAGCACTTGCAAGGTTTCGCTTAACGACTTTGATTTGGAGATCCTTCCCGAAATGAAAAGGCCTTCTGTATCCAGGTTATAGGAAACGTCAATGTCGTACCAGCGTGAAAGGTCTTCCATAACCGATCTGATATTGTCTTCATGAAAGATGAAGAAGCCGTTTTTCCAGGCCAGTTCATTTTCTATTTCCACTTTTTCTACTTTAATGGAATCTGCTTTAACTATACTCTGCTCTCCGGGCAAAAGATATTTCTGGGCTTGGCTTCCCGCTATTTGCGTATTGGTTACCCTAACACGGCCCTCGACCAAGGTTGTTTTGATTGGCCAGGCTGGATAGGCTTTCACATTGAAATGGGTACCCAGTACATCTATCTGCTGATTGTTTGTGAGTATTTTAAAAGGATGGGTTTTATCTTTTGCAATTTCAAAATAAGCTTCGCCAGTTAACGTTACCGATCTCGATAGCTTTGAAAATGTAGCAGGAACAACCAGGTTGCTGTTGGCGTTGAGGTAGATTTTGGAGCTGTCGGCCAGTTTTACCGTCAACAGTTTTCCTTTGGCTATGCTAAACGTGTTCGACTGTTGTGCCGATGTAGCACTGGATGATGGACTGAAAGCGTAAGACACAGTGGCCGAATCGAGTTTGATAAGAGTTGCGCCTGATTGGCTGATCGTGTCGCCTGTTTGGTAATGGTCGAAATTAATGACCGTTCCATCGAATAAAATAAGTCCTGATGAGTTTTTAAGGTTTTCTGGTACAGGTTTCCTCGATTGGGAAAACCAAAACGATAGGCCAATGATGGTCATAACCGAAGCGGCTGCTATGTATTTCCAATAGCCTTTCTTTTGCTTGGGTTTTTCGAACGCGATGATGTTTGATTGAATCTGACGAAAAATTTTCGCCCTGGTTTCTTCAAAATCGCCCATTTCAGGCGTGGCCCAGTGCTCCTTGCCCTGTTGAAAACGTTCGTAAAACGCCATCAGTTCCTCCTCTTCGCGGGGAGAAATATGGCCTTGCAGGTAATGGTCAATCAGGTATTTTAGATGCTCTTCCGTCAATTTAAATTTGGTGTTATTTTATGTAAGTACCATTGACGGGCACTATCCCCCAAACACAGCTCAAAATAAATGCAATTAATTCCAGGTTTCGTACAGAAATAGCAACAGCCAAAACAGAAAATCGCCCATATTTAGCCTGAGGCGCTTGATGGCGATGGTAATTTGGTTTTCAACGGTTTTTGGAGAAATATTGAGGCGGGTAGCGATTTGCTTTACGGTAAGATGGTTTTTTCGGCTTAAGATGAAGATCTCCCTGCACTTTTCGGGTAGCTGCTCAATGTTCTCGTCAAGAATTCTGTTCAGTTCCTTTTCGTTCAAAAAGTTTTCCGGGCTTAACGGGTCGTTGATGATTTCTTCTGTGATCAGCAGGTCGGTTCTGCCTTTTCCATCCCTGATGGCCTTAAAAACCTGAAACTTTACCGAGGTTAAGAGGTAGTTGTTCAGGTTGTCTATTTTGTTGGTGGTTCTTTTTAGCCAAAGCTGCGTAAAAATATCCTGTAGTATGTCTTCGCACAGTTCCCTGTTTCTTAATAAATTAAACGCAGAAACATATAACTTGCTCCAGTACTTATTGTATATTTTTTCAAATGCACTATGATCATTGTTGCATAATGATGCAAGCAGGTCATTATCTGGCCATAATTTGTGCTGAGGGCTCGTCATTTCTAAATTGAATTTACAACATTTATTTTAATATAACGGAAATATTACCTGCTCTAAAATGTTTTAGAAAAGAGGAGAGCTGTTCTCCATTTTTTTTCGTTGTTTAGCTCAATCGTATCGTCAATAGACGGCAATAAAAAAGGGGCGAAATTTTCGCCCCTTTTTGTTTCAAATTATCAATCTATTTCCGTTCGTCTTGCCAGACCAGTCGCTCGTTCTTTCGTTTTTCAACAAAATCGGCACATTTGCCATCGCCTTTGCCGGTAAAGCCCCCATCGGGATTGCAAATCAATTTACAATTACTGTCGTACAAGGCGCTGGGTATGTCGCAGCAACGGGCAGGGATGTAATAAACCTTTTGTCCGTTGTAGTCATATTCATAAACCTTGGCCGGTGGGTTCCATACCTCTTCGGCTTTGATGGCCGCTATCTTTTGCAAGACGCATTCGGGAGCGCTTATATTCAGCTCTTCTTTTTTACAGGTACTTGCCTGGGCAATCAGCACCAGTACAAATACAGTTTTTAAAGCATTTAACATAAGCTTGATTTAAGATTTAAAGATTTCCTCTTAACTCTTGCTCGCGTTCTAAAGATTCGAAAAGAGCTTTGAAATTGCCCGCACCGAATGATTGCGCGCCTTTTCTCTGAATAATTTCGAAGAAAAGCGTCGGACGGTCTTCAACTGGCTTGGTGAAAATCTGCAACAGGTAGCCTTCCTCGTCGCAATCAACCAAAATGCCCAGTCCTTTAAGCAACTCTATTTCTTCGTCTATTTCGCCAACGCGGTTAGGCATCATCTCGTAATAAGCTTCTGGAGGAGCACTTAAAAACTCCACGCCACGTGCTTTGAGTGCGGTTACGGTTTCTACGATGTCTTTGGTAGCTACAGCGATGTGCTGCACGCCTTCGCCCTCGTAAAACTCCAAATATTCTTCAATCTGCGATTTCTTTTTGCCTTCGGCCGGTTCGTTGATCGGGAATTTTGAATAGCCGTTGCCATTGCTCATTACCTTGCTCATCAGGGCCGAATATTCGGTATTGATCTGCTTGTCGTCGAAAGAAAGAATGTTCACAAAGCCCATTACTTCTTCGTACCATTTCACGGTTTCGTTCATGCGGTTCCAGCCCACGTTGCCCACGCAATGGTCGATGTACAACAATCCCGTTTCTGCAGGGTTATAGTCGCTTTTCCACTCGCGGTAGCCCGGCATAAAAATACCATTGTAGTTTTTGCGCTCGATAAACATGTGGATGGTTTCGCCGTAGGTATAAATGCCCGACATTCTTACCTCGCCATGTTCATCGCTTAAGGTTTGAGGCTCCATGTACGGCTTGCCACCACGTTTGGTGGTTTCTTCAAAGGCGCTATAGGCATCGTCTACCCATAAAGCCAAAATCTTTACGCCATCGCCATGTTTTTTCACGTGCTCGGCAATCGGGTGGTCCGATTTAAGGGCGGTAGTTAAAATCAGCCTGATTTTGCCTTGCTGCAAAACGTACGAAGCGCGGTCGCGAACGCCGGTTTCAGGTCCCGCATAGGCCAGCGATTGAAAGCCAAAAGCCGTTTTGTAGTAGTGGGCGGCCTGCTTGGCGTTGCCTACGTAAAACTCGATATAATCTGTTCCGTTAATGGGAAGGAAATCTTGTGCCTTCGCTATTTTTTCTGCAAATGTTTGTGTGCTCATTGTTTGTAATGTTTAAAATGCCTGCCTGCGGTAGGCAGGTTGTAAAGTTTTAAGGTTGTAATGTTGAGCGCTTTGCGCCAAACGCACAACGCTATTCTACATTAATCTGCCAGCTTTTGTGATAGCTTTCGTCTTCAATGGCTACGGCATCTTCCGTGAGCATCAAAGGCCTGAAAGGGTCGATCATGACGGCCAGCTCTTCTGTTTTTTCTTTTCCTATCGATTTTTCTACGGTGCCTGGATGTGGTCCGTGCGGAATGCCTCCAGGATGCAGGGTAATTTGTCCCTTTACTACGCTTTTTCGGCTCATAAAGTCACCATCTACATAGTAAAGCACCTCGTCGCTGTCTACATTGCTGTGGTTATACGGCGCCGGAATAGAAAGCGGATGGTAGTCGTATTTGCGCGGCACGAAAGAGCAAACCACAAAATTGTGGCCCTCAAAAGTTTGGTGTACCGGTGGCGGCTGGTGCAAACGACCGGTTATAGGCTCGAAATCGTGGATAGAAAACGCCCAAGGATAATGGAAACCATCCCAGCCCACAAAATCGAAAGGATGGGTGCCATACACGTAAGGATACATCATGCCTTGTTTTTTGATCAACACCTTGAAATCGCCAAACTGGTCGATGGTTTCTAGGTTTTGTGGCCTTTTGATATCTCTTTCGCAATACGGAGAGTGTTCTTCCAACTGGCCAAACTGGTTGCGGTAGCGTTTGGGTGTTCTGATTGGGCTAAAGCTTTCGATGATGAAAAGCCTGTTGGTTTCGTTGTCGAATTCCATCTGGTAAATGGTGCCACGCGGAATAACGAGGTAATCACCGTATTGGAACTTGATTTGGCCAAAACCGGTTTTTAGCGTGCCTGAACCTTCGTGGATAAAAACCACTTCGTCGGCTTGGCTGTTTTTGTAAAAATAATCGGTCATCGATTGACGAGGGGCGGCCAAAGAAATATGCAGGTCGCTGTTTACCAAAACCGGTTTCCTGCTTTTCAGGTAGTCGTCTTCGGGCTTGATGTTGAAACCGATCAGACTGGTATGGCGTAGATGTTTCTCGCGGGCAATTTTAGGTTCTACCGAATACGGTTCGCCCAACGATTTGACAATGGTTGGCGGATGGCAATGGTAAACCAAGGAGTAAAGACTTGAAAAGCCTTCTGTCGAAACCAGTTCTTCAGCGTAGAGATTGCCATCGGGTTTGCGAAAAACCGTATGTCTTTTAGCTGGAATGGTTCCTAAAGTATGGTAAATTGGCATAACGTTAGGTATATTGGTTAGAATGTAATTATATAACGATAAAAACGATGAAACGTTTTTGACAGGCGCTCAGATGGAACGGCTTATAAAGAATATTGCGCAAAAATGATCTTGGACAGCATGGCATACCTGAACGCAGCGAGCACCTCGTTGGCGTTATGGTTCTGATATGAAGGGTTGTCGATCATTTTCGTGACTAAATTAGGGTTTTTAATCGACAAAGTTTCAAATTTCTTTGTTACTTTTAATTGATGGCAGCTGCAACCCTAAATAACCGCAACCTAGCAAAGCAATTGGCAGCCCAAGAAGCTGTGAAACTGGTGAAAAACAATGATATTGTAGGACTGGGTACGGGCTCTACCGCACGCTTTGCCTTGATGGCATTGGCCGAGCGGCTAAAGGAAGGCCTCCAAATCAGGGGCGTACCGAGTTCGCTAGCTACCGAAGCACAGGCCAAGGCCTTGGGCATTCCCTTGTTGCCCTTGGGCGAAGTGGCTCAAATAGACATCAGCATTGACGGGGCCGACGAATTTAACGAAGAACTGCAACTGATTAAAGGTGGCGGCGGTGCCTTGTTTAGGGAAAAAATAGTGGCTTCGCTAAGCAAGAATAGGGTAGTAGTTGTCGATTCGTCGAAAAAAGTAGCCCAGTTGGGTGCTTTTAAGGTGCCGGTTGAGCTGGTTCCGGTTGCCTGCAGGTATGTACTCGACCAGTTCGAGGCATTGGGTGGCCAGGCGCAGCTGCGGTACAAAAACGATGCGCTTTTTATCACCGATAACCAAAATTACATTGCCGATGTTGATTTTGGCCTCATCGCCAACCCGGAGGAACTGGCCATACAGCTGAACCAAATTGAAGGGGTTTTGGCACATGGCCTTTTTATCGGTTTGGCCACCAAGGTTATCATGGCTACAGGCGAGGGGTTGCTTGTTTTTGAGCAAAGCCAAAAAGGTTCATAATCAGCATATCTTTTAAAATCTTCAGGCCAAGCGTTGTACAGGTTAATGTAAAACGCTAGCTTTATCGCGTCATTTAGCCAAATATTATATATGAAATTAGTATCCTATAAAACCGAAGATAGAGAGCACTTGGGCGTTTTTGTAAACGGTCATATCTACAATTTGAACTCATGCGACAAGCTGATTCCCGATGAGATGAATGCCTTTTTACAAGGTGGCGAAGAGCTGATGGACAGGGCAAAAAAAATCAGCCGGTCTATTGCCGATGGAACATTGTCGCCGAAAGAAGAAATTTTTTATGAGATTTTGGCTCCGGTGCCACATCCAACTTCGTGCAGAGATGGCTATGCGTTTAGGCAGCACGTGGCTGCGGCCAGGCGCAACCGTAAGGTAGACATGATTGCCGAGTTTGACCAATATCCGATTTTTTATTTTACCAACCACAATGCCGTTCAAGGCCCGGGAGAGATTGCGTGTATGCCAGACCATTTCCAGAAACTGGATTTTGAATTGGAGGTAGCCGTGGTTATTGGCAAAAAAGGAAGAAACATCAAGGCTGCCGAAGCCGACGACTATATTGCTGGTTACATGATCATGAACGACATGAGCGCCCGTACCTTGCAGATGGAAGAAATGCTGCTGAACCTTGGTCCGGCCAAAGGCAAGGATTTTTCTACGGTAATTGGTCCATGGTTGGTTACGCCCGATGAGTTGGAACCTTACAAAGTAGCCTCAAAACCTAATCACGTAGGCAATAACTATAACCTTAAAATGACCTGCAGGGTAAACGGCATTGAAGTTTCGGCCGGTAATATGGCTGATATGGATTGGACTTTTGCCGAAATTATTGAGCGTTGTGCTTATGGCGTTGATATTTTGCCAGGCGACGTAATTGGCTCGGGTACAGTAGGAACGGGATGCTTTTTGGAACTGAACGGCACCGGCTTGCTTAATGATCCAAACTACAAAGTACAATGGCTGCAACCCGGCGATAACGTAGAAATGGAAATTACGGGCTTGGGCGCCCTGAGCAATGTTATTACCAAAGTAGATACTGATTTTTCGATTTTGGCGCTGAAAAAATAGATACCAAGTACACTTGCGAAGTTTTTAAAACTTCGCAAGTGTTATTTGCCTTCCAACCTTCCAACCCTTCTAAAATGCTTACCCTAAACACCGCCGATCTTTCGCCAGTACAGTTACAGAACTACCTGCAATATGCCATTGCGCCTAGGCCGATTTGTTTTGCTTCTACGGTTGATGCCGATGGACAGGTCAACCTTAGCCCGTTTAGCTTTTTCAACCTGTTTGGCAGCAATCCGCCGATGTGCGTCTTTTCGCCGGCACGCCGGGTTCGCGATAACACCACCAAGCATACTTTAGAAAATGTGTTGCAGGTAAAGGAATGCGTGATCAACATTGTAAACTACGCCATGGTGCAGCAAACCAGCTTGGCCAGTACCGAATATGCCAAAGGCGTAAACGAATTTGAGAAGGCGGGTTTCAGCATGCTCGAATCGCTTACGGTAAAGCCGCCAAGGGTAGCCGAGGCTCCGGTACAGTTAGAGTGTGTGGTAAAGGATGTGATTGCGCTGGGCGACCAGCATGGTGCCGGCAACCTGGTGCTGGCCGAAATTAAGGTCATCCACATCAAAGAGGAGATTTTAGATGCCGATGGCAAAATAGACCAGGCCAAAATAGATTTGGTGGCCCGTTTGGGTGGCGATTGGTATTGCAGGGTAACAGCTGAAAATCTTTTTAAGGTGGCCAAACCACTTACCACTTTGGGCATCGGTGTAGATGCTTTGCCGGTATCTGTTAGAAATTCGAAGGTTTTAACGGGCAACGACCTGGGCATGCTGGGCAATGTAGAACAGCTGCCAAGTGCCGATGAAATAGACGGCATGCGCTGGAATACTGCGGTAAAGGATATTTTGGATGCCACCATTGGCGATGCCAATAACCGCGAACGCGAACTGCACGAACTGGCACATCAAATGTTGGCCCTTGGTCATGTACAAGATGCGCTGAAGGTGGTATTGCTCTAGCTGATGTGCCATGTTGCACTGCCTTTGTTAGCTAAACCTTATTGAAGCGAACACGAAATGCAATGGCGTAAAGCGGAAAGAAGGGCGGCAATAACCAATGGGCACTGCTGTTGTTTTTCAAATCTAGGAAAGAAGGTAGCTAGTCAATAGTTTACAAGCGAGGAGTTATCCCTGTTTCAGGTTGTTGTACGATTCCTCGCAAAGCTTTTTAAGCGCATCCACATTGATATCGGAAAGCTTGTTGATGTAGAGGCAGCCTTTTCCGGTTTTATGCTTGCCCAAATCGGCCAGGATAGCTGATTTTTCTTCGGCCTTGCAACCCAAAATGTATAAACTGATGTTCTGTTTGCGTGGCGAAAAGCCCATCATGAACCAATCGTTGGTACGGCCGTTGTCGTATTTGTACAGGTAATCGCCTACGCCAATAATGGCCGATCCCCACATCTTTGCCTTTTGCCCTGTTACTTCTTCCATGAGCGTACAAATGGCTTTGCAGTCGTTTTGCTTTACGGTATCGGTAATTTGGGCCAAAAAATCTGCTACCGATTGTGCGGTTGCCTTGGTTTTAAGTTCTGCCATGATAGTTTGAAGTTAAGGAAAATACCTCGAATTGCCAATGCAATTACATGATGCTGACGGCCTTGATGAAACGGCCTTTGTAGTAGTTGTCGAAATCGGTAATGGTTACGCCATTGGCCTTTCCGGAGGTAGAGTGGATGAATTTGATGTTGCCTTCGTTGTCGATAGAATAGATGATGCCCACATGGCCAATCCTTTTCGATTTATGGCTGGTGCCGGTAAAAATGAGCACGTCGCCAACTTTTGCTTCCGATAACTTAACAGGAACACCGGTAGCGGCAAATTCTGGAGAGGAGCGGGGCACCTTGAAACCAAAATTGCCAAAAACATAGCTTACAAAGCCTGAACAGTCAAAGCCTCTACTCGGATTGCTGGAAGCATACCTGTAAGGAACACCAATCATGGATTTGGCAAAATCGAGCAGGCTGTTGGCTTTAGAAGTGGCCACTTTTGGAATGTTGCCCAGGATTTTTTCCATCATTTTTTGGTACTGTGCCGGCAACGACACATTATCCTGAGCCTTGCTGCTTAAGGCAAAAGCAAATAGGAAGCAAAAAATGAATAGGGATTTCTTCATAAATCGCTTCAAAGATAGAAAAAAAATATAAATAGGGTAAGGTGTTGAAAACTTGTGGCTTAGTGCAAAAAAAAATCCTGCCTCTTAAATTCAAAGACAGGATTTGTTAGGTTTAACCGTCAAATTTAAATACTCGAGAACATGCTTTGTGCTTTTTCTCCAATAAAAGGGATCGGTTTTTTTTGGCCTTGTATGGCGCCAATCAATCCAATAAGCCAAAGTATGGCCAAGGCAAGCCATAGCACATTAAGCAAATAGCCTAGAAAAACAAGGCCGGTTGTAATGATGATGGGTACCAGGACGATAGAAAGTAGAATGTACAGGACAGTTGAAACGATGGCAAATAATAAGGTTTGCCTTAAATGGTAACGTGCCAGCTCGGTTTCCTTGTCTTTGTACAGCGCAAAATAGGCGATTAGCCAACCAATAATAGAAAGATAGCTAACAATTGCCGCCGCTTTGCCGTCGTCGGTGGTGGAGAAGTTTTGTGTTTCCATATAGTTTTTAGTTTTAGTTCTTTGGCAGGAACAAAACTAATGCCAAGTATGGATATGCTGTTGTACACTAAGGTGTTGTAACCGCTACGGGCAATACCTTTCCGTTGAAGAATTTATGTCCGGTTTTTGCAAAATCGGCTACGTATTTGCCCATTTCGAAAGCCATTACCGGACTTTCGTAGCCTGGAAAGGCTGCTTCGAGCATTTCGGTTTGTGCCGAGCCCAAGGCCAAACAATTGACCTTGATGCCTGTATTGGCCAACTCAAAAGCCAGGCATTCGCTCAACGTATGCAAAGCGGCCTTGCTGGCCGAATAGGCGACCAATCCCGGAAACTTGACGCTGCCCTGAAAACCGCCCATGCTGCCAATGTTTACAATGTGCGCACCGCTTCCCATAAAACCCAAGGTATAGCGGATCATTTTAAAATGGCTCATTACATTATGTTCGAGCATGGTAGCCATATCTTCTTCGGTGGTTTCTACAAAAGGCTTGTTAATTAGGCTTCCGGCATTGTTAATCAGGATGTCGACCGTTCCCAAACGTTCTTTGATGAAAGGAACAAGCGCGGTATAATCGTCATTTACCAAATCGAAAGCCACGGGCAATAAAGTACAGTCGGGATTGATGCCTGTAGCAATTTCGTGCAGCTTGCGCAGCTTGTCGGCCGAGCGTGCAATACACAATATCTTGTTTTTGCTGTCTAGCGCAAATTCGAGAGCGGTTTCAAAGCCTATGCCACTGCTGGCGCCTGTAATGATAACGTTCATGCTTTATTGTTGGAAGGTTGTAAAGTTGAAATGTTGTAATGTTTTTAGCGCTAATTGTTCAATTGCTAAAGGGGTTAACTGTTTTAAAGTTAGCTACACTTGCGAAGTTTTTAAAACTTCGCAAGTGTTATTCAAAGTACTTCGCAAGTGTTATTCAACAAGTGTGTTATTTAAATTAGTCTTCTTTGGTGATTAATTGGGTAACCGGATTGGCAATGACGTGCATGCCATCGTTAATCAGCTTGCTCAATTCGGTTTCTGTAGCCGCTTTCATTTCGAGGTAAATGCGCAGTTCCTTTTCCATCTGGGCATCCAGTTGTTTATGGTAAACGATTTCCAAAATTTCCAATGCGCAAAGCCAATCGCTTCTGTGCTTGGTTTTGAGCTCCTCGAAAATTTCAGGCAATTGGACATAGCCGATTTGCTTTTCCCTCACCTCGCGCACTTTTCGGTATAAATTATGCAACTGTTGAGTGCTTTCGTCGTATTGGGTTTTGTGCGTTTGTTCCTTGCTTACAAAAGTAATTTCTTCGTAAGCGTCTTTATCGGCCGCGCCATTAAACACAGAAACTATTTTTTCGCCAATGGCCATGTCGTAGGTGCCCCATTCTGGCCTAAACAGTACATTGCCATTGCTTTCTGTTACCGTACAATCTGCAAAAGCAATCAATATGGTTTTATCGCCCATGCGGACGATGTTTTTAACCTGGCCTTTTACGTTAATGCCGCTTTCGAAGGTGAGTTCGGCAGTTTGGTTTTCGGCAATGCCTAACGTTGCCAATTCTTCAAGGCTAAGGTCTTCGAAAGCTTTGCTGCTTCCTTTTAAACGGCCAACCGGCGAAGAAAATCCGTCTTTATGGTAATCTTTGCCATGTCCATCCAGTTGCTTGCCGTTAAAGGCGAGTGCCGAAGGACCAGTGGTTTTAACAAAGGTCAGCTCATCGGCTTGGTCGAGCCCCAAATCTGTAAAAATGCCTGTAATCTGTAGTCCAGAGCTGTAAACTGCGGTACTCGGGTTTTTGCATTCGATGGCTTTCAGGATGCTTTCCGAACCTCCTCGCCTAAAGGCCATGGTATCGGCAAAGGCCTCCAGCACATCGATCAGGTTTTGGAAAGTAGGCGTTACGAACAGCTGTGGCTGCGGTTTGGTAATATCGTATTGGTAATTTATGGTATCTAGATTGTACCAGAGCTTGGCCACATCGGGTTTCATGCACGAAGCGCTTTCGCCGATAGAAGAGAGCAGGCCTGCGCCATAAATTTTAGGATCTTCTAAAGTGCCGATCAATCCGTATTCTACCGTCCACCAGTGTAAACGGCCCAATAAAGCCATTTCCGACGGTTCGCCCATGTTGTCGGCAATATGCCTCAGGTTCTTTTCGGCTTGGGCAATTTCTTCTTCGTCGGCATCTACGGCTTCTTTTAAAATAGAAAGCTTGCGTATGGCTTCGTAAAGCTCGAAATCCTTGCTCGAAAACATGGCTTTGGCGCCAATCGAACCAAAATAGCTGAGGTAATTGTTGTAATCGGTATCGGCTATAATGGGGGCGTGACCGGCGCTTTCGTGGATAATGTCTGGTGCGGGTGTGTATTCGATGTGGTTGATCTGGCGGATATCGGCAGCGATAACCAAAACACGGTAAGCCTGGTACTCCATAAAGGCAGCAGGCGGAATAAAACCATCTACGGTTACCGCGCCCCAGCCAATTTTGCCCAGGTTGTCGTTCATGGTTTGCAGGTTCGGGATGTATTCGATGCTCAACCCGGCGCGCTGCAGGCCTTTGATGTAAGGATAATAAGCCACATGTTTGAGATAGCTATAGTTTTGGCGCATTACATAACGCCAAACCGCTTGGTCTATCGGCGTGTATTTTTCGTAATGTTGCTCAACAATAAATTGTCGGAGGTGCTTCGGCAGTTTAGCTACTTGCGGATTGTTAAAATCATTAAAATCGCTCATTTTTCATGTGGATTGTGGGAATTAGGCTAAAATAGCGGGTTCAGGCTAGTAATCCAAAAAAAGAATGCGCTTTTACGGTAAGATGATGGGCTTGGGAGGCGATAGGCGTATAGCGTAGAGAGTACGGCGTATAGCGAAATGCGTATGGCGTTGGGGAGCTTGATGGTGGAAGGAGGGAAGGGTCATTTTATCATTCACTCATCCAATCACTCCTTCATTCTATCACTCTCTCATTCAATCATTCTTTTATTCTCTCATTTCTTTTTAACCCTGAACGAAAAATATTTCTGCAAGAAATAGCTGAATACGGCGAGTACAATAGTAATAAGGGCTTTGGCAATGGTTGGGTAAAATTGAAAACCCTCTACCAAAATCTTCATCAGGGCATAATTGAGCAGAATATTGGTGCTAACTACTGTGGCATACCTAAAAAGCTGGATACGGCCTTTCAGGGTCGATTGGGTAAAAACCAGGTACTTGTTCAGTGCAAAACCCACAATAAAAGTACATACCGATTCGATGGCCAGCGCCGCAATGTGCGCCGTAATGAGGTAGCTGCCCACTTGTACGTCTTGCTGATGCAAAATGTAATTATAGATCACAAAGTAGCCCACAATACCCGTAGCTGCCGTAATGCCTCCCGATGCCATATACCTAAACGTGTGCAGGCTGAACCAGTTTTTAAAAGGAGGATAAAAGAAATCGATGATCATCAAGGCTCTTTTTCTCATCTTATTTGGCAGTTAATTGGTCTTTGATCATTCTGTTGTCGTATTGCTGGATAAAAGCTTTGAGGTATTTTTCCATGTTTTGCTGTATCTCGGGGCGTTGGTCTACCAAATTGGTTTTGTTGAGGCGGTCGTTTTTTAAATCGTAGAGGGCCAACGCTTTTTTGCCGTTGTGCATCATCAGGTAGTCGCCCAGGTAAAAGCTAAAGGTGCCGTCGTTGTTGTTGACCACAAAATTGTTTTTTTGCGGACTAAAGGCATCAAAGCCGAAAGCGAAATACGGTTTGTCGTAGTTGAGGTAATTGAGCACGGTAGGCATAATGTCTATCTGCTGGATCATTTTGTCGGTACGGCCCTTTAAGTCGCCACCCGGATAATAGAATAAAATCGGGATGGAGAAATCGCCGGCAACCGTTTTGTATTCGGGCAGGTAGGAAACCGTGGCGTGATCGGCGCAAAGCACAAAGAGCGTATTCTTGAACCAAGGCATCTTGGACGCGGTAGCGAAGAACTTGCCAATGGCCATATCGGTATAGCCCATTGGCTCTTGCACAGGCAAGGGGCCTTTCGGAAATTTGCCTGCGTATTTTTCGGGCACCTTAAAGGGGTGGTGCGAAGAAACAGAGAAAAAAGCCGTAAAGAAAGGCTGCTTAAAAGTATTAATGGTTTTGGCCATGTATTGCATAAAAGGTTCATCCCATATGCCCCAAATGCCGTCAAAATCGGCGTCGTTGTTGTATTCGTTCTTGCCGAAGTATTTTTTGATTCCCGCCAGGTTGGTATAGGCCGAAAAACCCATCGAACCATTGGGCGCGCCATGGAAAAAAGCCGTTTCGTAGCCTTCGTTGCCCAGCAATTTGGCTATACTGGTTGTTTTGTTGCTCGAGTAAGTAGAAAGCACAAAAGGTTCGCGTATTGAGGGAATGCCCGAAATGATGGATGGCAGGGCATCGATAGACTTGCGGCCGTTGGCATAGGTGCGGGTAGAGGTAAAGCTCTGCTCGGCCAGACTGTCGATAAATGGCGTATAGCCCTTGTATTGGCCGTTGAGCAGGTCTTTGTTCAAGGCGCCCACATGTTCTTTGCCCAAGCTTTCGATGATGAGGAAAACCACGTTCAGCTTTTTAAACGGCGCTTTGTGATCGGGTTTGTGAATGGGATTGTAAAGGCTGTCTAAAGTTTGTTCGCTGTAATAATAAACCGGCTTCAGGTTAGTCGACTGAAGGGTTTTCATGATGGTAAACGGCGTGTTGAGCACCAGGCTCATGTCGTTTGGCGATTTTACAAAATCGCCGGCATTGCTCAAGGTAATGGGCCTTGTGCTATGGCGCCAGCCGCCTCGCATGCCAATTACGCAGAGCCCCAAAATCAAGACAAAGGCCAAGGTTTGGGCTAGGTAAACCTGCCAGGTGAATTTTGGGGCCTGTTGCACCTTGATCCATTGGTAAAGTTTAACAAAGCCGTAAATCAAAGCAATGAACAGGAGGAGCAGGTACCAATAATCGATCAAGAAATCGAAGGTCAGCTTGAGTTTGTTCTGCTCGTTGCTAAACTGCGAAAATACGCTCGTGGTTGTTCTTTTTAGGGTGTATTTGTAATACGCAAAATCTATGAAGTTGGCCAATATGCCGATACTGTTGCTAACTACGAACAGCCATTGGCAAAAACGCTGATAGCCGTTGCGGTAACGAAAGGGAAAAGGAATGGCCTGCAATACAATGTATAGCGAGTTGAGATAGAGCAAAGCGGCGATATCGAATTTAAGTCCGCCCAGAAATACATAAGCCAGCTCGCCAAAGTCTAGATGGTTAAACAACGACCGGTTGGCGAGGTAAAAGCCCAGCCGGCAAAGCGAATAAATGACCATTAGCAACAGCAAACGGTAAATTAAGGCCAGGTATATGGAAGTGGGGCGAATATTTGTACGGCTCATTCAATTAAAAAGCCGGCAATTTAGCTAATCGGAATGGTTAAAAAAAATAGTGGCTAATCCAAATTAAGGTGCAATAGTGGTAAATAGGTAAGTGGCAAAAATAACCAATAGCACTACGCCCTGTAGCATATTGGTTTTGCCGGTAGCTAATGATAGCATAATGGTAAATAACGACAAGAGCAACAGTACGGTTGCTTTCATGTCTATACCCAGGGTTATGGTCATTCCGGTAAAGATGGCCACAATGGCAACTGCCGGTATGGTAAGTCCGATACTGGCCAAAGCCGAGCCCAGGGCCAGGTTTAAGCTGGTTTGCAACCTGTTTTTTCTGGCGGCCGCAAAGGCGGCCAAGCCTTCGGGTAAAAGTACCACCGCGGCAATAATTACACCCACCAACGATTTGGGTGCTCCAGCATTGATTACCGCTTTTTCAATATCGGGCGCCAGGGCTTTCGCCAATAAAACCACAATCCCCAAACAAACCAACAGCAAAAGTCCACTTAGCCAGGCCGTTTTTTTGGTAGGAGGAGCAGCATGTTCATCCTCGTTTCCGTCTGCCCCCGGTGGCAAAAAGAAATCGCGATGCCTCACCGTTTGTGTCAATACAAACGCACCATAAATAACAAGCGATATAATGGCCACAAAGCCCAGCTGGACTTGGCTATAAACGGGGCCCGGCGTGCTGGTGGTGTAATTGGGCAAGATCAGTGTCAGTACGGTAATGGCGATTAAGGCTACCAAGGCCACGCTCACACCGCTTAAACTAAATTCCTGTTCGCGGTACTTGGCGCCACCAACCAATAAACAAATGCCAATCATGCCCGTTAAGATAATCATCACGGCCGCCAAAACCGTATCTCTTGCCAGGGCTGTGGTTTCTGGGCCACCCGTCAGCATCAACGAAACAATCAGCGCAACTTCTATGGTGGTAATGGCCAGGGCCAGCAACAATGTTCCATAAGGCTCGCCAACCCGGTGCGCTACAACTTCGGCATGGTGAACCGCGGCCAAAACGCTGCCAATCAGCAAAGCGGTTAAGATGATAACATAAAAAATGCCCAGCCCATTAATCGGGCTGATATAGGCAATCCAGGCCAGAATTGGCAAAGCGATAGTCCAAAAAGGGAGCGGTAGTTTTTTTAACATGCGAATAATCTTCAGGTATGCAGTACGATAACTAATATAACATAATTTTTAAAGAAACTGTTTGCAAGGTCATCGCTAAAAACCAATTTGTAAGGATTAATTTACCTCATCATTCGGATTAAAGAATCAAGTTTGCGTAACTTAGTTGTTCAATTGATGAGCAGATGAAAAGCTTTTATACCATACTGTTTTTATGCGTGTGTTGGACTGTAGCCGGTGCCCAAACAGATACCAGCGCCTACAGAGCCAAGGCCATTGAAATACAAAAACAATACGCGCCTGATAAACGGGCCATCTATGTGAACCTGCAGCTAAAAGGCGATTCTGCCAAGTTGGAGAGCACTTCGAAAAAAGTATTGGACGAATTTGAGCGGGCAAGGCCACAGGCTTCATCGCTGAAGTTCAGTGCGGTACTCTTGCCCGCAAAAGAACTGAACGGTTTCGAATATGGGGTGGCTAATCTTTCGGTTTGCAACAACAGGGCCCATCCGCAAAATGCTGCAGAACTCATGACCCAAATGCTTTTGGGCACTCCTGTAAAGGTATTCAAGAAACAGGGAGGTTTTTATTTGGTGCAAACACCCGATGGCTATTTGTCGTGGACCGATGGGGGTGCCATAGGCCTGATGGACAAAGCCCGCTTCGAAGCCTGGCAAAAGGCGAGCAAAATTGTTTTTGTGGCCGATTATGGCCATAGCTATAGCGAAGCCAATGTGAGTTCGAAAAGAGTGTCGGATTTGGTCAGTGGCAACATTTTGCAGTTGTTGGGGCAGGAGAAAGATTTTTACAAGGTTGGCTATCCCGATGGCCGCATCGCTTACCTGCCACAGGCCCAGGCCAAATTATACAATCAGTGGGTTAAACGCCCAAATCCTAATGCCGATGCCATTTTGGCAACTGCACAAACTTTGTTGGGCGTACCTTATTTATGGGGCGGAACCTCTATCAAAGGAGTAGATTGCAGCGGCTTTACCAAAACGGCTTATTTCCTCAACGGGATTGTTATTCCGAGAGATGCCTCGCAACAGGCCTTGGTTGGCGATGCGGTTGATGTGCTCGAAAACGATAACATCAGCGTAGCCAAATGCCTCAATAACCTACAGCCCGGCGACTTGCTGTTTTTCTCGGCTGCCAAGCGTAGGGGAGTTAATGGTGGCAGGGTTACCCACACGGCTATTTACATGGGCAATGGGCAGTTTATCCAGTCGGCAGGCATGGTTAAAATCAATAGCCTGGTACCCACCGCAACCGACTACGATGCGCAGAGCAGTACTTTGGTGGGCGCGCGTCGCTTGCTTAACGAAATCGGGAAACCCGAAATTACCAGAATAGACCAACACGATTGGTACGGCAAAAACTAAAGATGATTACCATTTACCATAACAACAGTTGCAGCAAGAGCAATGCCGCTCTAAAGGCCCTGACCCAATGTGGAGAGCCTTTCGAAATCATCGAATATTTGAAAGATACGCCGAGTTTGGAAGAGCTACGGGAAATTATAGCAAAGCTTGGCTGCAAGCCACACGATCTTATCCGTGTCAACGAAGCTGTTTACCTAGAAAAGTATAAAGGCCAAAACCTAAGCGACGAAGAGTGGCTGCAAGCTATGCACGATAACCCAATACTGATTCAAAGGCCAATTATTGTTAATCAAGACAAAGCCGTAATTGCCCGTTCAGAAGATTCGATCAAAGCGGCGCTCTAAAGCTATTTGGCCTCTAAGAGGTGTTGTATCCTCACACTAACATCAAAAGGATAAGGTTAAAGCTTATTTCATCGTCTATATTGCTTGGCAAGGTCCATTTGCCCATATTGCTCGCCATATTGTAATCAATTACAGGTGGCGTAGCCTCATGTCTTAAACTGGAAACTGTCAATTGCCAACTGAAAACTGTTTACTGTTGCAACTTGACCTCAAATTTACCTTCCGTAAGCGTTACTTTGGTGCCGAGTGTACTATCCTCATTTGGCGCTACGCATTCGAAAGTTCCTTTAATTACGCCATTAATATAGCTGTTTACCACTACTTTTCCGCTTGCAGATAGGAAAGAGCCTGTTTGGCTTTGGTCTTGGTTGTAGCCAACCTGGGCCAAGTCATTCAGGGTATAGGTACCAGGCCCGGTATAATCAAAAATAGCTATCGAGATGGCTTTTGTTCCATTTGCACCAGCAATGCTGATGGTTTTGCCAAGTGGTGTTTGAACCATACCGCCTAGTCCTACAAAAGAAACCAAGGTGCCGTCAACTTTTGTGCTTAGGCTTTTGTCGTTATCGCCTGGTGTTGGGCCATTTGGTGTTTCTAACGATACCTCAAATGAGCCTTCGGTTATGTTTTTTGTGTCGGTTCCATCGATGTTGAAGCCGCTAAATTCAAAAGTGCCTTTGACTGTTTTGGCGTTAACACTGGTAATCTTGACATGGCCTTTCTCGGCTATAAAGTTGCCCGAAAGAGGATTTTTGAAATCATTGATATAAGATGCCGTGTTTGGCGAGCCTAAAGGATAATCTCCTACGCCGGTATAGTCTTGCAATACAATGGTAAAGCCATCTGTAGCACCTTTGAAAGCCGAAATCTGGATAGTGGGATTAGGGGTATTATAGCGTTGTACTGTAGTGACGTTGCATTCTACCCAAACCCCGTTTACTTTTGCCTTAAAAAAGCCAGAAGTTGATTTTTTGCCGCCAGGCCCAGAACCTTCGGGAAAATCGATAGGTTTTTGGCAGGCGCTTAGTCCAAAGGTTAATAGGCTTAGGAGTAAGATGATAGAGCGGAAATTTTTCATGTAGTTTTTCAAATGATAACGCGAAAATAAACAAAAAAGCCAATTTGTTATCTTTTCTTCTTTTTTGAATGGAAAAGCACATTAGCTATAAAAAATCTTTCATCTGGATCGTTGGCTAATTATAAAATGAGCAGACTTCCCGAAAGCTGACGGCAATTCTCTGACAACGAAATAACGTAATAATAAACACCAGGTGGCAATTTGCTGCCATTGTATTTCCCGTCAAACTTTAGCGCCGATCCGGTGTATTCAAATACCTTAGCCCCTAGTCTGTTGAATATTTTTACTTGGGCCCAGGGGTATTTGTCGAGCCCTGCAATTGACCACAAATCATTTACGCCATCGCCATTTGGCGAAAAAGAACTGGGGATTTTTAGTTCTGCACCGTTTAATTCTATATTGATTATTCCTTTCGCGCTTTCGCAATTCCCTAAAAATTGGGTAACGTAAAATGATGAATTGGTAGCAACGTCGATTTGAAATACGCCGTTTTTTTGTTCTGCGATCGGCTGTGTAGATTGTAAAGAGGAATACAGTCTATAAGTTCCATCTTTTACTACATTTTTTACAGCTATATTAACTTTAGTGGGTGCACAAATGCTAATAGGATCTACAATGGGTGTTTCTAAAGACGACGATTGGTTTTGGATAACAACCTGCAATGTTTTTACCTCGCAGTTCAACGCATCGGTGACCGAAAGTGTATAGCTGCCAGCCGACAAATTTGAGAGGTTTGGCGTGGTTCCGATTTGTTGCTGATCCTGGTTTTTCCAACTGTACTGATAAGGGGCTTGCCCACCTGTAACTATAATATTGTTGATAGCGCCTATGCCTTGTCCACAAAGGTCTGAAGCGATATTTATGGCCCCCTCGTTAATAGCTAGTGGAGCTATTCTATTGATTGTGCTAGATTTATACAGAACTTCGCAGCCATTTTCGTCTTTTAAATAGAGTTTATATAGGCCTGTTGCCAAATTGTTTATCGTTGCAGTGGTGCCAACCGTTTGATTGGTCTCATTTACCCATTTCATGGATGCTGGTACTATTCCTGTACCTAAGTTTATTGATAATGAGCCATTGTTTAGGTTACAGCTGGCATTAACTACAGTAATATTATAATCAGGAAATACCCGAGGTTGCGATTCGGTAATTATATAATACTTGCTTTCCTTTGTACAGCCTAACCCATTTGAAGCAACTAGCTTGTATTCGCCAGGCTTGATGTTTTCTAATTCCCGGCTGAACGAAACTTGGTTGCCTGCTTTATCGAACCATGTATAGCTTGTTGCCCCCGAAACCAGAATTCCTTTTACATAGCCTGTAGCCGAGCTGCAAGCGGAGGCCTTAAAAACTGCCTGCGATTCGTTCAAAACGATAGCTCCATCTTCAGAAATATCATAAGGTCCTAATATTAATGGAGGGCATGCGCTTTCATCCTTTATTTCAAGCCGATAAGAACCTGCTCCGATGTTTTCCAAATCTAAGCTCGTTGCAACAATGGCGTTTGTACGATCTGTCCATTTATAAGTTAGATTGCCTGTGCCACTGGCCAAAATTCCTTTAATGCTTCCAATATTTGCGGCGCAGGTAGTATTGGAGAGTGCCATGTTGCTCAGATCGGCATTAGGGCCAGAAACATTGTTTATAACATAAGGACCAAAGTCTTTCTCGCAATCAGTAAGGCCAACAAGATGTAGGGTATAGCTTCCTGCTGGTACATTTTTCAGTTCTCTGTCTTTGCCTACTATCCTGCCATTGGCATCTAACCAGCTAAAATCTTTGTAATAATTAGGGAACAGGTTCAAAATAGATCCCAAATTGCCACAGGAAGGGTGTACAATGTTTGGAGTGGCAGTAAAAGCCAAAGCAGGTCTTTGGTCTTCAACTACAACCCATTCCGAATAAACAATACACCCAAACTGGAGGGCTTTAATCCTGTATTTTCCTGCAGGGATGTTGACCAGGTTTAGAGATGTGCCTACTACCTGGCCAGCTTCGTTTACCCATTCTATGCTTTTTGCATTTACGGTAAATGCGCCTTCTATCTTTCCATTCGGGTTGTCACAGGTCTGATGTGTTATTTTAAATGTTTTGCCAGCAGCATTGATCATGTAAATTCTTGGATCTGAAAACTCCGATGTCATCTGGTTGATGGTTGCAGAGGCGAGTATAGAATAACCGATTTCTATGGTGCCGGTATACTTCCAATTTCCTGACGGGTCTGCGATAACGGTGGCAAAATATCTTTTAGGTTGACAGTTTGTGCATTCTGGGTCTGAATAAAACAATTCAATTCTAGCTCCTGGCTTTGACCGGCCACTAACGGTACTAGGGGTTACATCGTCTAAAAAGACCTCCAAAGCTTTGTCAAATGGGCCCGTATTGGCATAAAGAAAAGGAATACTAGGGTTGCACAGAAACGAATTGTGGGAAAGTTCTATGGTATTGGAACTTTGAGACCACACCGCGCCTGGGTATAGCTTTAGAAAAGGAAGATCGTCATTTGCATTAGTGAAAATATTGCCTTCTTGGGTCGCTATCCCTCCAACCATTACACGTCCATTGATGGAGTTTAGGTTTAGCAATTGTGCTTGAACGGGTAACTTTTTGGTAAGGTCTCTAGAAGTGCCAAAGAAATTCCTTGAAATTAGGATGTCGGCATTGTCAAATCCTGACAATGTTAATGCAGAGCCGAAAACATTATCCGTTATTGCTAATTTGCTGCTTGCCGGATGGTTCATGTTTTGGGCAAGACCAAATGTTGTATAAATGCTGTTTTTTGCCACGGTAACATTCGGACGCTCTTCATTTTTGTTGGCTGTGAAAATATTGTTCTTTACTGTAATGTTAGTGTTTTGCATTAAGGCTTCCAAGTAGCCGGCCGGATAGAGTTCGAATAGTCCGTAGATCAAGTTTCCTTCCATAGGAGTTTCTCCTCCAATCTTTACTTCTGTGCTTCGGTATATATGGCTTGAAGTGCCCAAAACAGTTGCTATGTTCACCCCATCTTCCAGTATGCCAAAAAAATTGTTGGTTAAGGTTAAACTCTGTATGGAGCCTTTATCGGTAGGATGATCAAAATTGGTGGTTATGCCTGCGGCATTGTAAAATACGTTTCCCTTGCCAACTGCGCCGATGATTGCTTTTTTTGTGTTTCTAGTAAAATATATGCCTCTTGGGCCGGTTATACTACCTATAAAAGTGGTGAAGAAGTTCTTGATAACCATTCCATACATTTCAAAAATATTGACCTCTGAAACCTTTAAAACCGACTGGTCACTAAAAAACTGATAGGCGAAATTGCTTCCATCCAATATAATTTTTGCGCCATTTATGGAAGCATCGATGCCGGGTTGCGTAGAACCATCAATGACAAGGTCTGTCGTAATGGAAGGCAGGTCTGTTAAAAGTTTAATCGTGTGTTCGGCAAGGGTATTGCCAGGAATGTTGAAGTAGATGTAATCGATTTCGCTATTTCCGTTGGCGGCCGCCTTTGTTAATGCCTCTCTAAAAGAATTTGGTCCACTATCGTTGTTATTTAGAACCGTAAAGATTTCAGCATGGGACGTGCTTCCCATTAAAACCACAAGCAGAATAAGTAGAACTATTTTTTTTGGCATTCAAATAAGTCGGAAATAAAACATCCAAGAGGATTTAGCTCTTGGATGAATATACAATGTTAACCTGAAATTAAATAATTAAGTCAATAAGGTTCTCCAGCTTACCTTGCTGTCTATCGTAAAATGAAGATCCTTGATCTCGATACGTTGTTGTTCCATCGTGTCGCGGTGGCGGATGGTTACCGTATTGTCTTCCAAGGTTTGATGGTCAACCGTGATACAGAAAGGTGTTCCGATGGCATCCTGTCTGCGGTAACGCTTGCCAATGGCATCTTTCTCCTCATACATACAGTTGAAATCCAGTTTCAGGCTATCCATAATTTCGCGGGCCTTTTCTGGTAATCCGTCTTTTTTGGTCAACGGGAAAATGGCAGCTTTGATAGGAGCCAGGGCAGGATGCAGGCGCAACAAGGTACGACTGTCTTGCTTTTCGGCAGTGCTCAGGTCTTCTTCTTCAAGCGCATTGATCATGGTTAACAAGAACATGCGGTCTAAACCGATAGAGGTTTCGATTACATAAGGCACGTAGTTGCCATAAGGCTTGCCGTTTTCGTCGAGGTCGCTGTCGAAATACTGCATTTTCTTGCCAGAATATTCCTGGTGTTGCGACAAGTCGAAATCGGTACGGCTGTGGATGCCTTCTACCTCTTTAAATCCGAATGGGAATTCAAATTCGATATCGGTAGCGGCATTGGCATAGTGCGCCAATTTAACGTGGTCGTGGTAGCGGTATTTTTCTGGCGGAGTACCCAAGGCTTTGTGCCATTTCAAACGGGCCTCTTTCCAGTATTCGAACCATTTTTTGTCTTCGCCAGGACGTACAAAGAACTGCATTTCCATTTGTTCGAACTCGCGCATACGCATGATGAACTGGCGGGCAATAACCTCGTTCCTAAAGGCTTTTCCGATTTGCGCAATACCGAAAGGAATTTTCATCCTGCCGGTTTTTTGAACATTCAAAAAGTTCACGAATATGCCTTGTGCGGTTTCCGGACGAAGATAAACCTCTTCGCTGCCATCGGCCATGGCGCCAAATTGGGTGCTGAACATCAGGTTAAACTGACGTACGTCTGTCCAGTTCGATGTTTTAGAAATAGGGCAGATTACTTTATAATCAACAATCAGGTCTTTTAATTGGGACAGGTTTTCGGCTTTCAGGGCCAGGTTCATTTCTACCTCAAGCGCCAGGCCTTTTCTAACAAACCTCCAGCTTGTTTCTTCAACAAAGGGGTGTTTGCTAGGGTCTAAAATTTCGGTTTCGTTCTTAAAGCCGATAATCCAAGCGGCTTGTTCTTCGTCGCTCAAGGCCAAGATGCCCTGTTGGAATTTTTCGAACTGGGCTTGGTTGGCTTCGCTGAAATTGGCTAATTCCGAATACAGTTCGTCAATTTTGTTCTCTAACAACTGGTCGGCACGGTAGCGTTTTTTCGAGTCCTTGTTGTCGATCATCGGGTCGTTAAAACCGTCAACGTGGCCACTGGCTTTCCATACTTTGGGGTGCATGAAAATTGCAGAATCGATGCCTACAATATTCTCGTGCATTTGCACCATGGCTTTCCACCAATAGGTTTTGATGTTGTTTTTAAGTTCGGCACCAAGTTGGCCGTAGTCGTAAACAGCACTTAGTCCATCGTATATTTCGCTACTTTGGAATACAAAACCGTATTCTTTAGCGTGGGAGATTACATTTTTAAATTGTTCGTCGTTTGATTTAGCCATAATGCGACAAAGATAATAAAAAACAGTTTTCGGTTACGGTAAAGTATCAAGTATCAGGCAAGAGGTGTTTGAGGCTTGCAGTTTGTCAGCTGGCAGTTTGCAATTGGCAGTTTACAGTTCACAGTTCTGCGCCAGCATTAAAACTAATCACCCAATGAACTAACCAGCTAATGAACTAATGAACCAATGAACTGATGAACCAATGAGCTAATGAACCAATGAACTCATGAATCGCACAGATGTTACAAGCCCTTTAACACAATTTAACACTGGCCCAATCGAACATTAAAACATTTCGTTTACTTTTGGGCATGAAACAGGCGTGCCTTTTAAACATAAAATCGCAACGGTTTCGGCAATATTTAATGTAAAATATCAAAATGAAGAAAATATATCTTGTTCTAGCATCGGTTCTTGTGGTTTGCTTATCGTTTGTAGGGCCTGCCAAACATTTTTACCTTTCGTTTCGCAATGCGGATGAACTGAGAAACTTCCTAAACCGCAAAACAAGCGGCTATCCTTTAATCAGCGCACACCGTGGCGGACCAATGGCCGGATTTCCCGAAAATGCCATCGAAACTTTCGAGAATGCGACCACTTATCAGCCGGTAATCATCGAGTTTGACGTAGCGCTGAGCAAAGATTCGGCCTTGGTTATTATGCACGATGATAAATTGGACAGAACCAGTACCGGAACCGGACTCATTGGCAACTACACGTATGCCGAACTGCAAAAATTTAGGCTGAAAGACGATAACGGCAAAGAAACCAGCTTTAAAATCCCCACTTTAGACCAAGTATTAACCTGGGGCAAAAACAAGGTCTTGTTTACCATCGACCTGAAAAAAGGAGTGCCTTATGCCAAAATTATTGCTTCGGTACGCAAAACCAAATCAGAAAGCAATGTTATTATCATTACCTACAATGCCAATCAGGCTGCAGAAGTGCATCGCCTGGCTCCAGACCTCATGATTTCGGCATCGGCCAGAGGCATTGCCGATATCGAGCGTTTAAACCAAATGGGCGTGCCTAACGATAGGATTGTGGCTTTTGTAGGTACATCGGCTCCCGACAAGGCCGTGTACGAATATTTGCACAGCAAAGGAATTACCTGTATTTTGGGCACCATGGGCAACTTAGACAAGAGTGCCATAGCCAACCCCAATCAAAAGGTTTATGAAAAACTGGTAGCCAATGGGGCGGATATTCTTTCGAGCGACGAATTGGCATTCGCTGGAAAGCAATTGGACAATTACAGGGCCGAGAAAAAATTGAAATTTGCAAACTTAACCATCAAATAAATTGAGCATCAGCGTAAAGGCTTTAACTAAACACTTTGGGCAACAGAAAGCGGTTGATGGCATTAGCTTTGAAGCTAAGCCGGGACAGATATTAGGCTTTTTGGGTCCGAATGGCGCGGGTAAATCTACAACCATGAAGATGCTGACCGGGTATTTGAGTCCAAGTGCAGGCGAAGCCGAGATTTGCGGAAAAAACGTAGTATCAGAACCGTTGCAGGTAAAAAGCCTGATTGGTTACCTGCCCGAAAACACGCCATTGTACAACGAGATGTATGTGCGCGAGTTCTTGGGTTTTGTAGGCCAGTTGTACCATATAGACGATCTTGACCAAAGGGTTCGCGAAGTGATTGCCATGGTGGGCCTTGGTCCAGAGCAGCACAAAAAAATCGGCATGCTTTCTAAAGGCTATAAGCAGAGGGTGGGTTTGGCCCAGGCCATCATCCACGATCCGCAGGTGCTTATTTTAGATGAACCCACTTCGGGTCTCGATCCCAACCAATTGGCCGATATCAGAAAGCTGATTAAGGATTTGGGCAAAAACAAGACTGTCATTTTGTCTACGCACATTATGCAGGAAGTAGAAGCGCTCTGCGACGATGTAATCATTATCAGCAAAGGACAAATTGTCGCAAATGCCACGATGGCCGACCTTAAAAGCCAAAATGCCGGCCAAACGCTCGAGGAAATTTTTAGAAAATTAACCAGCTGAAATTCATTTTATTAGCTTTTTTGTTCAGATATTTTTGAATGTTTTGTAACTATTGGCTGAATTGTTGCGTCTGAGTAGGCAATAAATAAACAATTTAATTTCACAACACATGAAAAAATTATTATTATCATTAGCATTGGTAGCTGGGTTAGGCTTTGCAGCATCAGCTCAAACTGAAGGTGCAGTTAGAAAACTAAGCATCGGTGCTGAATTCGGTCTGCCAACCGAGAAAAACTCTGATAGTTTTATCGTAGGTGGTTCATTGCAATATGAGCACCCAATTGCAAAATCTTTCAACTTGACAGGTTCTGCTGGTTATTTGTCAACTATGGCAACTGGCGACACTAAAGATGCCCTTAAAGCATTAGGTTTGAAAACTAGCTACGGATCAATTCCTGTTAAAGCTGGTGGTAAATACTATTTCGGTGGCAACTTTTATGGTGCTGGCGAAGTAGGTGCAGTATTCAGCACTGAAACAGGTGGTGGTACCGCTTTTACTTTTGCTCCAACTTTAGGCGCTTCTTTCTCTGTAGCTGACAAATCTAGCTTAGATTTCGGTTTACGTTATGAGAACTGGTCTAGAAGTGGCAATTCAGCTGGCTTCATCGGCCTAAGAGCTGCTTACGCTTTCGGTTTGTAAGAACAGCACGCAACTGATATTGAAAAAGCCTTCCAATTTGGGAGGCTTTTTTATTGAAAAAACATTGGATGGGCTAATTGCCAGGATTGATGTTCTTCACCAACCAATCCAAGAAGCAAGTAAAAGACTTCCGTTTGGCATTAATTGCCAGCGTTGGTGTTCTTCACCAACCTATACAGAAAGCTTAGGATTCCTATTTAGAGATTTTTATGTTAAAAAGCGTAAAACAGGTTAAAAAGCGTTAAAAAAGGGCTTCGGATGTTTGAACTTTAAAAAATTAGGAGAACTTAGCAGGCAGTTGGTCCAACGGAAATTTCTTCAGGACTTTAAACTTTCTCAAAAATCTATAGCAATGAAGGGCTTCCCGTAAGGAGGCTCTTTTTTTTGCATTAAATTTGAGCTCAAATTTAACTAATGGCCTAGTTGTTATAACTTTGCTGAAAATCAGATAAAACCATAAACAAAAAAGACAGATGAAGAAAACATTCTTATTAGCGCTCTTGGCCTTCGCAGGCTACACTACACACGCTCAAACCCAGGGTGCAGTTCAGAAATTAGGAATAGGCGCGGAGGTCGTATTGCCAGTTAGCCAAGGCTCGTCGGGCGTATTAGGTTTAGGTGCTTCGCTAAAATATGAGCATCCTATTGCACCTGCACTAAATTTTACGCTATCTGGAGGTTATGTTAACCTATTTAGCACCGAAAGAGGAGCAAGTGAAAGTCTTAATCTTATTCCACTTAAAGCCGGTGCCAAGTATTATTTTGGCAAAGGTTTTTATGGCGCAACCGAATTGGGAGCATCTATTCTTTCAGGTGATGGAGAGAGCGTTACTGCTTTTACTTTTGCCCCCGGTCTTGGGGTATCTCTTGCTTCTAAAAGCAAAAACAATGTAGATATCGGACTTCGCTACGAAAACTTATCGGCCAATGGCGGAAGCCTGTCTTTGCTGGGCTTGCGTATAGGCTATAATTTCGGACTTTAAAAATAAAACCGTTTCTTGGTAAAGAACCTAGATGATCCAAAAGAAGCTTCCTCGTTGGGGAAGCTTCTTTTTGTAAGTTAAATTTAGTTAAAAATTTAACTAATTGACTAGTTATTATAATTTTGCTGAAAATCAGATAAAACCATAAACAAAACAAACAGATGAAGAAAACATTTCTTTTGTTGACGATGGCAGCAACGTTAGCCTTTACGGCATCTGCCCAAAACGCTCCGGTTAAATTTGGTATCAAAGCGGGTGTGGCTTTCCCTAACATGGTAGTTTCGGCTATGGGCGCTTCGGTTAGCCTCGATTCTAAAACCTCTTATTTTGTGGGTGGTACCATTGATATTCCGGTTTCGCCGATGTTCTCGGTTCAGCCTGGATTGACCTTGAGTAACAAAGGAACCAAAGTAACCGGTGCTATCGATATTGAAAACGGCAACGAAATGGTTACTGGAACCCTGAACTTTACCTATATCGAAATTCCGGTAAATGCCGTAGTGCGATTCAACGCCGGCAATGCTGGCAAGGTGTTTTTAGGTTTTGGTCCATATTATGCCATCGCTGTTGATGCCAATGCCAAGGCAAACGGCGTAAAAGAAAACATCGAGTTGGGAACGGATTTCAAGCGCGGCGATTTTGGCCTTAATTTTATGGCCGGTTTCGAACTGAAAAATGGCCTTAACTTTAACGCAGGCTACGGCTTGGGCTTGAGCAATGTTTTGAGTGGCGACGCATCAGATATCGTAAAATTCAAGAACAGGGTTTTCACGATTGGCGCCGGCTTTACTTTCTAAGCGGAAACCAAAAGATAACGAAAAACTCTCCTCCAGCAGGGGAGTTTTTTGTTTATGAACGTATGGCGATAAGTGTTGGATGGAACGTGGTTTTAAGCATTAAGCAGTTTGCAGTTGCCGGTTGGCAATTTTCAGTTGGCAGTTAGCGTAAGGTATTAACCATTTAGCAATCCAACAATTTCATAAGATTAAAGGTTGAGGGTGGAAGGTAGAAGGTAAAGCGCAAAGACTAAAGCTCAAAGCAGAAGGTATCACAATTCCCCTCCCATGGCGGGATGGCCACCTTGCTGGGTTTGCAGTTGACAATTGGCATGAGGCATTAGCCATTTAGCAATCCAACAATTTCATAAGATTAAAGGTTGAGGGTGGAAGGTAGAAGGTAAAGCGCAAAGACTAAAGCTCAAAGCAGAAGGTATCATAATTCCCCTCCCATGGAGGGGTGCCCACAGGGCGGGGTGGCCACCTTGTTCGGTTTGCAGTTGAATAATTGGCAGTTTGCATAAAGCGCCAACAATTTAACAGTCCTGCCGTCGCAACAATTCCATATCCACCAAACAATTCAGCAATCCAACCACCACAACAATTAACAATACAACAATTTAACAATTCTTCCAAACTCATCAGCCAATGAACTAATGAACCAATGAACTAATGAACGATTGAACCCATGCAAGAAAATTGCCGAATATTCTCTAACTTCGGCCGTATTAATTCCGATGCATGTACGCAGTTTTTAAACGAGAACTCTTCAGTTTTTTAAACTCGCTAATGGCTTATATCACCATTGGTGTTTTTTTGTTGGCCTGTGCGCTGCTGCTCTGGTTTTTTCCAGATACTTCCATTCTGGATTACGGCTATGCCGAACTAGGCAGCTTTTTTAGCTTGGTGCCTTTCCTGTTCATGTTTTTGGTGCCGGCCATCACCATACGCTCGTTTGCCGAAGAACGCAAAGAAGGTACTTATGTGCTTTTGGCCACTAGCCCCCTAACCGATTTGCAAATCATTGTAGCCAAATACCTGGCTTGCGTGGTGTTGCTGCTTTTCGCCTTAATTCCAACGGCGGTTTATTATTACAGCATTTATCAGCTAGGCCTTCCCAAAGGCAATATCGATAGCGGTGCGGTTATTGGCTCTTATTTGGGCCTGTTTTTATTGGGCAATGCCTTTACGGCCATCGGGATTTTTGCTTCTTCCATTACCAAAAATCAGGTTATCGCCTTTGCGGTGGCCGTGTTCCTCTGCTTTTTTAGTTTTAGTGGCTTCGATTCGGCCAGCAAACTGTTCGAATTTCAGTTTCTGGAAGGCCTTTTGGTTAATTTGGGCATCAACGAGCATTACCAATCCATAAGCAGGGGTGTGCTCGACACGCGCGACCTCGTTTATTTCATCACCTTTGTGGCCTTGTTTTTTGGCTTGAGCAAATTGGCGATAGGGGGTAGGAAATGGTAAAAAAGAACAATAAATATGTTGGCGCAATTGTTTTTGTGCTCGCGTTGGTGCTGCTCAATGTATTGGCCCAGCAGTTTTATACGCGTTTCGATTTTACCAAGGAAAAGCGTTACACCCTAACCCAAAAAACCAAGGATAACCTGGCCAAAACCGATCACGATATCGTTATTACCGTTTTTTTGGATGGCGAAATTCCGGCCGCTTTTAAAAGGTTGCGCAATGCCACCAAAGATTTGCTTAACGATTACAAAGCCTATTCAAAAGCCAATATCAAGATTGTGTTCGAAGATCCGCTTAAAGGATTGCCTGTCGGCGAGCAAGATACCGTAATCAACAGCCTGGCTCGTATTGGCATCAAGCCGATGGCGGTAAATATTAAAAATGATGCCGGATTGACCCAGAAAATCATCTTCCCGATGGCTTTGGTAGAGTACAACGGCAAGCAAACGCCCATTAACCTGTTGCAGAAAACAGGCGGTGCGGCCAGCGACTATGAAGAAAACATTACCAGTTCTGTACAAAACCTCGAATATCAGTTTACTTCGGCCATTAAACGTTTAAGGAGCGGTTCCAATCCAAGGATCGGTTTTACCGAAGGCCATGGCGAACCTTCCAATCTTTACCTGTACGATGCTATTACCTCGCTTTCGCAACAGCATTATGTAGGCCGGGTAGACCTTAAGCTCATTACCAAAGAAGGGTTGGACAGCTTGAAGGTGCTGATTATCGCCAAGCCACAAACGCCATTGAGCGAAATGGAAAAATACAAAATCAACTATTTTGTCATGAAGGGCGGACGTTTGGTATGGGCCATAGACCAGGTTGGGGCAGAGCTCGACAGTTTGCAACGCAGGGGTCAGGAAATGACCTTTAACAGGCAACTGAATATAGACGATATGCTGTTCGAATATGGCGCAAGGATCAATTACAACCTCATTGCCGATGTCAATTGCGCTTCTATCCCTATCGCCACGGGCGCCCCTGGCCAACAGGCACAAATAGATTTGGCGCCTTGGGTATTTTATCCGGTGCTGCTGCCCGATACCTCGAGTAGCCTCACCAGAAACATAGACGGCATACGCAGCCAGTTTGCCAGTACCGTTGATACTATTGGCGTGCCCAACGTCAGCAAAAGAGTGGTGTTGTACACTTCGCCTTACAACAAGGTATTCGAAACGCCAAGAATGCTTTCTTTGCAAATGCTTAATGAACAGCCCAAACAGGAAGAATACACCAGTTCGCCCAAAGCGGTAGGCGTATTGTTGGAGGGGCAATTCAAGTCGGTGTTTTTAAACAGGCCCATACCTGCTGGCATTACCGAAAACTACAACGTGCCTGCCCAAAGCGTGCCTACTAAAATGATGGTTATTGGCGATGGCGACGTGTTCGAAAACCAGGTGAGCAGCAACGATGGTTCGCCTTTTCCCTTGGGGTTTGATCGCTATACGCAACAGAACTATGGCAACAAGGCGCTATTGCTCAACATTGCCGATTATTTTACCGACGACAACAACCTTATCGCCCTGCGCAACAAAGAAATCAAGGTAAGGTTGCTGGATAAGGCCAAGTTGCGTACCGAAAAAACAAAATGGCAGCTGATTAATGCCGTTGCCCCGATTTTATTGTTAATATGTTTTGCAATTTTTCAACATTATTACCGTAAACATAAGTATGCGAAGTAATTTTTATATTTTTGAGAATAGACAAAATAAACTATGAGATTTATAGTATCCACTTCTACGTTATTAAAACATTTACAAACAGTTAATGGTGCCTCAAGCAGCAGTACTGTTTTGCCTATATTAGAAAACTTCTTGTTCGAGATCAAGGATGGCAGCCTTACCATTTCGGCTACCGACCTGCAAACCAGCATGACGACCTCTTTGGCAGTCGAATCAAAAGAAGAAGGTAAAGTAGCCGTTCCGTCGAGAATTTTGTTAGATACTTTAAAGACTTTGCCAGATCAGCCTATCTCTTTCAACATCGACGATAATTCGTTTGCGATTGAGATTAGTGCCGGAGATGGAAAATATAAACTAAGTGGCGAAAACGGCGACGATTTTCCGAAAATTCCGGTTGTAGAGAATGCCTCTTCGGTCAATTTGCCAGCATCGGTTTTAACCGAAGCCATTACCAAAACCATTTTCGCGGTAAGCAACGACGAGCTTCGTCCGGCAATGACTGGCGTATATTGTCAGCTTTCGCCTCAGCACATCACTTTTGTAGCTACCGATGCCCATAAATTGGTGCGTTACCGTCGCATGGATAGCAAAGCCGATAAAGCTTCGTCGTTTATCCTGCCTAAAAAAGCATTAACCCTGTTAAAGGCCGCTTTGCCAAGCACCGATGTGAATGTATCGGTTGATTACAATGCCACCAGCGCTTTCTTCAAGTTCGAAAATATCAATTTGGTTTGTCGTTTAATCGACGAGCGCTATCCGGATTACGAAGCGGTAATTCCTGGAAACAATCCGAACAAATTGGTGATTGACAGGGCGTTGTTCCTGAATACGTTGCGCAGGGTGGTTATCTTTGCCAATAAAACCACGCATCAGGTTCGTTTAAAAATCAGCGGCAGCGAATTGAATATTTCTTCTGAAGATTTGGATTTTGCCAACGAAGCACACGAGCGTTTGAGCTGCCAATATGAAGGCGAAGATTTGGAAATCGGTTTCAATGCCCGTTTCCTGATCGAGATGCTGAGCAATTTAAGTGGCGAGGAAGTAACCTTGGAACTTTCTACCCCTAACCGCGCAGGCCTACTTATTCCACAAACCAACGATGAGAACGAAGACGTATTGATGTTGGTGATGCCAGTCATGCTGAATAACAGCTACTAAGCGTAAATAGTTCAAAATTAATACAATCATAAATAATGGCTTGGTTTTTGACCGAGCCATTGTTGTATTATACTCATCCTAACCAAACTCTTTATGAAAACGATCTCTACTCCCGTAAATAGGACTTCATTTTATTTGGGCCTGCTTTTTTTTGCTACAGTTTTGTGTCTGTTTTCTTGTAAAAAGGACGATACGCCTGGTACGGACGAGGTAAAGGGAGAAGCCAAGGTGAAAATGATTAATGCCTCCAACAAATCGGGTCAGGTTGATTTTTATTTAGACGATACCAAAATAAATGTGGTAACGGTAAACGCTGGACAGGCAAGCGATTACGTAAAGGTGCAATCGGGCGTTAAAAGTACCTATGTAGCCATTGATGGCGTAGCAGATACACCAACATCGTTTAATTTTGTGCCTACATTGTCGTACACCTCGTTTTATGTAGAAGACAAAACAGGCAAGGGCGAGGTACTCACCTTCGAAGACAATTTGGGCGCAACAGACGCTGGAAAAGCCAAAGTCCGCATCATTAACCTTGGGCCTTCGTTTTCCAATGCCCTAAATGTAAACCTGGCTGGAGGTGTTTTGTTGGTTAATTCATTGCCATTTAAGGGCGCGTCGGGTTATTTTTCGATAGAACCTGATGTTGACCTTAATATTTCTGTTTTGGGCAGCAGTGCCAACAAAACCATTGCAGGATCTGAATTCGAAGCCGGTAAAATCTATACCATCTGGATTAACGGCGCTTCAAATGCTACCCTAAAAATCAATAAGGTAATTTATAACTAATAATTTCTAAAAAATACGCGGTTATCAAAAGCAGATGCCTATTTTTGGGCAAAAATCAGATATTTTGGAACTACTGCAACAACTTTTAGATTTTATTCTGCACATTGATAAGCATCTTGCCGACATTGTAAACGAATACCACACTTTAACCTATCTCATCCTTTTCCTTATTATTTTTGCCGAAACAGGCTTTGTAGTGACTCCGTTTTTGCCCGGCGATTCGTTGCTTTTTGCAACAGGCGCATTGATTGCTGGCGGTAAAACCGACCTGAATATCTGGGTGATGCTAGTAATCTTGATTGTGGCTGCCATTTTGGGCAACACGCTCAACTATAAGCTGGGCAGCGTGCTCGGTGCAGGCGTGTTCAAAGAGAAAAACAAAATCCTCAAACTTAAATATTACCATCAATCGCACGAGTTTTTTGAAAAACACGGTGGAAAAGCCATTATTTTCAGTCGCTTTTTGCCGATTTTCAGAACCATAGCGCCTTTTGTGGCCGGTATTGCAAAAATGCCTTTCGGCAGGTTTACTACTTTCAATATTGTGGGTGGCGTATCGTGGATTTTCAGCTTGTTGTTTGCGGGCTACTTATTGGGCCAAATTCCATGGTTTAAGGCAAACTTCGATATTGTAGTTGTGCTTATTGCGGTAGTTACTTTCTTCCCGGCCATTTACGCTGCGGTAAGGAGCAGGTTTAAATCTAAAGCTCCCGAAGAGGAAACAGTAAGCGAAGATTAGTACTCGCGACCAATAATCCGGCCTTCTTTGTATTTTTTCATTTCGAGTTCTTCGGCGCGTTTTTCTTCGAGGCTTGGCTCTATTTTAACCAGGTTTTTAAGTGTGGGCTGACCGGCATCAACCCATGCCGAATACCAGAAAGAACCCACCGCTAGAATGGCTGCGCGCATCTGTTTTTCTACCATGCCCTGCATGCGGTCTTGGTAGGCTTTGGCATAGGCAGGGGCATACTGTTTAACAATAGTGCCATTGTGCTCGCTAAAGCTGTATTTCTGGTCTGATGGAAATTCGGCATTCAGCTCGGCTTCGAACTTCAGCACGGTATCAACCAGCAAATGGCTGTGCTTGACTATAGCCCAAGCACTTTTTAAAGGGTCGTTGATGTAATTGGCTTTTCCCACCACCAATTTATAATTTTTGGCAAACAGCTCCGGAATTCTGCTTTCCCAAAAGGCATGTAAACCCACTTGATTGGTTAACTGCCCGTTATGGTTGGCCGTGGTATGCAGGGGTACGTGGGCATCGGCAATGTAATGGCCTAAATCGGCCGAATATTTTAAGATTTTTATCGAATCGCGTAGTTGGAAGGCTTTAACCAAACTGTAGTAGCTTCGTTGGATTTGCCAGGGAACGATGCCGTTTTCGTTAAGTTTTTGTTGCCCATACTTGGCCAGTGCATCCTTAAATTTCTCCGGAATGCTGTCGATATGGCTTTCGTAGTTTTCTGCATCGAGGTAATGTCTTGGCGCTTCGAGCGTATCGATATACCTGCGCCTGTCTGGTCCAACGGCCTGTTCGGTCAGGTACTGGTACGCGCCTTTGTAAAAGCCCAGCATTTCGGGTGGCAAGGTAAATATGGCCAGCTGGTTAATTCGCCGATGCGCAAAAAAGCCCCACGAAGTACACAATAGCAATGGGATGATTAACGCGAGCGTGAACGTTAATCTTTTCATACCTGAATATACTAAATACTTGCGAATTTTTAAAACTTCGAAAGCATAGTGTAGCTAATCAAGCAAGGCTTCAAAAGCCAATTCAAATGCTTTGAGTTGTTTAATGGTAGGTTCGTCGATAAGGTTACCATTTGTGTCGAATTTTCCTTTGATGCCTGGTATCAAAAGGGTAGTGGCTTCGGTAAATCTGGCCTCTACGGTACGCATTACCAGTTGCAGTTCTTCGTGCGCCTTGAGGCCGGAGGCCGATGCGGTAATCAGTCCGGTAGGTTTTTGCGAGAGCAAGGTCGTAGAAACGCACCACTCGATGGCGTTTTTTAATGATCCCGGCAGGCTGAAAACATATTCTGGTGTACAGATGAGCAAAGCGTCGGCTTGGGCGATCAGCTTTCTAAAGGCAACAATTGCTTCAGGAGGATTTTCGGTGTCTTGATCCGGATTAAAATGAGGCAGGTTGCCTATGCCTTCAAAAATATGCACCTCGAACTTTGGCGTGGTTTGTTTGGCAAAAGCTTTAACGAGGTTGAGGTTGGAAGAGTTGGCCCTGGTGCTGCCGATAATGGCCAGTACATTTTTACGCTGCTCCATTACATCAAAATCTTTTCAAAACAAACACTGTTGTCAACGCCGATGTATTGCCCGTAGTTGGGGATAATTTGGTAGCCGTTTTTCTGGTACAATGCAACAGCCTCTTGTTGGCGTTTGCCGGTTTCGAGTAGGCATTTTTCATAGCCCAGCAATTTGGCCCAGCTTTCGAGCTCGGTTAAAACAAGCGATGCAATGCCTTGTCCACGGTGTTCGGGTTTCACATACATCCGTTTAACTTCCATGGCTTGTGCCGAAAAGGCTTTGATGGCTCCACAGCCCACGGGCACATCATCACGGTACGCTACGATGACCTGTTTAATGTCATCTGTTTTGTTGTATTGCGCATAAAAAGCATGCTCGTTGCCGTCTTTTTCGGCTAAATAAGCATCGAGTAGCTTAACAAGTTGCTGAAAGTCGGAATTTTCGGATGTGGTTTGGATGCAGGTTGTCATAAAATAGCGGTTACCTCTTGCGGTTGATGATCATTTCGAGGCCGGGTTTGCAGGTAAGCAGGTGCCAGCCACCAAAAACAACAAATACTTTATTGTGTTTGTCCAGCAGCTGGTCAATGGTTTGCAACAGATGCTGATCCCTTATCTCTTTCGATTTGCGTCCGATTTGCTGAAACTTCCCCTTGGGGTCGAAGGGATTGGTAGGCGCTAGCGTAGCCAAGGAAAAAGGCCTGTTCAGTAATTTTTGGTAATTGTTTTGGTAAAAGGCTAGGCTTTGTTCTTCTTTGGTTAGGGCAACGCCACCTGTTTTCATGATATAGCCCTGTATAAACTTTTCATACTTTTTGGTCAGTACAGTGCTGTCGGGTGGATTGGGACCCGCAAAGCCCCACATGAAACGTTCGGTAACAATGTAGGCCAAGAATTCGCCTTTGCTGTAATGCTTTAACAGTTCCTTAAATTCGAGGCTATCGGTCATGTCGCCGTTAACGGTTTTTATTTTCAGGCTATCGGCCAGGATTTTGGTCAATCCAATTTCTCCGTTTTGGGTAATGGCCTCCTTTTTTGAAGCATAGATCTTTTTAGAAACATCGCCACCTTCATTTACACAGACTTCCGGTTTGGTGATGAAAAACTGTTTTTCTATGCCGGTAAATAAGGGGTTATTGATATCGCTGTTGTCTTCTAAGTGATTCGTGCCACAAAAAACAATCTCCTTTTTGCCTTTTTTAAAAGTAAGAATGTAAGGGTTGGAGGGCAAATGACCAGCGGCATCCAGCTTGATGTTTAAATAACTTACAGTGGGGTATACCCGAACACTATCGGTTTTGGCCTTTTCCTGTTTCTTGTTTTGGCTACAAGCCAGTAAAACGACGCTCAATAATAAAGGGAGGATGGTGTACTTTTTCATGTGGAAATAAGAAGAACCAAAATAATGACTAAAAGACTAATAAGCAAAGGCTATTTAACCGATTATCCATTGGATGCCAAGAAGTTCAATTTTTTGTCTTTTGCCCATTAGGTCTAAAAGAGTGTGCCGATAAGCTTAACTTAGGTTATACCGGAAACAATCGCTAAACAATGGCGAATAAATTAATCATTTCTTAACCAAACTTTTTCGTCTGCTTTTTCAAATGCAAAATAGCAGTCAGTTCACCATGAGGAAATTCAAACAAATGAATGTAGCAAGTTTAAGCCTTGTCGTTGGCTTGGCGCTGCTCATTACGCAGAGTGCTTTCTCGCTGAGCAAGGTAAGGGCCGAGTACAAATACATCAACACCGGCGTGCATTACATTAAGGTTGACGACGCCGATGTAAGCGGTTGTTCGTGGTTAAGCAGTCCGTATTATTGTGCGGTAGAAACCAATACCGATATGGGTGCCAGTTTTTCTTTTGGCCAATTGGGCTCGAGTGGGGCTACGCCGATACCCGGAGCTTCGCTTTCGGTTTACGAGCAATAGCAAATCACAAAAAAGGGAAAGCAATCTAGTTGCTTTCCCTTTTCAAATTGGCTTAGCCAATATTATTCGTTTATTTTCTTGCCTTTCATGGCCTGTCCAACCGCCATGTCCATCAGTCGTTCGGCAAAAGGGCGGGTAAACTCATTCAATTCGTCGGCTTTTTTCAGAATCAGGTCTTTTTCGCCTTTGGCTAGCGCCTCTTTGAGCGCATCGATATGGGCGTTGGTGCTGCTGATTTCTGCTTCGTTCAAGATTTGCGAATTTTTGCCAATAAAACGCTCGGCGGTATACACCAATTGTTCGCCTTCGCTTTTGGCTTCAATCAGCATGCGTTGCTCCACGTCGCTTTTGGCGTGTTCGATGCTGTCGATCAGCATTTTTTCTACGGTATCGTCGGTTAGGCCATAGCTTGGCTTGATTTCGATTTCCTGCTTTACGCCCGAACGCAGTTCAATGGCCTGTACGGTTAAAATGCCGTCGGCGTTCAGCAAAAAGTTAATGTCTACTTTTGGAAGTCCTGCTGGCATAGCCGGAATCCCTTTCAGGTCGAATTCTGCCAGTTTGCGGTTTTCTTTTACCAAATCGCGTTCGCCTTGGTAAACCGAAATCTTCATGTTTACCTGCCCATCAATAGAGGTAGTGTATTGGCGACCAGCCTTGGTTGGCACCTTGCTGTTGCGTGCAATGATCACGTCCATTAAACCGCCCATGGTTTCAATGCCCAAGGATAGTGGGGTAACGTCAAGCAATAAGATATCCGAGCGATTTCCGGCCAAGATATCGGCCTGGATGGCTGCGCCAAGGGCTACTACCTCGTCGGGATTGATTTGGTCGTGCGGTTGGCGGTTGAAGAAATTGCTTACTGCTTGCTTTACAAATGGGGTACGGGTCGATCCTCCCACCAAAACCACTTCGTCTATTTCGCTCGCTTTCAAATTGGCGTCGCTTAGGGCTTGTTTGCAGCAATTGATGGTTTCGGCTACTTTGGCCTCGATTAATTGCTCAAAAGTCTGCTTGTCTAAAGTGCACCAGATATCGCCCAGTTTTTCGTTGTAGAGGTTTTGCGTAGACAGGGCTTTTTTGGCCGCTTCGGCCTGCAGGCGCAGGGTTTGCATCAGCACATGGTCTTGAGCAAGGGTTTTAAGGTCTAAATTGTTCTTTGCTATCCAGTAATCGAGGATGGTGCGGTCAAAATCGTCTCCCCCCAAAAAGGTATTGCCATTGGTGGCAAGGACTTCGAAAATTCCGTTTTGGATTTGAAGAATAGACACGTCGAAAGTGCCTCCGCCCAAATCGTAAACGGCAATGGTTTTTTGTTGGGTAGGGTCTAAGCCCAAGCCATAAGCCAAGCTAGCGGCGGTGGGTTCGTTTACAATGCGGAGTACGTCTAGTCCGGCCAATTTTCCAGCATCGCGGGTAGCTTGCCGCTGACTGTCGTTAAAATAGGCCGGAACGGTAATTACAGCGCGGTTAACCGGTGTTTTGAGGGCATGTTCGGCCCTGGCTTTCAGTTCTTTTAAAATTTCGGCCGAAAGCTCAATAGGGGTATAGAATTTATTGCCGGCTTTGATTTTAACCAAGGCATCAGTATCGTCGTCGATAATTTTGTAGCTGAAAACATCCTGATGGCTGGCTACGTCTTTATAAGAGCGACCCAAGAGGCGCTTTACAGAAAAAATAGTGTTGGCAGGGTCGGTGGTTAAAAAAGCCTTGGCTTCATTGCCCACTTCGGCGTCGCCTTGCTCGTTAAAATGCACTACCGATGGTACCAGAACGCCTTTGCCGGTATCGTTGATTACCTGTGGTTGCTTGTCTGGATTGATGAATGCAACCAAGCTGTTGGTGGTGCCCAAATCGATGCCTACAATAATTTCTTCCTGTTGCAGAGAACCTGTTGCCAGGTTGATGGATATTTTTGCCATGGCGCAAATTTACGGAGTTTCTAGCTTAGTATTGTTGTAATGTTGTAAAGTTGGATAGAATAGCGTTCATTGGTTCAGTTGTTCATTAGTCATTGGTTCATTAGTTCATTGGGTGATTAGCTGATTGGCTGATTAGTTTGGGGGCTTGTTAAATTGTTTTGATGGTTGGATTGTTGAATGGCTTGAAGGCTAGCTTTGTTAGATTGTTAAATGCTTACTAACTGTCAACTGCCAATTGCAAACTGAGCAAGGTTACCACCCCGCCCTTTGGGCACCCCTCCAGGCGAGGGGAATTGCAACGTTCCCAGCTTTGAGCTTTGGTCTTTTACCTTGTTGGATTGCTAAATTGTTGTGATGATTAAATTGCTACGTAGGATTGTTGAATAGCTTGAAAATTAACCTTGTTAAATTGTTGGTGCTTTATACAAACTGCCAATTGCCAACTGCAAACCGAGCAAGGTTACCACCCCGCCCGGCGGGCACCCCTCCAGGGGAGAGGAATTGAACTGTTCCTTACTTTAGACTTTTACCTTTCTCCTTCAGCCTTTTTCCCTTCAACCTTTATTCTTCTCTTCAATCCAAAGCGACATATATTTGGTGCTTTGTGCGGTATGGTGGCGCAGCAATTGGCCGAAAAAGTTTTGCTGACGATGCTCGGTTAAATTTGCCATCAGCTCGTTGAGTTGTTTAATCAAGGCCTGGCCGAACCGTGCTTTCGAATAGCGCTGGTTGATGATGCTTACACCGTTTTGTTGCATGTTTTCCCAGAGCTCCTTATTTTGATAAAGATGGATAGCTTTTTCTACGAATTGTGCAGGGTCGTCTTCAATAAAGCCATTCCAGTTCCTGTCGCCTTTAATGGCTTCGGCGCCTATGGTGGTGGTTACGCTTGGTGTGCCACTCTGCATGGCATCAATCAGTTTGCCTTTTACGCCTGCACCAAATTGTAGAGGTGCCAATAGGATTTTATAATTGGAAATGGTTTCTTGCGCATTCTTTGCCCTGCCCTTGATATAGAAGTTTTCTTTCGGATTGTGCAACTGCAGTACTTTCTGCGAAGGATAGGCGCCATAAATGTGCAGATTTGCTTTGGGAAGCGCTTTTCGTAACAGGGGCCAAATTGTAGTTTTAAGCACCTGGACAGCATTCCAGTTAGGTTCGTGCAGGAAATTGCCGATAAATACAAAATCATTCCGCTCATCAAAGCCTCGCCAATGCGCAATTTTGGCTGCGCTGATTTCTTCTTCCAAAAAAGGAAGGTAGTAGATCAACGAAGGGTGGATGTGGAACTGTTGCCCAAGAAGCTGTTGCTCTGCTTCAGAAATGAGGAGCGAAAGATCGCAGCGGAGTATGGAGGCGATTTCTCTTTTAGCATGGTCAGAGAACAAGTCGCCGTTTGTAAATTCGCGACCTTTTTTGGAGGCTTCCTGACGGGCTATTCTTAAAAAATGGAGGTCTTCGGTGTCTAAAATCAGAAGTGCTTCAGGGCATTGCTGCTGTATCCGCCAGCCATATTGCTCTTCGGTCATGAAGCGGTCGAACATCACTATGGCAGGATTTAATGCGCTCACCAAAGAATCGAAACCCGAATCGTTAAGTTTGATTTCCTGTTCGATTACCCCAATGCTTGGCAAATCGAAGCTAAATTCGCTTTTGGTGGCCGCAGAGGCGAAAGTGATTTGAAAACCTTGATCCAAAAATAAATTGATCAGTTGAAGCATGCGTGTGCCGGCCGCCGAAGAAGTGGGCTCTGGCCATACCAATCCGATAATCAATAGTTTTTGGTTTTTCATGGTCGAAATTTCTGTAAAAGTAAAGTAACCCTTTCGAAGTTTCAAATGGCGTAACCCTTGCGAAGATTCTATTTGGTGACACTTGCGAAGTTTTTAAAACTTCGCAAGTGTATTGGACAAGACTTCGCAAGTGTATCTTTTTTCCTAATTTTGCCCCGAGAATTACCCTTTACACCATGCTAGGATTAAAATTATTGACAGACCCGCGTTGGGCAAACATTGCAGAATCGAACTTGGAAGAGATTTTAACCGACCATGCCTGGTGCGAACAGAAAGCCGCTACTAATGCCATTACGCTGATTGCCAACAATTCAGAGCATCAGGAGCTGGTTGACGAATTAACAACTATTGCCATTGAGGAAATGCAACATTTTCAGCAGGTGGTAGCAATTATCAAGCAACGCGGCTATACTTTGGGTCGCGAGCGTAAGGACGATTATGTAGGCAAATTGCTCAAATTCAGTAAAAAAGACGGAAGCCGGAACATGGCTTTTGTAGATAGACTCTTGTTTGCGGCCATGATCGAAGCGCGTAGCTGCGAACGCTTCAGGGTACTTTCGCAAAATATTAAAGACCAAGAACTGGCCAAGTTTTACCACGATTTGATGGTTTCAGAAGCTGGTCATTATACTACTTTTCTCAATTTTGCCCGTCAATACAGTACCGATGTAGATGTTGACAAAAGGTGGAAGGAATGGCTTGCCTTTGAGGGGGAGCTTATCCAAAGCTTTGGAAACAAGGAGGCTATTCACGGGTAGTTTTTAGTCGATAGTTAATAGACTATGGACCATGGACTATGAACTATGAACTATGGACTATGGGGGGCAGTGCTAAGCTGTTTTTTATGGATGTTCCATAGCCAGATCACAATATTCTGATAGCTTTTAATGCCTCGTTGCTGGTTGTTCAGTTTGAGGAACTTATCAAAGGCCGCGCCCATGTAGTTCGACATTTGGCCATTGTATTTTGACCAAAATTTATTTTCTGCTTTAAAATTGGCAATGATCCTGGGGTCTATTTTATTGCGCAAGGCCAAATAATCTTCCGGCGATTTAAATCTTAGCTCAAAAAGCAGGTACCTCAACATGTTGTAATATACTGAATATTGCAAATCTGCATCCTCGCTCTGACTTCCAACGAGGTAAGCCACTAAGTTCGCTTCGTCTTCGCGCGCTACGCCCAACTGATGCGAAATTTCGTGGCAGGTTACAAACGGCAGTACCCAAGCCGGCAATTTGGTGTTGATGTTGGCTTCGCCCGAAAGCGGATTGTAATAACCTTCAATGCCGATTTTACAAATGGCCCAACTGTTAAGCACCGGTTTTACCGAAGGAGCCGGATAGCTGAAAAAGGCATTTTTTTGTGCCAGTTGCCCATAAGCCAACACGGCCTGTGCCTGCAGTTGCTGAATAGTACTTGGTTTGTACTCTGCAATTTGCTGCAGGGTGTTCAAACGGTCTACAAAATAATTGGTGAGCAAGGCCAGTTCTTTTACCGTATATTTTTCATCGCTGATGTGCAGTTGCTGGCTGATGCTTGGTCTGGAATAATTGAGGCCCCAAAGCAACTTAAAGCTCATGTACAAAATCAGGATCAGGTTGAGCAGGCGCAATGGAGTGCTCATGAGGAGTGCACGCCGATGTTCTTTTGATTGCAACTTTTTGAAGAAGAAAAAGAGTCTGATCAATCCGAAAATAATCAAAATCCCATAAAGGATATCGCCCAAAGCAAAGGGAAACCAAGAAGAAATCCACCGCAAAGCGACAGAAACCACCGGGTAAAATCCTTTCGAATAGTAGGACAACACAACATTCGGAAACAGGCCGATGATGAAAATAATGCCCGATGCGGCAAGCAGGATAGATGTAGTGAGGCGAAGTTGTTTTGAAACCATTTCTTGTGCTGATTTAAGGCGGGGTGCGGATTAACTTGGGGTTTCCATTTGCTCGACTGCCAAATATCGTATCGATCAGTATAGCTGATGATAAGGGCAATTTAGCTAAAAGAGTTCGGATTTTGGTAGTTAAAACAAATTCAAAGGATTTTGATTAAACCAGCCGTTAAAAATATTTGAAAAATATCCCCCCCCTTTGGCTTTAGCAGACCGTCATATAACAAAGTCGTAATTAATTATCTATGAGAAACAAACTAAAAAAGACAACATTTTATGACAATGAAAACAAAAAAACAATTTGCCTTAGCATTTTTGCTCATTTTAGGTTTGAGCTGTTCAAAAGATTCTGATGAACAACGTAAAATCTTAAATGGGGTAAGTTCGTATCAAACGAATGTATCGGTTAAATCACTGATCGAACGAAACGTTTACTTAGATGTAGACCTATCTAAAATAACCTTGGCAAGGCTCCAGGCTAAGAAAAGCATTGCCCAGATGCGCGAACAGGAAATGGAACTTGCCAAAGCAAAGGCTCTTGTATATCGCTACTATTCGCATGTAAAACTGGTGGATGGATTTTATGTTTCGGATTTAAAAACCGCTAAAAGTATTAATATTTCTGAGCAACTATTCGATATATTGCAAAAAGGCATAGCGCAAATCAATGCAGATATTAGGGGGAAAAGAGCCAAGGGCATCCAAATCGAAGTTCCTCCAATTACGCGGGGATATTTGGATTCCCTTATCGCCAACTAAGCCCATTCATCAAATTATCTGGTAAAACTCAGCCTTTTTCCGGTTTCGCTGGTGGTAAATCTGCCTTTGTGGTAAGCCAGGTTGCCCGATACAAAAGTATGGGTAATGCTGGCCCTAAAAGTCTCGCCATCAAAAGGCGACCAGCCACATTTATAAAATACATTCAGTGGCGTTACCTTAAACGGGTCGTTCAAATCAACCAGTACCAAATCGGCCCAATAACCTTCCCTAATGTAGCCTCTTTTTTCGATATCGAAGCAGATGGCCAGGTTGTGTGCGGTTTTTTCCACTATTTTTTCTAAGCTGATTTTGCCTTGCAGGTGCATTTCCAATAGGGCAGGCAGTGCATGTTGCACCAATGGTCCACCCGATGGGGCTTGCAGGTAAGGCTGTCTTTTCTCGTCGAGGGTGTGAGGCGCATGGTCGGTAGCAATCACATCGATATGATTGTCGAGCAAGCCCTGTAAAATGCCAGCTTGGTCGGCAGCAGTTTTAACCGCTGGGTTCCACTTGATGAAATTTCCCTTGCTGGCATAATCCTGGTCGTTAAACCAAAGGTGGTGCACACAGGCTTCAGCGGTAATCTTTTTATCTTTAAGTGGCGTTGTGGCATCAAAAAGTGCGACTTCCTTAGCCGTCGAAATATGGAGGATATGCAGGCGGGTTTGGTAGCGTTTGGCCAATTCGACCGCCAGCGAAGAAGATTTGTAGCAGGCTTCGGCACTGCGGATCAACGGGTGCATTTCGATGGTAATGGCTTCGCCGTATTTGGCTTTAAAAGCCGCCATGTTTTCGCGGATGGTCTGTTCGTCTTCGCAATGCGTGGCTACCAATATTGGAGCTTTGCTAAATATATTTTCGAGTGTTTGCTCATTGTCTACCAGCATGTTTCCGGTCGAGGAACCCATAAATACTTTGATGCCGCAAACCTGTTTGGGGTCGGTTTTCAGCACTTCTTCGATGTTGTCGTTGCTGGCGCCCATGTAAAAAGAGTAGTTGGCCAGCGAACTTTCCGCGGCAATGGCGTATTTATCGGCCAGCAACTCCTGAGTCAGGGTGTTTGGAACGGTATTGGGCATTTCCATAAAAGAGGTTATTCCTCCCGCAACGGCGGCCATACTTTCGGTAAAGATGTCTGCCTTATGGGTTAGTCCGGGTTCCCTGAAATGTACCTGGTCATCGATCATGCCCGGCAAAAGGTAAAGGCCTTCTGCATTGATTTCCTGTGCTTCGGGAGCACTCAGATTTTGTCCGATTTTGGCTATTAATCCATTTTTGATTAAAACATCGGCAATCTTTTGTTGGCCTTCATTGACGAGGGTAGCGTTTTTGATCAGGTAAGTATTCATGCTTTCAAAGATAAGGATTACAATTTAACCTGTGGATAAATGGGACTTCAAATTGTATTAAATAGCAATCGGCACAGGCATGCTGTTCATATTGTTTTGTAACAGGAACATTACGATAAAGCGGTATTGCAATAATAAATATGAGGTAATTTTAGGGCTTCATCCTTAATAGTTCCCAAACATGATTAATGCTCAAATCAAGGACCTATTTTATTAAAAACGATTGCTATGAAGAAGATTTACTTGGTAAAATGCTTTGTATGGTTTTTGCTTTTGGGGTTCGCCTTGGCTTCCCGTGCACAAACCACTTATAATTTTGATGCCGGCGCGGTTATTTCGCAGCCTCCGGGATCTATTTGGAACACCCAGGCCAATATTACCATCGGTGGTATCGCCTATAAGCTTACGGCATGCTGCAATGGCGGTTTTTCTAACAGTGCCACCAACGGCAATGGCAACAGTGCTTCTTTGCAAAAAGACGGTTCTGGTGGCGATACTTTTGTGCTTGAGCGGGCAGATGGACAGCCTTTTCAGTTCTACGGCTTTTACGTGGGGCAGGAAAGCATCAACAGTTATGTAGGCGCTTTTCCGGGTATTCCGCCTTTTTATGAAATTACCTATGCCAAAACTGTGGGTGCTCCCGAGGTAGAAGTTGACAATACGCCGGTATCTGGCGGCACTTACACCACAGGCGGAAAAGTTTATACGAAAAACCTAACCGTAACACAGGTGAGCATTTTATTTAAGGCCAACAACAGGTACTGGATAGACGACATTAGGGTAGGCGTAGTTGCGGGAACAGAAGTTGCGCCAACCGTAACTTCGGCAGCTGCAAGTGCAATCACTTCAAATTCTGCTACCTTGGGTGGCAATGTTACTGCCGATGGTGGTGCCAGTGTAACCGAAAGGGGCATTGTTTGGTCTACCTCTACAAACCCGACTACTGCAGACAATAAAGTAACCATGGGCAGTGGTACAGGGACTTTTAACGGGACCGTGGGTTCTTTGCCTCTTAATACCACCATATATTTTAGGGCTTATGCCATTAACAGCAAAGGTACAAGCTACGGAAGCAATTTGAGTTTTGCTACTGTTACACCTACCATCGTTGTAAACCCGGTAACAACGCCAGGGGCAACGGTAGGCGTAGTTTACAGTCAAACCTTTACAGGAAGTGGGGGGGCAACTCCTTATACATTTGCGCTTAATAACGGCACCTTTCCAACCGGCTTGACATTAAACCCTACTACGGGTACCTTGTCGGGCACACCTACCTCGGCAGGAACTTTCAACTTTACCATCAAGGCTACTGATAATTCAGCAGGTGGCGGACCATTTTCGGGTACGAGAGCCTATACAATTGTTGTAGCTCCTCCGGTTACTGTTGTTGCGCCAACTACAGTGTCAAGCGGAACAGTAGGCACATCCTATAGCCAAACTATTAGTGCAAGTGGGGGCATAGCTTCTTACACTTACTCGATAACTGCAGGCTCATTGCCAGCCGGAACATCTTTAAACGGTGCCACGGGTAGCATAAGTGGTACGCCAACTGCGGGTGGTACTTTTAATTTTACAGTTACCGCAACGGGTTCTTCTACAGGTATTGGTTCTCCGCACAGCGGATCAAGGGCTTACACTTTAATCATTGCTGCACCAACCATTGTTGTAAATCCAACAACTTTGCCTGCGCCTAGTGTTGGCGTAGCCTACTCGCAAACCATAACTTCTACAGGGGGTACAAGCCCTCGTTCGTTTGCCGTTACGGCGGGATTTCTGCCGTCAGGCGTAACCTTAAATGGCGCTACTGGTGTTTTGAGTGGTACACCAAGCGCTGCTGGGGCTTATAATTTTACAGTAACTGCAACCGATGCTTCTACAGGAACTGGTCCTTATACCGGTTCTAGGGCCTACTCGTTTACTATTGGCGCACCAGCAATTGTGGTTAATCCAGCAACCGTGTCAGGCGGAGCCATAGCCTCGGCTTATTCGCAAAATATTACTGCTAGCGGCGGTACGTTGCCTTATTCTTTTGCGGTAACTGCAGGCTCATTGCCAGCCGGGACATCTTTAAACGGTACCACGGGTAGCATAAGTGGTACGCCAACTGCGGGAGGTACTTTTAATTTTACCATAACCGCCACGGATGCCACAGGAGGTGCTGGGCCTTATACGGGTTCAAAAGCTTATAGTTTGGTGGTGGCGGCTCCAAGCATTGCCTTGGCACCAACATCATTACCGGGTGGCACAGTAGCTTCGGCGTACAGCCAAACCATAACCTCTACAGGGGGCACAAGTCCTTATATCTATTCAGTAACCAGCGGTACTTTGCCAAACGGTTTAACGCTCAGTTTGGCAGGTGTGTTAAGCGGTACGCCGACAGCTGGGGGTAGCTATACTTTTGATATAAGCACTACTGATTCTTCTACCGGATTAGGCCCTTACAGCACTACCAAAACGTATACAGTTAACATCAACTTCTTGCCGCAGACCATTACTTTGGCCTCAACGGCAACAGCCAATTATGGTGATGCAGATATTGATCCAGGTGCAACAAGCAGTTCAGGCTTGGGCGTAACTTATTCGACCAGCGATCCAACCATCGCAACTATTGTAGCTGGCAAGGTACATATTGTAGGTGCGGGAACGGTAAATGTCTTTGCTAATCAGGCCGGAAATGGCACTTATGCACCAGCAGCTCAAAAAACACAAGTTTTAACCATTAATAAAGCAGCTTTAACCTATGTGGCCGATGCGTCGAGCAAGGTTTATGGAACGGTCAACCCTGGCTTTACAGGTACGGTAACCGGTTTCAAATATGCCGATAACTTAGGCAATGCCACTACAGGAACAGTAGCCTTTTCAAGCGCTGCTACCAACTTGAGCCCAATTGGCACCTATGCCATTAATGGTTCTGGTTTAACTGCGGCAAACTATACTTTTGCGCAAGGAGCTTCAAACGCTACTGCATTAACGATTACCCCTAAAGCCATCACGGTAACTGCCGATGCAGGCCAAGGCAAGATTTATGGTACGGCCGATCCTGCCTTAACCTACAGCATTACCACAGGTGCGCCACTTATTGGTACCGATGCCTTTACAGGTGCGTTAGTTAGAGCCATTGGCGAAAATGTTGGGCCTTACGTGATTAATCAAGGAAATTTGGCCTTAAACGCCAACTATACGCTTACTTATGTAAATGCAAGTTTCGCGATTACGCCAAAGGCCGTGACGGTAGCCGCCAATAGCGGACAAACTAAGGTTTATGGCTCGGCCGATCCCGCTTTAACCTATAGCATTACCGTAGGCGGACCTTTGGTAGGTACTGATGCCTTTACAGGGACATTGGCTAGGGTAGCTGGCGAAAATGTTGGTCCTTATGTCATTAATCAAGGTACATTGGCTTTAAATGCCAACTATAGCCTCAGCTATACATCGGCAAATTTTGCGATTACGCCAAAAGCCATTACAGTAACTGCCAGCGCCGCACAGAATAAAACCTACGGCCAGGCCGATCCAACATTTGCCTACGCCATTACAGCAGGCGGACCATTGGTAGGCAGTGATGCCTTTACAGGTGCATTGGCTAGGGTAGCCGGCGAAAATGTTGGACCATACGCGATTAACCAAGGTACTTTAGCACTCAATGGCAATTATACACTGACCTATACAAGTGCCAACTTTACCATCAATCCAGCGGCATTAACCATTACGGCCGACAATAAAGAACGCTTTTTTGGTGGGGTTAATCCGCCTTTAACAGCTAGCTATACTGGTTTTGTAAATGGCGAAACCAATGCGGTACTCACTACGCAACCTGCACTGGCTACTGTTGCAACTCCGGCAAGCGCCATTGGCGATTATCCGATCACCGTAAACGGGGCCGTAGCACAAAACTATACCATCGCTTATGTAAATGGAGTGCTGAAAGTAAAAGCAGGCGCGCCAACCAATATCATTTTGACAGGGGTTACTTTGTACGAAAACAGACCTGCGGGTACGAATGCAGGTTCGTTGAGCAGTACTTCCGATGATCCTTCGGCTACTTTTACCTACTCTTTGGTAAGTGGCGCAGGCGATACAGACAATGCCTTGTTCGCTATTGCCGGAACCAACGTAAATACTACGGCCAGCCTCGATTTCGAAAATAAAGCCAGCTACAGCATCAGGGTAAAAAGCATAACCCAGTTTGGCCTCTCGCTAGAAAAAGTGCTCACCATTGCACTTTCTGATGTAAATGAGGTGCCAACCTTGGCAGCCATCAACAACGTTACGCACTGTTACACCACTGTGGCGCAAACCGTAGCTCTTTCGGGAATCAGTGCCGGACCAGAAACTACGCAAACCACTACCATTAGTGTAACCAGCAACAATGCCGCCTTATTCGAAAGCCTAACAGCCACCAAGAACGGAACCACAGGTTCGGTAAACTATGTAGTTAAAAACGGTGCAAGTGGCGTAGCTACCGTTATCGTAACCATTAAAGACAATGGTGGCACCGCTAATGGAGGAGTAGATACCTATTCGAGAAGCTTTACTGTAACGGTTAATCCTTTGCCGGTGGTAACCATTGCCAGCGATAAAGGTGGCAGCATTAGCAAAGGCGATATTGCCCGACTAACCGCTAGTGGCGGTACATCTTATGTATGGATGGCCGATAACAGCATCATTAGCGGACAAAATACGGCGGTGCTTACCGTGAGGCCACAGGTAAATACTGTTTACACCGTAACCGTAACCAATGCCAACTCATGCGCGCAAAGCCAAAGCTTTACCTTGAACGTGGTAGAAGACTATGCCAAAATCAATGCCAGCAATATATTGACCCCGAACAACGATGGTTATAACGATAAATGGATAATCGACAACATCGATTTTTATCCAAACAACGAAGTAACCGTATTTGATAGGGCCGGCAGGATAGTTTATAAGAAAAAAGGCTACGACAACAGCTGGGATGGAACCGTTAACGGTAGTCCGCTAAGCGAAAATACCTATTACTATGTGATAGATTTCGGAACTTCGCGCCTGAGGTTCAAAGGCTACATCACCATACTTAGGTCAACGAAATAGCAATACCAGCCTATGGGCTGTTTACAATAAGGTTAAACGAGAGAAGGCTTGAATGTTGGACAACCAATTTTCGAGCCTTCTGCTTTTCCGCCCTCGACCTTCTACCTTCCACCTTCCGCCTTCCGCTTCCAACCCTCCACCTTAACTAAGATTTGCTATCTTTGCACGCTATGGCAAAATCATTCGAAGAATTCAAGCTCAACAGGCAGATTTTAAATGCAGTTGCCGATGCAGGCTTTACGGTAGCCACGCCCATCCAGGAAAAAGCTATTTCGCCGGTGCTGTCTGGCCAGGATATTTTTGGCATTGCCGAAACCGGAACGGGCAAAACCGCGGCTTATGTGCTGCCCATGCTCATGAAGCTGAAATATGCACAAGGCGATTCGCCAAGGGCGCTGATTTTGGCGCCGACAAGGGAACTAGCCATGCAAATTGCCGAACAGGTTAAATTGTTTGCTACTTATACCGATTTGCGGACGGTGGTTATTTTTGGAGGCATTGGCCCTAAAACCCAAAAAGAACAAATCAAAGCGGGTGTAGATATCCTGATTGCTACGCCGGGTCGCTTTTTAGACCTTTACCTGTCGGGAGATATCAATCCTAAATATTTGCAGTTTTTGGTGCTCGACGAGGCCGATAAAATGATGGATATGGGCTTTATCGGTTCTATCCACCGTATTTTGGAAGTTGTGCCACGCAAACGCCAAAACCTGTTGTTTTCGGCCACCATGAGCGAGCTGGTGCATAAAATTGCGGGCGATTTTCTGAAGCATCCTACTTTAATTCAGGTAGCCGAGCAGGCCACCCCGGCCAGTACGGTAACACAGGTGCTGTATGAAGTGCCCAATTTTAAGACCAAGATCAATTTGTTGCAGCATTTGCTGAAAGACGATGAGGCTTTTAATCGCCTGATTATTTTCTGCAAAACCAAAACCGTTGCCGATAACATTTATAGCAATATGATGCGCAGGTTTGGCGAAGATGCCGTTCGGGTAATCCATGCCAACAAAGGCCAAAATACGCGCATCAATTCCATCAACGATTTCAAGGAGGGTAATATCCGTATACTCGTGGCAACCGATGTGGCATCGAGGGGTATCGACGTAAGCGACGTAAGTCATGTGATTAACTTTGATGTGCCCATTGTAACGGAAGATTATGTGCACCGTATCGGACGTACCGGCAGGGCTTTTGCCACCGGTGATGCCATTACTTTTTGCAACGAGGCCGAAAAATACTACCTCAAAAAAATAGAAAAGCTGATCAGGCAAACCATTACCCGCTTGCCCATTCCTGACGAAGTTTTTGTGGAGGAAACCCCTTACGAAGAACGCCAGCATTTGGCTCGCGAAATAGACAACCAGAAGCGCAAAGAGGATCCTGATTTTAAAGGTGCTTTTCACGAGAAGAAGAACGCGAAGCAGATCGAAGCGCGCGAAAGAGAAAAAGCGAAGGCCAAAGCAGGTAAGAAGCCCTTTAAAAAGGCCAAACGTTTTAAATCATGAAATTCAGATTAACACCCTTAAATATCATCACTGCCTTGGGCTTGGCTTTGTTGGTAGCCAGTTTTTTTGGACCAGCTACAGGTAAGGGACAGGTAAATTTTGGCGGTTTTTACAAATGGCTGCTGTTGGCACTGGTGGTGGTAACTTTTGTAAGCGACCTTATTTTTAGGTTTGCCCTCAAAAGCCTGAAGCGCATTTGGATGGTAGAAATGCTGTTTATCGCGGCTACTGCCATTCTGATTTTAATATTACAAAAGTAAAACGATAGGCACTGGAATATGCTTGCCAAAATCAGCATATTTGCACTTTTAAAATCGCGTAAGCACAATATACAATGAGAAAAGCAGAAATCAAGATTACCGTAGAACTAGACGATCAAAACATGCCAGAGCAAATTCTCTGGGAAAGTACCGATGCCGAAAACAAAGACCAGGTTCCGGTAAAATCGATGATTTTGGCTTTATGGGACCACAATTATAAAAACTCGATGCGCATTGACCTTTGGACCAAAGATATGCCTGTCGACGAGATGAAACGCTTCTTTTATGAAACCCTGCAAACCATGGGCGACAGTTTTCTGAAAGCCACCGGCGAAACAAATATTGTAGAAGACCTACGCGATTATTGCGCGCATTTTGCCGATAAAATGGGTATCGATACCAGGAGATAGGCTAGTTGGCAGTTGGTCCTATTCAGTTTACAGTTGTCCGTTTTCAGTTGGCAGTAAGCACAATTCAACAATTTAAACAGTTAGCAATTAACCAATTCAATGATTAACCAGTCTAACAATTTAACAATCGGGCAATTGAAATATTCCTATCAAAATCTTCGGTTTACATTGTAACTTTAGCATTCCAAACCATCTAAATCATTAAACCAGCGTAATCACTTAAAAATGTTAGTCGTTAAAAAAATCAATGCCTATATAGGATTGCTCTTGGCCACCATAGCCATTACCATTTCACCCATGTTAAGGATTCCTTTAAAGGGCAACTGGACTTTATATGAAGCCGACCCAAGGCTGCTTTATATTTCTATGGCTGTTTTAGGCTTAACCGCGTTGTTGCTTTTTATACGTGCACTTGGTGCTTTTAGGGTGATGGCCATCATTACGTTGATTTGGAGTGTGTTAATGGTCATTGCGGTTTGGTTCAAGGTACATAATTATTTTGGTTCCAAATTCTTCGACAGAATGCTGTCTAAAACCATTCATTTCCAATGGGGTTGGATTGTTTTAATGGTTGGGGTAATCCTCTTGGCCACAAGCGTGAAGAAAGAGCGTTTGGAGATGATCAAAAAGGCTTAAACCAGCATTGGCTTCCTATCATCAAGCTAATTGTTCCCTTTCTTTTTCATTTGCTGTATGCCCTGTATAAGAATGTCGCCTACTTTTTGAATGTCGGCAGCGGTTTTGGCGGCCTTTTCGGCTTTTAAACGTTCCTGTTCGGCTGCCAGTTCCTTTTCGCGTTGTTTTTGTGCCTGTTCTGCGTCGGCCTGTTTGCGTTTGTTTTCGGTAAGTATGGCTTCTTGGGCCTTCGAAAAGATCATGATGTAATTCATGCCTGATGTGGCACTTGACTTTTCGCTATAAGTTGCAATAAATTTAGATTTCTTGTCTTTTTCCAATTCCATGATTTCGGCTTTCATTTTTTCGAGGTAAGCCTGGTCGCCGGTAGAAAAATAGGCAATACGCGATTTGGTGTCGCTTAAATCGTATTCGTATGCGGCGAAACAAAGCGAATCGGCAGGTGATTTAAAAAACACATGGAAGGGATTGGCATTTGCCCGATAGGTTAATTTTCTGCTTTTCCAGCTCACGTCGGCCATATTTACATAGTTTTTAGCTAAATAGCTTTTCAGCTTGTCTTTTTCCATGTTAAAATAATAGCTTATGAAAGCGCTCGCCGCCATAGGAGTGGTGTTTTGGTAGCGCGTTTCGATGTCGTTAATGAAAGGGGCAATCGTAAACGCTATAGATTTTTCCCTGTCGTTGTTCGTGCATTCCAAATGGTCTTTTCTGTAAACGATATCGTCCTCGTTATCTCCTTCGTTTTCTTTTGTCCAGCTGCCAAGATTAAACAGCCGCTTGATTTTATGATGTACCAATGGGTCGGTGAAATAAAAGTTGATTTCATCTAGTTGCTGATATTTATTGGTGAGTATATTTACATGCATACCCTCTGCAAACATATAGGTTGTGGCATAAGAAGCTGCGCTTGCCAGGCCATCGCCTTCCATGTTGATTAAAATTTCTCTTGTGGACTTGTAGAGAAATTTAAGGCCTTGACTCTTTAAAAACTGTACAACGTTTTGGCCAGTCTCCTCTGCATTATCGTGAACGGTTATCGAATCGATGATGAACGGTGATGGCAAAATGACTGCATTAAAGCGATCCGTTTTGCTTAAATGGATGGCATAGGTGAGTTTGGTTGCGTCGTTTTCGCTGCTTCCAAAGTAATTTACATTGGCAATCAGGTTATTGTTCAAATAGCTGCTGAATTCTTCGCTTTTAGTTATTACAGGCCACTTTTGATAACCTAACAATCTTTCAATTTTGATGTAGTCGTCATGTAAGACGTCGTTTAAAAACCAATTCACATGAAGTACCACATTGTTTGGGTCGGCAATCAGGTCTATTTGTGTACGGTTGTTGCATACAAGGGAGGTTCGGTTTTGCAGTAATTTTCCGGTTTGTTTGCCATTTTTTACCTCATCGTAGATGGCTTCTTCGCCTATACTTTCAATTTGAATGCCTATGGCTTTCAATTCATTGCTGATCAGTCGAGAGGCTTGTTCTACATTAATGCCTAGCAATGCCAAAGCCATGTTTTTTGAAGAAGCTTGGGCTGTGTTGGCAGATTTGGCCTTGGTTGAGGCGACTGTTTTTTTTACAGGAACTTTTTTTACTTGGGCGTTTGCCTGTAAGGCTATCAAAAATAGCGCAATCAAAAAGCTTTTGGAAATGAGAGTTTTCATGGCTGTTAATCGCTTAAATTGAACGTTATGGGGAGGGTAAGCGAGTATCTTACCCTTTTGTTGTTTTGGCTTGCCGGGATCCAGTTGCCGCTAGTGAGGTTAACAACTCTTAATGCTTCGGCTCTCAATGCAACGGGACCATCTATTACCGAAGCGCTAATAGTGCCATCGGTTTCGATAATGAGTTTAAGGTTTACTCGTCCCTGAACACCATTTTCGGCAGCCTGTTCTGGATATTTGAGATTTTGACCAATAAAAGACCCTAAATTTCCATTGAATTTTGCTGGGACCACTTCGGAATGCGAATCGTAAATGGTGTTTTGGTTAGCGGGAGCAGGGGTGTTCTGTTGGTTTCTTATACTGGTTGTGCCTTTTGTTGTGCCGTTGTAGGCTTGGTAATTGGGTAATCCGTTATCGCACTCGGCATAATAATAACCTTTTCCATAGGTTGCTGGGTCACTTGAACAATCGTCGAGCAAAGTTCCATTTACGGTCTTAAAAGCAAAACAAGCACTCTCAAAGAGCCACGAAAGTTCTGTTTCGCTGCCGAAGCTGCCGTTTTTCCAAATTTCTTTGGGTTCGAAGGTGTGGCGTGCATTGGTTTGACTAGGTTTTCCTTTGGTACTGTCATAAAATACCCAGCTGATGGCAACCCTTTTGTCGTATCGGTTCTGTATTTGCCAGTTCCAGTACCATTGTTTGGCACTTTTGTTAAAATAAGCTTTTTGTGCACGGATATAAATGCCCTTGTAGCAAGGGTTTTGGGTCCAAGGTCCCCAGCCAAACTGAGGGTTTGAACTGGAGTATTGCTGGGCAAAGGCATTTGTACATAGCGCAAAATAAAGACCTATACACCCTATGGTTTGGATTAAAGTGTTTTTTTTGAACTGGAGCATAATATTAGTGTTAAAAGAAGTCAAATATTTCGCCTGCTTTGTAATATAATGTTCAGCTTGTCCGATTTTATTTGCAATACTGTTTATCGGTTTTACAGGCCATCTTAAACCATTTTTCCGATTTTCTTTCATCCTTTTCCAGGTTTGGCCCGCCTTTTTCATAAAGCTGCCCCAAATAGTACATCGCTTTGCCACCTTTCTTATCGGCATCTTTTTCATAATAGGCTGCTGCCTGTTTCCAGTCTTTTTCTATGCCGCCCGTACCTAGTTCATATATTACTCCAACTGCAGTGTATGCGCCAGTAAAGCCTTCTCTAACAGCTTTTAGATAAATTTCGATGGCTAATTTTCCGTCCGTTTTTTTTACCGAATTGCCATAGTTATACAAAAGCGTAGTATACTTGCTGTCGAACCAATTGCCTTTTGGCTTTCCAATGTCATCCTTGTTTTTAGGGTCGTTTTCCATGTACTTAAGGGTAAGGGCTAGCCACGTTGCAGCGCTGTCCTTTTTATCCAGCCTTTCTTTATTGTAATAGAGGTCTGCTATTTTTTCGGTGAGCCAATAGCTCCTTTTTTCTTCAGGGGTATTGTTGTAATTGATGATGTAATATTTAACCGCGTTTTCGTAATCTTTCATGTCCTCGTATTTGCTGGCTATGGTGTAAGCTTTAGCGCCTGCGTTCTCCGAGTTCACGAGCGTTGAAATTTCATCCATTGCACTTGTCTTGTATTTGCCTATCTCGGTTGATGCCCCGTCATACTTATCGGTTTTATAGCCTTGCAGGTAGAGGTTGGTAAACGGTTGGCTCTTATCCATTCTGAACAAGTCTGAAAACCTGTACCAATAATAAGTAACACCGCTTACCGTACTGCTGCTGGTATTGTAATTGGTATAGCCATTGTATTCGAAAAAATGGAACTGTTTCATAAATTCGAACAATTGCGAATTTGCCAAATGGTTGCCGTGTACCAGGTTTCTTGTGGTAAAATCTACGGTGTAAAGCATATCCCCATCAGCTAACCTGTAATGTTTAATGTCTGCCTGAACATTGTTGGCAAAATCGATAGTAACAGATTTGAGTTTTTCGTCTTCTTTGTATTTCGATATTTTGGCATAGGGAAAACCGATGGCTTCTACGTTGGCCACAATAAAATCGCAGTAGGTTTCAAAGAACTTTGGATCTTTTAGCGTATTTATGGCTCTTTCGGCTTTTTTCTGCGTTTCGATAGCCGCATTTTGGGCCTCAATCTTTTTTTCTTCTTTGCGCCTTTGTGCATCCGCCTGAATAGACGAGATCAGGTTGACGGCTTGTTGGCCAAGCTGATTAATGGCGTCTACTTTTCTTTGGGCATTAACAGCGCTTTGATTGTTGTTGGTGTTTGCAACAGGTGGCGTGTAGGTAGGTAGGCTAACCGGCGTATTGTTGTAAACGGGATTTTGGCTACTTGCAGGTGCTGGACTCGGGGCTTGATTGTTTGGTGAGTTGGCACCGGCTGTTGTTGAAGGACCGCCTTGTGAATTGTTGGCGGTTTTTTTAGGATTGATCTTATAATTTGGCGTTCCGTTGTCGCATTCGGCATAATTGGGGTAGCCTTCCAGGTTGGTGCTACAACCACCATATCTATCCGAAAAACAAACCTTGGTTACACGGACGGTAAAATTAATCGAACTTGATTTATAGGGGAGAGAAGTATAGGTTTGCGTACCGCCAGGCTGTATGTTTCCAAAGCCGCCGTGTAAAGAGTTTTCGCCGGCAATTACTACTTCGCCATCAAAGCTTACGGCTTTCGAGTAATTATTTTTCCATCTTACGTTCCACCAATAGCTGTTTGTACTTTTGTTAAAACCCAGGTTCATCACGCTATATTGAATGCCTTTATAGCACGAAACAGAAGTCCATGGCCCCCATTGGGCACTTTGCCCAAACACAAAGGCTGTTTGCAAGAGGATAAATGTAAGGAGGATGTATTTTTTCATGATGGCTGATTTTGATTAAAGATGATGTTCACGTCTAAAAAGGTTCGTCACTCATCATAATGATCCACGTAGGCCATTTTGCTGTCTTGCCGAAAGCTCCGGTTAACGTAGCGTATTCATAGGTAATTGCTACACGACCACGCGTTGCGCTGGTAAAATACGATTCATCAATACTTATTTCCCTGTAACGAGCCACCGCATCCATTTCACTTTTTCTAAACACATTAAAAAATGCAATCTTGCCATAAAATGGTTTTGGATATCGACTGTTCTTAATAATGATATCGTAATTTATCACCTTGTCTTTTTTGAACATTTTCATTGCTGTAGCAACTTCTGTCATTTGCGATACTTTGGCGGCCGAAAAACCGCCAGGGCTGTTGGCCTCAAAACCCATCTCCTGTAGCGTAAACATTTTATCTTTTACCAATTCTTTTCCCGAATTTTCTATTTTGATGGTAATGTCGCTTACCAGTTTATTGCGTTCAATCTCTACTTTAGCAGATTGTGAAAAGCTATTTATTCCATATAGTAGCATAAATAACAGTAAAAGGGCTTTGTTCATTCTCATAATTGTATAATCTTGTAATATTTGTTTGAGTAATATTTACCATTGTAGTAGATTTTGGTCTGTTTAGCGTTCATGCTTTCACGCGTATAGAGCATCAATTTTCCATTTTTGGTTACGCCGCACCTCGTACCTATACTGCTTTGGCCATCCTGATCTCGTTGGTTGGTGCTCCCAGCTTTATCCCTTCCCAGGATATCGCCATCTTTACCCCGTTGGCTGGCTTTGCCCTTTTTATCTCTATCGCCAACACCACCTCCCTTTTCCCGGTTATTCATATTCCCGTCCTTATCGCGATTATTTTGATCGCCATCTTCCTCTCGGCCAGTAGCATCGCCTCCTAACTCGCGAGTTATACAGTCGCCACCAATGGCGTAAATTTTGTTTTCGGTAATCAATAGTGGTGTTTTCAAACTGTCGGCAACGGCCTGGATCTCTTTTTCGTCCTTGAATTTTTTGATAAAGGTGAAGCTGAAATCCTGCGATTTAGCCAAGTTAGGGCATGAAAACAGTGCAAATGCCAATAAAATAGACCAATGGAAACGCATCTTTAATTTGTTTTGTTATACTAAGCTATCAAGCCTGATGGTATTAAAAGAGGTAATTGAGTGAGGTGTACGCTTTTGGTGATAGGCTATTGCTTATGTTGAGTGTAATGAAAAGTGCACCTTGTGCCTAAGCGCAGACCGCTTTCGGTCCCAAGCCTAAACAGCAAATTGGCCATCTCACAATTGCAAAGGCAAATCCCACTCAATTTTAGATTCTTTTGCTGCTTTTTCTGGTTATCTTTAAATACCAAAATCTCTCTTTATGGGGACGCTAAAAAGCGCATGTTTAAAAATATCAATGTTTTTAGGGCTTATCTTGCTGACCAGCCTCCAGGTTTTGGCGCAAAAAGACAGCAAGCCCATATTCGTCAGCGCCACTACCAAACACATTAGCCTTTTAAATCAGGCCGATTATGCCATTTCGAAAAAGAGCAACAGTAAAACTTTGCCTGATTTAGTTGCACTCAACTGGAAGCCTTTGGATACCAGCCTCAAGGCTTTGTACGAATTTCCAGATGCCGTGTTGCAGTATTGGATACGCTTCAGCATCCAAAACGATTACCCAAACGATACCACCTTGTTGCTCAAAGTAGCAGATAAGATGCAACAAACCCTATTGTATGAGCGAAGGGGGCAACAACTGCGTTTACTTGGGCAAAGTGGCTTTGGCTCCCGGATTTCCGATCTTTCCATCGGTGGCGACTATTGGCGCATCAATTTGCCCCTAAAACAAGGACAACGACAGGAATTTTACTTGCTTAACAGCAAATACATTTACAATATCAAGCCCCAACATCCGGCCATCGAAACCTTTGATAGTGCTTATCGGGAGAAAATCGACGAGCAGGTGGCATCGCCGGCCATCTTCAGAAATATCAAATTATGGGTGGCGGGCTTTTATTTTGCTGTATTTATTTATTGTTGCCTCAAGTATTTTTTCCAGCGTAAGGATATTGCCTACCTGTATTATGCCCTGGCTTCTATTTCCTTGTTTTTGAGATATTCGCTACAGGTTGATGCCATCGTTCTCGAAACCAGCTGGTTGTCTGGGCTCAATAACGATTTTATCTTTCTCTTGTCATTTGTGCCCCAGAATTTTTTCTATATCCTTTTTTTGGCCAAGTTTTTAGAGGTTAAAAACAACAAGCTCCTGCATGCGCTCTCAAATTTCTGTCTGGTGCAATGGGTTTTGATGATCGCGGTGATGATTGTACATTATGCATGGCCAGAATTTAGCTCCATTACCAAGTTTATATGGATTTACAGTTCTCTGCCCTTTCTTATTTTTACGCTTTTGCTGAGTTACCATACTCGGCCAAAACCCAATAGGGGCTACCTGCAGTTTGCATTTATAGGCCTGCTCACCATTTCGATAGCGCTGCTGTTTACGATGGCCCCCAAATGGTTCAATATCTACCGGTTGCCGGATTGGTATACGGCCATTACCAAATATGTAGATCTGGTAACGATTGCTTTTGTTATAGATACCATTCTGTTTTTAACGGCGCTGGCCTACCGGGATAGGCAAAGCGAGATAGAACGGATCGACCTCAAAATCAAAAATGCCGAAAACGAGCACAAGATTTTGCGACTGCAGATGAACCCTCACTTCATCTTCAACTGCCTCAATTCCATCAACCTCTATATCGAAAAAAACGACAGTACTTTGGCCTCCAGTTATTTGAGTAAGTTCTCGCAACTGATGCGTCTTTCGCTGGTACACTCCAGAAAAGAGAAGATCGTGTTGGCCGAAGAAATCGCTGTGCTCAAACTGTATCTGGAAATGGAAACCATGCGTTTTAAGGGCAAGTTGAACTATGTTTTCGATATTGAGGAAAACGTAGATATCGATTTTATAGAAATTCCGCCGATGCTGATCCAACCCCATTTGGAAAATGCGATATGGCACGGCCTGATGCACAAAAGCGAAGGAGGGCGCATCATTATCAAGATTAGCCAAAACCTGATGGCGCAAACGCTCCATATTACCATAGCAGACAATGGTATAGGCCGTGCCAAGGCTGCCGAACTGAACAGCAAGGCCGCCGAAAAAGAAAAATCATACGGCACGCTGATTACCAACGAAAGGATTGCTATTTTTAATCAGAAATTTAACGCCGATACCAAGCTCCAAATCGAAGACTTATACGATGAAAACAATGAGCCGGCCGGAACCTTGGTGTCTATCAACATCCACCTGGTATGAAATTGTTAACCGCAGTAATTGTTGATGATGAGGAGGATAGCGTAAACCTGTTGCGCATCCAATTGCAAAAATACTGTCCGCAGATTGGTGATGTTTTTGCTTTTACCAGTCCTTTGCGGGCCTTGGAAGAAGTGGAGATTTTAAAACCCGATCTTGTTTTTTTGGACATTGAAATGCCGGAATTGAACGGTTTTCAGTTTTTGGAGAAGCTCATGCCACTTAGCTTTAGCGTGGTGTTTATTACGGCCTATAACGAATTTGCCATTAAGGCGTTTAGGTTCAGTGCGTTGGATTACCTGGTGAAACCCATTTATGTGGCCGATTTAATGGAGGCCGTCAAAAAAGCGGTCGATGTTGGTAAGCCTTCCGAAATGCAACTGGATATTTTTCAGAAGCAGCTACAGTTGGCGCAAGTGAACAAAATAGCCGTGAGTTCCCTCAGTGGCATCGTCTTTATCAATCTGGACGAAATTCTGTATGTGGAGGCCAGCAGCAATTATTCGATTTTGGTACTGCTCGATGGCGAAAAGGTTATTGTTTCTAAAACCCTAAAAGACGTACAGGAAATCTTGGAACACAGGCATTTCTTTCGCATCCACCGGCAGTACATCATCAATTTGAACAAGGTAAAGCACTTTAACAAAAACGATTGCCTGCTGACCATGGAAAACAACAAACAGCTGCAGGTAGCCCGAATTCAAAAAGACAAGCTCATTGAAAAATTTGGGGTGGTTTAAGACTATTCGTTTAGCCCCAAGGTCTTGTGTATCTTTTTGCGCTTAAAGTGCGTTTGCTTGAGGTTTTTTTCGCCACTGATGATGCTGATGTTGCCATCTACTTCAAAAATGGCCAGTTTTACGTCTTTGTAATGCTCTACACCGTGTTCGCGCATGGCCTCTTTCAACTCTTCGTCGCTGATGCCTAGGTGGCTCAGTTTGTTGAAGTTCAGTTTGCCATCGTGGATCAGTATTTCTGGATGCTGCAAAATCAGATCCCTCAATCTTTGGCTTTTGAAAAGCAGTTTTTTGAGTACGAAATTCAGGATAAAAAGTACGGCTGCCGCGGCCAATCCGCCAAGCAAAGTGGTATTGTCGCCAACCATGGCGTTTTGTACCGCATTGCTGATCAGTAAAATCAGCACCACGTCAATAGTGTTCAGTTGCGAAAGCTCTTTTTTGCCGGTTAGCCTAATGGCCACCAGCATAAAGGCGTAAACAGATAAGCTTCTCAGCGCGATGTCTAGGTAAGGGTTCATTTTAAAATTTAAGGCTCATTTGTCCTTTTCCAAGTATTTCTCTTTCATGTTCCAACAGCCATTGCTTGCGCCAAAGTTCGCCCGCATAGCCCACCAGCTTGCCGTTGCTGCCAATTACCCGATGGCAAGGCACCACAATGGCAATATTGTTTTTACCGTTGGTTGCGGCAATTGCCCTAATGGCCAGCGGGTTGTTCAGCTGTTCGGAAAATTTAAGGTACGAAATCGTATCGCCATAATTGATAGTCAGTAAGGCCTGCCAAACCGTTTGCTGAAATTCGGTGCCGGTTTGCGCCATGGGAAAATCAAATTCCTGCAGCTGGCCATCAAAATAGGAGCGGAGCTGCTGTGCGGCTTTTTCGCTTACTGCATTGGGGCTTAGTCCGGTAATGTCCTTTTTGGCAAAGGTAATTACGTTTACGGCCTGCTGGTCTGCAAAAATGAGCACATCGCCAATGGGGCTTTTTACTACGCTACAATAGTTGTCCATATACAATATTACGAGTTTTAACGATTAGTTCATTGGTTCATTGAGGGGGAAATCGCAAACTGCCATTGAAGCTCAAAACTGCAAACTGACTAAATGCCTTAATGGTTTTTTCATTTACCACCTAAGACGCCTTAGGAAAACCTAGTTTTCGGTTTTTTACGAGTTTTAGCGATTAGTTCGTTGGTTCATTGAGAGGGAATCGCAAATTGTCACTGCATCTAAAAACTGCAGACTGACTAAATGCCTTAATGGTTTTTTCATTTACTATCTAAGACACCTTAGGAAAACTCAGCTTTCCGTTGTTTACGAGTTTTAACGATTAGTTCATTGAGGGGGAAATCGCAAACTGCCACTGAAGCTCAAAACTGCAAACTGACTAAATGCCTTAATGGTTTCTTCATTTACCACCTAAGACACCTTAGGAAAACTTAGTTTTCGGTTTTTTACGAGTTTTAGCGATTAGTTCATTGGTTGATTGAAGGGAAATCGCAAACTGCCACTGAAGCTCGAAACCGCAAACTGACTAAATGCCTTAATGGTTTCTTCATTTACCGCCTGAGACGCCTTAGGAAAACTCAGCTTGCCATTGTTTGACATAATTTTTGGATTAAAATAACAACAGACTAAATGCCTTAATGGTTTCTTCATTTACCACCTGAGGCGCCTTAGGAAAGCTGAGTATTTCGGCCATTTTTCTCTCTTTGCACCTTCCATCTTTAGGCTTTGGCTTTTAGTCCATGGGCCATGAATCCATTGACTATAGACTCGAATTGCTATCTTTGCCCCATGCAGCTCATCCATCAGGTTAAACACCTCATCAGAAAGGAAATTCTCTTAGAATGGCGTTCCAAATATGCGCTCAACGGAGTTTTGCTTTATGTGGTTTCTACTGTTTTTGTCTGTTTCCTGTCATTTGTGAGCATCCCGAAACTTACCTGGAATGCCCTGTTTTGGATCATCATGCTTTTTGCTTCGATCAATGCCATTGCCAAAAGCTTTATGCAGGAGAGCAGGGGCAGGCACTTGTATATTTACACGCTGGTAAGTCCGGTGGCATTGATTATTGCCAAAACGGTCTACAACAGCTTGTTGATGATAGGGCTAACGCTGATTGCCTTGTTGTTTTACAGCTTGGTCTTCAATTTTCCAAACGGGGCCGATGTGCTGATGTATTTGGTGGCCACGGTGCTGGGCAGCCTGAGTTTTGCCACCATCTTTACCATGGTATCGGCCATTGCCTCCAAAGCCGGTAATGGGGGTATGTTGATGGCTATCCTGAGCTTTCCGGTAATCATTCCTGTACTTATCGTGCTCATCAAGCTTGCCAAAAATGCCATCGATGGGCTAGATCGAAGCGTGAGTTTAGACGAGATTGGGCTCATGCTGGTTATCAATGCCTTGGTAATGACCGCATCTTTGCTGCTTTTTCCTTATTTGTGGCGAGATTAATCGTTTTTTCTTGTAAATAACTGCTTGTCAAACGATTGTGTTGATTTTTGATTGATGCCTGGTTTTTGGGCTAGTTCAAATTATGCCTGGTGTTTTGTTGTTGCAGGTTCAGTAGCTTTCAGGGTTGTTAAGTTGTTGTTGGGCAATAAGTTGTACGCAAACGATTGTGTGCATCTATTTTTCCGAATAAGCTTAATTTTTCGAATCTTGTCATAAGCCAAGTCGCTGGGCGGATGCTTTTAGGCTTGGCAAATTCTCCAATCATTCACCCTTCAAACCTAAAAAACATGAAAACAACAGCACGTTACCTCGTATTGGCTTTAACGGCCGCTCTTTGCCTTTTCAGTGGCTTTAAGCCAGAAGTGAACCAGCCTAAGCAGCTGCGTAAAGTATGGCCGCCAATTGTGGTGACCGAAAATTTTACGGCCGATAACGGCGTACCCGGATCGGCAAGCATCAGCTATACTGCCGGACAGGTTTACACCGGCGTACAAGCCACCATACAGGGGCTGGGCACCATTAACCTCACCAGTGTTTCGCATTCGCCGGGAACCATTAATGTAGACAAGTTTGAAGGCTATGTGGCGGGCTCTTACTACGAATACTATATCTATGTTACGGTATCGGGAAGTCCGACTTTGGGCTGGAGAATAGATTCGGCAACGGCGACGTCTATCGTGATCTGATCCCTTAAAAATGAACAAACCAGTAATGCGGGCCAAGGTGCCCGCATTTTTTTGCCTTCTGCTGGCCAAATGGTCATTTTAAAGTATTTTATGCCAAATGTGTGCAAGCCTTGCGATATTATAAACAATAGATTATTAACTTTGGCAGATTAAACAAAAACGACAGAAATGGCGAAGGTTAATGGTGGCAAAGTGATTTGGCCAATCCCTCGCAAGTTCTACCGCTCAAAATTCGACTTGTATGCATAAAACCTGGTGGAAAATTTTAGGCGCCGGCCTTGTAATTTATACGGCAATAGCAGGATTGCTTTTAGGCGTTCCGCGTTTGGCCATATTAAACGAAACCATCAGAAACCTCTATTTCCACGTACCGATGTGGTTTGCCATGCTTACCCTGTTTTCGATTTCGATTTTCTACAGCGTTAAATATTTGCTGTATGGTAAAGAAAGCGACGATTTGAGGGCGGTAGAAAGTGTAAACGTGGGTGTTGTTTTTAGCCTGTTGGGCTTGGTAACCGGTGCTGTTTGGGCCAAGTTTACCTGGGGCCAGTTCTGGAGCTTCGATGTGAAGCAGAATTTTACGGCTATTGCCATTTTGCTTTACTTTGCCTACCTCATTCTGCGCAACTCGATTGACGAAGAACAGAAAAGGGCCAAGATTTCGGCCATCTACAATATTTTTGCCTTTCCGATGATGGTAGTGCTGATCATGGTGTTGCCGCGCCTGTCTGATTCGCTGCACCCGGGCAACGGTGGCAATCCGGGCTTTAACTCTTACGATTTGGACGATAGGATGAGGGCGGTGCTCTACCCGGCTTTTATTGGCTGGTCTATTATCGGCTACTGGATCTATACCATCCGTTTCAGAATCCGTTCCCTAGAAAATAAACAACTTTAATGTCGTGGTGGTCCATCACCCCTAAAAATAAAATCAAAAGATGAAGAAAATAACTTTCACCCTGTTAATGCTATTGGCCACCCTTAACCTGTTTGCCCAAGGCAGCCAAGTAGAAATGGCCGATGCCCTGCGCAGCAACGGAAAAATCTACGTTGTGGTGGTTTGTATCGTGATAATTTTGGTTGGTTTGTTGGGCTATCTCTTCGCGCTCGACAAAAGATTAAAAATGTTAGAAAAAAAATCTGCCGACAAAAACTAATTTTAAACATCATAAGCCTAATCTTTTAGCCTTTTTAATAAGGTGTTTGATATACACTAAGCAAATTTCTGTTTGCAATAGTGGTTTATTTTGATGCAATTTTGCACCCATAAAGAAGAAAATTCAAAATTTTTAAAGAAGTACTAATGGCTAGTAAAGCAAACGAGACAAGTTTTTTTGCAGATGTCTGCATGAACTTTGACAGTGCTGCCCAGTTTACCTCGCATCCCGAAGGTTTATTGGCCCAGATAAAAGCGTGTAACAGTGTTTATCGTTTCCAATTCCCTATCCGCAGGGGAAACGGTTTTGAAGTAATCGACGCCTGGCGCGTTGAGCATTCGCACCACATGAGCCCAACCAAGGGCGGTATCCGCTATAGCGATATGGTTAACGAAGACGAGGTAATGGCCTTGGCAGCGTTGATGACCTATAAATGCGCAATCGTTAACGTGCCGTTTGGCGGTGCTAAAGGCGGTATCTGCATCAACCCTAAAAATTATTCAGTAGCGGAGTTGGAAACCATCACCCGTCGCTATACTACAGAATTGATCAAAAAGAATTTCATTGGCCCTGGTATCGACGTGCCTGCCCCTGATTACGGATCTGGCGAACGCGAAATGAGCTGGATTGCCGATACTTATATGACCATGAACCCGGGTTCTTTAGATGCCTTGGGTTGCGTTACCGGTAAACCTATTGCCTTGCACGGTATCCGTGGCAGAAAAGAAGCTACCGGTCGTGGCGTTGCCTATGCGGTGCGCGAGTGCGTTTCGGTAGCCGAAGACATGCAGAAACTAGGCTTCAAAGCCGGTTTGGGCGATAAAAAAGTAATCGTACAAGGTTTAGGTAACGTAGGTTACCACTCAGCCAAGTTCTTGGCCGAGTTTGGCGCAACGATTGTAGGTGTTTGCGAGTTCGAAGGCGCTATTTACAATGCCGATGGCTTAAACATCGACGAGGTTTTTGCTCACCGTAAAAACACAGGATCGCTTTTAGGCTTCCCAGGTGCAACCGATTTTAAAAATTCAAGCGAAGGTTTGGAGCAAGAATGCGATATCTTGGTTCCTGCAGCTTTAGAAAACCAAATTACTGGTGCGAACATCCGTAACATCAAGGCTAAGATCATTGCCGAAGGTGCCAACGGTCCTTGTACCCCAGAAGCTGAAGAAATCTTTACCCAAATGGGCGGTATCATCATTCCAGATATGTACTGTAACGCTGGTGGTGTAACCGTTTCTTACTTCGAGTGGTTGAAAAACCTTTCGCACGTAGCTTTTGGCCGTATGGAAAACCGTTACGCCGAAAACTCGAATGCCAACCTGATCAATACATTAGAGAGCCTAACCGGAAAAACCATTCCGGCCGAGCACCGCTTAATGATTGTAAAAGGCGCATCTGAAATGGAATTGGTAAACTCTGGTTTAGAAGATACCATGATCCACTCTTACCACGAAATTAGAGAAACATTAATGAACAAGCCGGCTACCAAGACATTGAGAACCGCGGCTTTTGTAAACTCTATCGATAAGATTGCCATTTCTTACATGAACTTGGGCGTTTGGCCATAAGCTAAACCGAAATCATATTTTTTGGAAAGCCTCGCAAATTTCGCGGGGCTTTTTTATTGTTTACAAATGACAATCGGCCAAATACAATAAGGCATTTAGCTCGTATATTGGGGTAGAGCGTTTGGGGTTTCGCGTAAAGCGTTTAAAGGATCGCTATACACTATTCGCCAACCGCCATGCTAACAATAATTAAACCGTATAGTGTAGAGCGATTTGCGTATTGCGATATATTAAACGCCAACCGCCATACGCTATACTGAATACGCACTACTCAATCTTAAGCAAATGAAAAAGATATCAGGAATTTTAATGCTGCTGCTGTTTTTAACCGCTTGCAGCAATGGAGAAGATAAAAAACTGGCAGTTTTGCCAAAGCCTGGGGCCAAAGAGCAGGTGGCTACTTTTGCAGGTGGTTGTTTCTGGTCTATCCAAGAAGGATTTTCAGAACTGAAGGGCGTAATCAAGGCCACTAGTGGCTATGCCGGAGGAACTACCAAAAATCCAACCTACGAACAGGTGGGCACGGAGCAGACCGGGCATGCCGAATCGGTACAGGTGGTGTACGATCCCAGTGTCATCAGCTTCTCGCAATTGCTCGATGCCTTTTTTGTGATGCACGATCCTACGCAACTGAACAGGCAAGGGCCGGATGTAGGCACCAGCTATCGCTCCATTGCCTTTTACAACAATGCCGAAGAGAAAAAGCTGATTGAAGCTGCCATTGCCAAATACAACCGCATACAATTTCATCCTGGCGAAATCGTAACCGAAGTAAAGCCTTTTGAAGTGTTTTATCCGGCAGAAAAATATCACCAGAACTATGTGCGCCTCAATCCCAACCAGGCTTATGTAGCCAATGTTTGCGGACCAAAAGTAGAAAAGCTGAGAAAAGCCCTGCCTAACCTTATTAAGGATGAATTTAAATAACGCTAGAACTATCAATTAATTGTCACGTTGTGCATTACCAATAGCCCGCTGCCTTAGTTTTTTTATCTTTGTGGTCAGGATTTTTAATTTTCTAAGCCCACATGAAAAAAAGTGCTATTATTGGTTTAATTACAATTGCCATCTGCATTGGCTTTTTGGTTAGCTTAAACGCAGATACCGACAGCTATTCTAACTTTAAGGAAGCTGCTGTTTCTCAAAAAGAAGAACATGTAATGGGCCATTGGGAAAAAAGCAAAGGCACTTATTACGATGCCGTTAAAGATCCCAATCATTTTGCCTTTTACATGAAAGACGAAAAAGGCGAAGTGAAAAAAGTAGTACTTAACGGTACTAAGCCTCAAGATTTTGAACGTTCCGAAAAACTGGTACTTATTGGTGCAATGAAAGACGATACTTTTTATGCCACCAAAATATTGATGAAGTGCCCTTCTAAATACAACGACAATATGGTTGAAGTGAGTAAGGACGGTCAGGTAAAACAATACAAGAAATCTTAATGGACATACAATTTATTGGAGAGAATCTCCTACCTGGCAAACTCGGCCAATTTTTTATTGTGCTGGCATTTGCCTCTTCGTTGCTCTCTGCAATTGCTTATTTCTTTGCGGTTAAAAACAAGGACCTGCAAGACAAATCTTGGGCTAAAATAGGCCGTATCGCTTTCTTAACCAACCTAGTGAGTATAATCGGCATCGGGTCGATCTTATTCTACCTGATTTTAAACCACTATTACGAGTATAACTACGTTTATCAGCACTCTTCTAAAACCCTGCCGGTTTATTACATCATATCGGCATTCTGGGAAGGACAGGAGGGCAGTTTCTGGCTTTGGGCTTTTTGGCAGTCTATTTTGGGTGCCATCCTCATTTGGAAGGCCAGAACCTGGGAAAACAGCGTAATGACCGTGGTGGCTTTCTCGCAAGCTTTATTAACTTCCATGCTTTTGGGCGTAGAGGTTTTCGGACAACGCTTTGGCAGTTCGCCTTTCATCCTGCTAAGAGAGGCCAAAAACCTGAAGGAATTTGCGCCAATGGTTTTCAACGATCCCGAAAACTATAAAAACTATTTGAAATTCATCACCGACGGAAACGGCTTAAATCCATTGTTGCAGAACTATTGGATGGTAATCCATCCGCCAACCTTGTTCTTGGGCTTTGCCAGTATGGTGGTTCCTTTTGCCTACGGCATTGCAGCTCTTTGGCAAAGACGCTATAAAGAATGGGTTAAACCCGTATTGCCATGGACTTTGTTTGCCGTGATGATTTTGGGTACCGGTATCATTATGGGCTCGTTCTGGGCTTATGAGGCCCTCAACTTTGGCGGTTTTTGGGCTTGGGATCCGGTAGAAAATGCTTCTATCATTCCTTGGCTAACCTTAATTGCCGGCGTACACGTACTCATTGCCTATAAAAACACCGGCCATGCCTTTTTTACGGCCATGGTGTTGATTTTGGTGAGTTTCTTATTGGTGCTTTACGCCTCGTTCTTAACCCGTAGTGGTATTTTGGGCGATACTTCGGTACACTCGTTTACCGATTTGGGCATGTTTGGCCACCTGATTGCCTACAATGTCATCTTCTTGGTTATCGCGGTTTATTTTGTGGTTACCCGCTGGAAAGAATTGCCGATTACCCATAAAGACGAAGAAACCTACTCTCGCGAGTTTTGGATGTTCATCGGTGCATTGGTGCTTACGGTTGCCTGTCTGCAGATTATTTTTACCACTTCGGTACCGGTATTCAATAGGGCTTTTGGAACCAATTTTGCACCGCCTAAAGTAGGAGCTATCCAATATTATAACCAATGGCAGGCACCTTTTGCCGTACTGATTACCTTAATTTCAGGCTTTTCGCAGTTCTTGAAATACAAACGTACTGATCCGCGCAAATTTTACAGCAGCTTAATTTCGTCGTTTGTATTCTCTTTGGTCATTACCGGAGGCTTTGTTTGGCTAACCAACGTTTATACCAACCTGATGTACGTGTTGCTTACCTTTAGCTGCGTTTTTGCGGTGCTTTCCAATGCCAGGATCTTATCGGGCGCATTTGTAGGCAAAGGCGGCAAGCTGATCGGTTCGGCCATTGCACATATCGGTTTTGCCATTTTGCTTTTGGGTGCCTTGGTGGCGGCGGCTACCAGTAAGCCGATTTCGGTTAACAAAGACAAATTTATTCCGGTTAGGGATTTTGAAAAAAACCAAAAACCAGGCGAAAATATCATGCTGTACAAGAACGAGCCTAAGAAAATGGGCGAATATACCGTTACTTACCTCAGCGATACGACCATAGCGCCTAATACCTATTACAAAATTAACTTCAAGAAAATCGACGAAAAAACCGGAAAGGTTAAGGAAGATTTCGATTTGAACCCGAATATCCAAGAGAATGGCAAGATGGGAATGGTGGCTTCGCCAGATACCAAACATTACCTCACCACCGATATCTATACTCACATTACCAGTGCTGCCGAGAAGAAATCAGAGCATGGCGAACACGAGGGACATTCTGAAGACGAAAACTACAAAGCGCCTCGTGTGGTTACTTTGGGCGTTAACGATACCTTGCACATCAATGGCGCCGTACTTACGGTAAAACCAATCAACAGCAACCCGGTAGTAAAAGACTTGACTATTGCTCCAGGCGATTTGGCTATTGGTCTGCCATTAGAAATTAACGTAAGTGGCAAGATATATAAAACCGAGCCCTTGTTTATGGTGAAGGGCAATAATACCTTCGATTTCGCCAGAAAAGTAGACGAATTGGGCTTAAGGTTCAGGTTTACCAAAGTTCTGCCAGACCAAGGCAAGTTCGAACTGATGGTTTACGAAAAACCGCAACAGGCCAAAGACTGGCTGGTATTCAAATCGATCGAATTCCCTTACATCAATTTGTACTGGGTAGGTACCATCGTAATGGTTATCGGCTTCCTGATCTCTATCTTTAGAAGAAAGAAGGAGCTGAAGGCTAACTAACAACCACCATCATGGGTTTGCAATTCTAGTCGTCATGCAGCTCATGATACTTTTTAAAACGAGCTGCATGAAAATTGTAATTATAGGTTCCGGAAATGTTGCTACGCACCTGGCCATTGCTTTAAAAAAGGCTGGCTTGCCCGTGGCTCAGGTTTGGTCTTATCATTACGTCAATGCCGTTCAATTGGCCAATCAGGTAGGTGCGCAAGCCATTGCCAAGCTCGACGAAGTTGATCACCAAGCCGCACTTTGTTTAATCGCGGTTAAAGACGATGCCGTGGCAGGCATTGCCGAGCAACTGGCCGGTTTTAAGGGTTTGGTTGCCCATACCTGCGGGGCGGTGCCGATGAGTGTATTCGCCGGGAAATTTGCAAACTACGGCGTATTTTATCCCTTGCAGACCTTCTCTAAAAGCAAAGCTTTAAATTTTGACGATATTCCGCTTTGTTTGGAAGCCAACAGCGAAGCTTCGATGCAGCTATTGAAGCAGGTAGCCATCAAATTAAGCAATCGTGTATTGGAAGTAGACAGCGATAAGCGGAAAATCCTGCACCTGGCAGCCGTTTTTGCCTGCAATTTTACCAATCATCTTTATGCCTTGGGCGAACAGCTCTTGGAAGCCAACGGGTTGGAGTTCGATATCCTGCGCCCATTGATTAACGAAACAGCCTCCAAGGTACAGCATGCTTTGCCTTTGGCCGTACAAACCGGGCCTGCCATCAGAAGCGACGAACAGACCCTAAAAGCGCATCAGGAGCTCCTGTTGCAACATCCACATTTGTTAGAAATCTATAGAACATTAAGTGAGAGCATTAAAAAAACAAAATCATAGCGCGATTGCGGTTTCAGCTCCTTACTTTTGCAATTAAATTATGAGTATTTTTAAATTAAAGATAAATTTTGAAGAAGAAGGCAAGGAACCTGTTGAATTGCCTATAGCAGCCGGAGAAGACGTTTTAGATGTAGTGCTCGACAATGGAATAGACCTGCAGCATAACTGCGGCGGTGTTTGTGGTTGCAGCACCTGTCATATCTACGTAAATCAAGGCATGGATAACATCCAGGAAATATCAGACAAGGAAGAAGACTTTATTGATAGGGCCGTTAGACCGAAAATTACGTCGAGGTTGGCTTGCCAATGCGTGGTGATTGACGGCGATCTGGAAATTACCATACCTGATCAGTCGGGATTTTTGGGACACTAGGGTAGTCGATAGTCAATAGTCCATGGTCCAAATGACCAATGAACCAATAGGTTAACATTTAAACCTTACAACATTAAAACTTTACAACATAACTATGAACAGCGATAAGTTTGCATTGCCAATATACTGGAAAGACCACGAAGATATAGCCCAAGAGCTTTATGAGAAATTTGGCGATGAATTTGGCGAAGCCAGGATTTACCGTATCCGTTTTACCGAACTGATTGAATGGGTATTGGAATTGCCCAACTTTAAAGGAACGCGCGAAGAATGCAACGAGGGCCATTTGGAGCAGATCCAGTCGGCCTGGGTTTACGAGTGGAGAGATAACCAGTAAGCGGTTTTCAGTTGGCAGTTTCCAGTTGGCAATTTTCAGTCGACAGTTTTCAGTTAACGCTGCTAACAGTTATACAATTTAGCAGTTTAGCAATTTAGCAATTTAACAATTTAGCAATCGAACAATCTAACATCAGCCAATAAACCACCTCATTAATAAGCGTTCAACCCTTTTCCAGTCTGACCAATGTTTTTAGCCAATCTTAAAAATATCACCACCTTTGTTTTTGATGTCGATGGCGTGTTGACCAACGGAACCGTCATCGCTACCGAATCGGGTGAGCTTTTGCGTTCTTTTAACATCAAGGATGGTTATGCCCTGCAGTTGGCCGCCAAAAAAGGCTACAAGATCTGTATCATTTCTGGTGGTAAAGGCGTGGCAATGCACAAGCGTTTTGAAGGCTTGGGCGTAGCCGATGTGTTTTTAGGGGTGGGCGACAAGGTAGAAGTATTCGAGAACTATTTAAAGCAGCACCACATCAAGCCCGAACAGGTACTCTACATGGGCGACGATATGCCCGATCATGAAGTGATGCAACTGGTGGGCATCGCTACCTGCCCGATTGATGCCGTAGACGAAATCAAACAAATCTCACATTACATCTCTCCCAAAAAAGGAGGCGAAGCCGCCGTAAGAGATGTTATTGAAAAAGTGCTCAAGGTGCAGCACAATTGGCACGGTATAAAACCTTCGGCTGCCGATTCGAGCAAATAAAATTTTATTTCTTTGTGTTTTAAGGAGTTGAATTTGCAACAATTAAGTTACTCCGTTGCGATTAAACTTTGTAATAGATTTATGTTCTAAGAAAACATAAACAACATAAGGGCTGATCAATAGCTCCAAAACAATTAAAACAAAAACAAAAACATGAAAAAATTAGTAATGATTTGCGGGTTATTATTCAGTGTAGTAACTTTTGCTCAAGCGCAACAAGGCGGTGGCCAAGGTGGTCAAAGACGTATGATGGCTACTCCAGAAGACAGAGTAAAGCAATTGGACGAGAAAGTTAAATTAACCGACGACCAAAAAACAAAAGCTACAGCTGTTTATACCGAAGCGGCAGAAGCTCAGAAAAAAATGCGCGAAGAAATGCAAGGTGGCGGTGGCGACAGACAAGCCATGATGGAAAAAATGCAAAAAATGACTGCTGAAACCGATACCAAAATCAATGCATTCTTAACCGAAGATCAGAAAAAAGCTTACAAAGCTTGGCAAGACGAAGTTAAAGCGGCCAGAGAGAAAATGATGAAAGAAAGACAACAAGGCGGTGGCGGTAAATAATTGAACCACAGTATTTACAACAACAAAAGCGGCTTATCGGCCGCTTTTGTTGTTTAATGGCCTTGTATTTTGCTATTTTAGCGCAAACTTAGAGCAGATGTACAAACAGCAGCAAAAAATCATTTTGGCTTCCAAATCGCCTCGCCGACAAGAACTGATGCACTTGATGGGCCTCGATTTTACCGTAGAACTTAAAGAGGTTGACGAAAGCTACCCCGAGGGTTTGAGCCCGGCTGAAATTGCTGTTTACATCGCTACCCAAAAAGCCAATGCCTTTGGTGCGGTGCCCGGCCAAATCGTGGTAACCGCCGATACGATTGTAGCTATTAACGGCGAGATTTTAGGAAAGCCTAAAGATCGTGCTCAGGCACAGGAAATGTTGCAAGAGCTGTCTGGATCAAAGCATGAAGTGTATACCGGCGTCAGCATCATTAGCGAAAAGGGCCTGCAATCTTTTTACGACCTTACCGAGGTTCACTGTAGGGAAACTACACCAGCCGAAATCGATTTCTACATCGACAATTTTAAGCCCTTTGACAAAGCCGGTAGCTATGGCATACAAGATTGGTATGGCGTAGCTGTGGTACAACGAATTGAGGGATCATACACCAATGTAATGGGACTGCCTACCGAGAAGTTATACCAGGAGCTGGTTAGGCTTGGGGTTTAGTCTGTAGTTCATAGTCGATAGTCCATAGTTCATAGTCCATAGTCCATAGTCAGGTGTAGTACTAAAAAAGCCAGAGTCTTGTTGGAATGGACTTTTTTGCGATTTTACAATAATAACAATCCAGCAATAATAACAATTCAACAATTTATTCCCCGTTTGTGGAATCTGAACTTTGTATTCATCATGTATTCAAAATGATGCCTATGAAAGCTGCTGTTGTTAAAATCAACATAGACGAGCCTTGTGCCCAAAACTGGGAATTGATGGAAAAACGCGATAGCGAGCGCTTCTGTTCGAGCTGCCAAAAATGCGTGGTCGATTTTTCTGCCTATAGCAATGCCGAAATCATTCAGGTTTTATCCAATGCAACTCAAGAAGTATGTGGCCGTTTAACCAGGCAACAGCTCGATCAGTTGAACTATCATTTGGTATTGGTGCCGGCCCAAAGCAATTGGATGAAATATTTAGGGGTATTGGCCATTGGTGCAAGTATTTTTGTACAGAACGCAAGTGCTGCCGTTGCCAAAACAGTTCCAGCCATCGAAAGCCACGTAAAAGCCAAGGGAGGCGATCCAAAACCCCTTCAAATCAAGCGTATTTATGGTTATGTATTTGATGAAGACAAAAAGCCTTTGGCTGGTATCAAAGTTGCCGTTATTCAAACTAAATATGTGGCTAAAACCGATAAGGATGGGAGATATGAAATCAAATTTGATCATGGCTTTGATGTCAAAAATAAGCGAATGTTAATTGGCGATGACCAAATAGAAATAGCCCAATTTAACATCGATTATTCCAAAGAAAAACAAGTAGAAGTTATTGTTACAAGGCCATCATTTATCATGGGCAAAATCGCAATGCCGATTAAGGAGCGCAAGCCTATTAAAGTTATTGATTCGATAAAGAAGCTAAAACTCCCATCTTTAAATCGTAAGTAGAAAGCTTCATTTGCGCAATACCCAGTTCGCTGAGCACATAATTGGTCAATATACTGGCCATCACAATCATATCTACCCGCAAAGGGATTAATCTGGGCATATTGGCTCTTTCTTGGTGCGTGGCCTTAATAAGCTGGTGCGAAAGTTTTTGATAGGCTTCCAAAGAAATGTTGGCAGTTGCTACATGGTCGATGTCGAGCATCGGATCGATCATACCCGCAAAGGTTTCGAAAGCACCAGCCGAACCAATCAGGGTTTGGGGCTTGTGTTCTTTGCAGATGGCTTTCAAAGCCTCAAGTTCTTCGGCTAAATGGGTTAAAATAGCCTGCTTGTCGTGCTCGTTAATGGGGTCTGATTTAAAGAAACGCTGCATCAAACGGGCGGCGCCAATGTTGTAGCTCTTTTTCCAAATCACCTTTTCTTCGCTGCAGAGGATAAATTCGGTACTGCCGCCGCCAATATCCATAATCAAGGATTTACCCGTAATGGCACCGCTCCATTTGACCCCTTCATAAATGTAGGTAGCTTCTTGTTCGCCATCAATGACTTCGATGTTGATGCCCGCCTGGATTCTGGCCTCTTTTACAAACTCGCTTCCGTTATGGGCGCTGCGAACGCCAGAGGTGGCCATGGCCTTGATTTGGCTTACTCCAAACCGATCGGCAATCGCCTTGAATTCTTTTAAACAGGCAATGCCTCTTTCAAAAGCAGCCTGAATAATCAAATTGGCCTTGGTAATGTCTTCGCCCAATTTAACGGGTTTGTTCGTTTTGAAAACGACTTGTGGCGTTTGGCTGCCGTTTTTCTCGGCAATAATCAAATGGAAGGTATTCGTACCTAAATCGATAACGGCTATTTTCATCTACACAACAATATGGGGCTAATTTAACAATACCTACTGGCAATTGCGATTTAAATACAAAGAGCGCCAAGTTCTTTAAACGAGGCGCTCTCTGCGATAGCTTTGAATTTTTTAGTTTCTATAAGTAAACCACTTGAACATTTCCTTGAAAGTGGTTTTTTTGCCATACATTAAAATACCCACGCGGTAAATCCGGCTGGCTATCCAAACGGTGCCTATAAATCCTATCACCAAAATAACCATCGATAGGATCAGCTCCCAGTTCGATACGCCATAAGGCATGCGCACCACCATAGCAATAGGCGAGGTAAACGGAATCATCGAGAGCCAAAAAGCCACGTTGCCGTAGGGATCGTTGGTCACTACGCTTAGCGAAAGCGCATAGCCCAAGAGCAGGGGCAGCATGACGGGCATCATAAACTGCTGGGTTTCAGTTTCGCTATCAACCGCCGAGCCAATGGCGGCATAGAGCGCACTGTAAAACAGGTAGCCTCCCAAAAAGAAGAAGATGAATACCGATACGATTTTTCCGAAATCAAGTCCTGCCAGGCTTTTCTGTACATCGGTCATTGGACCTTGTGCGGCGGCCATGCTGGCAGCTTGCGTACCAGTAGAAATCTGGCTGTTGGTTTGTGCCGAAGCCGCTATTTTTTTAACGTCTTCCTTGTTTACAAAAACGCTTACGGCAATGGTACTGATGGTAAAAGTAAGCACGATCCATAAAACAAATTGTGTAAGCCCTACCAAGGCAATGCCGATGATTTTGCCCATCATGAGCTGAAAGGGCTTAACCGACGAGATCATAACTTCGATAATCCTGCTGGTTTTTTCTTCAATAACGCCACGCATTACCTGCACGCCATAAAGCATAATGAACATGAACATCAACACACCTGCAATAAAGGCAATAACGGTGCTTGCTCCGGCGCTTGATTCTTCTTCCTTGCCGGTTTCGGCAATTTTCTTGGTCGAAATATCAACCGATGTATTCAGCTGGTCCAAATCGCTTTGCGCGATGCCTGATTCCTTTAGTTTCTGGTTGCGGATCAATTCTTCGATATCGCCCGAAATGCGGTTGCTTAACGATAGGCCCGCTTGTTTGGCACCAAACAGTTCGATACCCTTTGGCTCCTTTAAGTTAAATTCGGGTAGGTAGAGGATATAGTCGTAGTCGGAGTTTTTGAGCGATTTCTTCATCTGCTCCAGCGACTTATTCTCGTACACATAAGTAATGTTCTTGTCGGCGGCCAGTTTCTCGGTCAGCGTTTTGTTTTGGCTAATTACGGCAACCTTATCGTGTGTATCGCTAATGCCTTTATAGGTAAAATAACCGATGAGGCCATAAATGCCTGCGATAAGTAGAGGGGTGAGGAAGGTCATGAGGATGAACGACTTTTTCTTTACCCTCGACAAATATTCTCTGCGTATGATGAGTAGAACCTTATTCATGTGCTTTTCCTTTCACTTTTTCAATAAAAATATCATTCATGGTTGGAATAACCTCATCTAGGCGACTAATGGCAACATGAGGCAACAGGGTAGCCAAAACCTCGTTGGCGGTCTTGTCTTTTTGCAACTGTACCTTGATCAGGGTTTTGTCTTTTACGGTTTCTGTTTGCAATACCTCGAATATGTTTTTGGCATTCGACGCATCGTAATTGCCTTCGTATTCTACCCAATAGGTATTGTTGCGGTAGCTGCTCTTGATTTCGTCGACTGCACCATCAAGTATTTTTTGCGAGCGATGGATCAGCGCAATATTGTCGCACAGCTCCTCTACGCTTTCCATACGGTGCGTGGAGAAGATGAAGGTGGCGCCTTGCTTGTTCAGCTCGAGGATTTCATTTTTGATGATATCGGCATTTACCGGATCAAAACCAGAGAAAGGCTCATCAAGGATAATCAGCTCGGGCTGGTGCAGTACCGTAGCCACAAACTGAACCTTTTGCTGCATACCCTTGCTCAAATCTTCCACTTTTTTGTTCCACCAGCTGGCCATATCCAGTTTTTCGAACCAAAATTTGATGCGCTTGGTGGCTTCGGCGGTGCTCAGCCCCTTCAGTTTGGATAGGTACAATACCTGCTCGCCGATCTCCATTTTTTTGTAGAGGCCGCGTTCTTCGGGCAGGTAGCCGATTTGTGCAATATGGTCGGCATTTAAACGCTGGCCATTAAAAAGCACTTCGCCACTGTCGGGTGCGGTTATTTGGGTAATAATTCTGATGAGTGATGTTTTTCCTGCACCATTGGGTCCCAACAGACCAAATATTTTGCCTCGTTCAATTTCGAGGCTCACATGGTCTAGGGCGCGGTGCGTGGCATATTGTTTTACAATATTTCTTACGCTTAGCATTTTCGATGTTTAGTTTTTAGTAAATATAAGATGCGGAATGCTAAGAAATGTTACGAACCGAACAAAAACAGCTAAGAGATAGCTTATTTTGATCATGGTATCCATGAATTGATTAGCTGTTGCAATTGCTTGGCATGGGTTAAGGCCCCATTGCCCCAGGTATTGTTAAAATAAATAAATGCCCGTTCGGTTCTTGGTCTAGCTGCTTTTTAAGATCTTGGTTTTTTCTTCGTCAAACTCGGCCTGCGACAAGATGCCTGCATCCAGTAATTCCTTCAAATTGAGCAAGGCTTGTTTCTTTACGCCCATATTGACCGGATCGGCAAGTGGAGTTGGCGGTGTAAAATTGTTGTTAAGACTGCTGCTTGCGTTTGCCGGTCCGAATTTGATGAGCAATTCGGTAATTTCGTTCAGGCCTTTGATGTTCGAATAATCAATGGCCTTTTGCTCTTTTACGTTAACGAGCGAAGCATCGGCATTGTTTTCGAGCAGGTATTTTACGATGTCTTTTTTGCCGTTCGCCGCCGCATAATGCAAGGCACTGTTGCCGCTTTCGTCCTGCGCATTGATATCGGCCTGTTGGTCTAGCAATAGTTTAACCATACTGAGGTGTCCGTTTTTCGAAGCTACGTGTAATAGCCTTTCGCCACCATAGCTGTAATCGAACACCAAATTATTGGAGGCCGAAAGGTTATTGGCTGTTTCTACCCAATTGAGGTAAGAGCCCATTCCACTATCGGCACCGGTTAATGGTTTGGCGTAATTGACGTCTATGCCGTGGTTTAAAAACAGTTCTACCACATCTTTTTGGTTATAGGCACAGGCATACCAAATAGGCGAGAGGCCATCTTTTGCCGAAGTAAATACGTCGGCACCATGGTCTACCAACAGTTTGGTCAGCATGCGGTTCATGTCGTAGCAGGCAATCAGCAAGGCCGATACACCGGCATGGTTTACTTGGTTTACATCAGCCCCGTTTTTGAGCAACAGCTCTACCAGAGGCATATTTTTCGCTTTAACTGCGTAGAGCAAAGGCGAATTGCCCTGTTGATTGGTTGCGTTTACATTGGCGCCTTTGTTTAGCAACAGTTCTACAATTGGCTTGTTGCGCCAATTGGTGGCCATCATTAAAGGCGTTTCGGCGTCGTTGTTTTCGGCATCGCCGTCTAAGCCAGCTTCTAAAAGCTTTTCGAAGATTTCTATTTGTCCGGTTTGGGCAGTAAGATGCAATAAGCTATTGCCGTTGTAATCTTTAATATTGGTTTTGGCACCTTGTGCCAATAAATGCAGGGCGGTTTGTTTTTGCTTTTGCAGACAGGCAAAATAAAATGGCGTTTCGCCGGCATGGTCTTCATAATCGAGGTCGGCACCAGCGGCAATCAATGCTTTAACAAGATCTAGAAAACCATGATGCGCCGCGTAATGCAAAGCGGTTCTGCCTTTTTCGTCGGTATAGGCAACCTCTACTTCGTTGTTAGCCAATAAAAGCTCGGCTATTTTTCTTTTTCCTCCCTCACAAGCGAGAATAAATGACATTGACATGGGGTCAAAAATTAAATGGTTAACTTCATGAGTAACTCAACAGTCTTTATTTTAAGGTTATCGTCGGTAGCCAGCATGAGCGCCGTTTGGTCTTTGTTGTTGGTTAAAGTTGCATCTGCGCCATGTTCGAGCAATAGCTTGGCTTTTCTGTAGGTATCTTTTGCCTTTTCCGTTTCGTAATTGACATTAAAGGCACAAACCTTGTGCAGCAAAGTATTTCCGTTTTCGTCTTGCCGGTTTACCTGCAGGGAGCCACTATCGAGTACGGTCTGTAGCAGTTCCGTACTTTTTTCGGCTAGCAGGTCGGCCGGACTGGTTTCCGAACCATAATAAACACTGTTTTGGTATAAGTCTGCTCCATCGGCAATAAGTTCAGCCAATAGTTCAGTCTCTTTTGTGGAGGGATGATTAAGCATTCTGATGTACTCGAACAAAAGCGATACGCCGTTTTTATTCAGGATGTCGAATTGTGGCGTCCCATAGTTGCGCAGCTTGTGGTAAAGTTCGAGGTTAAACTGTTGCGCTACGGCATAATAAAAAGCGTTGTTGCCATCTTTGTCGAGCTGGTTTACATCGGCACCGTTTTCTAGCAACAAGTCGATGTACTGCGGTCTATTGAACTCGATGGCTGCAATCAGCGGTGTTTTTTGTACAATGTTTGGTGCATTTAGGTCGAGGCCTTCGGCAATTAAAAGCTCGAGATAGGCCAAAGAAAGTGCTGGATTTGTAGAGTACGTTTTTACAACCTGATGGATGAAATTTTCTTCGGCGTTATTCTTGAAATGGGTATCGGCTCCAACGGCCAAAAGCACTTTGATCTTGGCCACAGAAGCCATATTTTCGAAAAAATAGCCCAATAGGGTTTTGGCTTCTACCTCGTCGTTAAGGTTATCGAGTTGCGAACAAAACTCTTCCAAAAATGCTATCGAAGCTTCGTCATCGGGCAGGTAGCGTACCATACTTTCAAAAATACTCCGGTTAAAGCTGCTGTACTCGTAAATGTCTTTTTCTAGGGTATTGTCTTTAACCAGGCAAAGCAAAATGTCGAACTGCCTATCTCTCAGCAACTGATCAACAAGCTGTTGCTTTTGAAAATCCTGGAGCGTGTTGGGCAGTTTTTCGCCATTAGCCAAAGCCGCTAAGGCTTCGCTATAGTTTGCCGATTGGAGTTGTTCTTGTAACATAGATGGTATTGATCTGGGTAGCCTAATTCAATATCTATACCAAATTTTAACCTATTAGAAATTTTTAATCGTTTTCTAAAAGCACAAAACAAAAAAATCCCCTTTATGATTAAATAAAGAGGATTGAGGGAGCTATATATAATCGATTAGTTACCTACGCGACCTTCTTCTTCGCCGGTTCCGGTTCTGCGGCTACGGGCGGTTTTGATCTTCATGTTGCCAAATTTGTAGCTGAAATTCAACGATATTTTACGGTTTTCCCATTCGTTTTGCCAATAGGTGTTTACATTGTTGTACTGTAGCAAAGCCCTGAATTTTCCGGTAGCGAAAACATCGTTTAACTTGAGCGAAAGTGTAGCGTTTTTCCTCCAAAAGGTTTTCTTTACGCCCACGTTAACTGCATAGGCTTCGAGGTTGCGGAAAAGGCCAGACACCGATGGCGATTGGTAATAGGCATAAATACCGATCACGTAGTCTTTGGGTAGGCTAAAGTTGTTGTCTGAGCTTACCGCCCAGCTCCATTTAGCCGCATCAAACCCCATACCTTGTACCTGCGAGGTCGTTTTGTCAAACGAAGCCGAAATTTCGGTATTGTTGTTCCACCATTTTACCACATCGAAAGGCGAACCGGTGGCAAAGTACCAACTGCTTTGGTTGTTCAGGTTTTCGCCACGGGTAATACTTTCCTTAGTTGTACTGTTCTGATAAATGACTTCAGAAACCGCACCTTTGGTAGTGGCATAGCTCACGGTGAGCAGACGCATGTTTTTAAAGCTGTAATTGAATTCGAAATTGTTCGAATAAGAAGGCTGCAACAATGGATTACCCTGTAAAGCGGTATAAGGATCGGAATAAAAGGTAAATGGGTTGAGGCTGTTGTACGACGGGCGATTGATGCTTTTGCGATAAGACAGTACCAACTGGTTGTTTTCGGTAGTTTTGATCGAAGCTGCCACATTGGGGAATAATTTCCAGTATTTGCGGTCGATGAGGACATTAGTGCCCGTAGAAACGCCATCGCCCAAAGTCTGTTCCACCCTAAAGCCTACCTTAAGGTCTATCTTGCTGAACGATTGGTTGAGCGAAACATAGGCTGCATTGATGTTTTCCTTGTACTGGAAAAGATTGGTGCGTCTTGGGTCGTTGATCCATCCCGCTGTTTTAAGCGAATCGAAACGCACATTGCTGCTGGCATCAACCCAGCTGCTTTTCCAGCCAGCTTCCATTTTCAGGTTTTTGTTAAACGGATGTACATAATCCACTTTTAAGGCATAGATGGAGATATCCCCATCGCTGGCGTTGCGCAAATTGATGGGTGCGCCTATAAGCTGGTCGGCGGCATTATAGTAACTGTTTACAAAGCTTTGGGTCTGGTTGCTATTGTAATGCACGTAATCGGCATCAAAACCCAATTCCTTCCCAGCAGTGTCTATTTTAAAACGGTAGTTGAAATTGAGGGCATAGTTGCCGGTTTTGTTCTTTTGCGGACTGTGCATGGCCACCGAACCTAATTTAACGCCTTGGGCATTATAGTTAGGCGAATTGCTGGTTACATCGGTTTCATCGGGCGAGCTAAAGCCTTTAAACATCACGCCAACCGTATGCTTGTCGTTAATGAAGTAATCGGCACCGGCGGCATAGTTTCTGTTGTCGGTTATGGGGTGCCAGTAGTTTACCTGGTTGTATTGCTCGTTGCCAATGGTACGGTTAAGGGTCAGGCGGTTAAATGAATTGTATCGACCGGCGTTGAAGCGGGCATAACTGCTTACTTTTCCAATGTTGTAATTGAGGTTGAGGCCTCCGTTTATTTTTTCGTATTTGCCGTAGCCGCCACCTAACGACAAGCTTCCATTCATGCCCTGCATCCTGTTTCTTTTCAGTTTAATGTTGATGAAACCTCCGGTACCAGCCGCATCAAAAGAAGCTGGCGGGTTAGAAATAAGTTCTATTTTGCTGATGACCTCGCCTGGCAACGATTTGAGGTAGGTATTCAGTTCGCTGCCGCTCATATAGCTTAGCTTGCCGTCGATCATAACGGTTACATTCTGTTTGCCCTTTAAAATCAGGTTTTCGTCTTTGTCGAGTTTAATGCCTGGGGCACGGCTCAATACTTCGAGGGCATTATCGCCGGCAGTATTCATCTTTTCAACGTTTACAATGGTTCGATCGGCTTTTTGGTCGATAACCGGCATTTTCGATACAATGTTAACTTCTTTAAGATCTTGCGTGCGGTGGGCCAGTAGGATGTTAGGCAGTTTGACATCGGCATCTTTCACTTCGAAAACAGCCGAAGAAGCCTTGTCAAAGCCCATCATCAAAGCTTTCACCACATAACTTCCCGGTTTTACCGATTTAAACTCATACAGGCCTTGCTGGTTGGTGGCCTGAAGCAGGGCAACCGAATCGGGCAGGTGGATCAGCGTAACCGAAGCGTAATCCAAAGCCTGCTTTTTGCTTTGGTCTAATACAGTGCCGCTTACTTTAAAGGTTTGTGCCTTGGCCTGATTAAAGGCGAAGAACATGGATAATGCGAGGATTGATTTGAAAAATGTATTCATGATGTTAAAATGGTGTGTTCTTTTTTGTTCTTCAAAGGTGGGTCAAACCGCCTTTTTGCTCAATTAAATGATACGAACCCCTCAAAATATTATCCCAATCCGATTTTTCGCCATTCGAAGGGTTTGTCCCTAAAAACGGGGTGTTGGGATAATTTATAACCAGATTGGCATAAGAAACTATGGCGTTGGCAAAGCTTTTTATAGTTTTATTGCATGAAAAGAACCCGAATGATCCTGATCCACATCAGTTGCTGGTTATTGGTATTGATTTACCGTTATGGAGCCTATCTTTTAAAAATCAACAGCTTTTACGATGCGGCCTTCGATGTGTCGATGACGATTTTACAGCTGGTAGAATTTTACATCTGTTTTCTGTGGGTTTATCCCCGTTTTTTAAAGCAGGGCAAAACGCTGCAGCTCATTGGTGGCATTTTGTTGTCGATGGGCGCATTTATAGGAGGCAGGTACCTGATAGAAGAAATCATCTACCTGCATTTTTTCGGCTTCCATAACTACGCCGATGGCGTTACCTTTTCTTATTATATACTTGATAATATCTACTATAGCATTTCCTATGTTTTTATTGCCCTCGGCATTTATTCGGTACAGGAAAATTACAAGGGACAGCTTGCCCAGCGTAAGCTGAAAGACGAAGTGGTTAAAGCCGAATTGGCCTTTCTGAAATCGCAGATCAATCCGCATTTCTTGTATAATTCGCTCAATTATGTGTACTCGTTGGCCATTCCTGTTTCAGAAAAGTTGGCTGATGCCATCTTGCGTCTTTCTGATCTGATGCGCTATACCTTGAACGATAGCGCCGATGGAAAGGTAAAGCTGGGCAAAGAGGTAGAGTACCTCGAAAGTTATATCGCCTTGTTCAAGATGCGTTTTGAGCCTCGATTTTATGTCGATTTTAAAACTGAAGGGCTCGACGACGAACAGCAAATCGCCTCGCTTGTGCTCATCCCTTTTGTAGAAAATGCCTTTAAGCACGGTGTGGTAAACGATGAAAAGCACCCGGTGCGCATTGTTTTGAAAGTGCAGGCAAACAGGAGGCTTGTTTTTGAAGTGAGCAACAAGATTAACCATAGCCAAAAAGACCACTCGAGCGGCGTGGGCTTGGTTAACGTGTACCGCAGGCTTGACCTCATCTACCCAAATCGACACGAACTTTTGGTTTCTAATAATGGCAATACTTATAAAAGTACACTGATTATTAACTTATAAATCTGATCAAATGAAATTCCCTATTCATCAACAGGCCAAATGGATTGGATTAGCTGGTTTAGTCCTCTGTCTTTGGTATGGCTGTGCACCCATGCGGGCCGCACGCTGGCGCGAACCCGATTTGAATGACAGTTCAAAATTTAAGTATGCTAGGTTGCAAGCCAACCAAAGCCCGTTCAGGTTTGTGCCTGCCGTTGGTCAGCCTCGATACGCCAAAATGAAAAAGTACCTGGATAGTGCCTTGCAGCAAACCAATACCAACGCTTTTTTGGTCATTAAAAACGACAGCATCATTTATGAAAACTTTGCCGAAAACGTTAACTATAGTACTTTGCATCCCAGCTTTTCGGTTGCTAAATCTTATATCGGTACGTTAATCGGCATGGCCATCGACAAGGGAATTATCGCATCCACCAATGATTTGGTGATCAAATACATGCCCGAACTCGAAAAGAACGATGCGCGTTTCCGCAAACTCACCATTCAGCACGTATTAGACATGCAAAGCGGTTTCGATTTCGACGAAGACAGTACAAGCCCTTTTGGCAGCATCGCGAAGCTCTACTATGGCAATTCGCTCAAAAATCAGGTGGCTCATCTGAAAATGAAACGGGAGCCCGGCCAAGTTTTCGAATACCAAAGCATCAATACCCAGCTGCTGGCCAATTTGTTGGCACGTGTCAGTGGCGAAAAGATAGAAAGTTTAATGGCCAAATACCTGTGGCAGCCTTTGGGGGCAGAGTCTGATGCCATTTGGAGCCTCGATGGTCGTAAAACCATTAAAGCATTCTGCTGCCTCAACGCCACCGCTACCGATTTTGCAAAACTAGGCAGGCTCTACCTCAAAAAAGGAAACTGGGAAGGGAAGCAAATCGTTTCGAGCCATTGGGTAAATGGTACGGTTAATCCGGATTCGCTGGGTAAAAGAGGCTACAAAAATCAATGGTGGGCCTGTAGCAAGATCAGCTATTTCAAGGATTCGCTCAGCGCCAGTCAAAAGTTGGCTAAGCTAAATTTAAAGGCGCCGATCAAGAAAATGAAAAACGGTACCTATTACTTCCAGACCAAGTCGAACGATTATCGCGCCGAAGGAATTTTAGGCCAGATCGTGTATGTAAATCCTGATAATAATGTTATTATTGTCAGGCTGGGAAATTACCCTAACAAGAACCTCTATTTTAATGGTTTCATTCCTGCTGTGGGCAGAGAAATTAACTAAAAGACAATTGCCATGATCCGCTGCCTCGCTGTTGACGACGAAGCCTATGCTTCAGAAATTATTGCTACCTATATTAAGAAGACGCCTTTTTTAGAGCTTTTGGGCACAACGACCAATGCTTTTGAGGCCTTGAACCTCGTTCAGGAAGGTAAGGTTGACCTTGTTTTTTTGGATATCCAGATGCCCGAGCTCACCGGTATTCAGTTTTTGAAGATCTGCGGAGGCAAGTGCAAGGTCATTTTGACTACTGCCTATCCAGAATATGCCTTAGAAGGTTTTGAACTCGACGTGGTCGACTATTTGTTAAAACCGGTTTCTTACGAGCGTTTTTACAAAGCAGCCTTAAAGGTGCAGCAATTGCTGAGCCCGCCTGCTGTGGCACCCGTTCAGGCAGAGGTACCTGCGCAGGCCAGTACTCCAGATTTCATCTTTATTAAAGGCGATACCAAAAACAAGTTCATCAAGATCAAATACAGCGATATCCTCTACATTGAAGGGCTGAAAAACTATGTTTCTATTTTTACCGGAGAGCAACGCCTCATTACCTACCAAACCCTGCGCGAACTCGAAAACATATTGCCCAAGCAGTCTTTTTATCGCATCCATAAATCTTATATCGTAGGCGCTAGCCATATTAAAATGATTGATGGCAATACGGTTTTTATCAAAGACCAGGCTTTGCCTATTGGCGAAACCTATCGCGACGAGTTTTTTAAGATGATCAGGGAAAGCAACTGATTTTGAATAGATTGCCACAGCTTTTTTACAGGATTTGAGCACACAAACGTTTGTGTGAAATGGATTTTCTTATTTCGCTTTAAAATAAGGTTATTTGTTATAAACAACCATTCAACCTCATGAAACCGAGAAAAATCCTATTATTTCTAGCCATTTTGGCTTGCAACATGGCACTTGCCCAACAGCCTGCTGCCCAATTGTTTAAAATACCAGCTAATAAAGGTTATGTAGAGCCTTTCAGTCCTGGCAGACCAGGCGTTTCTGTACCTGTTGGCTATCCGGAAAACAAAGGCATCGTATCCAACTGGCGTGATAAAAGCAAAAGCGTGGTATGGTACCTGTACCAAAAGCCGGGAAGCTATGAGCTTTCTTTCAACCACACGGTTGAACAAGGCAAAAACCTACAGTTCGAATTGAAGGTAAGCGCCACCTATGCCAATAGTGGCTTTAAGGGCTTCACCAAAAAAATAACCTTTAAAGGTACAGGCCAGGCCGATAGTTTGTTTGCGGCGAAAGTCGATGTACCGCAAACGGGTTATTTCAGGTACGAGCTGAAACCAATTTCAGATCCAGAATCGGCCATTAAAATCGCAAACTTGACTTTTAAATCGTTAAAACCGGGCGGTCAAGTGAACCAAACCGATTACCAATCGTCGCCTTCGGTGCATTTGTCGTTTAGCACAACCGATCAAACCACCAAGGCTTATAACTGGATTTACGAAGAGATCTTGGTGCCTGAGGGCGGCGATCCTTTGGCTACCTATTACATGAGCCTCGGATTTTTTAGGGGCTATATGGGCATCCAAACCAATAGCGAAACCGAACGTAGGGTACTATTTTCAGTCTGGGACAGCAAAGATGCCGAGCACGATAAAACCATAACCCAACACGATTATGTTTCCTTAGTCGACAAAGGCGAAGCTACTACGGTAAACAGTTTTGGTGGGGAGGGTACTGGTGGCCAATCGTATGTAAAAACAGCCAATTGGCAAACTGGCAAGCCGGTTAAGTTCTTGATGAACATCAGCAAGCAGGCCAATAATTCGGTAGTGCTTTCTGCCTGGTACAAACTGGAGGGGCAAGACTGGCAATATGTAGCTTCGTGGCGCGCACCCAAAGAGCAACGCTTGTTCGATGGCTTTTATTCGTTTATCGAAAACTATGGCTATACCAATGGCCAAATCAGGAGGGAAGCTTACTATTATAATGCCTGGGGCAAGGAAGAGGCTACGGGCAAATGGATAAACTTTAACAAAGTAAGATTTTCGAATACCGATGGCAAGGAAGGACAACGTGTAGATTTTGAGCAAGGTGTTTCGCCAAAGTATCCAGATCGTTTTTACATGGCATCGGGCGGGTATACGCCTACCTTAAAAACAGCCAATCAAATTCCGCTATCGGTAAGCCAAATGAATCTCGACTTAAAGCCTTTTGAAGACAGGATAGCTTTGGCACTCAAAAATGAAGACCAGAACAAAGACAAGCTGAAAAAGAGCAAATAACGTATTTGGTAGCGTCGATATCCGTTTCGTGATCTCTTAGTGGGATTTAAAATCTCAAGTTAGGTGGCATGGTGGGTATTTCAAAAAGCCACCGATTTGCAGATTATTAAAGTTGCTTCACTAAAACTTGTTAAGCTGTGGCAAATGTTTGCTAATTCAGGTAAAGTTGGTCAGGATGTGTCCTCTCAACCCAAAGCGCATTAGATTTTTAATCCACGCAAAATTAACATTGCATTTAAAGATAGATCATTATATTTGGGTTAACCGGATAAACCTAAAATCAAGATGAAAAAATTTTTAATCGTTTGTTTTCTCCTTTTTACGGTAAGTGTTGCCTGTAAAAAAGAAAATGTTGGTGGCGAGAGGCTTTGCGCCTGCTCTGTAATGGCTGCCCCAACTTTGCAATTGGCTGTTAAGGGCGTAGATGAGAAGGATTTGCTCAATACTGCGGTAAGTGGCTCTTATCAGGAAGGGCAGATCCAGCTGTATCAAAAAGACAATGCTGGAAACATGAAGCAAATCCAGTTCAGGATCAGAGAACCCTTTAATGCGGGCAGTGAGAAATTTGGCTATTATCAGATCGAATCCGCTCAAATCATTGCTTTGGTCAACCAAAATGCAAACCAGGTCTTTTACCTGAAACTGGGAAACAAAGCACCCTTAGAAATCAGCTTGTCTATGCTACAGGATAAAAGAATGATTAAAAAACTGTTGATTGACCAAAAAGAAGTTCCCGTAGCTAGTGACTACATTGCCAAATTTGCCAACGTATATACCATTAGTTTATAAACGAAACCTAAAAGCATAAAAAAAGCACCGAATTTTCGGTGCTTTTTTGTTATTCGAAATACTCTTTCATTTTGTCGAAAAAGCTTTTGTCGTTTTTGCCGGGCTGTGGCTTAAAGTTCGGAGATTCACGCAGTTTTTCTAACAGGGCCCTTTCTTCGCTGCTGAGCGCTTTTGGAGTCCAGATGTTTACATGGATGATCTCGTCGCCACGGTGGTAAGAATTCACCTCCGGAATACCTTTGCCTTTTAGACGCAGTAGCTTGCCGCTTTGGGTTCCCGGATCAATTTTGATTTTAGCCTTGCCATCAATGGTTGGCACTTCAACACTGGCACCTATGGCCGCATCGATAATGCTGACGTGCAAATCGTAAACAATATTGTTGCCTTCGCGTTTAAGCGTTTCGTGAGGTAGTTCTTCGATCAGAATAATCAAATCGCCCGGAATACCGCCATTCGGTGCGGCATTTCCTTTGCCAGCCATGCTCAACTGCATGCCTTCGCTTACACCAGCCGGAATGTTGATGGTAATGGTTTCTTCGCCACGAACAGTGCCTTCGCCATGGCAAGCGTTACATTTGGCCGTAATCTGTTGGCCGCTGCCATGACAGGTAGGGCAGGTTGCCGTGGTTTGCATCTGGCCCAAAATGGTATTGGTTACCCTGCGCACTGCACCACTGCCACCACAGGTTTTACAGGTGCTCACCGACGATTTGTCTTTAGCGCCTGTGCCATCGCAGGTTTTACAGGTAATCTGTTTGTTTACCTTGATTTTTTTCTCCGCACCATTGGCAATTTCCTCTAAGGTTAGTTTAACCTTGATGCGCAGGTTACTTCCTTTGGCTACCCTACGGCCGCCACGCGATTGGCCTCCACCGCCACCAAAAAAGCTATCGAAAGGGCTGCCTCCGCCACCAAAGATATCGCCAAACTGGCTAAAAATATCTTCCATGTTCATGCCGCCACCACCAAAGCCTCCACCCGCTGCGCCACCAACGCCTGCATGGCCATATTGGTCGTAACGCTGTTTCTTCTCTGGGCTGCTCAATACTTCGTAAGCCTCGGCTGCCTCCTTGAATTTTTCCTCGGCCGATTTATCATCGGGGTTTTTATCAGGGTGGTATTTAATAGCCAATTTGCGGTAGGCTTTTTTAATTTCCTCCGCCGAAGCGCCTTTGGCTACGCCAAGTATGTCGTAATAATCTCTCTTGCTCATTTTTCCTAATGATTGAATTTTGAAGGATTGAATTTTGAATGTATTATTTAATCATTCACTCACTCATTCTCAAATTCACTGATTTATATTATGCTCCTACTACTACTTTGGCGAAGCGGATTACTTTATCGTTTAGGGTATAGCCCTTTTCTAATTCGTCAACCACCTTGCCTTTTAAATCGTCGCTAGGCGCAGGAATATTGGTAATGGCTTCGTGTTTGTCTGTATCGAAAACGGTGTGGATGCTTTCCATTTCTTTTAAGCCTTTTTGGCCCAAAATGCTCTTAAGCTTGTTTTGAACCAAGATAATGCCTTCGCGAATGGCGCTTACTTCGGTAGCGTTTTCGGTGGCTTTAATGGCGCGCTCAAAATCGTCTAACACAGGGAGCAAGGAAACAACTACGTCTTTGCCTGCAGTTTGCAACAGCTCAACGCGTTCTTTTTGGGTACGGCGCTTATAATTGTCGAATTCGGCAAACAGACGAAGATATTTGTCGTTAAGGGCCGCGTTTTCTTGTTGCAGTTTTTCTTCTGCAGAAAGTTCTGCAACTGGTTCAGCTACTTTATCTTCGGTTTGCGTATCTTGCGCTTCTTGTTCCGCCTGATTTTCAGTCATCGGTTCTTCTTCCTTTTTCTTCTTATTAAACATGTTGTATACTCGTGTTTTTGTGTTCGAACTCAAAAGTTTTGCCAATAATAAAAAATCAGCCATGCTGTCAGTTTTAATTACTTGTTACCGAACAGAATGGCTGAAATCTAATTTTTTGTCAGCATTGCACTAGGCAATCTGGGCGTCTTCATGTACAATGCCGTTTTCGCACTTGATGATGCGCGAAGGGAAGGTACGGATGATATGGTAGTCGTGGGTGGCCATTAAAACCGCGGTGCCGCTTTGGCTGATCTGTTTCAATAGCAATACGATTTCTTCTGAAGTATCTGGATCTAAGTTGCCCGTTGGCTCGTCGGCCAATATAATTTCCGGATTGTTGAGCAAGGCCCTGGCAATAACCACGCGCTGTTGCTCGCCACCCGAAAGCTCGTGAGGCATTTTCTTGATTTTAGAACGCAGGCCTACTTTTTCCAATACGTCTTTAATGCGCTCGTTGATGAGGTTTTTGTCGTTCCAGCCGGTGGCTTTCAGTACAAAATCCAAATTTTGTTCGATGGTCCTGTCGCTCAATAACTGAAAATCCTGAAAAACAATGCCCAGTTTCCTGCGTAAAAAAGGAACTTCCTTATCGGCCAGGTTTTTGAGGTTGAAACCAGCCACACTACCGTTGCCGTTGCCGATATGCAAATCGCCGTAAATGATTTTAAGCAAACTGCTTTTTCCAGAACCGGTTTGGCCAATCAGGAAAACAAATTCGCCTTTGGCTATATCGAGGTTAACATTGGATAAAACCAGGTGCTTTTGCTGAAAAACGTCTACGTTCTGTAAGTTGATTACTGCGCTTTGTGTCATGTTCAGATATCTAATTTGGTAACCTGCCCAAAGGGAAGGTCATTAATAACGTTCATAATTTCGTCGAGCTTATCGCCAAAGCCCAATTTCTCTAAAGATTTATCGGGCCTGTCTACCCTGAAGTAGGCCAAGAGCGTAAATTTTTCGTCCCTTAGCTGCACGTAATCAGGTATTTTGGCGATGCCTTTTACTTTAATGATATACATTTGCCCAAAAATAACATTTCTAGCCGAAAAACGAGGCACGAAAGCAACATGATTTCATTCTTCTTACCTGACCAGCATTACCCAGCCGCTAACGGCCTTTAGCTCGGGCTCTAACTGAATGACGTAATAATAAACGCCCAGCGGAACGGCCTTGCCCTTGTATTTGCCATCCCAAGGCGCTGCGGTATTGCCTGTGGCCTGGTAAACAGTTTCGCCAGAGCGGTTCATAACCTTGATGCTGACGTTGGGATAGGGGCCTAGGGGCGTAATTTTCCACACATCGTTCTGCCCATCGCCATTGGGACTAAAGGTATTTGGAACATGCAGGTTTTCGTAAACCTTTACCAAAACTTCGTCTTCGCTACTGGCACAACCTCCACTATTTTCTACGTGTAGCGTGTAGACCATGTCTTGTGGCGGCGTAGCAATGGGGTTGAGCTTGTTAGGGTCGTCGAGGTAATCGCTCGGTGTCCAGTAATATTTGGTGTAAGGGCCGGTGACCTTGCCATCAAGCTGTATGGGATTGTCTTTGAGCACCCTTTTGTCTTCGCCGGCCGATGCCGTTACCTTTTTGATCACGGTAATGGTAATGGGTAGGGTGGTTTGACAAGCGCCGTTGGCTACGGTTACCTGATAAGTAGTGGTTTCGGTGGGCGAGGCAGTGGGGTTGGGAATATCGGTAGCAGCAAGTCCCTCGGCTGGCAACCAAGTGTAAGTGGTGCCGCCTGTTGCAGTCAACGTGGTTTGGTCGCCTTCGCAAATGGTATTGGCGCTTGCTGTTACGTTGGCTATCGGAGGATCGTTAACCGTAACCACCGTGGTCGCCGTGCTTTTGCAACCGCCTTCGTTGCTTACTACTACGGTATAAGTGCCCTCCATGCTGTGCGAGGCATTGTTAATGACAGGGTTTTGCTGGGTAGAGGTGAAATTATTGGGGCCAGTCCACAAATAGCTGGTGCCTGCCTCAACTTTTAATGAAATAGGTTGGCCCAAACACACCTTATTGCTAGGATAGCTGGTTACCGTAGTGGGCGAAATTACGCTGAGGGTAATAGGGGGAGAGACCACCCTGCAATTTACACTGCTGATGTTGGTACCATCGGCAACTGCCAACCGATACTGATAATTATTTTTAGCGGCATTGTTGAAATTAACTTGGTACTGACTGCCTGTTGCTCCGGCAATGTCGGTCCAGGTGCCGTTGCTCAGCTGTTGCCATTGGTAGCTCAACTGATTAAAGCCCGTGCCAATGTTGGCCGAAAGCAGAAAGCTTTTGGTATCGCCCTCGCAGGCATAGGTAAGCTGACTGCTAACGCCGTTGATGGTGGGATTTACCGTTGGTCCGCAAGGCCTAAACGTGATATCGTCCAAAGCAATATCGTTTCCAACCCCGCCAGGCCCATTATTGGTCATTTTGAGTACAATGGCCGCGTTGCTGGTGGTGGTAAAGGTCATGGCATACTGTTTCCAGGTGGGTTGAGCCGTTTCCAGAATATCGCCGGTATTGTAGCTTTTAAGTACGGTACCATCGGTGGTTTCGATGGTAAAGGTTACATTGGGTTTGTTGCCCGAATAGTTCAGGATGTTGATGATCCAGGCGGCAAATTCGTAAGTGGTGCCGGGGCAGAGGTTCGAAGAAATGGTAGACTGGTAAAAAATACCTGGCGTAGTAGAGGCATTAACCACCATCATGTAGCCATTGGGGTCATTAGGGGTGTGATTATTGATTTGAAACCAACCGTTGCCCGGGTTATTGTGCATGCCGTTAGTGCTTTGAGCAATGGTGTACTGCCCATCGTTGGGCGTGCCAGCTACGTAGGTGTAATTGGTGAGCGTACCGCTTAACTGAGGCCCAAAGGAACTGGAACCCCTTCCGAAATCGATATTGATCACCGGATCGCCCAATGAACCCGTACAAACCTGGGCCTTTAATCCTACAACGGAAAAAAGCAATAGCAGTAAAGGCCAAACGAAACTTCTAATCGCTGTCAAATGAGCACTCGGGGATAAAGTGCCTACAAAATAGCGATAAATTTAGAGGCTACAAAGCCTGCAGAAAATCAATGGTATTCACGTTATCGGCATAGTCCCAAAGCTTTGGGTTTTGGCTTTGGCCAAAGGCAACAGGCGCATGATTTAAAGGCAGGTCTAAATGCGACACCACACATTGGATCTGTTCTTCTTTCTCGTTCAGCTCTTGAGCCAACTGGCTAGCGTCTTCATAGCTTTCGTAAAAAAGAACGGCCAAAGGAGAAGTCATGGCTTCATCTTCCTTGACCAACAAAAAGCCGTTGTCGAAATGCTTCACCAAGTTTACAAGGTAAACCGATTTGTTGTAGTCGTAGTTGTTGTTGTATTTGAAATGGTTAATAATGGCGCTGTAGGATTCGATGGCCTCAAATAAATGATCCATTTTGTAATGTTTGGGCACATAAATTTTAGAAACATTTCTGCAACCCATGCCGAAATAATCGAAAATGTCGTGGCCCAGGCTTTGCAGTTCGGCTTCGCTTTCTTGGCCACTCAGCACAGCCACGCTGTTTCTGTTTTTGCGGATGATGTTAGGGACTTTGCCAAAATAGAATTCGAAATAGCGCGAGGTGTTGTTGCTGCCGGTCGCAATAATGGCATCGAAATCCTGTAACCTTTCGGTATAAATAATGCGATCGTTTAGCTCAGGCACCAGTTCTGTTAGTTTTTTGAGCAGGGCTGGCAATAATTTATCATCAGACGACGACATTTTAATCAGCGCGATATTTCCGGTTGCCAATACGCAAAGCACATCGTGAAAGCCTACCAGAGGAATGTTTCCGGCCAAAATCAGGCCTACTTTTTTGGGGTTGGCGCTGAAGCTGATGGGCTCCATCCATTTTTGCAAATCTTTGGTATTAAGCATTTTGCTTAGCGATGAAAGTGCTTTTTCTACCTCTTGTTCGGTAAACCAGGCATTGTGCCTGCTTGCCGATTGGATAACCGCTTCGAACGTTTGGCCGGGGTTGGCCATCAATTCGCCGAGTTTTTCAAAGGCATGGATAAGGCTTTCTTTGCTAAGTGATGACATATTTAGAATTATTATAAATGATTATGTGTTATATTTGCACTGCAAAGTTAAGCTTAGCAATAGATATAGACGAAGACATGGCAATTAAAATAACAGACGAGTGTATTAATTGTGGCGCATGTGAGCCAGAATGCCCAAATAATGCAATTTACGATGCAGGCACGGCCTGGAGATTTTCAGATGGTACCAATTTAGATGGCATCATCGATTTTGGCGATCAGCAGATCGATGCTGGCGCTTCGCAGGAAGCTCTTTCTGACGAAGTTTATTATATTGTTTCCGACAAATGTACGGAGTGTAAAGGTTTTCACGACGAGCCACAATGTGCAGCGGTTTGTCCGGTAGATTGTTGTGTTGACGATGAAGATGTTCGCGAAACCGAAGAAGAATTATTGGCCAAAAAAGCCTGGTTGCACCAAGAAGGCTAAATTGGGCTTAAAAATAAACGAAAGGGACGCGGTAATCGGGTCCCTTTTTTTATGGGTGCAACTTTTCCAGTTTTTTGCCGACCATCGCCAATTTTTGTTCGATACTGTAATCGCCTCTGATTTCGAGTACTGGACTAGTTTGTTTGCCAAGCCAGTTTTCATGTGCCTTTAGCGTACGATTGGCCAGTCCTGTGGCATGGTCGTAATCGGTAGCCCATGCCATAAATTCGCTAAATTGACTTGCTCTTTGCGGATTGCTGATGATCACATCGCCATAACGTTCAAGTTCTCTTGCTTTTAGTCGCTCCAAACGGATGGCCGGAGGCAAGCACAAGAAAACAATCAGGTCGAATGGAGGAAATACATTTTCACCCCAATTGATAATAGAACCACCCAATACCCAGTGCTTGGTTTGCCTGTAGGCTTGTTGGACCATTTCATTTCTGAGGGCCTGGTTTCGCTTAATGGTAAAGGGTGGAGAAGAAACCTCCCAGAAAAAATCGTCGCTATCTAAATAAGGAATGTCGAGTTGTTTGGCTAAAGCCTGGCCCAAAGTAGTTACGCCGCTGCCTGAAGCTCCAAAAATATGCAGTTTCATAGGACAAAGCTAATCACAATCAGTTATACATCACTACGGTTAGGGACCACCAACACCGGACAAGGCGCTTTTCTGGCTACATGTTCGGCCACGCTGCCCATAAAGAAATGATAAAGACCGGTTCTGCCATGCGTACCGATTACAATCAGGTCGGCGCCCCATTCTTCGGCCTGCTTCAAAATGCCGTGGCTAGCCGTATCTAAACTGGTGAGGTAAGTGGTTTTGACGTTGTTGCTGAATTTTTTTTCGATTTCTTTGAGCAGCACATGGCTGTTCTCCTCGCTGTTGTCGTACATTTCCATAAAAACCGGCGCCAAGGTAAAATCGGGATTAACCGTGGCTGGAGCTGGTTCTATGATGTTTAACAAAGCAATTTCGGCATCGAATTTACTGGCCATTTCATAGCCCGTTTTTGCTGCTTTTTCAGAACAAGTACTGTTGTCTACAGCAATGAGGATTTTTTTGTAGTTCATGATTTCAGCATTTGGATTTGTCTGTTAAAAATAACAATTTTTGGCCATAAAAGTTTGATAATGCAGTTTTTAACTATTAATCGTTATTTTAGGGCTCGCATTTAAAGCATGGAAAATTACCAAATTTGCAGGGTTGCCATTGCGCCACTCAGAAAAGAACCATCAGACCGAAGTGAAATCGTATCGCAACTGTTGTTTGGCGATCGGGTAAAAGTAATCGAGCAGACCGAAAAATGGTGGCTGGTACAGAATTTTGACGATGGTTACGAAGGCTGGATGGATTTTAAGCAGTTGGCCAAACTAGGCGAGGCACCATATTTGGATAGCCATGCTTACCGCTATTTGGCCCCAGCTGCGGTAAACAATACCCTGATTGCGGCCAACGGAAGTGCCTATTACGTGCCGGCAGGTTGTACATTGCCATTTTATGCAAACGGCTTTTGCTTTTTGGGCGAAGAAAAATTCGAAGTAAAGTTCGAGGCATGGTTGCCAAACCGTGAATCTATCGCCAGCGAAATCGAAAAAACGGCCAAATTTTTCGAAAATGCACCTTATTTATGGGGTGGCAGAACCTTGTTTGGCATCGATTGTTCGGGTTTTGTGCAAACTGTTTTCAGGCTACATGGGATACAATTGAAGCGAGATGCTTCACAGCAGGCAGAGCAAGGCGAATTGGTCGATTTCCTATCAGGGGCAACTGTTGGCGATTTGGCTTTTTTCGATAACGAAGAAGGCAAAATTACCCACGTGGGTATGATGCTGGGCAACGACAAAATCATCCATGCGGCAGGTAAGGTACGTATCGACCCTATTGATGGCAAGGGAATTTACAATGCCGAACTCGGACGTTATACGCACAAGCTGCGCATCATTAAAAGGTTCTTTTAAAGCTAGTTATTTAATTATTTGGATAATTTATTAACCATGTAAGGATTTTCACCGAAGGCCAAAAAACCTACGTCAATGAGCTTTACGAAGCAATTTATTAAGACTTATTGCCTTACATGAAACTTAAATGTCTTATATGGTAAATGCACCAATAACCTAATGAACCAATGACCAATGAACTAATGAACGTTAGTACTAAACGCCAAGTTCCCTCATCAATTCCTCTAGCTTGGTTTTAAGCTCGGCAAGTTCCGCTTCAACTTTGCCTAGGCGCTCTTCCAATTCGCTGTTTGATTTGCCCGAAGGCTCATCTGCGTTGATGTATTCTTCTTCAAAAGTTTCCATATTGCCAGCAAACAAATGCATGTAGCGTTGCTCTTTTTGTCCGGGTCTGCGTGGCAGTTGCTTGATGTAGGGCGGTTCTTCGTTGGCAAGTTTTTCTAAAACGCCTTGTACCTCTTCTAAAGTTTCGAATTCGTACAGCCTGCCCGAGTTGGTATTGATTTCGCCCGGTGTTTGCGGACCACGTAAAAACAAGAGGCACATTACCGCTACTTCGGCCGGAACCAAGGGGTAAACAATGGCAAAATTATGTTTGTATTTGATGTTTCTGATCGATCCACCGGTAGCCGTAGCAATTAGTCCCGCAATTTTTAAGGAGTTGAGTGCTGTTACAATAGTCGATTCGTCGTATTGCACTACCGGTTTCCTCGATGTTTTTTGGTTGCAGGCGGCTGCCAAGCCGTTTAGGGTCATCGGATAGTAATCGGGTGTTGTTTTGCATTTTTCCATCAAGGCGCCAAGCACCCTGATCTGTTCGGCATCTAGTATAGGTAGTGGTTTTGGTGTGTCCATGGCTAAATATAGGGCAATTCGACAAAATATCTAAGAAACTGCATAAAATTTGGTTACTCAATATGGAATCGATGCCCAAAAAGTATCTTTAAATAAACCCTCATTTATGAAGATACGCTTACTCTTTTTGTCTTTTTGCTTTCTTTCCACCTTCGTTGCCGCGCAATCGAGGTTAAACAGCAGTCGTCAGCTGGGCCATTACACCTATATCTATAGATTGACTGATCAAGAAATGTTCGGTTTGACCAGCGAAGGCAAATCGGTTATCAACGACGGTTTTTTGCATACGCTGATCGATAGCTTCAAAATCAATAAGAAATATGAAGACAAGCTGCCTTATGGCAATTACCTGTATGTAAGCCCCATCAAAAATAAGCTGAATTATAGTCTGGTCGACAAGCGGAACGTCGATGTGGCTATCGTGAACAACCAATATAACCTACAGTTCTATGTAAAAGACCTTAAAGGCAATTTAGTGTCTGATGCCCGAGTAGAACTGGCCAACGGACAAAAGGTAGCCTATAATCAACAGGCCCATCTTTACCAGTGCGGCTATAGTAAAAAGAGCCAAGTGGTTAAGGTGAGCTACCAAGGCGTGAGTAATTTTTTTAGTTTCGAAATCAACAATCCGCGCGAAGACTGGCCGTTTTTTAGAAAAGTTGCCTATTCTTTTCCAATCAAATATACTTGGCAGCCCTTTAAAAACCTGTTCAGAAAGAAATACCGATACCGGAATGAGGAATCGCCATATCGGGGCTATCTGGTTTTTAGTAAACCCAAATACAAACCCTTAGATGCGGTTAAGTTTAAGGCTTATGTAGTAGATGTCAAAGGCGGAGCCATTAAAAACAAAACGGCCGATGTGCTTCTGTATGGATATGGCCAACCCAAAAAAATAGGAACACTAAACCCTTATCGCGATGGAGGCTATGATTTTAGCTTTATACTGGCCGATAGCTTGAAATTGGTGTTGGATAGAGACTACTTTATCGAGTTGGTAACTAATGATGGCAAAAAAAACAGACTCGCTAGCTCGGGCTTTAGGTATGAAGATTATGAACTCAAATCATTGGATTTTAAGGTAAGAACCGACAAAACCGTACATCAAATTGGTTCGCCACTTGCCGTTTTTATGAAAGCAACTGACGAAAACGAATTGGCCGTACCCGATGGTCGCGTAGAAATAGTGGCCGTTACCAGTGGGGTCAGCGGTTATTTCGACCGGAAAGTATTTGTACCCGATACGCTTTGGAAGAAAGAAATGAAGCTCGATCCGGTTGGCGAAACCAAATTGATATTGCCCGATAGTATTTTTCCAAAGGCAAATATCGATTTCAGGCTAAATATTGTTTTGCGAAACAGCAACAACGAAGTGCGAAGACAGGAGCAATCGCTTTCTTATCGGTACCAAAAAGAGCAAAAACTGCAAGAAATTAAAGGAACGCTGCAAAAAGACAGCCTGCTGATCACCTACAAGGAAAATGACCAGCTGTTGCCACAACAGGCAAGCGTAGTTGCCTATGCCGCTTCAGGTATACAACTCGATTCGATGCAACTCACCTTGCCCGCCAGTGTAAAAGCCAATTACAATGCCGAATACTATAAAGTGAAGTTGCTGAACGGTTTTAACGATTCGATTTACCTGCGCAATTTTTCGCCGACTTTGAGCATTGGTGCCTTGCAGACCAAAGATTCGCTAAAAGTGCTGGTTAACAATGAAAACAAAGTGCCTTTTTGGTATACCGTTTTTTCAGGCAACCGCATTTTGTTGCAGGGGTATGCCAATCGCCTGGATACCGCTTTGAGGCACGGCATCAGCAAGGCGGCGCATATCCGCATCAATTATTTTTGGAATGGAGAAGAAAAAAACCAGGAAATAAGCACTGTTTATAATCCAAATTACCTTAATGTCAAGCTGATTGCCCCGCCTGTAGTTTATCCGGGCCAAGAGGTGAAAATGCTGGTTAAGGTTACCGATATTGCCGATAAACCGGTGGCTGGTACCGATGTAACGGCACAGGCATTTACCGCTAAGTTTGGAAATGTGCCGTCGCCTTCGCTACCCGATTTCTCGAAGCGCTATTTTGCCCGAAAAAGGAAAAGATTATTGGAAATGGAAGAAGTAAGTGCCCATGGCGCACTTCAAATGGATTGGCAAAAATGGGGCAGGGCTTTAGGTCTGGATACCATCGAATATTACAAGTTTACCCACCCCAAAGAAATTTACACCTATGTAGAGCAACTCCATGGCGAATTGGCCCAGCTAGCTCCTTTTGTCATCGAAAATGGCGATATCGACCCTGTAAGCATCTTGTATATCGACGAAGTGCCGGTATATTTTAGTCAGGCAGAACAATTGCAACGCTACGCTTTTGCGGTAAAGCCCGGCACGCATTCCATTAGGATGCGTACGGCTACCAAAATGATCTATTTGCGCGAGGTTGATATAGCCAGGGGAAGCAAAAAAGTAATCAGCGTGGAGGCTGATGTAGCCAATACCAAAGCAGAGGTAACACTCCAGAAAAATGTATTGACACCAGATGAGGCTTCATACCTGGAACGGTTCATGATTAAAATAACCGACAATTTTCAAGCGGAGAAAACTACACTTCGGGCAGATACAACATTGGTTTTGCTAAATCCGCCACCCATGGTTTCGCGTGCAAAAGAATTGCTGGTTGGGCCATTTAAAGAAAATTTCCTCAGCTTTGAAACCAAGGGGCTTTCGCATAACTTTATTAAGGAGCCAGGCTATACCTATACGTTTTTGCCGGGACTGATCAAGCAAAAATCTTATGAAAGCCTACAGGTGCCCAGCTATGTAAAACGCGTATACAACCAGCCGAAAAAACCGGTAGATCCTCTATCTTCTTCAGCGGTGGTTTTAGCCAATGTAGCCCAAAATGGCAACGACAATTTCAGCCAATACGTTCTAAAAAGAGGCGAAATCGATAGTATTTGGAACGAATACCTGAACTTGAGAAGCTATACAACTTTATTGTTCAGCAATGAAAAGACCACAAACAAGATGAAGGGAAGGCTGGTCATTGCCATAGATACGGCCTTTAAAAACAAATTGCCGTATATTAAAAACATTGTGGTCTATAAAAATAACCAGCCAGATTTTATTCATATCTACCCCGGCAACACCACTGTTTTTCCCTATTTCGGCGAAGGGAGCTACCGCATACTGTTCTTGCTCAAAGATAATCGTTATTTCATGGCCGATGATGTCAATATTAAAGCCAATGGACAGAACTATTATGAATGGAAGGCTTTTAAGATTGTGGCAGCCGATCGGTTGAGCAAAGAGCTCGATGCCTACATCAAAGCAGCCAAAAGCGGTGTTTACAATGCCATTGATGATAAAGTACTCTACAATTACAACAGCATGAATATTGGCAAAAGCATGTTGGCTAACCAGATGTACGGAAAAGTAGTTGCCGCAAGCGATCAATCAGCTTTGCCTGGAGCTTCGGTTAGGGTAGTTGGGTTTGGACAGGGTACGGTAACCGGTGCCGATGGGCAGTTCAGCATTGCCGTTCCGGCAAACGGAAAAATCATTGTTGCAGCGATAGGTTTCGAAAGCAAGGAAATACCTATAGCCAATGGAAACATCGGAACCATTGCACTCGAAAATAGCAAAAATGAATTGAATGAGGTGGTGATAACGGGCTATGGCGTTGCGACCAAGCGCAGTTTGGCCATGTCTTCAACTACCCTTGTTGCCAACGAACTATCAGGGCGTGTGGCTGGGCTTAGCGTAAACAGCGATCAAATGCGTTTGGTATTGCGCGGAGCTAGAAGTCTGCCCGATAACAACAAAGCCATGGTAGTGCTCGATGGTGTGGTGGTGCCTTATGAAATGATAAGCAAGCTAAACCCTGAAGAAATTGACAACATGAGCGTGCTTAATAGCAATGATGCCACTGCCATTTATGGTGCGATGGCAGCTAATGGAGTCATCCTGATCAAAACCAAAAAGGGGAATACAGCCCTAACCGAAACGGGAGAGCTGGTTGCGCAACAACAGACTATGCGTCACGATTTCTCTGACGTTGGCTTTTGGCAACCCCAATTGTTTACCGACGAAAATGGCAATGCGAGCTTTAGTGTCAAGTTTCCAGACGATATCACCAATTGGAAAACCAGGGTAATTGCCATGAACGGCAATAAACAGAGCGGTTATGCCGAAACAGCCATCAAATCCTTTAAAACCTTAAGCGCCAATTTTGTGTCGCCTTTGTTTGCCGTTAATGGCGATAGCATTAAGGTGCTGGGCAAACTGATGAACTATACGCCTTTGGAAGAAAAAATGAACCGCAGGTTTGTGTATAACGGCAAAGAACTGCTCAGTGGAGAAGTCGGTTTTAAAAACGCACACATCGATACGATGACCATTGCGGTAAACGGAAAAGACAGCCTGAACTTTGAGTATACATTGAAACAAAGCAATGGTTATTTTGATGGAGAAATCAGGAAAGTGCCGGTAGTTGAGGCAGGTGTAAAAGAAACTAAGGGTTATTTTGGTGCTTTTTTGCGAGATACAACTGTCAATTACGAATTTGACAAGAAGCTGGGCAACATTACCCTAAAGGCAGAAGCTTCTGTTTTTCCGTCGTTGCTCGATGAAATGACCAAGCTGCGCAACTACGAATACCTCTGCAACGAACAGCTGGCCTCTAAACTCAAAGCATTGCTGCTCGAAAAGAAAGTAAGGAAATATCTCGGCGAGCCTTTTACACATGAAAAAGATATTGCCTTTATCCTTAAAAAACTTGGACAGAACAAAAGGCCCGAAGGCACCTGGGGCTGGTGGACAAACAGCAGCGAAGAAATGTGGATCAGCCTGCACGTTGTAGAAGCCTTATTAATGGCCGAAAAAGACGGCTATCCCATTGCGCTCGACAAAAAAATGCTTTATACCTACCTGGTTAATAAATTGGTTGCAAATACCGACCTAAGCCAGTTGCCAACAGTAAAACTACTTTATCTATTAGACAATAAGAACTATATTAAAGATTGGGCGCTGGCCATCGAAAAAGCCGAAACAGCAGAAAAACCTTCGTTGTACAGCAACTTGCAGCTGATGCGCCTGAAGCAAATGGCTGGTCTAAAAGTAGATACCGATGGATTGCTCCTGCTGAAAAAACAGACCATGTTTGGCAATTATTACTGGGGCGAGGAAAACAATCGTTTCTGGGATAACAGCATCCAGAACACTTTGCTGGCTTACGAGATTCTAAAGGCTGCGGGTGGCCATGCCAACGAACTCGAAAAAATACAGCTTTACTTTTTAGAGCAGCGCAAAAACGGACAATGGCGCAATACCTACGAATCGTCGCTGATTTTAGAAACCATACTGCCCGAAATGCTTGCGGCAAACCCCAAAGGAGCTCCAGCTACCCTAACCATCAATCAGGAAACCGTTAGTACTTTTCCTTTTAGCAAAACGCTTACCCATGCAAGCGGATTTAGTTTGGCCAAAAAAGGTGGAATGCCTATTTATTTTACGGCTTACCAGCAATTCCAAAACCCAAAGCCCGAAAAAGTGAGCAAAGATTTTACGGTGAGTTCAAGTTTTAGGCAAAAAGGAGCCAAGGTAAAGCAACTCAAAGCTGGAACTTTGGCAACGCTTAGTGTAGAAGTGGAGGTAAGGGCCGATGCAGATTATGTGATGATCGAAATTCCTATTCCGGCAGGTTGTTCTTACGAAAACAAATTGCAGTCGTTTTGGGGTGTAGAAACGCATCGCGAATATTTTAAAGAAAAAACGGCTATTTTCTGTACCAAACTCAAACAGGGCAAGTACACTTTTAATATCGATCTGATGCCACGCTATTCGGGCAGTTATGTGCTCAATCCGGCAAAGGCCGAAATGATGTATTTTCCGGTATTCTTTGGTAGGGAAGGCATGAAAAAAGTAGGTATAAATTAAGTAGTTTTATGGAATTTAGCTCGAAGTGCATCCTAAATTAAATTAACGTTTATGCAACAACTCAGAATCTCTATACCCAAGCCTTGCACCCAAAATTGGGCAGACCTATCTCCAGCCGAAAAAGGCCGTTATTGCAGTTCCTGCCAAAAGGAGGTGATCGATTTTAGGGGCTGGACAGCCGACGAACTGCAAGACTGGTTTGCCAACAGCAACGGCCGTGTTTGTGGACGTCTTTCGCAAAAACAGTTGGATTACTTTAAACCAAAAGAAGTTCGTCATGAAGGTTGGAGCTTTAGCGCCAAGGTTTTGCTGGCTTCAAGCTTGGCTTTATTGACCAGTTCGAAGGTTTATTCGAATACTTTTGCAAAAAGCGATTCTGCTATACATCAAAACACGAATGAAAAGGGTTCAAAAATCAAAGAAGAAGCCAAACCATCAGATAGTTTAATCATAATAAAAGGTATTATTACAGCCAAGGAAGACAAACTGCCTTTGCCGGATGTAAGCATATTTTTAAAAAATAGTAGCGTATCAGGTAGTACTGGCGACAATGGTAGATTTACGCTTCAAGTAAAAGCCACTCCGGGCCAGAAACTGTTGCTCGAGTTTAAATGCTTGGGATACGCAACAAAAGAGCTGGAAATTACGCCCGAATCAGTGGCGCAAGAACTGGAATTGGAAATGGCCTTTAGCGATGAGGGCTTAACGATGGGCGCGGTGGTAGTCAGCTACAGAAGATATCCGCTGCACAAACGCATTTGGAACTTTATCAAAAGTCCTTTTGTTAAGCATCGTTAAAATCCCAAACCATAATCTTTTTATCATCGCCGGTTGAGATCAGGTGCTCGCCCTTGGCCGACCAAATGATTTTGTTGATGGAATGGGTATGCCCAATGCCTGCTTTATCGATGTTTAGGATTTTGTAAAGCTTAAAGTTCTCGGCATCCCAAAGCTTAATGCTCTTGTCCTGGCTTCCCGTAGCAAAATAAGGAAGCTTAGGGTGGAAGACGATATCGTAAATGGCAAACAAATGGGCCGGAATGGTTTGTTTCAGCTCGTAATTAGGCAAACCCCAAATGCGCAGCTGGGCATCTCGACCACCCGTAATGAGGTATTTCCCTTCGGGGTGGTAAGCTAATGAGGTAGCTGGTAAGGTATGGCCATCGAGTTCCTGTTTCGGACTGTAATCGGCCAAATTATAAATGCGGATGAAACCATCTTTACAGGCAAAGGCCACTTCGGTTTCGTTGGGTGAAATGGCGATGGCTCGAACGGTTTCTTTAGCGACTTGAAATCGGTAGATTTCCTTCAAATCGCTCAACGACCATACGGCAACCGTGCCATCTTCGCCGGCAGTAAGCAGTTCGTTTTTGCTTTTAACGGTTTGAATGTTGAAAATAGGCTTGGTATGGGCATTGATGCGCGCCACAACTTCCTGCTTTACAAAATCGAATACGCTAAAAGCACCGCTTCGTTCGCCAATAAATAGCTGGTCGTTGTAGTAGTGTAGGCAGTAAACCGAACTCTGAACCGGCAGTTTAACCATGAGGAACGCCAGTTTCTCGAGCGACCACTCGACCACGCCTTTATCGTTGCCTGCGCTAAAAAATATGCCTTCCTTGCCCGAATTGGTCAAAGCGTATACCGGATTTTGGTGGCCTGAAAGCGTACGAAGGTGTTTGAGCATGGTGGTTGGTGTTGGGTAGTGCGTCTTGCGTCTTGCGTTAAGCGTTGAGCGTATGGCGTTGGGCGTCTTGAGTTTTGCTATCTCGAGTTTAAGTTATCGCGCTACGCTTTACGCCATACGCTATACTTATTAATGTCTTTTTTCCAAATTAAGTGCAATATCGCCCAGCGTTTTTCCTTTGGCTTTTAATAAAACCAGCAGGTGGAAGACCAAATCGGAGGCCTCGTTTATAAAATCCTCATCGGTTTCATTCAAGGCCGCAATCACGGTTTCTACGCCTTCTTCGCCCACTTTTTGGGCAATTTTGTTCAGGCCTTTTTGGCGAAGCTTGTTCACGTAAGATTCGGCGGTTGGGTTTTCAAAACGGTCTTTGATGATATTTTCCAGCTCGAAAATAAAGTTCTGGTTGTAGGGGGTATTGAAACAGCTACGGGTGCCGTTGTGGCAGGTTGGCCCAACCGGACTTGCCTTAATCAGCAAAGTATCGTTATCGCAGTCGGCCGCAATGGATTTAACGAAAAGAAAATTGCCACTTTCTTCGCCTTTGGTCCACAAACGGTTTTTGCTTCGCGAAAAGAAAGTAACCTTGCCCTCGGCTTGTGTTTTGGCCAGAGCTTCGGCATTCATATAGCCCAGCATCAGCACTTCTAAGGTCTGCTCATCCTGGATCACTACAGGAATTAATCCATTTGTTTTTTCCCAGTCGAGGGAAGTAATTTGGTTTGTCATTTGATTTGTTGTTGGTAGGTGCAAAGCCAAGCTTATAACCTTACCGGAATATCGTGTTTTTTTAATTCTTGTTTCAAGTCTGGTATCAAAATCTCTCCATAGTGGAAAACCGAGGCCGCCAATGCCGCATCTACGCCAGCCTGTTGAAAAACCTCGGTAAAGTGCTCCGTTTTTCCGGCGCCACCAGAGGCAATGATGGGAATGTTGATCATTTTGTTGATTTTGCCCAACAAACCGCAGTCGAAGCCTTGTTTGGTGCCATCGTGGTCCATCGAAGTCAGCAAGATTTCGCCAGCACCCAAATTCTCCGCTCTTTTGATCCAGTCTTCGGTTTCGAGTTCGGTTATCAAACGGCCTCCATTTAAATGTACCCAATTTTTGCCATCGATGTGTTTGGTATCTACCGCCAAAACCACAAATTGAACGCCGAAGGCCTTGGCCAGATCTTCTATCAGTTGCGGATTGCGTACGGCAGCCGAGTTGATGCTGATTTTGTCGGCACCCGCATTGAGTAAGGCTTCCGCATCGGCAATTTCGCTAATGCCACCACCAATGGTAAAAGGGATATTTAGTTGGCGCGCCACGGCCTTAACCATTTCGATCATGGTTTTTCGCCTTTCATGGGTCGCGGTAATGTCTAGAAAAACCAGTTCGTCGGCACCCTGCTTGGCGTATTGCGCAGCCAGTTCAACCGGGTCGCCCGCATCTCGCAGGTCTACAAAGTTGACGCCTTTTACCGTACGGCCATCTTTTACATCAAGGCAAGGGACAATTCTTTTTGTCAGCATGGCGCTAAATACTGCTCAAAGCCTTTAAATTCCATTCCTTGATTTCTTCGATGGAGATATGGCCTTCGTAAATGGCTTTGCCCACTACCACGCTTCTGATATCGAGCTGGGCCAGTTCCTTAATGTCGGCCATAGAACTTACGCCACCCGAGGCAATCAGTTTGATGAAAGGAGAGTGGTCTAGCAGTTTTCTATACAAATCGATAGCCGTACCGCCCAATTTGCCGTCTTTGTTGATATCGGTGCACAAAAACCTGAAAAAGCCCAATTGCAGGCACTTGTCTACGTAATCCATCAGTTTAATTGGCGAGCTTTCCATCCAGCCCGAATATTTGATAACCTCGTCTAACACGTCGATGGCAATCACAATACGGTTGGCATAATCGTCTTTTTTGGCAAAAGCAGCGCTCAGATTAGGAAGGAAATCGGGGTTGCTTACAGCTTGCGTGCCCACGATGACCCGGTGTATGCCTGCATCCAACAAATTGGTCACCTGCTCAATGGTTCTGATGCCACCGCCATATTGTACGCGCATTTCGGTTTTTTTGATGATGCTGAACAGGGTCTGCTGGTTGCTGAAATCGCCTTTGGCGCCATTTAAATCGATGATATGGATAAAATCTGTACCGTTTGAGCGGTAACGCTCGATCATTTCTTCGATAGAAACATCGTATTCTGTTTTCTGATTGTAGTCGCCTTCGCGCAAGCGGACAACTTTTCCGTCTAAAATATCGATTGCTGGGATAATGTACATGCTAGGATCTTAAATTTGAGAAGTTTTTTAATAGACGCTCGCCGGCTTCGCCCGATTTTTCGGGGTGAAACTGAACGCCAAAGAAATTGTCTTTTTGTATGGCAGCCGAAAATTTGTTTCCATAATTAACAGAGGCGATATCAAAAATAGGGTTATATTCAATAAAATAAGAATGTACAAAGTAAAACTGTGTTCCACTAGGAACATTCTCAAATAATAAATTGTTTTTAAAATCTACGGTATTCCAGCCCATGTGCGGAATTTTGATGCCCAGGTTTTTGTCGAACAGCTTGGTTTCCAAAGGCACGATATTCAGTAGTTTGGCATCGCCTTCTTCAGAATGCGCGGTGAGCAATTGCATACCCACACAAATGCCAAGCACGGGTTTTTGCAATGCTTTAATAGCTTTGACCATGCCGGTTTGCTCGAGTTTGTGCATGGCTGTACCTGCATGGCCCACTCCTGGGATGATGATGTGGCTGTATGGCTCGAGTTCGGCTTCGTTGTTTACCATGCCATAGGCGATGTTTTGCCTTTCGAGCGCTGCGGTAAGCGAAAAAATGTTGCCTGCTCCGTAGTTGATTATTCCGATCATTTCAGTTTGCAATTTTCAATTGGCAGTTTACAGTTGTTTAATTCTTAAGCTTACAACAGTCCTTTGGTACTTGGTAAGACCATTTTTTCGGCATCGCGTTTAATGGCCATTTTAATTGCCTTGGCAAAAGCCTTAAAAATAGCCTCTATTTTGTGGTGTTCGTTATCGCCTTCGGCCTTGATGTTCAAATTGCATTTGGCCGCATCACTGAAGGATTTGAAAAAATGGAAGAACATTTCGGTTGGCATGTCGCCCACTTTTTCGCGTTTAAAATCGGCTTCCCAAACGATCCAGCTGCGTCCGCCAAAATCAATGGCTACCTGAGCCAGACAATCGTCCATTGGCAGACAGAATCCATAACGTTCAATCCCCAATTTATTGCCTATGGCCTGTGCAAAAGCTTCGCCAAGCGCAATTCCGGTATCTTCAATGGTGTGGTGCTCGTCGATATGCAGGTCGCCTTTGGCTATAATTTCGAGATCCATGCCTCCGTGGCGGGCAATCTGGTCCAGCATGTGGTCGAAAAAGTTAAGTCCGGTATGAATGTTCGCTTTGCCTGTGCCATCTAAATCAAGCGCAATGCTGATATCGGTTTCGTTGGTTTTGCGTTGGTGGCTTACTTTTCTCGCTCCAGCCCTTAAAAAGGTATAAATGTCTTCCCAGTTTTTGGTTTCCAAGGCAATAACAGTGGCCAAGCTTTCCAGTTTATCCATTCCCTCGTTGGCGCCCAAGGCATCGTTTTGTCGCAAGTAAATAGCTTTGGCACCCAGGTTTTTGGCCAATAGTACGTCGTTGAGCCTATCGCCGATGACGTAAGAGTTTTTAAGATCGTAATCGCCATTCAGGTATTTGCCCAACAAGGCCGTGCCTGGTTTACGGGTAGGGGCATTGTCTTTGGCAAAAGTACGGTCGATGATGATATCGCTGAATACCACGCCTTCGCCGGCAAAAGTGTTGATCAGGAAATTGTGCACCGGCCAGAAATTCTCCTCTGGATGGGACGAAGTGCCCAAACCATCCTGATTGGTCACCATCACCAGTTCGAAATCGAGTTCGTTAGCAATTTTAGCCAAGTAATACAGCGATTTTGGGTAAAACTGCAATTTGGCAAAACTGTCTACCTGTTCATCTTCAGGTTCTAGGGCCAAAGTGCCGTCGCGGTCTATAAATAATACGTTTTTCATAAGTTTAATTTTGGATGAACGAGTTTTGAAGGATTGAATAATAGAGCCATTTACTCATTCAATAATTCACTCCTTAATTCATTGCTCTCAACAAATCTATTAACTGGTCATTTTCTGAGGCAGTGCCGATGGTAATCCTTAAGCAGCCTTCGCAAAGCGTAACTTTAGAACGGTCGCGTACAATAACGCCATGATCTACCAGCTTGTTGTAAACATCAACGGCATTCGCTATTTCGGCTAGTATAAAATTGGCATCTGATGGATAAACTTTTTTCACCATCGGTATTTTAGCCAGTTCAGCGCTTAGCCTTTCCCTTTCGGCTACGGTAATCTTGATCCATTCGTTTACCTGCTGGATATTCTCTAAAGCAGCCAAAGCCAAATCTTGCGTAGCCTGATTAATATTGTAGGGCGGTTTTACCTTGTTCAGGATATCGATAACCGGGCGCGACGAAAAAGCCATGCCCAAACGCAAGGCGGCCAGGCCCCAAGCCTTAGAAAAGGTTTGTAGCACCACCAGGTTTACGTATTCGGTCAGCTCTTGGATAAAGGTTTTTTGCTTGGCGAAGTTGATGTAAGCCTCGTCAATCACGACCAGACCTTTAAAGTTGGCCAAAATGGTTTCGATATCGGTTCTGTTGAGCGAATTGCCGGTAGGGTTATTGGGCGAGCAGATGAAGATGATTTTGGTATTGGCATCGATGGTTTCTGCTATTTTCTCCAAATCCAATTGGAAGTTAGGCAATAAATTTACCTTTCTCACCTCTACATCGTTGATATTGGCCGATACTTCGTACATACCGTAAGTTGGAGGCAGGATAATGACGTTGTCTTTGCCCGGATTGCAAAAAGCCCTGAACAGCAGGTCGATGGCTTCGTCGCTGCCATTGCCTAAAAATGTATTTTCTATCGGAACGCCCTTGATTTTGCTGATGGCTTCCTTCAAATCCAGTTGCAAAGGATCGGGGTAGCGGTTGTAGTTGGCCGGCAGGGGCGAACCAAAGCTGTTTTCGTTGGCATCTAAAAATACGCTGGCTTGGCCCTTAAATTCGTCCCTGGCCGTAGAGTAGGGGCGGAGTGTTTTTATGTTTTCTCGTTGTAAGTCTTTAATGTCCATTTTTTGTTGAAGTTAACCGCGAAGCAAAGGTTTCGCGAAGCACAAAAGTTTATATTGATGGATTTTTGATTTTTGCTAACCTGATGGTAATGGCGTTTTTATGGGCTTGCAGGCCTTCGGCTTCGGCCAGGTTTTCTACCGTTTGGCCAATGTTGGTCAAGCCTTGTTGGCTCAAGTGCTGGAAAGTGATCTTTTTGAGGAAAGTATCGACCGAAACACCTGAAAATGCTTTGGCAAAACCACTGGTTGGCAAGGTGTGGTTGGTACCCGAGGCATAATCGCCGGCACTTTCTGGAGTTAAATTGCCCAAAAACACCGAACCTGCATTAACGATTGACGGAATAAGCTTCTCGAAATTTTCTGTCGCCAAAATCAGGTGCTCTGGTGCGTAGGCATTGCTAAAAATCATGGCTTCTTCTAAAGTTTCGGCAAGAACCGCGTAAGAATTGGCAATGGCTTCGGTGGCAATGTCTTTACGAGGCAAGTTGGCCAGTTGCTGTTCAATGGCGGCTAAAGTTGCATTGATCATGGTTTGCGAAGTGCTCACCAATATCGCCTGACTATCGGTGCCATGTTCGGCTTGCGCCAGCAAATCGGCAGCTACAAAGTTGGGGTCAGCAGTTTCGTCGGCAATGACCAAAACCTCTGATGGTCCGGCAGGTATGTCGATGGCCACTATATTTTGCACCTGCTTTTTAGCCTCGGTTACATAACGGTTTCCAGGGCCGAAAATCTTGCTCACTTTCGGTAGGGTCGCGGTGCCATAAGCCATGGCGGCCACGGCTTGTGCGCCTCCAACCAAGTAGATTTTTTCGATACCCAAAAGCGTGGCTACGTAGGCCAAATAGGTGTTCACCTTGCCGTCGTTTTGTGGTGGAGAGCACACCACAATTTCGTTGCAACCGGCAATTTTTGCAGGGATGCCCAGCATTAAAAAAGTACTTGGCAAGACCGCTGTTCCGCCGGGAATATAAAGGCCAACACGCTCAATAGCGCGGGCTTCGCGCCAGCAGTTTACACCCGGCATGGTTTCTATTTTGGCTTCGGTTTGGAGTTGGGCTTCGTGAAATTTGTAGATGTTTTGATAGGCTATATCAATGGCGTTTTTTACCGATTGTGGAATAGCCTTTGCCAAAGTTTCGAGCTCTTCCTTACCGATGTAAAGTCGCTCCAGGTTTACTTTGTCGAACTGCGAAGCAAAGGTCAATAGGGCGGTATCGCCTTCGGTTTTTACGGTGGCTATGATGTCTTTTACCCTTGTTTCGACCAAATTGTCGTCGGCAATTTGCCTCGAACAAATTTCTTCTATTTTTTGTTGAGATAAATCTCTATAACTATAGATTTTCAATTTATTATGTTTTGATTTAACTATTAGTTAATATGTTTTTTAAGTGATTTTCAACTGAGAACGTCGAATTTACGTAATGATTTTCTCGATTGGCATCACCACGATGCCCTGTGCGCCTGCCGCTTTGAGGCTGTTGATTTTTTCCCAAAAATCCTGCTCGGCAATAACCGAATGAACGGCTACCCAACCTTCTTCAAACAAAGGAACCACGGTGGGACTTTTTACGCCAGGTAATAGCGCTACAACGGCCTGCAGGTTTTCTTTGCTCACGTTGAGTACCACATATTTGGTGGCTTTGGCGCGTAGCACCGATTGGATCCGCTGCACCAATTCTCTCACCTCGGCATTGAATTCGAGCTCCTTGTTGCAAATCAAAACAGCCTCCGAATTCATCACATCCTTGAACGGTTTTAAGCCGTTGCTCTTTAAAGTTCCGCCAGTAGAAACGATGTCGAAAATGGCGTCGCTCAAGCCCAAGCCCGGACCAATTTCTACCGAGCCCGAAATGTTTCTGATCTGGGCATCGACGTTGTTGGCTTTTAAATATTTTTCGAGGATTACCGGATAGGAAGTGGCGATTGCCTTGCCGTTTAATTGGGCCAGTTCGGTAATGTTGCTCGTGCTCTGCACGGCGATTTTGAGGGTGCATTTGCCAAAGCCGAGCTTCTGCAAATAACAAACATCGGCACCGGCTTCTACAATTACGTTTTCGCCCACAATGCCCAAATCGGCAATGCCGTCCTGCACATATTCTGGAATATCGTCATCTCTCAGGAAAAGGATTTCCAAAGGAAAATTGGTAACTGTTGAAATGAGGGAACTTTTGTAGTTTTCGAAAGTTAAACCACAATTTTTAAGAATTTCTACTGATTTTTCGTTGAGCCTACCCGATTTTTGGATAGCGATTTTAAGTGTTTTCACTTGTTATAAAATTAGGAATAAGAAATATTGAGTCTATTGTTAAAAACCGTTTTGCGTACAAAACATTTATCTATCTATCGCCGCAATGGCGATGATGGTGTAAATGTGCATAATGGTTTAAAACTTGGATCATATATTACTTTCTTTCCGTAATTTTGGCCAGAAGATGTTGCAAATATAACTTTGTAAATGTGAAATCAAAAAAATATGGCATTTTATTTGCCATGTAAGTGCCAGGCCCGCAGGCCAAATGATACTTAAACCTCACAGAAAATTGAAAAAAACGCTCCTATTTGTAGCCGTATGTTTGTTTTTGAGCTCTTGCAGCTGGTTTCGCACCAAGCCGGAGATCGCCATTGTTTTGTCTAAACATTTCGACAATAAACTGTACAATGATTTTGATACCGTTGCTTACGATTCGGTATTTGTCAAAAAAATGGACGAACTGAGCAGTAAATTGTCCAATCCGAAAGTAATCAAGGCTTATTACACGCATAACCAAGACAGGCCGTTGCTAGTTACGCGTTTTTACGTAAACGGCGCTTTGGATACCTTAAAAAGTTATATCCAACGCAGCAAGGCCGATGGGTTTAACCCCGAAATATTCAGGGTAAACGAACTGGAAACCCTTTTGCAAACCCTTGATGCGAACAAATTCAAGAAAATAAGCGAGGTTTATCCTTTGATTGCCGATTTGGAAATCAAGACCGCCGATGCCCTTTTAAAGTATAGCACCTTTACCAAGTACGGCAGCGTAAATCCAAGAAAGCTGTTTAACCGCTATTACATTGCCAGCAAACGACCAGATAGTCTGAAACTGGATTCGATGTTGAACACCAGCGATTTGGTGGCTGTATTGAAGGATGCGCAACAGACCTCGAAAAATTACCTCGACCTGAAAAAAGCCTTGGCGCTTTATCGCGATAGCTTGGGTACCGACGAAAACCCGGCCATCAAAGCCATTAAGCTCAATATGGAGCGCATGCGTTGGCAATTGCCAATCAAAACGGAGGAAACTGTGCTGGTCAATATTCCCGATTTCTCCTTAACCTGGTTTAAGGGCCAAGATACCTTAACACACATGAACGTATGCGTGGGCGGTAAACGCGAGGAAGGCTATGCTGATAAAATGAAGGCTTATTTGAAGTCGAAAAATTTGGACGATAAGCCTAAAAACCACGAAACTCCGCAATTGGTTAGTGTGTTTAACGCCATCCAGGTAAATCCGGTTTGGAACATTCCGGTAAGCATTGCGCAGAGCGAAATTTACTGGCAGGCGGTAAGAGATCCTTATTACCTGTCTAACAACAACATTAAAGTGTACCTGAAAGGCAAATTGGTAAACGATCCTGATACCATCCAATGGAACAAATATTCGCGCGAAAAACTGCCTTTTCAATTTAAGCAGGGTTCGGGCGAAGGCAATGCTTTGGGCAAGTTCAAATTCATTTTCGACAATAGCTCAAGCATTTACCTGCACGATACCAACAACAAAAACGGGTTCAGGTTGGCCAACAGGGCAATCAGCCATGGTTGTGTGCGTATTGAAAAACCGCTCGAGTTTGCACAGCTCATGGTGAGGGATAAATATCAGTACGACCAATTGCGCATGGAGGTAAACCTGCCACCGGTTGATACCACAAGGATGAAGCAGTACCAGAAAAAACTGGCCAAAAGAACCGATACGCTCAATACTTTCCAGTTGAAGCCGAGCTGGTTTGCCACCAGGAAAAGCGTGGCCGTGGTAATTGGTTATTTTACGGCTTGGGCCGAAAATGGCAAGGTTCAGTTCAGGCCTGATGTTTACGATTACGACGAAACCTTATGGGAAGCCATTAAAAAATACATGTAGGTAGCCCGGTGATGCACGTCGCGTGCTCTGATCCAAAGTAAAACGCCCACTTGCGTTCCATAGGGCAAAAGCTTAACTTGCGTTAACAATTAAGCCTTATGGAGATTAAAAATAATTTGTTTGTACTCGTGCTGTCTGTCGGCTTTCTGGCCGCCTGCCAACCGGCACATGATAAGGCATCACAATCCACTGTAACAAAGAAAGCCGATTCGGCAACCAAGCAAGTGGCTGCCGATAGTGTGGCAAAATCCGAACTGATTGCGGTTAAAGCACCCTTGGATTTTAGGGGCTTTTGGAGCTATTATACGAGTAACATCAAGCTTTACGAAGACTTTGTAGCGCATAATGTTGATGGAAAGGTGATGGATAAAACAACTTTCCTGCAGCAAATGAAAACGGAGCATTACCTGCCGATGTTGCTTACTTCGTCCGATTCTAAGCCGCATTACCAGCTGTTTCGCATACCCAAAGGTACCGACCCAAACATTGGGACTTACATGAGGCAGTTTGCGGCCGACGAGTTGAAATACGACCAAATGAAAGGCAAGCCCATTCCGGCATTCAGTTTTAAGGATATCAATGGCAAGCTGTATACCTCGGCCAATACCAAAGGCAAAATTGTACTCTTTAAATGCTGGTTTATTGGCTGTGTAGCCTGCGTACAGGAAATGCCTGCCTTAAACGAACTGGTTCAACAATATAAAGACCGCAACGATATCCTGTTTGTGAGTTTGGCTATTGATGCCAAAGCCGAATTGCAGGCGTTTTTAGCTAAAACCAAGTTCGATTATGCCACGGTTCCCAATCAGGAGCATTACATGGCCGAAAAACTGATGGTCAATGCCTATCCAACCCATTTTTTAATCGATAAAAACGGCCTGTTGGTTAATGTGGTTAGCGAAGAAGTCGCGATTGCCAGTTTGTTGGAACGTGAAGTGGCCAAAAACTAACCCTTATTGGTCAGGGCAGGTTCCAGTTTTGGCTGTTTGGCGGCTTTCTTGCTGTTTCGGTATTTGCTCAGGTTAATCAGCAATACACTTCCCAAAATAACCACTAATCCAGCTATCTGCAACAGGCTGATTTTCTCGTTGGTAAAACAGAGGCTTAGCAATACGGCTACCACCGGGTTTACATAGGCGTAGGTGCTTACCTGTGTTGCCGGACGTACCTTTAACAGCCACACATAAGCACTAAAGGCTGCAATAGAGCCAAATATGATCAAATAGCCCACCGAAAGCCAGGCGTCTAGCGGAATGGTAGTCCAATTAAAAGTCTTAAACTCGCCAGTAAACAAGCCGCCAGGAATAAAGGCAACCCCGGCAGCCAGCATTTGCCAAGCCGTACCTACTGCCACCGAATCGTCAGGGTTGGATTGGTGTTTGGCATAAAGCGAACCTGCCGCCCAAGCCACGGGACCCAGTACCAAAAGTACCATACCGGCAATTTGGGTAGGACTTTGGCTGGTGCCCAAAATTTGAACCAGTTGTTCGCCAAACAGCAGAATTACGCCGATAAAGCCTACAATTAGTCCCGCAACGGTTGAGGTGCTGCCGAAATTCTCTTTCCATTTGGGCTTATCCAAAATAACGAACCAAATGGCAGCCGAAGCGACCATGATGGCCACCAAACCACTCGGAATAAACTGTTCGACCCAAATAACGATGCCATTGCCTATGCCCAGCATTAATATGCCGGCAATGGCAGCATGTTTGATCAGGCGTTTGTTGAAGATGGGTTGTCCAGTTAGTGCACACCAGGTGATAAGGAGCAGCCCGGCCAAAATAAACCTAAAGGAGCCAAGAATGAACGGCGGAAAACCGGCCAAGGCTTTTTGGATGAAAAAATAGGTAGAGCCCCACACAATGTAAACAATGGCAAAGGCTAGATAGACGAAAAGGAGGGGCGCTGGTTTTTTTACGTTTGCCATGATGGTGTTATTTAGTGTTGATTTCTGGGATGATTAATTGTTGGTCTTCTTTTACGGTTTCGAGCACAATGGTGGTGCGAACCGAAAGAATGTTTGATATTTTGCTGAACTCGTCGCGCATCAAAGCCATGAGTGAGGCCGAATCGCGGGTTCTTACTTTAACCAGGTAGCAGTCTTCGCCGGCAATAATGTGTACTTCCTGTACTTCCTTGATCTTCGAAAGTTCGTCGGCAGTAGTAGTACAGCCCACAGTATTCGAGGTTTTCATCGAAATAAAAGCCAAAAGGCTCATGTCTATCGCGGCAGGGTCTATTTTGGTGGTGTATTGGGTAATTACCTTCCGTTGTTCCAGTTTCTTTACCCGCTCCAGCACCGCCGAAGGAGCCATTTCCAGTTCCTTGGCCATGTCAACGTTCGATATGCGTGCGTTTTCCTGCATCAGCCTCAAAATGGACAAATCTATTTTATCTAAGTTCATGTTCTGATTTTAGTTCAGTAAATCTAGTTATTAAAAGAATAATATTCATAATTTAATTATAAAAAATGATTTTTATTCTATAAAAGTGGTTGTGGGCGTTGTTTATACGGCGTGGTGAACCAAGGGAAGCTTAACTAAGCTCAAAGAAGTAGCGCAAGAAATGTTCAGTGGTAAAACCAAACTGATAGATGGATAGACCAAGAAAAGCCCAATCCTTTTACTGATAAACCTTAACCCAGTCTACCTCCATTTGTACAGGCAGGTTGTTGGGATTGACTTTTCCAACCCAGCTGCCACCTAATTGCTGGTCGATGAGGATGTAAAAAGGCTGGTCGTAGGGCCATTGGCTTGGGTCAACACCACTTATGCGCGGGTAACGAAAGGTTTCTTTGCCATTTAGGGTAAATATCAATTTATCGGGGTACCACTGCAAACCAAAGATATTGAACTGGTTGGGGTCTAATTTTGTGGTTCCAGAGTGTGGCGGCTTGTCTTTTTGCTTAAGCTCTAAGGTATAGTAGGAATGGGTGGTTTGGTAGATGATCTTGTCGAAATTAAGATGCTCCATAATGTCTATTTCCCCATTTCTAGGGTATTTTCCGTACTTGTTGCGTTCGGCCAGCATCCACATGGCCGGCCAGGCGCCCTGTGCACAGCCCAATTTGGCGCGGATTTCTATTTTGCCGTATTGAAAAGCGAATTTCCCCTTGCTGTAAATGCCACCGGTTAAAAAAGGTCTTTTATCTGTGAGCGTATCCGGATTTTTGATTCCTTTCAAAAGCAATTGGCCATCCTTGAGTTCGTAGCACAAGGGATTGCTGCTCATGTGTTTGCCCCAATCGGCAGTATTGGCTGGTATTTTTGTCCATTTAGTGGTGTCGAGCGAAGTCGCATTGAAATCATCGAACCAAACCAGTTTCCATTCTTTCTCGGCTCTTCCATCTTTCTGGATGTAGGAATAGCCATTCTCGATTTTTGAAGGCAGCACCTTGCAGCTTAGGCAACAGGTAACTATCAATAGGGCGATTAGGAGAGTAGGCAATAATTTATTCATGGCAATTGGCAAATAGGCGTGGTTTTGTGGGTTGAAGATAAGTTAATGCTAGCTTTATTTCTTAACCGATACCTTAATGATATCACAAATTTTTTACAGTCGGACTTGATGTCTTAACGCAAACGTTTGTGCCTGGAGCCTGATTTGCCATCGAAATAAGTTCTTTTTTGACTGTGAGTAATCTCCATATTTTTTCTATCTTTGGTTTTTAATGAATTTCCTTTATCCGGGCTTTCTTTTTGCACTTTTAACGGTCGCTATTCCGGTCATTATCCATTTATTCAATTTCAGGAAATTTAAAAAAGTCTATTTCAGCAATGTCGCCTTTTTAAAGGAGATCAAAGAGCAGCAATCGTCGAGAGAGAAGCTGAAAAACCTGCTTATCCTCTGTTGCCGCATATTGGCCATCGTGTTTTTGGTTTTCGCCTTTGCGCGTCCGTTTTTGCCTTCAACCAGCAAAATAGACCAAAGTAAGGGGAATATCGTCAGCATTTACATCGATAATTCGTACAGCATGGAGGCCGTAAACAAGGAGGGAAGCTTGTTGGACGAAGCCAAGCGCAAAGCCAAGGAAATTGTAAAGGCCTTTCAGCTCAACGACCGCTTTCAATTGCTGACCAACGACTTTGAAGGCAAGCATCAGCGTTTGCTCAATGCCGACGAGCTGATCCAGGCAGTTGACGAAGTGAAAATATCTTCGGCCAGTCGACAGTTGCAACAGGTCATCAATCGGCAACAAAGCATTTTTACTGGCGCCCGCAACCGTTTTGCCTACATCATTTCCGATTTTCAACAGGGCTTTGCCGGAAACCAGCCTATCAAGACCAATCCCAATACCAATGTTTCGCTCATCAAGCTCAATTCAAATGCCTTGCCTAATGTAGCGGTTGATAGCGCTTGGCTGCTGTCGCCCACGCACCAGGCCGGTGCTACCGAAAAACTGGTGGTGCAGCTGCATAATTATGGCGACGAAGATGCGAAGAACATCCCGATTAAACTGACCATCAATCAACAGCAAAAGGCCATCAGCAGTCTTAACATTGCAGCCGGTAAAACCCAAACCGATACCTTGGCTTACAGTGGCCTGGGCTTGGGCTGGCAAAGGGGAACCCTTAGCATTAAGGACTTTCCGCTCACTTTTGACGACCAGCTCCATTTCAGTTTCAAGGTAAACGCCAACCAAAAGGTACTGAGCATTAATGGGCAAACTGCCGAAAAATACATCAAGGCGCTGTTTGGTGCTGATCCGTATTTTCAGCTTACTGAAATGCCCGAGAGCAATATCAATTATTCGGCCTTGGCCAGTTACAGCCTGATTGTATTGAACAGCCTCGATAATCCCGCCAGCGGCTTGGCCCAAGAGCTCAAAAGCTATATCGCCAATGGAGGTTCGGTTGTTGTTTTTCCGAATGTAAAGGCCGATAAAAATGTTTATTCTGCGTTTTTAACGTCGCTGGGCCTTCCGGCAATTGCCGATGTGAATGGCAACGCCACCAAAGTGAGCCATATCGAGCTGAAGCATCCGTTGTTTAAGGAAGTATTCGAAACCCTGCCACAAAATATCGACCTGCCTCAGGTAAACCGTTATTTTAACTTTGTAGAAAGTAGCCAGCGCAGCAAGGAAGATTTGTTGTCGCTACCTGCCGGCAAATTGTTTTTTGCACGTTATCCAATGGGCAACGGACAGGCATATCTGGCTGCAACCGATTTGGACAATGATGACAGCAACCTGGCCAAGCATCCTGTTTTTGTGCCCTTGATGTACAAAATAGCCTTTGTCAGTGCCAAAGAACAGCCTATTTACTATACCGTAGGCCGCAACAACGTGCTCGAAAGCCAAAAAATAGTACTGGGCGCCAACCAAACGCTAAAGCTGGTGGCCGACAATTTCGAGGTCATTCCCGAATTGCGTCAAATCAATGGCAAAACCTTGCTTTACGTGGCCGACCAAGTGAAAAAAGCAGGCTATTATGAACTTAAAAAAGCCGATTCTACCTTGGCCGTTATTGCCTTTAACGATAACCGTACCGAATCGGATATGCATTACAGTTCGGCCGATCAGATTAAGGAACTATTTGGAAAACAGCAGTTAACGTTTTTGGATCCGAAATCTGATAGCATTGCTTCGGCTGTTTCTTCCAAAAATAATGGAACCGAGTTATGGAAACTTTGCCTAATTTTGAGCCTGGTTTTCTTGGCTATTGAAATTTTATTGGTACGATTTTATCATACCCAAAAACCGGGCTTGCAAGCTCATTGATACAGAAATATTATAAGCTAATCAATAACATATACATTCATGAACCTCTTAGTAAAGGGAATTACTATTGCAGATCCTAACAGCGAGTTTAACCAGCAAAAAGTTGATTTACGCGTTGAAGGTGGAAAAATTGTGGCTATCGAAAAACAATTATCGCCTTTAAAGAACGAAACTGTTGTAGCAGCCGATGGCGCTATACTTTCGCCGGGCTTTTTCGACCTGAATTGTATGATTGGCGATCCGGGCCTCGAAACCAAGGAAGACCTGCAAAGCGGAACAGCAGCGGCCAAAGCAGGTGGATTTACCGGTATTGCCGTTTTGCCTACCACCAAGCCTGTGGTACAAACCAAGGGAGCTGTTGAATATATCCTGAACAGGGCCAAAAACAACCTGGTTGATGTGCATCCGATCGGCGCTATCAGCAACGATTTAGAAGGGAAGGAGCTGGCCGAACTTTTTGACATGAAAAATGCCGGTGCCGTTGCCTTTTCAGATGGCAGCAAAGCTATTGCCGACGATGGTTTTATGAGCCGTGCCTTGCAATATGCCCTAGGTTTGGAGGGTTTGCTGATGGTTTATCCAGAAAATAAGTCTATTGCTGGCAAAGCCCAGGTAAACGAAAGCAAAAACAACGTGCTTTTGGGCATGAAAGGCATTCCGGCATTGGCCGAAGAAATGCAGCTAACCCGCGATATTTATTTGGCAACCTACCACAATGCGCCTATCCACATCAGCCAGATTTCTACGGCAGGTTCAGTAGCCTTGATTAAAAAGGCCAAAAAAGACGGCCTAAAAATTACCTGCGACGTAGCCGCCCACCAATTGGTATTTACCGAAGAGCTGTTGAACGATTTCGACAGTAATTATAAGGTAAAACCGCCATTAAGGAGCAAAGCCGATAACAAAGCCTTAATTGCCGGATTGAAAGACGGTACCATCGATGCCGTGGCTTCGCAGCACCGTCCACACGAGATCGAGTTTAAGGATGTGGAGTTCGAAATCGCCTCTTATGGCATCATCGCCCTGCAAACGGTTCTGCCTTTGTTGCTGCAAGCTGGCTTAGATGCAGACCTTATTGCCGAGAAACTGGCCATCAACCCACGTAAATTGTTGAAGCTCGAAGTTCCGGTAATCGGCATAGGGGCAACGGCCAATTTTGTGGTCTACCACCCGCAACAAGAATGGGAATATAACGTAAACAATAACCGCTCGAAAGCAGCCAATTCTCCTTTGTTGGGCAAAACCCTGAAAGGAAAAGTGCAGCTGGTTTATAACAACAAACAATTCGAAACATATGAATAACAAAATAGAAAAGGCATTGGCCGCTTCTTTGGCTGCTTTTGCAAAGGCTAAAGGAATGGATGCCAAAGAAGTAGAAAAAAGGCTGACTGCTGTTTTTGCCTTAGACATCAATTTTTTAGAGAAGGTGGCCGAATTTGATGCCGTTTTTGACGATTATCCGGCTTTCGACGAGCTGCGCGAAGTGTATTTCGATACCTTGATGATCAATTTCTTTACCAGCGATGTGAATAAGCTGGAAGAAAACTATCTTGAATCGAAGGAATGGGAAGATATTGAAGAAGAAACGATTGATAGGGGAACCGAACTGCTGAACCTGTTGCTGTACATCAACGAGTGCCACGACGAGCAGATCAAGCCAGAATTGGACGATTTCTTGAAAGAGTTTCTGTTGGTTGACGAAGACGAGTTCCAAGACGAGTTCCATATTTACGAAGACCTAATCAGCAATCAGCAATTGGCCGAAAGCAGCGTAGAAGATATCTGCAAAAATGGCCAGACCCTCGATTTGAAGGAAGAAATGGAAGAACTGTTTGTGCCTTTCATGACGTTTTTCCTACACCCGAACGGTGGCGAAGCGGTAGAGGCCGATTTGTTGAAGTACAGCAGTAACAAAAGCTATGATGTTGCAGTCTATAGCTTAATTGCTAACTTTAATAAAAAATAAACTAAACTAACATGGAAATTAAATTTAACGATAAGGACTTAAAGGTCGAAGCCATTAAAAATGGCCTGGGTTTAGGTCTGATTTTAGTGGTGTTAAGTCTTGTATCGGCTTACTTGGTCATTAGTTCGACCTCCATTTGGGCAATAATGATCTATCCCATCAGCTTAAGCATCATTCTTCCAATAGTAATTGCAATTTTCTTTAGCAAAGACCTGCGGAAAAAAATTGGTGGCTATTGGAATTTCAGGAGAGCTACCTCAGGAATATTCATTATGTTTTTAACATGCTATATCATTTCTGCTGTAGTAAACCTTGCTTATGTTAAATTGGTAGATCCAGATATGGAGGCAAAAGTGCAAACCGCTGCTATGGATGCTTCTGTCACTATGATGAAAAAACAAGGTTTAGACCAAGATAAAATCAACGAAATAGTGAGTGAAAAAAACAAAGAGTTTAAAGATAAAAACAGCGGAACGGTGATGCAAAAAGCCCAAGGCTATCTCATTGGAATAATTTTTGTATTTGTGTTGTCGTTAATATTCGGAGCCATCTTTAAAAAAGAGCCGCCCTTGTTTGTAAGTGATACCAACGAAAATTAATTATAATTAATAATCGAATAGCTATACGTGCAGGTTTTGTCATTTAATTTGATGAAATTTGCACGTTTTAATTTATACAAATGTTACGTCATTGCGAACGAAAGACGGGAAAGCGTTAAGGCGCGTGCCCATCTTTCCAGATAGATTGCTTCGCAGGCTTGCAATGACGATAAATCTAAATTAATGGATATATCAATAGTAATTCCACTCTATAACGAAGAAGAATCGTTGCCCGAGCTTATCGCTTGGATTGATAAAGTGATGGTCGAAAATAACTTCTCGTACGAAGCCATTTTTGTTGACGACGGCAGCAAGGACACTTCGTGGTCGGTCATTACGCAGCTTAAAGAAAGCTATGGCAGCGTAAAAGGCATCAAGTTCAGGAGGAATTACGGCAAATCTGCAGCATTGAACGTGGGTTTCGAAGCGGCGCAGGGCGACGTGATCATTACCATGGATGCCGATTTGCAGGATAGTCCGGATGAAGTGCCAGAACTTTACAGAAGGATAAAGGAAGAGAATTTCGATATCATTTCGGGTTGGAAAAAGAAGCGCTACGACCCGATTACCAAAACCATACCGACCAAGCTGTTTAACGCGGCTACCCGCAAAATGAGTGGCATACAGCTCAACGATTTCAACTGCGGCCTAAAAGCCTACCGCAAAGATGTGGTTAAAACCATCGAAGTATACGGCGAAATGCACCGCTACATTCCGGTAATTGCCAAATGGGCGGGTTTCAGCAAAATTGGCGAACAGGTGGTAGAGCATCGAGCCAGAAAATACGGCGTAACCAAATTTGGACTGAGCCGTTTTATCAATGGCTTTTTAGACCTGCTTTCTATCTTTTTTGTGGGCAAGTTTGGCAAAAGGCCGATGCACTTTTTCGGCTCGTTGGGCGTATTGAGCTTTTTTATCGGCATCATCATGACCTTGTGGATGATCGGGGTAAAGCTTTATCATATTGCCGCGCACATTCCTTACAAAAGAGAAATTACAGACCAGCCTTTGTTTTACATTGCCCTGGTAGCCATTATAGTGGGTTCGCAGATGTTCCTTACCGGATTTGTGGCCGAGCTGGTAACGCGCAACGCCCCAGAAAGAAACCAGTATTTAATCGAAAAAGAATTATAAACTTAAAGACCACAGTTTAAAGCCGAATAGCTTTAGTCTCTGGTCTTTCGGCTTTAAGCCCCAACCTATGTTTTTCTCCATCATCATACCGCTTTATAACCGTCCACAAGAAATAGACGAGCTGCTGGAAACCCTAACCAGGCAGACCTATACGCAGTTTGAGGTGCTGGTTATTGAAGATGGTTCGGTAAACGATGCCAAGGATATCGTAGCTTCTTATGCCAACCGTTTAGATGTAAAGTATTTTTTTAAGCCCAACGAGGGGCAGGGCTTTTCGCGCAATTTTGGTTTCGAACGGGCCAAAGGCGATTATTTTGTCATCTTCGATTCGGATTGCCTCATTCCGGCCGATTACCTCGAAATTGTAAGAGATTATCTGTTCGAACACCAGTTGGACGCCTATGGTGGCCCAGATGCGGCGCACGACACCTTTACGCCCGTGCAAAAAGCCATCAGTTATGCCATGACTTCGCCGTTTACTACCGGTGGCATCCGTGGCAATAAAAAGCATATTGGCCAGTTCCATCCGCGCAGCTTTAACATGGGGGTTTCGAGAGAGGTTTGGGAGAAGGTAGGAGGCTTTATCCTCACCCGTTTGGGCGAAGACATCGAATACAGCATCCGTATCCACGAAAACGGCTTTAAAATCGGGTTGATTCCAGCAGCCAAGGTTTTCCACAAAAGAAGAACCAGCTTTAAGCAGTTTTACAAGCAACTCCACTTTTTTGGGCGTGCAAGGATCAATATTTACAAACATTTCCCTTCAGAGCTGAAACTGGTGCACTTCTTCCCGGCATTTTTTGTCATCGGATTGGGCCTTACCCTATTGTGCAACTTTATTTATTGGCCATTGGCCTGGGTATGCAATTTCTTTTTGCTGCTCTTTTTTGTGTTGATATTTTTTCATGCCTGGCAGGTCAACAAATCGATAAAAATTGCATTTTTGAGTGTAGTTGCATCTTTCATACAACTTACGGCCTACGGTTTAGGCTTTATACAGGATTTTTTTAAGCGAATTATATTTAAGCAATCATGATAGATTATTTAAAGGAAAGCACATTTGCGGTTAAGGATGTGGTGCTGCAGGCCTGGAAGGTAACCAAGGAAAATTATTTTTCTGTTGCTACGCTTTGCTTCCTGATTTTCATCACGGCATCTACCTCCACCTTTATGGCCTTCTTTATGGAAGAGCTGCATATCGGCATCAAGATCGTGATGCTGCTCATTTTCATCATGTGCTATTGCGTAATCGAGCTTTGCATGATCAAGTATATTTTTCACCTGCTCGACGATGCAAATGCCGATATCAAGATTATCGATACACTGCCTACCCGAAAGGAAATAGGCCGTTTCTTGCTGGGCACCATTTATTTTGGCATCAGTATCTTCTTTGTCGGTATTTTGCTCATGCCTGTGCTGTATATTTTAGACCTGATTTTCAAATTCGCGGTAAGTCAGCACCTGATAGACGGTTATGCCGAAACGGGAAAGATCATTGTAAACATAGCAGTGGTTATTGCCATGATCAGTATCTTTTTTACGTTTATCCGCATCATTTTCTTTCCGTTTTTTATCATCGATAAGCATTCTCCACCTTTCGAATCCATTAAACTGAGTTTGGCTACCACCAAGGGCAATTTTATCAAGCTCATGTTCTTTTTGTTGGGCTTGGTCATTGTACAGGCCATCGTATTTGGCTTTTTCTACGTAGTGGTTACCACGGGTTTCCGTCTGATTAATTTCTTTTTTGATACCGATATCAACCAATACATTTCGCTTATTGTGGTCATATTCAGTTCGTTTGTGATCGTGCCTTTTACAACGGCTTTTTTTGCGGTAGCCTATCGCAAGATCATGGGCGATTACAAAGGTGATGAGCATCCGGATATTATCCATAACATTGTTTAATTTAAAGTTTAGGGGTTCAATTAGTCATGAGTTCATTGACAACTGGCAACTGAAAACCGGGAATTGTAAACTGGTAACTGTAATCTGAAAAATGGGATTAAAAGCAGCACTGAGCAAGCCATTTGCGGCATGGGTGGTTAAAGGGATCGACAAGTGGAAGAAGAATGCGGTAAAAGCGCAGCAAGCCATCTTCCAATCGTTGGTTAAAGAGGCCTCGTCGACCGTTTTTGGACAAGACCACGATTTTGCTTCCATAAAAAGCTATGCCGATTTCAAGGTCAAGGTTCCCATTCGCGATTACGAAGCCTTGAAACCTTATGTTGATCGGGTGGTAGCTGGCGAAAAAGATATCCTCTGGAAAGGAAAACCAGCCTATTTTGCCAAAACTTCGGGTACCACGTCTGGCGTAAAATACATCCCTATTTCAAAGGAATCGATGCCTGAGCACATCAAGGCTGCCCGTAATGCCTTGTTAACTTATATCCACGAAACAGGCAAGGCCGATTTTGTAAACGGCAAGATGATCTTTCTGCAGGGCAGTCCAGTATTAACCGAAAAGCACGGCATTAAAGTAGGGCGTTTGTCGGGTATTGTAGCGCACCTGGTACCAGCATACCTGCAAAAGAACAGGTTGCCTTCTTATCCAACCAATTGTATTGAAGATTGGGAGGAAAAGGTGGATGCCATTGTGGGCGAAACGATCAATCAAGATATGACCTTGATCTCGGGTATTCCGCCATGGGTACAAATGTATTTTGACAGGCTGAAAGTGCAATCAGGAGGAAAGAAAATAAAGGATATCTTCAAGAATTTTAGCCTGTTTGTTTACGGAGGTGTCAATTACGAACCTTATCGGGCAAAGATAGAGGCCAGCATTGGCAAAAAGATCGATTCGATAGAAACTTATCCGGCATCCGAAGGCTTTATTGCCTATCAGGATAGTCAGCAGGAAAAAGGACTTTTGCTGTTGGCCAACGCGGGTATTTTTTACGAATTTATTCCCGCCGACGAGTACTACAATGAAAATCCGACCCGTTTAAGCTTGGGCGAAGTAGAACTGGACAAGAATTACGCATTGATTTTAAACACCAATGCTGGTTTATGGGGCTATAGCATTGGCGATACCGTGAAATTCGTATCCAAAAACCCCTATAAGATTTTGGTAACCGGCCGTATCAAGCATTTCATTTCGGCTTTTGGCGAGCATGTGATCGGCGAGGAGGTAGAACATGCGCTGCTTTCGGTAGCCAACGAGGAAGGCATAGAAATTACAGAATTTACGGTGGCGCCACAAGTGAATGCACCTGATGGGCAATTGCCTTACCATGAGTGGTTTGTAGAGTTTGGTACAGCACCGAAAGACCCGCAAGCCTTTGCCACTAAAGTAGACGAGGCTTTGCAAAAGAAGAATATTTACTATTTTGACCTCATTGAAGGCAAAATTTTGCAACCGTTAATTATCCGTACCTTGCAAAAAGATGCTTTTGTAAACTATATGCGTGCAGCTGGAAAGCTTGGCGGACAGAACAAGGTGCCTCGCCTAAGCAACGACAGAAAGATTGCCGAAGAGCTGATGCAGTATGTGAAAACGTAGGGTTGCTATCCTTATGGTAAATTTCAGAATGGATGGTACTTAAAAAAGAATGAATTGAAGAATATATCTATACTAGGCAGCACAGGATCAATAGGTACGCAGGCTTTGGAAGTGGTTCGGGCCAATCCAACGCGGTACCGCGTAAATGCCCTTACTGCTCAGAACAATGCCACGCTGCTGATTGAACAGGCACTCGAATTTAAGCCTGAATTGGTGGTAATCGCTTGCGAAGATCATTATCAGACGGTTAAAAACGCCTTGCCTAACACCCAAGTATTGTGTGGCGAAGAGGCATTGCTGGCGGCCGTACAATTGCCCCAAACCCAATTGGTATTAACGGCCATTATGGGTTCGGTAGGACTTAAACCCACCATTGCCGCCATCGAAGCTAAAAAAGATATCGGCTTGGCCAATAAGGAAACCCTGGTAGTAGCCGGCGAATTGGTGATGCAGTTGGCCAAACAAAACGGTGTGAATATTATTCCGGTTGATTCGGAGCACTCGGCTATTTTTCAATGCTTGGTGGGCGAAGCCAACAATGCCATCGAAAAAATCATGCTTACCGCCTCTGGTGGACCTTTCAGGGGCAAGGATAGCGCCTTCTTGGCCCATGTAACCAAAGCGCAGGCCTTAAAGCATCCCAATTGGGTAATGGGGGCCAAAATCACCATCGATTCGGCTTCGCTCATGAACAAAGGACTGGAAGCTATAGAAGCCAAATGGCTGTTCGGATTAGCCAGCGATCAGATCGAGGTCATTGTACATCCGCAATCGATCATCCATTCGATGGTGCAGTTTACCGATGGCTCTATCAAGGCGCAAATGGGGCTTCCCGATATGAAATTGCCCATCCATTATGCCTTGGCTTATCCTCATCGCATGCTTAGCAACTTCGAGCGCTTCAACTTTTTGAACTACCCCGAATTAACTTTTGCACAAGCCGACACCCAAACTTTCAGAAACCTGGACCTGGCTTACCAAGCGATGGAAAAGGGAGGCAATATGCCTTGTATCATTAATGCCGCGAATGAAGTGGTGGTCGATGCTTTTTTAAAGGATCATATCGGTTTTTTACAAATGAGCGACGTCATCGAAGCCTGTATGGAAAGCATCGGTTTTATAGCACATCCAACGCTCAACAATTATTTAGAAACCGACCGTCAGACACGTATATTTGCCGGCGAACTCGTAACAAAACAAAATTTAACCAATCTAAAAACAAAAACATACTAAATACGATATGAATGGACTGATTATGGCGGGCCAGCTTTTGCTGGGTTTATCAATACTAGTAATCTTACACGAGTTAGGACATTTTTTGGCGGCGCGTGCCTTTGGAATAAAAGTAGAGAAGTTCTACCTTTTCTTCGATGCCTGGGGAGTGAAGCTGGTAAGCTTTAAAGTAGGCGAAACTGAGTACGGAATTGGCTGGTTGCCTTTAGGGGGCTATGTCAAGATTTCGGGGATGATAGACGAATCTATGGATACCGAGCAAATGGCTTTACCGGCAGAGCCCTGGGAGTTCCGTTCAAAACCGGCCTGGCAACGTTTAATCGTTATGTTGGGCGGTATTATTGTCAATATCATTGTGGGTATCCTCATTTTCTGGATGATTACCTTTAAATATGGCGAAAACTATACACCAAACGACCAGTTGACAAACGGCGTCTCGCCGGGTGTTATTGGCAAAGGCATTGGTTTGCAGAACGGAGATAAGATTTTGGCCATTAACGGACAAAAAGTAGTTCGTTTCGAAGAACTGATGAGTTCGAAAGTGTTATTGGGGAGCCCTAAGCTCACCATCGCCAGAAACGGTCAGGCTATGGATTATAAAGTGCCCGAAACCATATTGGATAGCATTAGCAAATACGGTGGCATTGGACAGTTTGCCACACCAAGGTTAGTGGTGAAAAATATCGATACCGTATTCAATCCAGAGGGCAATAAGGTTCGTCCAAAGGGACTGATCGATTGGATCAAAAACCTTTTTGGCAAATATAAACAGGTGCAATATTCAACTGCCGCCTTTACGGTAGGCCTTCAAAAAGGCGATAGCATTATATCGGTTAATCATAAAGAGCTTCGTTTTGCCGACCAGATTATTGGCGAAGTAAAAGCTTCGGCAGGAAAAATAATCAACATACAAGTAGCCAGAAAAGGAAAGGTGTTGGATTTTAACCCAACTGTTGCCAAAGACGGAACGATAGGAATGGGCTTTGCCTTTGCCAAATTGCCAACAAAGCATGTAGACTTCGGCTTTTTGGAATCTTTCTCTGTAGGAACCAACAAAGCGTGGACAACCTTTTCTGATAATGCCAAAGGCATTTGGAAAATGATTACCGGCAAAGTAAGCGCGCGTAACATCAGCAGCCCGATTGGCATTGCACAGGTTTATGGAAGCGATTTCGACTGGGAAAACTTCTGGCGCTTAACCGGTCTTATTTCTATTGCGTTAGCTTTTATGAACTTGTTGCCAATTCCGGCATTGGACGGTGGCCACGTAGTGTTCCTCATCATCGAAATGATTAAAGGCAAGCCGTTGAGTGATAAATTTATGGAACGTGCCCAGATTGTAGGTTTCGTAATCCTGCTCAGCCTGATGGTTTTTGCCTTCGGTAACGATATACTCAAACTGTTTGGCAAATAATACGATCTAGAGGCTTGAGCAACTATCTTAAGCCTCTAGCCTTCTGCCTTAAACCTTTAGTAGCCTTTAGTCTTTGCTCTTTAGTCATTAGGCTTAAACCCTCAACCCATGGATTACTTCGAATTTTACGAGTTGCCTATCAGCTTTAATCCCGACCAGCAATTGGTGAGGCAGAAGTTTTATGAACTGAGCAAGAAATACCATCCCGATTTTTATATCAACGAAGATCAGGCCAAGCAGGACGAGGTTTTAGAACTTTCTACGTTAAACAACAAAGCTTTTCAGGTCTTGAAAGACCCGCAAAAAAGACTGCATTATATTTTAAGTCTAAAAGGCCAATTGCAGGAGGGAGAGAATTACGTGTTGCCCCAAAGTTTCTTAATGGAAATGATGGATGTAAACGAAGCTTTGATGGAACTGGAATTTGAACCTGATGCCAGTAAGCTGGAAGAAGTAAAAACACAGATTGCGCAAATAGAGCAGGCACTCCATCAAGAGCTCGAAACCTTAACAACTGAATTCGATCAGCAGCAAGGCGACGAAGGAGCAAAGCTTAAAGCCATCAAGGATTTGTATTACCGCAATAAATACTTGCAGCGCTTAGCCGAAAGCCTGGCTAAGTTCGGCTAGTAAAATTTTACGTTGCATCTGATCACTTTCCTTATTTTATCGATAATTTTGATCAAATGCTGTCTTATCAACATCAGGTTTTTATCGAAGTGGCCAAGCACCTGAGCTTTACCAAGGCCAGCGAAGCGCTTTTTATCAGCCAGCCTGCAATCAGCAAGCATATCCATAACCTCGAGGCGCATTACAAAACACCCCTGTTCGAACGCAAAAAAGGGGCGGTAACACTTACTTTGGCCGGCCAGATCTTGCAACTGCACCTGCAAACCGCTGCTTCTTTGGCCCAACAGATCGAATTTGATATCGGCAGTATTTATAACGAGCAACTGCTCAAAGGCGAATTGAAACTCGGCGCCAGTACCACCATTGCCCTTTACATTATTCCTGCAGTGCTTTCGGCATTTAGGAAACAGAACGAAGCCGTGAAAATGAGCTTGCTCAACCGCAATTCGGAAAACGTAATGGCTGCCTTGCTCAACCACGAAATCGATTTGGCCATTGTAGAAGGCAAGGATAAAATGGCCAACGTACATAGTCAGTATTTCTTGGCAGAGCAGGTGGTTGCGGTATGCGCCAGTGGCAGTCACTTGGCCAAGCAACAGCATTATCAGCTCGATGAACTCAAGCATATGCCACTTTCTTTGCGCGAACGCGGTTCGGGTACTTTAACGGCAATTGGTCAGGCATTGGCCCAACATGGGCTTAAAACCAGCGATTTAAACGTATGCATGCGTTTGGGCGGTACTGAAGCGCTTAAGAATTTTATTCTGGCCGATGACAGCTTAGGCTTTTTGCCCTTAAAGGCAGTAGCCAAAGAACTGGAAAGGGGAGAACTGGTGCAACTGTATATCGATGGATTGAACATTGAAAGGCATTTCTATTTTGTGCAGCGCTTGGGCGACGAGAACAACGGCATGAACAAGGCTTTCATCAGGTTTGCCAAAGGACATTATAACTTTTAGTTATACATCATCCCCAAACGGTATTGGCAAGCAATTTTCAAGCGAACTAATTTAGGGGTATGAAAACGAATGTTTCGCTTGCCGCGCCCATGGCTACCACCTATTCCTATCAGTTAAAATGCAGTACTTGCGAGGCTGTTTATGACCAAAGACAACTGCAAACCTTTTGCGCACTTTGTGGCCAATCGCCTATCAGCGTAAAATTTGAATTGGGTACTAGTTTGCCCCAACACCTGATTGATTTCGAAGAACGTTCGATGTGGCGCTACGCCGGTGTATTGCCCTTAAAGAATAAATTGAATAGGGTAAGTTTAGGCGAAGGCTGGACACCCATTTTGCAACTCGATACCTTGGCCAGCCGCTTGGGCATGCACAGTCTGTTGCTCAAAGACGAATCGTTGAACCCTACAGGCTCTTTTAAAGCCCGTGGCTTAAGTATGGCCGTATCCAAGGCCAAAGAGCTCGGTGTTGAAGCCTGCATTGTTCCTACGGCAGGAAATGCAGGTGGCGCGCTCAGTGCCTATTGTGCAAAGGCTGGTCTGCAAGCCACTGTGGTTATGCCAAGCCATACACCCGAGGCCTTTAAAAAAGAATGCCTTGCTTTTGGGGCCGAATTGATTTTGGTTGAGGGTTTGATCAATGATTGCGCACAAAAAGTAGCCATGCTGAAAAAAGAGCGGCCTTATTTTGATGTTTCGACCATGAAAGAGCCCTATCGCCTGGAAGGGAAAAAGACCTTGGGCTACGAATTGGCCGAGCAATTGGATTGGAGCCTGCCCGATGTAATTCTTTATCCGGCAGGAGGGGGAACCGGATTGATTGGAATTTGGAAAGCTTTCGAAGAAATGAAAAGCATGGGCTGGATCAAGGAATTTCCAACCCGAATGATTGCTGTACAGGCCACCAATTGTCAACCCTTGGTGGCTACTTTTTCAGGCCTGCAAAGCAGTTCGTCCAATTATCAAGGCAAAGCCACCATCGCAAACGGTTTAGCCGTGCCACGTCCCTTTGCCGAAAGGATGATGCTCGATGTGCTAGCGCAGTCTGGCGGAACAGCCTTAGCCGTTAGCGAAGATGAAATCATAGCCAGTGTAAAAGAAATGGCCAAGGCCGAAGGGCTGTTGGTGGCACCGGAGGGCGCTGCTTTGTTGGCCGCCTTAAAACGCCTGCTAAAAAACGGACAAATCGAAGCCCACCAAAAAGTAATGTTGCTCAATACCGGTTCTGGCTATAAATACCTGGATAATTTTGATTTTTAAAGGTTAAAGGATTGTCAAAAAGGAAAATCGAGCCGTTTGCTCAGCCCCGAATGGTTACTTTTGAGGCATACCCTTAAATTTATGACTTCTTTACACATTTTCAGAAAAGTGGCTGTGGCCGAAGGAATTTCGTACCTCTTGCTGCTGTTTATTGCCATGCCTTTAAAATACCTGGCCGATATGCCTTTGGCGGTTAAATATACCGGCTGGGCCCATGGTTTGTTATTTGTGGGCTATGCCGCTTGCCTGGTGATGGCTTGGCAAGAAACCAAATGGAAATTTAGCAAGGCCGCACTTATTTTTGTAGCTTCCTTATTGCCTTTTGCACCATTCTTTGTAGATAAAAAATTAAAAGACGAAGAACCGCAAGCCAATTAATGAAACCCCTGATCGAATTTGTAAAAATAGATGGTTCGGCAACGGAAGAATTGGTAGTCATAAGCACCGAAACTTTTGTTGAAACCTTTGCACCGACCAATTCGACCGAGAGCATGGCGCAATATGTGGCCCAAAACCTTACCGTAGCCAAGCTTCGTCAAGAATTGGAATGCGCCGATTCTGCATTTTACTTGCTGAAAGTAGATTCGGAATTAGCAGGTTATCTCAAGCTCAATTTCAACGAGGCGCAAAGCGACGTAAAAGATGCGAATGCTATTGAGATAGAGCGTATTTATGTGAAGCAAGCTTTTCAAGGGCAGAAACTAGGTCTTTTCCTGATAAACAAGGCCATCGAAATAGCCAAATTCGAGGATAAGCGCTACGTGTGGCTGGGCGTGTGGGAGCATAACCACAAAGCCATCAGTTTTTATCAGCGGATAGGTTTTGTGCAGTTTGATAGCCATGAGTTTAAGCTCGGCGAAGAAATTCAGCTAGACCTGATGATGAAACTGGAGCTCAAGGAAGGGTAGAAGGTAAGAGGGAGGAAGGTAGAGAGGTGAAGGTGGCTGATCAATTACGATGGCCGAGATTTCTATCCCGGCCATGAATATCGCTTTTTACCAAATGCTTAGCCCAAAATTCCTTCCAGTTTATTAAACATCTTGATCCAGCTTTGGTAAGCGCCTGTGGCTTTGGCCTGTGCCTCTGGAATGGTTTGATGCAAAGTAAGCTTGGTTTGCTCGCCAATGGCTTCGAAAGTTACCGTGGTTATGGTTTCTTTAGGCCAGTCTTCGGGTTTTCCGGCAGCAAGGGCTTCTACAGAACTGCCTTGCTCATCGGTTAAGATCATGGTAAAAACAAGTTTCTCGGGAAAAATCACCTCTTCGTAGGTTCCTTTGATCCAGCAATCGCCATGTACCGGGTCGTGTACGCAAGAGTGGAATTCGCCATTTTTACTAGCATCAAGTGTCTTAAACTCAATGGTGCAACCATCGGGTGCGTACCAGTTGACCAATAATTTTGGGTCTGTCCATGCCTTAAACACCAATTCTCTCGGTGCATTGAAAAGGTGACTAATCAGCACTTCCTTTTCTTCTGTTTTACTTTGTTCCATTTTCTTTTTGGTTTTCTTTTAATTCGGTTAGGTAAGTATCCAATGCCTCAAAACGGCCAACCCAATGTTTTTTGTACTGATCAACCCAGCTGGCCACTTCGTTTAGCTTGCCTAATTGTGCCTCGCAAAAACGCTCTCGACCCTGTTGCCTCATGGTAACCAAGCCACATTCGGTTAAAATTTGGATATGCTTTGATACCGCTTGCCTGCTGATGTCGAAAGTTTCGGCAACTTCATTAAGCGATAAGGGGGCCTGCGCTATCCTGTGGATGATCTCCCTGCGGGTAGGATCGGCAATGGCCTGAAAAACATCTCTTCGTGTAATCATGTTATGCAACTATATGGTTGCAAATATAAATGCAATCATTTGATTGCGCAAATTTATTTTCAAATAATCGAAAAAGAGAGGATTTAGCTGTCTTGTTGCCGACTGAATAAAAGTCTATTCCTTTGAAGGAAACCAATTAGATGTCTTAAAAGAAGTAAGGTAAGCAGGTTTGGCAGTAAACCTAATCCAAATGAAAGGATAGCTTCTGCTCCTGGCGAAAGTTGTTCTTGATGTGCTATCACCAGCAAAGCATCGAAGCCTTTAGCTGGATGAAAGAGGGCGTTGCTGATGTTCCATCCCAAATGGAGGCCTAGTGGTAGCCAAATGGTTTTTGATTGGGTAAAGGCATAAGCCCATGCATAGCCGGCTAAACCTGTAATCAAGAGGATATAGAGCTGTTGCACCAAACTGAAAGAAATAGCGCCATAGCTTAGCCAATGATAAGCACCAAAGGCAATGGCCGAAATCAGGCAGGCTGTTTTGGTTTTGAGCTTCTTTAAAATCAGGTAGAACACAATTCCCCTAAAAAGCAATTCTTCGGTTAACACAGATTTGAGCATGTATTGACTAATCGAGAGCAGTTGGGTGTAGGAGAAGCTTGAATTTGTTTGCCACATTATTGATTTGAACATGGTAGCTATGCCGATATTGAGTAGACACAAGGCCGACATTAATAATAGGCCCATTATAAAATAGGCCATCCTTTTGCCTGTTGGAACCATGCCCAGCAGATCTTTCCAGCTTTTGTACAAGAAAAAAGTAATGCCGATGGTCAATGCTAATAAAATGAAAATGCCAATCATGAATAGATTTTGTTTGGAAGTCGGGTTTTGGCCTAAAACTAATATCTTTAATTGGTAGAAACTTGCGCCACTTGCAAATGGCGTAGCAATGGCGTTGCCAAATATGGAGTACGATAAAAACAAAATAGCCGATGCCGTAAAAGCAGGTAGGCTAAATAAAGGTTGGAGCCAGCAGGAGCTTGCCGAGAATTCGGGGATAGCTTTGCGCTCCGTTCAAAGGATCGAAGGTGCCGAAGTACAAGCCAGGCTTTATACGCTTAGGGTCTTGGGCAGCACGCTCAACCTAGAGCTCGACCAATTGATAAGGCCAGTTGAGCCAAGCCAAAGAAAAAGCACAACTTCACGTTTCAATTTTGTACAACGGCTAATTTTATCGGTTGCACTTTTCGTCGTCTTGTTGCTGGCCACTCTCGCTTTTGTGGCGCAAAGCACCAGGTTTCCAGAAACCAGTTTTGAAGTGTTGGTTTTGGTGCTGATTCTTTTAATGTGTTATACGCTGTTTTTGTTGCTGATTTGGAAAGGTCATGCTAAAGCGACAGGCCGTCACTATCGCTAGTTAGCACCTCGCTCATGTAATTGAAAAAAGGGCGCATGTTGCTGAAGGTAAGGCTGGCCTGTTGCAAAAAACTATCGTCCAGTACTTCTTGGTCGGTAAATTTTCTGACCAATAAAAACTGCTTGTAGCGCAACAAATCGATGGCCGAATTCTCTGCATCGTAGCCTTTTGGAGCGGTTTTTAGTTGTTCGCCACGCAATTCGCCGAAAGTCTGTACAAAGGTTGGGTCGCTTAAAATCTTTCTTAACGGTGCATCGTCAAAAGCAATATCTTCCCTGATCCGTTTCAAATCATCGGTTGCTGGTCCCCAAAAGCCACCCGCAATCAGGCTGTTGCCTGGCTCGATATGAAAATAATAACCGCCTCTGCGATATTTGGTGGCCCGTTTAAAACTGCCACTCCAATGTGTTTTATAAGGGGTTTTGTCGGTCGAAAAACGGGTGTCGCGGTAAATCCGGTATAAGCTCTTTTTGCCAGAAACGGTTTCGATCAGGTCGTGGGTATTCAGCTCGGCTAACAACCTGTCGGCAAAATTTTCTATCACGGCCAGTTCCTTCAAATAGCTCTCCTTGTTGGCTTGGAACCAATCTCTGTCGTTGTTCTTTTTGAGCGTGTTTAGAAATTTGAAGCTCGAGGGTTGAATTTGCGCTTTCGACATCTTTTTATAATCTATTACACAAATATACCGCTAACAAGATGCAAAAATAGAAGTGTCCTCTAATTTGTATGTCTTTTTTGTCATGGCTCCCCATCGGCTTAAAATTAATTACTGATTTTGTTCACCGCCAAATCGTCGAAATAAATATAGCTGGTTTAGCTCGAGCCCAAACGGTTACATCTTTGCCAGCCCTAAAGTTGTGAAAAGACAATTTCTTGATCAGCCTTTGCGCATCGTTGCCAAAATCAGGATGGATACGCTTCAGATTTTTATGGCATTTGGAAACAAAAAAGCCCTCGAATGGAGGGCTTTTGAATAGGTTTGGAAAGTTTATGCTTAATTGCTTGGGCTTAGAATAGCCGTAAAGCCGCCGCCTTGAGCCATCTTAACTGGCAATACGCTAGTAGCATCCACTTGTTTTTGAGTGATTTTATAATCTTCGGCCATTTTATTGGCATTGATGCCATCTTCTAGCAATTCGATGCTGAATTTTCCTTTGCCCAAAAAGTCGAGCTTAAAATCCTGGGCAAAAGTATTCCAGTTGGTGATGCCACCCAAATACCATTTGTTGCCGAGTTTTCTGGCCACAACTACTGCTTTTCCCGCATCGGCATAAAGCACTTTGGTGTCGTCCCAGATAGAAGGGAATTGTGCCAGGTAGCGCGTATATTTTTCGTCTTGCTGATAGTTTGATGGGTTATCGGCCAGCATTTGCAGGGGACTTTCGAACAAAACGTATAAAGCCGTTTGGTGCGCACGGGTGCCCATGCTCATGGGTTGGCTGTACACGGCATTAAAATTAGCCTTAATGGCATTGCGCATGGCACCTGGCGTGTAATCCATCGGACCGGCCATCATCCTTGTAAAAGGCAACAAGGCATCATGCTCGGGCGTAACGGTGGCTTCCCATTTGTTGTTTTCCAGCCCATGCACGCCTTCGTATGAAATGACGTTAGGGTAGGTGCGGTGCAATCCGGTTGGTTTATAAGCGCCATGAAAATCGACCATGAGGTTTCTTTTGGCACAGGCTTCGGCGGTACGTGTGTAAAAATTAACCATGTATTGCTCGGCCCTGGTCATAAAATCGACCTTGATGCCTTTGATGCCCCAGTTTTTGTAGAGGTCTAAAACTTCGTCCATTTTTTCGTTCAGCGGATTCCACAATACCCAAAGCAACACGCCTACGTTTTTCTTTTTGCCATAGGCCACCAATTCCGGAATATCGATGTTGGGGTTGGAGTGGAGGATATCCTGTGTGTTTTTGGTCCAGCCTTCATCGAGCATAATGTATTCGAGGCCGTATTTCGAAGCAAAGTCGATATAATATTTATAGGTTTCGGTGTTGATGCCCGATTTAAAGTCGACACCATAAATGTTGTTGTCGTTCCACCAGTCCCAGGCTACCTTGCCCGGTTTGATCCAGCTGGCATCCTTGATTTTTGATGGAGTGGCCAATTGGTAAACCAAGGTGTTGGTAAGGAGGCCCGCATCGTTGTCGTTGATCATCCAAAGTCGCCAAGGAAAGGCTCTTGTGCCATTGGTTTCGGCAATGTAATCGGCTTCCTTTAAGATTTTGATGCTGCGGTCGCCCACTTTTTGCTGTTCTAAAATCACATGCGGAAAAACACCGGTTATATTTTCTTTTTTCTTGATGAAAAGATTGGGATAATCGAAAAGATCTGATTCGGTAAAAACGATTTTGGCCCCGTTTTTTGCCGTAAAATAAGTAGGCAGTCCAACCTGCGCGCTGTCAATAGCCGTATATTTTTGCGGTTTAAAAGAGTATTCGAAATGAGAGAGAAACAAATTGGCATGTTTTGATCCTTCAAAAGGCCAAATGGTATTCTGGGCATCGTTTACCTGAAAGGCAATGTTTTCGTTGTTTACAAAAACCTTGTCGTTTTTAAGGCTGGTTACAAAACGATAGGCCACGCCATTATTGTAGGCCCTGAAAATAATGCTGTAATTGCCTTTAAACACCAATTCAAGCTGATTGTATTCGTCGGTAATGGTTTTGAATTTTACCGGCACCTCAACATTGATGCTGGTATTGGCCTTGGTTCTGATTTCCCTGGCTACTTTGGGGTCTTGGCCCAAAACGCCCAAATCTTTAAGCGCTAAGGCGATTTGCTCGGTGGTTAAGATTGGGCTTCCTTGGTTAAATACCACGAAGGAAATGCGTTTGTCGCAACTGATTTTGATTTTGTTGTTCCCGCTAGGAGAACTGAGTTCGTAATCTTTGGCAAATACGGGCTTGATGAGGAATAACATCAAGGCAAAAAGGATAGATTTTTTCATTTTGGGTAGGATGTAAGAGATTTTAATAGGTTTTGTTGCGTAAGTTAGGTCGAAATATCAAAATAATGAAAAGAATAGGTGCTTTTTTATGTAGAAAGTCCTGTAATTTTTGGATTGGTAAGTTTTTGGGGGGAGTAGCTGGGCTTGTTCTCTTGGAAAAGCAGGCTAAAGGGCCATTGCAGTTTCGGCTTCTTTGTCTAATGGACAGTTGATGACCATTTTAAAGCCTTTGCCCGGGCTTGTTTCGAGGGTATAAACGGCATCAACCATTTGCAGGCGGCTCACAATATTTTGCATGCCTATACCTTTTCTTTCGTTTAAAATAGCCACGTCAAAGCCTTTTCCATCGTCGGTGTAGCCGATTTGGAGCGTGGTATCGCTAGGTTTGAACGAAAGGTTGATGTGGGTGGCCTCGGCGTGTTTGAGCGAATTGGCAATGAGTTGGGTAATGACCCTGAACAGAGCCAGTTCTGTTCTTTCGGCCAAGAGCCTTTCTTCAACATAAGGGTCGTGCTCAATTTCGATGTCGATTTTGCCGGTATTGTTGATGAGCGATACAAAGGCTTCTATGGTGGTGTACAAACCAAACATGGCCAATCCGGGAGGAGAAAGGTCGTGCGAGATGTGGCGTACATCTTTGATCATTTTGTCGATCAGTTCCTTAACGGGCAGGATATTGTCTTCGCTAATGAGGCCCTGTTGCTTAAGGGCACCCAACATCAGCTTCATAGCCGATAAGGTGCCCCCAATTTCATCGTGCAGGTCTTGTCCAATGCGTTTGCGTTCCGATTCCTGCGATTCGATAACGGCATTGAGCAATTGCTTTTGTTGCTGGATTTCAGTTTCCTGAAATTGTTTGCGCTGTTGCCAGATTACGTTCTGGTTGCGGATGTACAGCACCAGAAAAAACGTAACGATGACCAAAACGCCAATTACGCTGTAAAAAATGAGGATATACAGGTTATCGCCCATGGCCAGCTAACCTAAAGCCCCTTGCCCAAACTACATACATCAGCAATACCAGTGCGGCATGAACATTCCATACAATGGTATTCATGGCTACGTTTTTACTGGCCAGCATGTAGTTGGAAAGGATAAAAATGATAAAAGCAGCGGGGAAATAGATTAAAATCCCCGCATTAAACCAGCTTGTTGACTGTTTTGTCCAATCTTCGGCAAACCCACTTTTATAGAGATACAACAAACAAAAGAAGGTAATCAATATCGCTTCTAAAGGTCTTGTATAGGTATTAAAAGTAAATAAGCTCTGCAAAAAACTGAAATTGAGTATACAGAGGATCGGAAATAGGACCATAATCAGGCCAATGGCTTTTTTGATGAATGGTTCTTTAAAGATCAGCTGAAAATAACCCAATAAAAACGCAGCCTCCATAATGGTATACAAATGCAGCAAAGGCAGGTTAGGCATGCCGTACAAGCTTAAAATAATGGCTACCAGGTTGATAAGGCCTGCGGTAATCAGGTAAAAAAACAACAATCGTTCTTCTTTTTTTGCAGTTTTGTACCTCGGCACAAATACCAAAAGCGGTATTAAGATGCTTCCCGGAACGATGATCGTATAAAACAGGTACTTGAATGAGATCATGGAAGGTCGTACAATGGGCTCTTAACGTCGCATTCGGTAGGACATGGTTTGGTAAAGTCGTAGATCTCGGTGTCGTCAACGCCGCCTAGTTTGTCGGGGTTAACCACCACGTCGTTTCCTTGTAAATCAACAGGTACGATAAGCGCGGTAATGTCGTCTGGCAATTCTTGGTCGCTGGCTTTAACGGCAAAATAGGCACGAACACCCCTTAGCTTATTGGTAATGTTTCCTTCCTCGTCAACCGTTTCGTATTGCTTAATAATCGCCAAAAGATCGTCGATCGGAATCAAGATGGCGCAAGGCAGGTTTTCTTGAGGAACATAGGCCGATAATTGTTTTCTGTAACGTTCAATCCTAAGTTGAGCGTCGCGCAGGGGAATGGTTGGGGTGTTAATTGTAGAATTCATAATTTAACTGAGCTTTAAATAAATTAATTTCCCCGAAATTAAAAAAAATAAGGGTTTTGAGTAATTTTTTTCTACTTTCAGCCTAAAATTTCCGACAATGAATATTAATGTTGCCATAGCCGACGATCAGAAGCTTTTTAGGAAAGGAATGGCCGCGCTAATCGGCTCTTTTGCCCAAATGAGCATGCTTTTTGAGGCCGAAAATGGGAGGGAGCTATTGGAGCTTTGCGAACAGGCAACGGTTAAGCCGGATATCATTGTACTTGATCTTTCGATGCCCGAATTGAATGGTCTGGAAACCTTAAAAATCCTAAAGGAAAAATATCCGAGCATCAGGGTCATTATCCTCACCGTACACGAGGCCGAAAATTTCATCTTGGCCACTATACAAGCCGGTGCCAACGGCTATTTGGCCAAAAATGCCGAGCCCGAAGAAGTAGAGCAGGCCATTAGGGAAGTTTTTAAAAACGATTTCTATTTTACCCTACCCATGCTCGAAATTATGCGCAAAGGCGTAGTCAGAAAGGCACAAGTAGTGAGTTTAGAGCAGGAAAACAAGCTCACTGGTCGCGAAACCGAAGTGCTGGGCCTGATTTGCAAGCAACTGAGCAGCAGCGAAATTGCTGAAAGACTTTTCTTGAGCAACCGTACGGTAGAGGGGCACCGCAACAATCTTTTGCTCAAAACGGGCAGCCGCAATACCGCCGGATTGGTGCTTTATGCCCTCAAACATCACCTCATTGACCTGGAGGATTTTTTTAGTTAGTTTTTATTGTTTAATTGCTTCTATTGTTGCCATTGTTGAATGGTTAAATTGTGGTTATTGTTGAATAGTTAACTGCCAATTGCCAACTGAGAATTGATAAATTGTTTCATTGTTGTTGAATAATCAACTGCAAACTGTCAACTGCCAGCTGAATCCTCCTCTAGGTAAAAACACCTGTTTGTTCCGTAAATCTACCCAATTGGCCTTTTGGGCAAAACCACGCTAGAATTTTTTCCAAAAAAGCGCTCACTTAGCATTGCAATGCTACTCCAAACGTTTGCCGTTTTACCTGGTTCAAAAACAGCGAGTTGCCCAAAGCAGACAATTGTATAAGTTAAATATTCGACCAAAATGAACAATTCAGACAAAATTAAAGCCATACAGCTCAAAGCTGGCCTTAAGGTAGATGGCATTGTTAGCCTTAAAACTTGGATTGGTATTTATGATCTATTGTTTGAAGCGCTACCCACAGAAACAGGTCAGGCGGCATTGATTAAGGCGATACAACAAAAACTACAAATAGAAGCCGAGGGCAAACCGAGTGCAAAAACGTTGGATAGGGCTTATGTAGCAATTTTTGGTAGCGAAGCCAACACCGATAGCCTAGAAGAGTACCAATATGAGGTGGCTCAAGAGCAGCAGGAAGATTTGTACAATGAAACCATTTTGAAGAAAATGCCGAAAGAGGTGGTTCCGTTTGCCAAAGAATTGATCCACATTGCGGCGGATGAGGGCATTTGCCTCCGATTGATCAATTCATTAAAGGTGGAGGATCAAAATAAAGCCAAAGAAAGAAAGCATCAGCTATCGCGACATATTTTTATCGATGCGCAGAGCAATTTTTCGAGCTGCAATTTCGGCCTCGCCTTTGATATCGGCATTTTTGAAAGAAACACGACCGGCGAACTCATTTTTAAAGACCAATCGCCATTGTATGCCAAGGTAGCGCAACTGGGCGAATCGATTGGATTAACCTGCGCCTCATCCAATAAAAACAGCACTGCGGTTCCGCATTTCGAATTAAGGCCTGCTTGGGCGGTAAGAATGAAAGAAAGCGAAATGATCAAAGAACTGTACCGAAGAAAAAAAGAGAACATCAACCTGTTAGCCTTTATTTAATCGAAAATAGAATTATCCTTAATAGCTCTCCTAGATTTTAACACACAACAATAGGTTAAAGTCTTAAAAAAGCAAGGCCCCCGATGGATGTTGGGGGCCTCTGTTATGTTGTGCCTTCGAGTAATTGTTTAAGTACGATGGCTTGGTTGTGGGCTTCGTCTTTAGCGCCATACAGCAGGGTAATGGTTTGATGTGCCTCGGCCAGCTCTTTGAGCTCTTGTAGGGCTTCGTTGTTTTGAAGTTCTGCCCGATAGCGCAATACAAACATGGGCCAGTTGCTTTCCTCGTGGTGAAACCATTTCCTCAATTCGTTGGAAGGAGCAACAGCCTTGAGCCAAAGTGCAATTTGGGCATCTTCTTTTTTGAGGCCACGGGGCCAGAGCCGGTCTACCAAAACACGATAGCCATCGGCTGTGCTTGGGGCTTCATAAATTCTTTTGGTTTTGATGTTCATATTTCATCGTGTATAGCGCCGAGTTCGGCCAGGTAATGATCAATGTATTGTTGCTTGGCTGGATATTTATATTGCATGATGAATCTTGGGTGTGCCAAGGCAACCAGTTTCTTGAAAAATCCATGTTTTTGGTTAAGTTTACTTAGGTATTGTTCGTTTTTTCCGGTCCCGAGGCAAAAACACAAATCGGTATTGATGCCTAGCGAAATCAATCGATGCAATATTTCAACCGTATAATCGCCTACGGCATCTAAAAGTGCCTTGCTGTCGTAATAATTGTAGTTTTTTTCTTTGCCTTGTGCATCAACTGAAGTAAAACCCAAAGGGCAGGGCGAATTGATGTAAAAATCGCCATAAAAGGCCGTTGGACCGCCATAGGCATTGATCATTTCGTACATGAATACCGAGGAAGGTTCGTGCGTAATGCGTCCGGTGTAGCCGATGTGGAGTTCGCTGGCCAACCTTTTAGGGTCGGTAAAAGGAATACCGGTTAAACCAGCACCCAACCTGCTGGGATTAATGCCCAAAATCAAATGTCTTTGTCGATTATCGTTATAATACTTATGGTAAAAAGATTCCATAATGCCCATGGTCTGTTCAAATTCGAGAAAGGGATTCATGATCCTGATTCCTTTGGGCAATGCCTTGCCGGTATAGCTGAGGTTGCGGTTAAAATTGATGGCTTTTTCGGCAAAGGTCATAGATTAAACTATTTATCGGGTTAACGGGACTTAAATTTAAAGATAAAATCAGCGTAAATGAAAAAGCCCTCCGTTTAGAGGGCTTTTGGTTAGTTTTCAATGCGGTGATCTCTTGGCAAGGTTTGTCCAGACCAGGCTTTTTGTGATGTCCATGGTGCTGGCGGATCTGCCCAGAATTTATTGTCGGCAGGCAGGCCCAAGGCTAAAAAGCCCAAGCTAGCCATGTACAAGCTTCCGGTAGAGGTATACACATCAGCTACTTCTGGCTGATGTCCGTTAAAGCCCAGTACCAACCAGCCGTCTTTGTCGAAATTTTGGTTGCCTTCGTACATTAGGTGAAATACTTTGGTCAATGCGCATCGAACCTGGCTCGGGTTTACGCCTTCGGGCAGTTTCTCCATCAGCGCTGTTTGTGCCAATGCCTGGAAAGCTGCGGTGCGGTAGGTAATTGATCGGCCAAAGGCAGGAAAGGTACCATCGGGTGCAATACTTCTTTCCAGGAAGCTGGCATACCTCGCCATGCGGTCAACCGCTCGGTTGTAATCGTTGGCGCTAGCCCTTTTCTTTTCCACCATGCTTTTGAGCAGGTCGACCATCATCGGGTGGATTACAAACGAATTGTAGTAATCCATGCTGAAAGAGGAGCCATCGCTGTACCAGCCATCGCCTTCGTACCACTCGTTTAGCTTGTTGATGCCAAAACGGAGCCTTGCCGGATCGTATTGCTCGCCAATATTCCATAAAAAGCCTTCGGTAATGGCGGCAAACAACAACCAATTGTTATAGGCGCCGGTTCTTGTCCGTAGTGATTTAAACTCTTCAATGTATCTTTTTTGCGTGGTTGGGTCTAACTGTTGCCAAAGCATTTTGGGCGCGCGTAAAAACGCCTGTGCCACATAGGCGGCATCTACAATGGGTTGGGCTTCGGTTCTGAAGTTCAGGTAATCGGGATTTTGGGGGTCAACCGCATTTTTGAGTGCGGTTAAGGTTTCGGTCCTGAAGGCTTTTCTTAGTTTGCCTTCCTCACTATCATCGTCTGGCAGTTCGAGCCAAGGTGCAATCCCGGCCAATGTACGGCCTAAGGCCTCAGTATAGGTAACAGCCTTGAGGTTGAGGTTGTAGTTGTTGCCTTTTTCTAAGGGCATGTTGGCTTTTAAGGTGCCGTTGGCCAGGTTATGGATAACCGGATACGAGATTTTATAAAGGCTTTTTACCCAAAAGGCACGGTCTTGTGCACCGGTGGTTTCTTTTATTTTGCCTTTTTGCGCCCAAGCAGGCACTGCAAGGACGAGCAGCATCAGGTAAAGTGTATATTTCTTCATTCGCTAAATTTTATAAGTACCATTTTTTATACCTGGCCAAGGCCTCTAAAAAGTAATAGTCGGCGTAAACCAAAGGAACATCTATTTCGCTGTTCAAAGGCAGTGCGCCGGTGCTGTGCATGAGTAGGAAACCGCCATTTTCGCCCAATTTGGCACGGTAGGCATCGCTAGCCAACGAACGCAGCATGGTTTCGGCTGCTTTTTTGTATTCGGCCTTGTCTTTAGTGCTGTATTGGCCAAGCTCTAACAATGCCGAGGCGATGAGAGCACCTGCCGATGCATCGCGTTTGGCATAAGGAATTAAGCCCGCATCAAAATCCCAGTAAGGAATTTTATCGGCCGGCAAATTAGGATGGTTCAATATAAAATGTGCAATGCCATTGGCCTGTTTCAAATAAGCAGGGTTTTTGGTAAAGCGGTACATCATGGTGTAGCCATAAAGGGCCCAACCTTGGCCACGTGCCCAAGCCGAGCAGTTGGCCGCGCCTTGCCAAGTTGCCTTTTTAAGCACCTTGCCATTGCTTGGGTTGTAATCGATGACGTGATAAGAGCTGAAATCTGGCCTGAAATGATTTTTTAAAGTGGTGTTGGCATGTTTGATGGCGATTTGCTTATACTTCGGATCGCCACCGTTATCGCTGGCCCAGCTCAACATTTCCAAATTCATCATGTTGTCTATGATAACCGGGCATTGCCAGTACTTGTTTTTGTCCCAGCTTTGGATGGCGCCGATAGCCGGACGGAAACGTGTAGCCAACGATTGTGCCGAACGCTCGATAATGGCTTTGTAAGCCGGATCCTTGGTTAAGCGGTAGGCATTGCCGAAACTACAGAACATCATAAAGCCCAAGTCGTGGTTGCCCGTAAAAGTTTGGTTTGGCTCTAATAGCTTGAGCGCTTTTTCTGCATTTTTTTTGGTTTCCTCATCTTGGGTCTGTTCATAAATGTACCAAAGCGAGCCACTGTAAAAACCGCTGCACCACCATTGAACCCCATACCCGATAAATTTTTTGTTCTGGGCATCGTAGCTTTGTGGCGTTAGTCCTGGCGGAATATTCTTATCCATTACTTTGTACTGCTGCTTGGCAAAGTTGAATTGTTCTTCGATCAGCTGTTTCATTTCGGTTTGCGCAAAACCGAAGGTGGAGAGGAGAAGCAGAAAGGCGATTAAAATTGGTTTCTTCATTTAAAGGTAGTTTTATTTGGGTTTTTAGCCTCAACAAGGTAGTTTTTTGACGAGGCCTAAACCAAATATAGAGCAAATTGAAATAAGATGTTTAACGCAAACGTTTGTCTGATATGGACTTATCGAGTACTTCAACCATTACTGACATAAATCTGAACATAGTTTGCCTAAAATTTGTTGAGCTTTGTAAAAAAGAACAACATGAGCAATAACGGTAAGCTAAAAATAGTGGTGGTTGGTGCCAATGGCACTATCGGACGAGAAGTTGTAAAAAGGATCAACGAGAAAGGCCATCAAGTAATCGAGGTGTCGAGAACCTCGGGCGATTTTCAGGCCGATATCCAGGATAAAAGAAGTCTGGAAGAACTCTTTGCAAAAATAGGCCACTTTGATGCGGTTGCCAATGCGTCGGGATCGGTGGTTTTTAAGGGTGTTGAGCAGTTCACAGACGAAGACCTCGCCTTTTCGATAGGCAACAAACTGATGGGGCAAATCAACTTGGTACGCGCGGCTTTGCCCTATATTGCCGATGGCGGTTCTTTTACCTTGATATCGGGTATTTTGTCTGAAGAACCCATTTTGGGTGGGGTAGCTGCTTCGTTGGTTAACAGCGGGGTAGAAGGTTTTGTAAAAGCCGCTGCTTACGAATTGCCGAGAGCCATCCGGATCAATTGCATCAGCCCAACCGTGCTTGCCGAGTCAAAAGGCTATCACGATAGTTTTCCGGGTTTTATTCCGGTTGAAGGCTGGAAAGTAGCTAGGGCCTACGAGAACTCTATTTTTGGCATCGTTACAGGCAAAGTCATCAAGGTGTATTAACCTGTTTGGGCTTGGCCGAAGAAAGGTAGTAGTGCCACAACAGCATGGTGGCTATGGTACGGTACGGTTGCCACAGGGTTGAAAGTTCTAAAAGGGTTTCGCGGGTGGTGTTTTTGGCTAGTTTTTTGATTCTTTTTAACGCATTTACGGCAGCCAGGTCGCCAATGGGGAAGATATCGGTGCGTTTCAGTACAAAGATCAAGTACACATCTATGGTCCAGTGGCCAATGCCTTTGAGGGTCAATAGCTTTTGACGAACTTCCTCATCGGGTAAAGCCTCCAGCTCGGTCAAATTAAGCTCGTCCTTTGCCAAAGCTTGGGCCAAATGCCTTACATAGGTCGTTTTTTGTCTGCTGAAATAACAAGCCCTCAATTCCTCATCGCTCAAAGCCAGTACGTTTTCCGGACTTACTACAGTTATTTTTTCGCGTAGCTTATTCAAGGTAGCCAATGCCGAGGCCAACGATACCTGTTGCTCGAGAATGATATGCACCAGCGATTCGAAAGTATTTGGGCGGTTCCACACGGGTGGATAACCGTGCTCGCTGATTATTAGTGCGAGGTCTTGATCCATGGAAGCTACCTTTTCGCAGCTTTCCTTGAAGTTACTTTCGTTAAATGCTGGAAACATGGAATGAGCCGGTTATTGCTTTCGCTAGGTAAAGCAAATTAGGTTTTTAGGGTTTTTTGCTTGTTCTGCAACATGATGAGTGCTTTGGCTGCCCTGGTTTTGCGGGTTTCTTCCTGTTTGGCCGAACCTACCCAATCGCAGTAGCCTTGTTTGTACGACTTGGCCAGGCTTTCGAAAAAAGTATTGGCCTCGCTATCCTGATTTAAAAGGGCTTGCAATTCGGCAGGTATCCCTTCAATATGTTCTCCTTTTTTAAGCATACACAAAGTTAATTTTAATTTCGGGATGACAAATTGTAGCGAAAGTCGCCTGTGCTACGTATGGGAATAAAACAACCTTAAAGGAAACCTAAGCTTTATGAAAAGAAACCACTACTTTTTTGTTTTATTGCTCCTGGCCGGGCTATTTGCTTCGTGCAAAAAAAGTGATATCGCCTTTGAAAGCGATTTTGCCCGCAGCTATAAAACCTACACCGCCTTCAAATCCTCGACTAATGATTCTTATCGGTATCAGGTTAATACCGCATCGTGGACAGGCCATTCAACAGAAACCATCATCACCGTAAAAAATGGAAAAGTAGTTAAGCGTGCTTATGTGGCAAAGAATATAAGTGGCGGTCCAACACCACAAATTGTTGTCGTTGAGCAATGGATCGAGGAGGAGGGTAGCTTAAATACCCATGCTAATGGCGCAGCAACGCTAACTTTAGATCAGATATACGAAAAGGCAAGAACCGTATGGCTATTGAAAAGAAAAGGTGCCAAAACTTCGTTGGAAACGAAGAACAATGGCATGATTTCTTCTTGTGGCTATGTAGAAGATAACTGTGCAGACGATTGTTTTAACGGAATTTCGATCGCATTTATAGAAAGACTGCCTAATTAAACTTATTTAAAAATGTTGGTGGCCCAAGGGTACAACTTTGGTTAAAAAGCCTCCTGTGTAAAACGGGGGGCTTTTTTGTTAGACTGATGGGCGCAAATTGGCGACAAGCCTTCAATCCAGCCGTTTTTACAGTGTTGATTTCAAATTAATGCTTGCTTATTTTTTTATAACTTTAATTCCTATAATTTATCATCCCATTAATTATATATTTATTGTCGCTTAACGGCTTCGTTTATGAGCTTACCGCTAAAAACAGGGGATGATCAATCTTTGCTTCTTTCGCAATTAAAGGAAGGGGATAGCAACGCTTTTGGCTCGCTTTATGATTTGTATAGCCGCATGTTGCTCAGCAATATCATGCACATGGTGAAAGACCAGGAGGTTGCCAAAGAATTGCTACAAGACCTGTTTTTGAAAGTCTGGGAAAAAAGGGAAAGCATCGATGTAGAAAAATCGTTCAAGTCTTTTTTGTTTACCATAGCCAAAAATAGGGTGTACGATTACCTGCGAAAGGTAGCGCTAGACAAGAAATTAACCCAGGAGCTGATTGCCAATACCATAGAAAGTTATAGCCATACAGAAGAACTGCTGAGCTTTAAAGAAAAAAATGCCTGCCTCAATCAGGCTATCGAAGCCCTGTCGCCACAAAGCAGACAGGTATACCAACTGTCTAAAATAGAGGGCTTAAGCCATAAGGAAATCAGCGAGCGTTTGGGGATTTCTGTTTCTACCGTCAATAACCATATCGTCAAATCTTCAAAGGCGGTAAGGAATTTTCTCTACGAACACGGCGATCTGGCCTTAGCCTTGGCCGTAGTTGCCCTTTTTGATCGGGTGAAATAAATTTTTAAGCCTGATTATCAGTTGTTTATCTCTTTTTTAAGAATTTCTGTCGATTAGACTAGTTGTTCGGGCTTACTAAAACGTATTAGTAGTTATTAACCAAATATATTTATGGATCAAATCGATCTGCTGTTTGCCAAATTCGCAAAGAACGAATGCAGTGCCCAGGAATTGGAGTACCTGTTGAAATATTTTGCTGAGGGCAATGACGAAACGGCCCTCAAAAGAAATATCAAGAAGCAGCTGAGCCAGACCTACCAATCGAACAGCCAGTTGGATATGATGGTAGAAGAGGTGTTTGAAAACATCAAAGGAAGAATCGGCAATCCAAATCCTGTAAAATTAAGACCCCAATTCGCAATCTATCGTTATGTTGCTGCGGCAGTTATTGTATTGTGCGCTTCGGTTGGGTTGTGGACCTATTTTTCTTCTTCGAACTTAAAAAAGCAAGAACAGGTAGCCAATAGCCCGATTATGCCTGGGGGCAACAAGGCCATGCTTACCTTGGCCAACGGGGCCAAAATTGACCTGACCCATGCGGTTAATGGGGCGCTGGCCAAAGAGGCGGGCATAGAGATTACCAAAACCGCCGACGGACAGTTGCGCTACGAAATAAAAGACCAGCACCAAACCCAAAGCTTTGCCCTTTACAACACCATCGAAACGCCCAAGGGCGGCCAATACCAGATCCACCTGCCCGATGGCACCAAGGTATGGCTCAACGCCGCCACCAGCCTCAAATATCCGCTAAGCTTTACGGGCGCCAAAGAGCGCAAGGTAGAATTAACCGGCGAAGCCTATTTTGAGGTAGCCAAAGATAAAGCCCATCCGTTTAAGGTATTGTCGGCAGGACAAGAAGTACAAGTAATGGGTACCCACTTTAACGTAAATGCCTATGCCGATGAGGGCAATATCAAAACCACGCTATTGGAAGGCCTTGTACGGGTGACTACGCCAAACCATGCCGACGAAATTCTGAAACCGGGCCAGCAAGCCGTATTGAGCCAGAACCAGCTCAATGTAGTGGCCGTTGATGCGGATGCCGCCGCGGCCTGGAAAAATGGCCGTTTTGCTTTTGTTGACGAACCTATAGAAAGCATTATGCGCAAAGTGGCGCGTTGGTACGATGTAGAAATTGTGTATAAAGGCGATATGAGGGAAAAAGTTTTTGCCGGAACCATTTCCAGATATGGCAATATCGAAACCCTGCTCAATACCATTGCCAATACCAACACCATCAGCTTTAAAATAGAAGGAAGGAGGGTTATCGTTATGGATTGATGTTACCTTTTCATAAAAGATAGGCCAAAAAAAGCCAGAGGTGCTTCGACCTCCCCCTGGCCATAGTTTGATCTCGTCTTTTTAAAATGCTGCGAAACAAATAAATCAATGAAATAAACTAAAACCAAATATATGAAATTTTATCCCACTCGAAATGCGGGCTTCAATTGTATCGCTAAAAAAATCGTTCGTATTATGAAACTCACTACGATTTTAATGACTGTATTCCTGTTTCGGCTAAGCGCTAGTGTGCATGCGCAGATCTCACTCGACGAAAAGAATACCACCTTGGTCAAGGTACTCCAAAATATTAAAAAGCAAACCGGCACCGATTTTCTGTACAATGTGTACAGTCTTAAAAAAGCGAAACCGGTAAGTGTTAAATGCACCAACGTATCGCTTAAAGAGGCGCTTGAGCTTTGTTTTGCCAACCAATCGCTGTCTTATAAAATTCAGGATAACATGGTAATCATTGCCGAGCAGCAGAACAAGCGCTCGTCGGTGCTTTCAACCATTAAGATGGTACCGCTGCTGAAGATTAGTGGCTTGGTGAAAGATACGGTCGGTGTGGGCATACCCAATGTTTCGGTACAGAACAAGGCCACCAGCAAAACGGTAAGTACTGATGATAAGGGCGCTTTTGCCATTGATGCCAACATTGGCGATGTATTGGTTTTTTCTTCCATAGGCTTCGAAAAACAGGAACTTACCATCAGTTCGGCCACTGCGCTAATTGTGGTGCTGAAAGAAGAAAAAAGCACTTTGGCCCAGGTTGTGGTTACCGCTTTGGGTATTAAGCGGTCTACCAATGCGCTTACCTACAACGTGCAACAGGTAAAAGGCGAGGAACTGACCAAGGTTCCAGATCCAAGTTTTGTAAACAGTCTATCGGGTAAAGTGGCCGGCTTAACCTTAACGCATTCTTCGGCACCAGGGGGTTCTACCAAAGCTGTGTTGCGTGGCAATAAATCCATTAACGGAAACAACAATGCCCTTTATGTGGTTGATGGCGTTCCTTTGCCAAGCCTAAGCGGTACGAGCACCAGCGATGGTTTTCAGCTTTCAGACAGTGGCGATGGCATTGCTAACCTCAACCCCGACGATATTGACGAAATTAGCGTATTGAGTGGTGCCTCTGCTTCGGCGCTATATGGCGGTGCCGCCTCTAATGGCGTTATCCTCATCACCACCAAAAAAGGAAAGGCAGGCAAGGCCACCATCAATTATAGCTCGAACGTTACTTTTGATCAGCCTTTTGTATTGCCTAAAGTGCAAACTTCTTATGGTGCTGCCGACAATGGATTTAACGGTTGGGGTGCCAAGGCTTCGGCTTCGAGTAGCTATGATCCCAAAGATTTTTTCAATACCGGCAAAACCTATATCAATGCCTTGTCTATAGCCGGAGGAACAGAGAAGAACCAGTCTTATTTCTCGGCTGCGGCTACCAATGCCGATGGTATTATCCCCAACAATAAACTAGACCGATATAATTTTTCTTACCGCAATACCACTTCTTTTTTTGAAAACAAACTGAGTTTGGATGCCAATATTGCCTATACCTACCAAAAATCGCAAAACATGCCAGGTCAGGGCCAATATTACAATCCTTTAACCGGTGTATACCTTTTCCCAAGTGCCTCGGCCAATTTTGATCAGTACAAAAACTTCGAGGTGTTTAATTCGGCCAGGAATATCTATGTGCAAAACTGGCCATACGATCCGAGTGGCATCGCCCTCCAAAACCCGTATTGGGTAGCCAACCGAAACCTGTTCCAAACCGAAAGAAACAGGATAATGGGAACCGTTACCGCCAAATACAACTTTACCAGCTACCTTAACCTGCAAGGACGGGCAAGAATAGACCGCACCACCGATTTTGGAACAACCAAGCTGTACGCCACCACCATACCGGTGCTTACCGACAACAGCAACAACGGAAAGTACAACGAGCGGGATGCCTTGAATAGCCAAACTTATGCCGATTTGTTGCTCAACTTTGTTAAAACATTTAACCAGTTTAGCCTGAACGCAACCTTGGGCAGCAGTATTTTAAACACCAAAATGCGGACTACCGATATTGGCGGTCCTTTAGATCCGTTTAAGGTTCCCAATTTCTTCAGTTTATACAACATTGACCCGAGTGCCTTAAAAATCAATCCGGCTCCGTACGGTTCAGATCCAAGGCCGGTGTACCGCGAACAGAATCAGGCTGTGTTTTTTACCGGAACCTTGGGCTACAAGAACTATTTATATTTAGATGTTACCGCCCGCAACGATTGGAATTCGTCGTTGCCGAAGTCGTTTTTCTATCCTGCTGTAGGCTTAAGTGCGGTGATCAGCGAAATGACCAAAATGCCTGAAGCCATATCTTTTGCCAAATTGAGGCTGTCTTATGCCGAAGTTGGTAATGCTATTCCTTCGCAATATGCTTATGCAGGCAATCCAACCTATGTCATTTCAAGTGGCGGTATTTCGCTGAATACTGGTAAGTCGCTGGGCAACGAGTTGAAGCCCGAAAGATCTAAATCGTTCGAAATTGGTGCCGATTTGAGGTTCTTCAATAACAAATTGACGCTTACCGCAACTTACTACAACACCAATACCTATAATCAGTTCTTCCGCTTGCCGGCTGCGCCTTCTACGGGCTATTCTTACATCGATTACAATGCAGGCAAGGTACGCAACCAGGGTATGGAAACTTCGTTGGGCTACAATGCAACCTTCGGCGACTTTAAATGGATGCCAACGGTTAACTTCTCTTTTAACCGCAACAAGGTGGTCGATTTGTTGAACACCATTGATCCAGCTACCGGACAACAGGTACATGTAACCAGCTTAAGCCTCAATGGCAGTTCGGTTATCCTGGAAGGCAGCTCTTATGGCGATATCCAGGTAAAAGATTACCTACGCGATGCCAGTGGCAATCTCCTGCTGGATAATAAAGGTTTGCCACAATATTCGAATAACCTGATTGTGGTGGGTAATGTCAACCCGAAATACCTGTTGAGTTTTAACAACGGTTTCAAGTATAAAAACTTCAGCCTAAGTTTCTTGCTCGACGGACGTTTTGGAGGCAACGTGGTGTCTAACACCGAAAAAGTACTCGACCAATTTGGCATGTCGCAAAGAACGGCCGATACCCGCAACAGTGGTGGCTTGAGCTTTGGCGGTACCGATATCACCAAAGATTACTATGGCCGTATTTCGTCAGAATATACACCTTACGTGTACAGTGCAACCAATATCCGTTTGCGCGAGTTGTCGTTTGGCTATACCATTCCGGCCAAAGTGTTCAACAACAAAATCCAGGGCATCCAGCTTTCTGTTATCGGCAGAAACCTTTGGATGATTTACAACAAGGCTCCTTTCGATCCTGAAGTAATTACCCTAACCGGAAACAACTTTCAGGGTTATGAAGATTTCTCGGTGCCAAGTTTGAGAAGCATCGGATTTAGTTTAAAGTTTACCTTATAATATCAAGAAACATGAAATATATCAATAAAACATTCAGGCTAGTACCGGTTTGTGCGGTGCTTCTTGTAGCGTTATTAAGTGCTTGTACCAAAAAATTCGACGAATACAATACCAATCCAAATGGTTTAACAAGTGCCGATCTGTTGAAAGACAACTTGGGGGCGGGTTCCTTCATCCCCACCATGCAAGTCAACGTTTTTTACTGCAAACCCCAAGACAACTGGAAATACCAGGTGCAACAGAATTTAACTGCCGATATGTATTCGGGCTATTTTGCCACCCCGGGCGGTTTTGGCGGTCCCAATACCACGGTTTACGATTTTGTGGCCAAAAATTGGAATATCTGGGCTTTTCAGATTGCCTACAGTGGCATTATGGGCAGCTGGAAGGAAATCAAAAGTCGCGCAGCCAATGCGCCGCAGGTAGTGGCCGTTGCCGATATCCTTAAAGTAGAAGGCATGCACCGCATAACCGATACCTATGGCCCCATTCCGTATACCAAATTTGGCGTAAACACCCTAACTACGCCTTATGATGATCAGCAGACCGTTTACAATGCCTTTTTTCAGGATCTGGACAATGCCATTAAAGTGCTGAGCGATTATGTGGCGAAAAACCCGACCGATAATTCCTTGGCCAAATTCGACTTGGTTTACAATGGTGATTACAAGCAATGGATAAAATTTGCCAACTCGCTGAAACTGCGTTTGGCCATGCGTATTGTTTACGCCAATAAAAGCCTGGCGCGTACCAAGGCAGAAGAGGCCGTTAACAACAGTTATGGCCTGTTAGCTACGAATGCCGATAATGCACTTGTGGTGGCCGGCAAAGGGGTGGCTACTTCGAATGGTTTGTGGGTGGCCGATCAGGCTTACGACGATTGCCGTATGAATGCCTCGATCGAATCGATTTTGAAAGGCTACAACGATAACCGCCTGACCAAATATTTTCAGGTGTCGAAAATTACTCCTGGCGATTACCGAGGGATCAGAAACGGAATTTCGATTGCGGGCAACAAACCCGATGGCTACTTGAAATCTTCGTCTACCACCTTAAAAGAAAGCTCTCCCGTGCAGTACATGTGCGCAGCCGAAGTCGCGTTTTTGCGTGCCGAAGGTGCTTTTTGGGGCTGGAATATGGGCGGAACCGCACAATCGTTTTACGAACAAGGCATCAAGCTTTCTTTTGAGCAGTCGGGGGCGAGTGGGGTAGATGCCTACATTGCCAACAATACCGGTACACAAGCGGCTTACAAAGACCCAGCAAACAATACCGCGAACGATGTACCTGCCAATTCGACTTTGTTGAGCAAGACCACCGTGAAATGGGATGAATCTGCCAGCGACGAAGTGAAACTGGAAAAAATCATTACCCAAAAATGGATTGCCATTTTCCCCGACGGACAAGAAGCATGGACCGAATTTAGGCGTACAGGCTACCCCAAAATATTCCCGGTAGTGAACAATTTGAGTGGCGGTTTGATCGATACCCAGAAACAAATCAGAAGGGTGCCATTCTCGCCCGATGAGTATAAAAGCAACAATGCCGAAGTGCTGAAAGCCGTTGCTTTGTTGGGTGGCCCAGATAATGGAGGTACCAAATTATGGTGGGATAAAAAGCCTTAACCGAAGAGAAGAATGAAGAAAACCATGGAAACCTCAAACCTATTGGTTATTTTCGAAAATAAAACCGGGCTTTAGCCCGAGAAATAAATAGCTAGTTTAATCTACCGGTTAATAACACATTAATCGGTAGATTTGACCAACCAAAATAAATGCCTGTGAAAAACAATCCTACCTCATCAGTTCTTAAAAGAATGTTTACTAAAACGTTTAACCTAATTCTTGGCGCAATTTTTCTGACTGCAATTGCACAAGGCTCGCATGCTCAAAGCTTAACCCAGTTCGTCGATCCCATCATCGGGTCGGCCAAGCATGGCCACGTTTTTGTAGGGGCCAATGTGCCTTATGGTGCGGTACAGCTCGGTCCCAACAATATTTTCGAAGGCTGGGATTGGTGCAGCGGCTATAACTACAGCAGCAACAACATTACCGGTTTTGCACATACCCATTTAAGTGGTACCGGAATTGGCGATTTGGGCGATATCTCGATCATGCCCGCTACCGGAAAAGTGTTGCTGGAAAAAGGCAAAAAAGACAATTTGGAGCTAGGCTATGCTTCCACTTTCTCACACGATAAGGAAGTGGCCAAAGCAGGCTATTACAGCGTATGGCTCGACCGCTATGATATTAAGGCAGAGCTTACGGCAACCGAGCGCGTAGGTTTTCATCAGTATACCTTTAAAGCGGGAAGTGAAAATCCACATTTGATGCTCGATTTGGTAGAGGGTATTGGCTGGGACAGTCCGGTTGCTTCGAGCCTCAAACAATTAGATGCCTATACCTTGGTAGGCTACAGAAATTCTAAAGGTTGGTCGGCCGATCAGCGCCTTTATTTTGTCATCAAACTATCGCAGCCTATTAAAAGCTTAAAGATTTACAGCAGCAACCAGTTGCAACTCAATACCGAGGCACAGGGCAAAGAACTAAAGGCTGTTATCGATTTTGCCAGCCTGCCACAAAATGTGCTTCAGGTTAAAGTGGCGCTTTCGCCGGTAAGTACCGACAATGCCATCCTTAACCTCAAAACCGAGTTGCCGGGCTGGGATTTTAAAGCTACGGTTAAACAGGCCGATGCCAAATGGGAAAAACAGTTGCAAAAGGTAAAAATAGAAGCCAATACGGCAACCAAAAGGGTTTTTTATACCGCCCTTTACCACACCATGGTGGCGCCTTCGCTTTTTAACGATGTGAACAAGGATTACCTGGGTACCGATAAAAAAGTTTACAAAAACGCTAATTTCAATAACCTGACAACTTTTTCGTTGTGGGATACTTACCGCGCCGCACAGCCTTTGTTTACCATCCTGCATCCTGAGAAGGTTTCGGACGTGATCAACACCATGCTGGCCATTTATAAACAGCAGGGCAAATTGCCGGTTTGGCATTTGATGGGCAGCGAAACCAATACCATGATCGGTTACCATGCCGTTCCGGTTATTGTAGATGCCTATTTGAAAGGCTACAGGGGTTTTGATGTAAATCTGGCTTATGAGGCCATCAAACAATCGGCCATGCAAAAAACAGACGGAATCGACTACATCCAGCAACTGAAGTACATTCCGGCCGATAAGGTGAACGAATCGGTGGCTAAGGCCTTAGAATATGCCATCGACGATTATTGCATTGCACAAATGGCATTGGCTTTGAACAAGAAAGACGACTATGCCTATTTTAGCAAAAGGGCCAAGTTGTATCAGGAATATTTTGATCCGCAAACCCAATTTATGCGTGGCAAACTGGCCGATGGTAGTTGGCGCACACCTTTCAGCCCCTTTGCCTCCAAACACCGCGAAGACGATTATACCGAAGGGAATGCCTGGCAGTATATCTGGCTGGTACCGCACGATGTAGAAGGATTGGTTAAGCTTTTTGGCAGCGAAAAATCATTCGTTACCAAGCTCGATTCATTGTTCCGCGTTCCGTTTCAGTTCAGCAAGGAAAGTTCTCCCGATATCTCCGGCCTCATTGGCAATTATGCACAGGGCAACGAGCCAGGCCATCATATCCCTTATTTGTACAGCTATGTAGGCCAGCCTTGGAAAACCGCCGATTTGGTACGCCAAATAGACCGCGAATTTTATACCGATAAACCTGATGGTTTGTGTGGCAATGAAGACGTAGGGCAGATGTCGGCCTGGTACATTTTCTCGGCCATGGGCTTTTATCCGGTCAATCCCGCAAACGGTGCCTATGTTTTTGGTTCGCCTTTGCTTAACGAGGCCAGCATTGCTTTGCCGGGCAACAAAAAGTTTAACATCAAGGTTACGAACAACAGTGCCGCCAACAAGTACATTCAAAAGATTACGCTTAACGGCAAGCCTTATACCAAGAGCTATATTTTGCACAAAACCATTATGGCGGGTGGCAATCTGCAGGTTTACATGGGTAGCAAACCATCGCCAACCTTTGGCGTAAGTGCAACAAATAGGCCATCATCACACCTTAACCGTTAATGGCCATGTTTGCAGCTCTTATTAAACCTTTCCGTTATTTTTTGCTGTTGCTGTCTACGATTTGCCTAACCAGTCAGGTGCCCGCCCAGCAACGTTACGAGCTGAATTCAGATTGGTATTGTGCCAATATCAACGATGTAAAAGCCAATGGCGAACAGCTGTCGCAAGCTGGTTTTCAGGTTAATACATGGATGCGCGCCACCGTGCCTGGTACGGTGCTCACCACCTTGCTCAACAACAATAAAGTGCCAGATCCATTTTATGGCATGAACAATAAGCTGATTAAAGACGTTTACCATACCGGCAATGCCTATTACACGTATTGGTTTGTCAAATCGTTTAAGCAGGTTGCCCAGGGCGATGAACAGGTGTGGCTGCAATTTAGGGGCGTTAACTATAAAGCCGAAATATTTTTGAACGGCAAAAAAGTAAATGCCAAGACCCACGAAGGCATGCATTTGCGTCAGCAATACAATATTACCAAGTTATTGGCACCTAACGGCAACAATCGTTTGGCAGTTTTGGTTTATCCGCCCGATTTTCCAGGCGATCCGAATGGAGGCCAAGGAGGCGATGGCACCATTGCCAAAGGCCTTACCACCCAGTATACGGCCGGTTGGGATTGGATACAGCCCATCAGAGATCGCAATACCGGCATTTGGGATAAGGTAACTATCGAAAAAACAAACAGCGTTAATGTCGAAAACCCGCATGTGGTTACTTTGGTTCCCGGCAAGCGCTTGCCTATGGGTGCACAGGCTCCGGCTGTAATCCGCACTTCTTCCGAAATCAGCAATCCTACTACCAAGCCCGTACAGGGATTTTTGCAATACAATTTGGCAGGCAAACTTGTGCGTACCCCGGTAACTTTAAAACCTGGCGAAAAGCGGGAAGTGAAACTGCCCGATTTGAGTTTGGCAAATCCGAAACTTTGGTGGCCTAACGGCTATGGCGAGCAATACCTTTACCAGATCAGGATGCAATTTGTGAATGCTGCGGGAAAAGTATTGGATGAAGAGCCCGTGCAGTTCGGCGTACGAGAAATCAGCAATGTTTGGAACGACCGCACGCAGAGCATGGAGGCTCGTGTAAACGGACAAAAAATATTTATCAAGGGTGGCAATTGGATTATTTCTGATGCCATGTTGCGTTTTTCTGATGCGCGCTACGATGCCGAGGTGCGTTTTCACCGAGATATGAACCTGAACCTGATCCGTATTTGGGGCGGAGCTTTAACCGAACGTCCCGAGTTTTACCAGGCTTGCGACAAATATGGTTTGCTGGTATTCCAGGATTTTTGGTTCAGTGGCGATTGCAACGGCAAATGGGTTGATCCGCTAAAAAAAGAAGACCAGTGGACACGCAGGCAATATCCCGATAACCACCAGTTGGCACTCGAAGCGGCTGCCGATCAGATCAAACTCATCAGAAACCATCCTTCCTTGGCTTTTTGGTGCGGTGGCAATGAAATTACACCGCCCGACGATATCTTGGAGCCACTCAAAAACAAACTGTTGCCCGAACTGGATGGTACGCGCTATTTCTTCGACTTTTCGAACACCGATAGCATGTCGTACAATTCGATCGGCGGCAATGGCGATGGCCCTTATAACATTCAGGACATCCGCACTTTTTGGGGCCACAAAACCTATCCTTACAATTCTGAAGTAGGCTCGGTAGGTGTAGGCGATTATGCTTCCTTGCAGCGTTTTATTCCGGCCAAAAACCTCATCGCACCGCAAAACGGCGAAAAGGCCGATTCGGTGTGGGAATACCATAAATATATTCCTTATAATCAGTACATCGATCCTTACGGCAAGGCCAAAAATGCAGCCGACTTTGCCATGAAGGCCCAATTGGTCAACTACAACCAGTACCGGGCACTGATGGAAGGCTTTTCCAGCCATATGTGGGATTGGTACACCGGCAGCATCATCTGGAAAACACAAAATCCGTGGACGGCATTGCGTGGACAGATGTACGATTATTACCTCGACGTCAATGCTTGCTTGTATGGTTTGAGGAAAGGCAGCGAGCCTTTGCATATCATGATGAACCCTTTAGACAGCATGATCCAGGTGGTAAACAACGGCTTTAAAATGGAACGTAACCTGATGGTGCAGGCCAATGTTTACGACATGAATGGCAAATTGCAGTTTAGCAACCAGCTTTTTGCAGAGATAGGACCATCGATGGTTAAAAAAATGTTCCCGATTAACGATCCGCTTAAAAAAGGAAATGATAAAAACGGCGTTTTTGTAGTACTTAAGTTACTGGCATCCGACCAAAAATTATTGAGCGAAAACCTATATTGGTTGCCCGGAAAAGATGGCCAATACAACGGGCTTCAGGAAATGAAGCCAGCCGATTTGAAGGTGGCTGTAGAAACCGTAGCAAAAGGAAAGTTAAACCTCACGCTCGAAAATCCGTCAAATGGGCCTATTGCGTTTTTTAATCGCATTGCATTAGAAAATGCCAATACAGGAATGCGTATCTTGCCCACTTTCTTTTCCGACAACTATGTAAGCATTTTGCCAGGCGAAAAGAAAACGGTAACCATCGAATTTCCAGACCAAGGTACCTTGCCTTTGGCCGTACGGGTTTACGGATGGAATGTAAAGGACCAGCAATTGCCGGTTAAATAGCCAGGCAAAGCATAAGAAATAACAATGTAAGGCGGGAGAGCTGTAAAACAATTAGGGATGATTTATTATAACGGTTTTTCCTGCCTGCATTGTTTGTAACCAAATGCACAAGTTTTGAATAAAAAAATTGAAATCAATCTACTTACCAATGGATAAATATGTAATGGGCATAGATATAGGTGGCTCTCACATCACTACGGCTATGCTAAATATGGAAAACAAAACAATTTTGGCCGATAGCTATGTGAGGAAAAAAATCAATTCGAGGGCTGGGCACGAACAGATCCTGAACGACTGGACGGCTGTAATAGGCGAAACGCTTGCACAGGCAGGCATGCAAAGCAGCAAAATCGGAATTGCCATGCCAGGCCCTTTCGATTATGAAACGGGTATTTCCTACATGAAGAATACGACCAAATACGAGTCTTTTTACGGATTGAACGTCAAGGAAATGTTGGCGGCGCAGCTGGGAATGCCTGCAAGCGATATCTTGATGCAAAATGATGCGGCCTGCTTTTTGGCTGGAGAAACCTTTGCCGGAGCAGGGCAGGGCTTTGATAAGGTAATTGGCCTTACCTTGGGCACGGGCCTGGGTACCGCCGTTTACGAAAAAGGCAAAGTAAGCGATGCCGATCTTTGGCGTACGCCCTTTTTAGATAGCTATGCGGAAGACCACCTGTCTACCCGTTGGTTTTTAAGGCATTATTACGAACTCACCGGCATCAACGTAATCGATGTAAAGGAAATGGCCAAATTTTATGAAACCTCGCCCAATGTGCGTGAGGTATTTGAAGAATTTGCTGTTAACTTGGCCAATTTCATCATGGATTTTCAGCAAAAGGAAAATGCCGAAGCCTTGATTATCGGGGGTAACATAGCCAATGCCTCGGGCAAGTTTTTGCCCGGCCTGGCCAAACAGTTTAAAAAACACGATTTTGTATTGCCTATTTATATTTCTGAATTGAACGAACAAGCCGCCCTTATTGGCGCAGCCAGTTGCTGGCAAGGTAAAAACTAATGGACCAATGGCTGTTGCCAAAAATACGATAAAGATCTTGCCCATCGGCAAGGTCTTTTTTGTTTGGGAACAATTGAAGCTGCAGCTGGCCATTGGCCGTTGAATTGAATGAAATGAATAGATAAAGAATAAAAGTTGCTCGTCTATTAGTCCAATTTTAGTTATCTTGGTTTATAAGGGCAAAAAATCATCCTGAGCGTGTATTGTTTATATCCAACCTTCAAATTCTTTAAGCAGTTTTGGTGGGCTTTGGTCTGTGTAGGCCTTTTTTTTGCCGTTTCTTGCAGAAGAGCCGTCGAGCCCGCTCAAAATCACGATGCAAAAGTAGATAGCGCTTTTGATGTGGTGAACGGATTGCTCAACAGTGGCGAAATCAACCGCTCCATCCTTTATGTCGATTCTGTTTATAGCACTTTTCCCAATCCCGGTTCTCTAGATCGATGGAAGAAGTACAGTTTTCTGAGCAATTTTTACCTTTATTATGATGTGGCGCCTTTTAAAGCAGAAAAATATGTAGACAGCATGTTTGCCATGCTGAAAAACAAAGGGTCGCAATACAACACCGAATATGCCTTAACACTTTTTGCCAAAGGCGATGTGTTGCGCGCCCAGCACCGGTACGACAAGGCTTTTGAAAGCTATTACCAAGGCCATTCTTTTGCCAAAGAAAACCTCGACAGTTGTCAGGTGGCTAGCTTTTCGGCTAAACTGGGCTTGGTAAGGTTTGTACAGCAACATTACTTAAAGGCGGTGCCTTATTTTAAGCAAACCTTGAAAGAAATGGCGAGCTGTACGGATAGTTCTACTTTCGAAAACCAGTTTATTACGCCTCAATCAACCTACAACAGCATTGCCTTGTGTTTTGAACGCGCCAATCAACCCGACAGTGCTTTGCAGTATTACCTGCGTGGCTTGGCTTTCATCAGACGGGCGGAGCCAAAATACCCCTCCAGAAAAGCTTATATTGAAACGGCAAAAGGGGTTTTCTATGGCAATTTAGGCGGTTTGTATAGCAGAATGAAAGATTATGCCCATGCCGAAAAATACCTTAACATGAGTATCGGCATTAATGATAGGCCAGGTTATGCCATAGGCGATGCGCAAACTGCCAAGGCCAAACTTGCCGATCTGTATCTACGTACCCATCGCGTGGCTACGGCAAAAAATGCAATCGCCGAACTCGAAAACAATTTGGCAGCCAGGCAGGGAGAAAATGATGCCAACCTGAACCTGCGTAATTGGCTTTATCAACTCAAAAGCCGTTATTTCGAAAGCGTTGGCGATACGAATAGGGCCTATCGCTCAATGCTTAAGTACAATGCACTTAAAGATTCGCTGCTGGCAGTAAACAGCGAACTGAAAAGCGCCGATTTAGATGTAGCCTTTAAGCAGGCAGAACAGCAGCATTTGTTGGCACTGGTAAAAAGAGATCGGCATTTAAAAACCGTATACCTGGTGGCCACTGCCATTATCTCGGTCATGGTTATTGTTATCCTGCTCATGGTATGGCTAAGTTTAAAGCGCTCGAGAATAAATGTAGCCAACCTTACCGCGCTCAATAAACGCGTAATTGAGCAGAACGAGCAGCTGCAACGAACTCTTTCCATATTGGAGCAGAGCCAGCTGGATCATGCACAGCTCATGAAACTGGTGGCCCACGACCTTCGGAGCCCAATTGGAGCCATAGATATGCTCGCCGATATGTTGTTGACCAAAAATACGCTTCATGCTACAGAAAAAGAGCTGGTTGATTTGATGAAACAATCGACCGAAGATTGCTTGAACCTTGTTGCCCAGTTGTTGCAACCAGCGGTAACCGTTGATGCGCTAAAAAAAGAGCCCGAAGATCTCTATGGCATGCTCAATTACTGCATCGCGCAACTTAAATTAAAGGCCGAAACCAAAAGTCAGCAGCTCCTGCTCCATGGTCAGTCGCTGGTGGTATCGGTCAATGCGGTGCAGCTTTGGCGTGTCATCAGCAACCTGATTGGTAATGCCATTAAGTTCAGCTATGCGCATACCGTTATCGAAATCTCCCTGAGCCATACCGATTCGGATGCCTTGATTTCGGTAAAGGACAGTGGTATTGGAATTCCCGACGAATTGAAAGAAAGCATATTCGACATCTACAGCAAAAGCACCAGGGTTGGAACGGCCGGCGAGCAGACTTTTGGTTTGGGTTTAGCGATCTCTAGACAGATTATCGAGGCACATAACGGCAAAATATGGTTCGAGAGCGAAGTAGGGGTGGGCACTGTTTTTTATGTAGCACTGCCTCTGGATAAGCCGGAACTCGCGCTTCCAAAAGCGGAGCCACAAACCGTAACAAGCAAATGATTTATGAGGCGGTTTCAGCTTGGGGAACGAGCTGCACAAACACAAAAAAACTGGAACCTTGACCAAAGGTGCTTTTAAAGGCTATGCGGCCGCCCTGGTGTTCGATAAATTCCTTGCAAAGCATCAGGCCTAGCCCAATGCCCTTTTCGTTATTGGTACCATAGGTAGATTGGGCCTTGATCGAGAAGATTTTTTGTTGCTTTTCTTCCGGGATACCCTTTCCGTTGTCGCTGATGGTAATTTGGCATTCGTTGGCCAGCTGTTGGGTGCTTATGTTTATTTTTCCGCCCGTTGGCGTAAATTTGATGGCATTGCTGATTAAATTGCGCACCACCAGCTGCAGCATGTCGGCATCGGCAAAAACCAAGAGCGATGCTGGGATGTTAACCTGTAGCGCAATATTTTTTTTAGCGGCATTTACACTTTCCATTTCAATGGTTCCTTGCAACGTTTCGCCCAAGTTCATGGCTGCCAGATTGGCGTTCATGCCATCCATCTGCGATTTCGACCAATGCAGGAAATTAGACAGCATTTGTACGGCACCATTGGTCGATTGAATCAGGGCCCTTTCGAGCAAGGGGCGGTTAACGTCGTCTACCTGGCTTTCGTTGAGCAGCTCCAGGTAGTTCTGGATATTGATCAAAGGCGAGCGCAAATCATGCGAAATGATAGACATCAGCTTGTTCTTTTCGCTGTTGCTCTTTTCCAGTTGTTCGTTTTGGGCCAAAATCTGTTCCTTGCTTATTTCTACCGCCAAAGTCTTTTCAACGGCAACCTGCCTTTCTGCGTCGTAGCTTCTTCTAATAAACCTGATGATGATATAGACCACGAAAACAGGTATCGGGAAAGCAGTAACCCGATCTATGAACTGCCCTTGTCCGGCTATAAAGGGATGCTGCACCAGATTTGGATAGCGAAACTCGATGAAATGGATAATCAAGAAGCTGATTACATAGGTAATTAGCCATTGCAGATGTTGTTTATAGGGCGAAATGGCCAGTGCCAACAACAAATAGGCCGGCCAAATCAGATCGGTTGAACCGTCGATGCCGGAATTGGTAAAGTAGTTGATGCTAAAAATAATAAGGCCGGCTAGTCCAAATATGCTGGTGTTGTGCGTTTTGGCCTTAAACCTCGACAAATAATACTGGTAAATGAAAAGTACGCCGAATATAAGCGCCGAGAGGGAGCCCACATATAAACCCGCATACAAATTGTAAGGGATGTAAAATAGGTCTAAAAGAACCAATGCCGCGCAAATGGAGTGGAAAATCCGGCTCTCTAACGAAAACATCCTGGGGCTGCCGATGAGGTCGGCCCAAAGCGTCTTGTTTCTGATAGACCTTAAACCAATGGCAATAGGAGATGATTTGGGCATGTTAGCTTTTTGTGGGCCTGGTTAGTTTGTAAAAATAATTTTTTCTACGAATATCCTTCTATCAGACGCATAAAATATCTTAGCTGTCAAAATATTTAAAATGCCAAGGCCAGCGCCTCCCGTATTTTGCTGGGATTAATTTTGCGCTCTTCAGCGCCACAAAATTTATATCTCAACGCAATTGATTACGGACGAATATCCGAACAAATTTTTACCGCTTTGGTTAAATCGGTAAATTAGTGCCAAATAACGGCGTAACAGCACAACTAAAAAGACATGAATACCACTGATAAGCACAATGAGCGTATTGCAAAAATGACTTTTGCTTCGGTTTATCCGATGTATGTGAAGAAAGTAGAGGCAAAAGGCCGGACAAAAGAAGAACTTCATGAAGTTATCGCCTGGCTAACTGGTTTTGACGACAGAAGGCTAAAGGAGCTCATCGAAGAAAAAGTAACCTTTGAAACCTTCTTCCAACGGGCTGTCTTAAATCCTAATGCATCGCTCATAACCGGCATGATTTGTGGCTATCGCATTGAAGAAATCGATAATCCTTTGACCAAACAGGTTCGCTACCTCGACAAACTGATAGACGAGCTGGCCAAAGGCAGGAAGATGGAAAAGATATTGCGGAGCTTGTAAACTGTTAACCGCAAAGCAACATGATCAACGTTTAAGCCCAGGCTTTATCTCCTTTTTGATAAGGAACGTCGCCTTCATAACGCCCAGGTGCGGGTGTATAGCGCATGGCTTGTGTACAGCCTACTTCTGAAGTAAAATAGCCCAAAAGGGTCAATTGCTTTATCATGATGAAGTAGTGGTTGGGCAGGCCTGCAAAATTTTTGTCTTTTTTGCGCTCAGCCGCTTCCAATTCGCCTTTCTTGGCCTGAAAATCTGAAGCCTCTTTATCGAGTTGTTGTATGAATGCGAGCTTCTGCTGAGCATTGATGGTCATAAACCCGTTTCCGTGTATCTTTTTACTGGCCTCATCGAGTTTCTTCATGCCATCAATGAATGCTTGCTGATCCTTTTCTTCGTAACAATCTCTGACCATGATTTCCATAAAAGCACCTACATTGGCCGCTTTTGCACCAGGACTTTTGGTAGGGGGCAGTATCGTGTCGCCAATTTCGTTCAGCAAGTCTTGCTGTTGCTGACTAAAACGGATTTTTTCGTTTTTTGCAGATTTATTGGGACTGCATCCGGTAAGCAAAGCATTGCCACCAATCATAATGCCACCTGTGAGCAAGGCAATTTGTTTAATCAGTTCTCTTCTGTCCATCTTTTTATAGGTTTCCTTTTTTGAGTTCGCTAACAGCATAATCGGCGGCCCTGGCCGTAAGTGCCATATAGGTTAATGAAGGGTTTTGACAGGCCGAAGAAGTCATGCACGCTCCATCGGTCACAAATACATTGAGGCAGTCCCAAACCTGGTTCCATTTGTTCAGTACCGATGTTTTAGGATCTTTCCCCATTCTGGCTGTTCCCATTTCATGAATTCCATGTCCCATGGCGTGACCACTGTCCCAGGTGCCGACATTTTTTATTCCTGCTGCTTCAAGCATTTCGCTAATTTCCTGCTTCATGTCTTTCCTCATCTTTAACTCGTTTTCCCTCAGCATGGCATCCATGGCCAAAACCGGAAGCCCCCATTTGTCTTTTTTGGTTTTGTCGAGCGAGATTTTATTCTCGTGATAGGGGAGGATTTCACCGAAGCCGGTTGCGCCGATGGTCCATTGCCCAGGTTCTGCAAGGGCATCCTTAAAATCGCCTCCAATACTTAGCTCTGCAATATTTCTGCCCCAACCATCCCTGCTTGCGCCACCTTGATAGCCAAATCCGCGCAGGTAATCTCTTTTGTCGCCACCTAGGTTAACAAAGCGTGGCACATAGAATCCATTTGCTCTTTTGCCGTAGGTATATTTGTCTTCGTAGCCTTCCACAGTGCCCCAGGCACCAATGTTATAGTGATGGTCCATTACGTTGTGACCCAGTTCGCCGCTGCTGCTGCCCAAGCCTCCAGGCCAAATGTGGGTTGCCGAATTAAACAGCACCCAGGCACTGTTTAAGGCAGAAGCACATAAAAAAACTATTTTGCTTTTATATTCATGTACTTCGTTGGTTTCGGTATCCAGTATTTTTACGCCTTTAGCCTTTTTGCTGTCCTGGTCATAAATGATTTCGGTAACGAGCGAATAAGGCCTTACCGTAAGGTTTCCTGTTTTGACGGCGGCGGGCAAGGTTGACGACTGCGTACTGAAGTAGCCGCCAAACTGGCAGCCTTCCCAACAACGGTTCCTGTATTGGCACTGGGTTCTTTCCTGTAGCGGCGCAGTGAGGTTTGCGGTTCTTCCAATAATAAGGTGCCGTTTTTCTTGGTAGTGCTTTTTTATCCTGGCGGCCACATCTTTTTCTACGCAGTTCAGTTCCATTGGCGGCAAAAAGGATCCATCAGGCAATTGCGGAAGGTTTTCTATGGAGCCGCTTATTCCTGCAAATTTCTCTACATGGTCATACCAGGGAGCCAAATCGGCGTAGGAAATGGGCCAGGCAACTGCAATGCCGTCTTTCTCGTTGGCTTCAAAATCCATCGGGCTCCAGCGATAAGATTGTCTTCCCCATAAAATTGAGCGTCCGCCCATGCGATAGCTGCGCCACCAGGTAAAAGGCTTGATTTCTACATAGGGGCAATCCTGTTCATTGGCCCATGCATCCATTACGGCTTCATTAGCCGCCCATCCACGGTGAATAATAGGATATTCTTTTTGTTGCGCTACGGTAGTTCTGCCTCGGTGTTCAAATTCCCAGGGATTTTTTGAAGCAGTTTTATAGTCTTTGATATGGTCGTATGGTCCCCCGCGTTCCAGCATGAGTACTTTTAATCCCTTTTCACAAAGCTCTTTGGCGGCCCAGCCACCACTAATGCCCGAACCAACTACGATGGCATCAAATTCATTGTTTTTCATATTATGGTATTGGAGGTAAGCTAAAAATAAAAATAATGGACATGTTGCTCATGAAGTATTTGAAAAATGATAGATATCTGTCATTTTTCGCATGGAGGTTGTGTGTGAGCTTTGTGGCTAAATCATAGAAGGGCCATAACTCAAAACTTGAACAGATGAACATTTTGATAGCAGATAAAATAGGTGTTTATCGATTCGGCTTCAAAACGATCATTGGCGAGCTATGGACCGATGCGGTGGTGAGCGAGGCCTGCAATTTTGACAAGGCGATCGAGCTTGTTTTCGACAATAACTTTGACCTTTTGGTACTGGATATCGAACTGGCACCACAAGAACTGCTGGCCAACTTTATCGGTAAGGCGATTAGGCATACCAAGGTGGTGATGCTTTTAGGAGATTGTCTTAACGAAGAAGCCAGCTCCCTGTCTAAAATCGGTGCCGATGCAATCATCTTCAGGTCAACATCCAAAGAAGAAGTCAGCGATATATTAAAATGGATGTTTAGTTAGGTGCTAAACATTTTGTAGCAGGCTATCGGCCAATGTAAAAATCATAGCAGTGTTATGCCTTCCCATACTTATTGGGCAGCCACATCTATTTTCGGATGCACATGTCTGCAATAGCAGGTTTATGTGCCAAAAAAAACAAAACAGTTTACTAACGGTCTTGAGCCTATTTCCATCTAGGTCACATATTTTAACGATATGGGAAATTATATGGCGTGCACTTTTGTGGAATTAGTTATTCGATTTGTAGAAAAATAACATTGATTATTTTTATGGTTTTTTTTGCAATGATTTGACTTGTAGTGAGTTGTTGTTTGGGCTTTGCTTTGTGCTATACTTAGGTTTTGTCAAATTTTTCCATCAAATCTCAGCTGTCGGTAGCCTAGCTTTAAAATCGTCCTTCTGGCGTGTTGTTGCAGAGCAAGCTCCTCGAAATGTTGAGCGATATGCTCGTAGCTATAATAATCCGTTTTTTATTCGGCTGACTTTCAGTTCCTTGTGTTTTGGACTTCCTTTTGCGTTAGTCGAGAAATCTTTCCTATTGCTTGCCTCTAAGCACACTTAACAAATAATTTATACCATGGGGAAATTTTTACAATTTACAGTCAGCTTTATGCTGGTGTCTGTCGTTGCGTTCTCGCAAGAAAAGATCAAGGACGGTACCGTTACGGGCAACAACCTGCCCAATAAGGATGCTATCCTAGAGCTCGAAAGTATGGGCAAAGGGCTGTTGTTTACCAGGGTTTCGCTAAAAGTGACTACCGATGCGAGCCCTTTATCGGCCCACGTAGCCGGTATGATGGTGTACAACATAGCTACGGCCGGCGATGTAACCCCAGGTATATATTATAACGACGGAACTAAATGGATTTCGGCCAAAGGCCTGAAAGGAGATACGGGGAGTGTCTTGATCGAAAGCAAGCCGGGCCAAACCGGACCTCCGGGAACCCCGGGCCAGCCTGGCGGACCAGGAGCCGGAACAACCATTGTAATCAACGATAGTGGTACCTGGATATACGATCCCGTTACTCATACTTGGACAAATATAAATGGTGCCAAGGGACCAAAAGGCGATACCGGAGCAACCGGCCCTCAAGGCCCTGCAGGTGTAGCTGGTGCGCAAGGCCCAATCGGTTTAACTGGAGCAATTGGCCCACAAGGTCCGATTGGCTTAACAGGCGTTGCCGGCGCTACAGGTGCTAAAGGCGACAAGGGCGATACTGGGGCAACTGGTGCTCCAGGTCCTGCAGGTGCAGTTGGTGCACAGGGACCCATTGGTTTAACTGGAGCAATTGGTCCACAAGGTCCGATTGGAGCTCAAGGCCCACAAGGTCCTGCTGGAGCAAATGGTATAGATGGTGTTGGAGGCAAATCACAGGCAGGCACTGGGATAAATATTACCGGAACCGGAACCGCTGCCGATCCTTACATCATCAACAATACCATAGTAGATACAGATAACCAAACCATAACCAGTTTCGACTTTGACAATGCAACGAAAAAACTAACGCTTGTTTTAGAACGGGGAAACACCAAAACGGTCGACATGAGCTCGTTAAAAGTGGCCGCTTCGAATGGATTGGGCATTGATGCCGTTACAGGCGATGTACAGTTGGGTGGCGCCTTGTTAAAGCCGACAACCATTGCCGTGGGGGCCAATCCATTATCCATCACTGGCTTACCTGCAACAGGGACAGCTGCCGATCAAATTTTAGTAGCCAATGGTGCAGGAGGAGAACTAAGGACAATACCGGCCTCCAATTTCGTGCAGGATTTACGTTTGGTAGGAGCCAGCAGTCACCTCACACAGGATGCCGGCGTGGGCTCGAATGGCACCAGTGTAGGAACAGGTGCCGATATCATTGCCATCGGCAACGGTGCCATCAGCAAAAATACGTCCGGTTCAGATAATGTGGCTATTGGTTCGAATGCCTTGAACTTTAATAGCACCGGCGGACACAACATTGGTATAGGTCGCAATGCATTGGGGAAAAATACAACCGGCTCAGATAATATGGCTTTTGGCTATAACTCGTTAGTTAACCTAGATGGCGGCAGCGACAACGTTGCGGTGGGTGCGCAAGCGTTGGCCTTCCTTACTAATGGAAACAAAAACACAGCTATTGGCAGATTGGCTGGAGGTAGTTTGCAAGGTTCTCGAAACGTGATATTAGGCTATAATGTGGGTTATAACTATAGTGGAGATGATCGTTTAATGATTGATAACTCCAACACAAATACCCCTTTGATTGATGGTGATTTTGCAGGTAGAAAACTAACCATTAACAGTACCTTAAAGATTGCCGATTTGGCTACCGGAGCTACAGTAACAGCAGGCAACAGGCCAGTGGTGGCCGATGCCAACGGGCAGTTGATGATCGGTACCGCACCTGCAGCTACAACAGCTGATAACGGATTGACCAAAAGCGCTAACAATATACAGTTGGGTGGGGCTTTGACCACAGCCACTACCTTGACTACCGACGCTGCCAAAACCTTGGCCATTGCAGGACTGCAAACCGGAGCGGCAAGCGATAAAATCGTTAGTGCGGATGCCAACGGGGTATTAAGACAAATTGATCAGGCTACTTTGGCCATAGAGCCCTTACAAATACAGGGCAGTACCAACAAGGCAACGGCCAATAATGTACCGGCCTACCTGAACAGCAACTTTGCCGTAGGCGATTTTACGGGTTCAACATCCACCAAAAAACTGGAAGTAAAAGGCGATTTTAAAACATCGGTTCAAACAGCAGATGGTAGCTACTATAACATGGAAACCAATAATACTTCAATACCAGGTGGAGGTGTGAATTTTATTTCGGCAGCGAATAACCCGAATTTTCTTACAGCTTCAGAACTAGGTGTGCTGGGTATTAGTAGAAACGGCAATACGCTCATGTCTAAAATTGGCAATGCAACTTCGATAATTACGCAAAGCAGTACTGGTCTGTTGGCTTCAACCGCCGATCCGAACTATACCTCGGCATTCTCTCTTACGGAAAACCGTTTTGGCATTAATTCAACTAATCTTACTAATCAGCAGCGTACTGAGATGAATGTAAACAGTTATGACGGTATTGCCTTTAATTATCAAAACGTAACTGGTAATGTCGAAGGTAACTACTTGTTTCCGCGCAACAATGGAACAGCTAATCAGGTGCTAACTACAAATGGTGTGGCTGGGCAGGCGCTGCTTTCGTGGAAAGATATTTCGGCATTGGCACCAGAACCTTGGCGCATTGAAAACACTGCCAATCCCGCAACAACAAATACACAGAATATTTATCAAAACGGTAATGTAGGTTTGGGTGATTTTACAGCTGCAAAGCCCATTGCCAGGTTAGATGTTAGGGGCGCTGTACGTGGGGGCGAACCTAGCCAATCAGAGCTGCAAGGACAATCTGTGATAGGAGAAAACTCTGCGGCTTTGGGTAGCCGCAATTATGCGAGGGGTGAAAACAGTATGGCTTTTGGTACAAGCAACGACGTGTCAGGAGAGTATGCTGTAGGCTTAGGAGGAGACAACGCAGTTAGTGCAAAAGGTGCCATGGCTGCTGGATTTCGTAATGATATTGCAGCATCGGGTGAGTATGCTGCTGCTATTGGAAAGTTTAACGTGGTAAAAGGTGTACAAGCCTTTGCAGCTGGATTTAGCAATTATTCAACTAGCGATAATTCGATGATGCTGGGAGAAGGACTACAATCGGCATCAATAAACGAACTGGTGGCAGGCCGTTATAATGCCATTACCACGGGTAGTGCCAATAGCTGGGTACCTACCGACCCCTTGTTCCAATTGGGCAATGGTATTGACAGGAACACCCGAGATAATGCCCTTACCGTATATAAAAATGCTAATATTGACATTAATGGCCAAAATGTGCGTGTACCCAACCTGCCCTCTGCCGTAGCTGCACAGTCTAATGATGCCTTTATAGTTTCTGACCCTAGTGGTAACCTCAAAAAAGTGTATTCCGTTACGGCTGCTCCGCGTTTCTTCTACTCACCATCGGTAGTGTTGCCAACAGCCAATGCCAACTTGCCAGCTGGTGTAACCTACGATGCAGGTACGCAAACCTTTACGGCCGATTTATACACTATTTATAGCAATCAGTTTGGTATGGCAGGCCTTGCTACGCCAACTATATCGGCCGTTAAAAGCCCATCGGCAACCAACTTGCCAGTGCTGCCTGTATCAGCATTAGAATATTTTGTTACTTATTTTGATAACACGGTTTTCGATCCAGCAAGCATCGCCTTAGATGACAATGGCGTGCTCACCTACAAAATATTGCCGGCAGGTATCGTAACAGAAAAAACCTACATGAATATTGTGTTTAAGGTAAAATAGTGCAACTGTATTTTAATTTTCTAATAAAAGATTTAAAAGTTATTAATAAGTAACCTCTTATGCCGTAAATGATGAAATTAAGCGCTATTGGCAAAAAACAAATTTTCAAAATTAAATTAACCTTACTCTTTTTAGTTTTTGGCTATGCTGCTGCAGCACAAGAGCAGACCATGTATTGGATTGGCGGTGCTGGTAATTGGGGCGACCTTACTCACTGGTCTTTTCAATCTGGTACACAAGGACCTACCACGCCCTCATCTATCCCTACTTCCGAAACCAATGTAATCATCAATGCGGCATCGGGCTTTAGTGGATCTGCGGTTGCCAATAGTCCCGGTACTATCATTAACCTAACGGCCAACGTATTCATTAAATCTTTAACTTTTGAAAGCGATTTAACAGCCAGCAATTCGCCCCGTATCGTTGGAAGTTTTGGACTTGCCGTAAGTGGCAATGCAACCCTACGTTCAACAGTAATGATGGTGTTTGGGGGCGCCCCAGGCAATGGTTTTACGCTAGACCAGCTTGTAGGCACCATCGCTACGCTTAAACTAAATGGAACTACCTTGGGTTTAGACTTTGTAAAAAAGGGAGCTGGTACCTTAAACATAGAGGGTAATTTTGACAATAGCGGGGATACTTATATCAACAACGGCATCACCAATTATAATGGCACGGTTTTTCAGAGCGGAGGCTTTTTGATGAATAACGATGCCCTGTTAAACATGCCCAGTTTACGTACCTTAAATTTCACGGCTTATCGTGGCCAAAATATTAATGGTACCGCTTCGCTAAATGTACCTTTGCTACAAACCATCAATACCAAGGGCTTTACGCTTAACTCTACCACACCATTAAATTTGCCTAGTTTGCAGGTGTTTAATGCAGAAGGCGTAGTTGATAACGGAAACCCTGCAGCTACCCTTGCCTTAGCCAATGGTGCAGTGGTAACTGCTTTTAATTGGTCGTATATAGGTAACTTAAGCGCAGGTACCGCCCAATTTCACATTACGGGTAATGAGTTTAAAACAAAAAGTGCCACCACGGTAAACAAGGTTTTTATAGATAATACTAATCAGAATGCTACGGTGGTAATTGCTGGGGCAGGCTCTACCATTAACGAGCTTTTTTTTACAACCAGCGGCGGGTATTTCTTGGAAAGCATGTATGTAGGCAAGTTACGGCTTGCTCCATCGGCCAACTATTTGATGCAGTTCAATAGCGAGCTTGCCGTAACCGGACAGTTGGTAGACAGTACACCAAATTGTACGGGCTTTTATCAGATTTATGCCTACCCAACAGGCTATACCACAAAACTTAATAACCAAACGGGTGCACCCATTAACCTAACCAATGCTCGTATAAGTGGCATAAATGTACTTACGCAAACGGTAAATGTGGTTGGTGTTGATAACGGAGGCAATACCGGTTTAATTAATTTTACGCAACCTCCAACAAAAGATATTTATTGGGTTGGTGCTGGTGCCGATAATCAATGGAATACCAAAATGAACTGGTCGGCAAGCTCGGGCGGAGCGGGTGGCTATTGTATTCCATCCCAATATGACAACGTATTTTTTGATGCCAATTCGGTAGTAACGGGGGCAACGGTAAATATTACCGGCTCACCTGCCTATTTCCGTAACATCACCATTCAGGATAATTTCCCCCAGGCAACTTTTGCCTTGGGCTCTGCAAATAACGTGGGCATCAATTGCTATGGGTCTTGGTACATGAAGAGTGGCGTTTCAGTGAATGATGTGGTTTATTTCTATGCGCCAAGCTTAGGCGAAACCATTACTTCAAATAATTCTGTTTTTACAAAAAACATTCATTTTAGGGGGCTTGGCGGATGGGTGCTTCAAGACAAGCTTACAACGGGCCAAAACCTTTATTTCAATAGCGGTACCTTAAACACCAATAGCAAAGAAGTGTATATTGCGGAGAACTTTTCGCCAGATCATTGGGGTTATCCGATGTCACCCGGCAACAGACACCTGATTTTTGGCAGTTCTGCAATATCAGCACTTTATTTGTGGGAATATCCTGGCGGAGGTACGCTTGATGCCGGCACCTCGCACATTATCATGAGGAATCCGAATGGTTCATTTAACGCCGGCGATAGCTATACCTATTATGATGTTACGGTTAGCCCTGCGGGTAATGCCCAGCGTATTGGCTATGATTTTTCTGGTCCAAATATAAATTACCACAATATCTATGTTTATTCAAGCTATGCCAGCTTTGTACAAGCTCCAAATAACACCGCAAACCTGTTAAAAGCCATGCCTGTTTTAGGCAGGGCAGAACTATACTTCCAAGGCAACTTTACCACCAATGCTATGGAAGTACAGGCCAGTGCCATAATTTCGGCAAACAGCGGGGTTACGCTGACCATTAACCAAAACTTTATTTCGCACACAGCCGATTGTATGGGGCTGATGGAAATGTACGTAAATAATAAAACCCCAGGACAAAGCTTTACCTTTAAAGCCCTAAATAATGTAAATATACCCAATGTATGGATGACAGGTGTTACTGCCGATCTTACTACTGGGAAAACATATACAGCCACAGGGATACAGGGGCCTGACGTAAACAACTGGACTTTTGTGCCAACAGCTCCAAAAGAGTTATACTGGACAGGCGCAAGCGATAGCAATTGGAACAATGGTTTAAATTGGACCACCAATACCAATGGAACGCCAACACTAGGTGGCTGCGTGCCTACTAGGTACGACAACGTCCATTTCAATAGCTTTTCTAACCGCAATCTGCCAATTAACATACTCAATATACCTGCATATTTCAATAACCTAATTGCGCATGCCGATGCTCCTGATGGAATTGCCATTGTTAACGATGTGAATACCATAGCCAATGCCTATGGCAACACCATACAATTGGGAAGCAATATGTATATCAATAGGTTAACTTTGCAGGGCGATGCTAATAATGGTGTGTTAACCACTAGTCAGCTGGCTAAATTTGATTTTTTGACCGTAAACAGCCCTACGGCAAACTGGATTTTTAACGGCAATATCAAGTTCAATAACAAGTATATACAAACAGGTGCTACGGTAACCGCAAATGCTACGTTATGGGATGGCAATGCAGAGTGCCAGCTAAATGGAGTAGCATTGAATTTAAATGTGCAGACCATTAATTTACAGGGTGTTTGGTTACAAAAAGGAGATTTCAAGGCATCGGGGCTTACCATGAATTTAACCCAAGACTTTGTTTCTAATGATGCCACTAATCCACGTTCTGTAGATATACGTAATTCCAATATTACCGTAAGAAGCTGGTTCCATTCCAATTTGGCAACGGCAACACTACAGGCTGGAGGTTCTACCATTAATGTACTCGAAAATTTTAATGGCAAGGCCAATGATGTATACGGTAAAATTATAGTTCCGTTACAGGCATATCTAGGTAGTGGTTATTATATCCAGGGTGGTATCATAGCCGATGAGCTTATTTTGAACCAATCCAGAACAATAAACGACAACAATACCTTTGGAACTTTGTTTTTAAAGCCAACCGGGCTTACGCTCAACCTGCAGACAGGTTCTACGCAGGCGGTTGCCAATTACCTGTTGCTTAGTGGTTCACCTTGTTATTTAAACAGTATACGTGTTGGTGGCGAAACCGGCAGTAGCCAAACCACGCAGGCTACCATTAATTACAGCAATCCCAACAATAGTAATAAATACGATTTTATTCGCATAGGCGGAATCATCGCTTCTAATGCCCATTTACTTTTGTATGCCAACAGTACGCAGTTAGGCAATAACCAGCATGTCGAGGAGGTTGTTCCTGGGCAATTGCCGGGTTTAATTGGGTTGCCCGATAATTTTTCTTGTGCCACTATAAATGATGCCGATTCCGCTACTTATCAGCTTGTCGCAAATTTTGTTGGTGGGCCAACCAGTAGCTACACCTGGTTTAAGAAAGATGCTGGCGGAACCTTTGTAAACTTAAATGTACCCACTACCACCACCGTTATTGATGTGAGAAACTTTGGTTACGATGGTGTTTATAAAGCCGAAATTATTTATGACCCCAGCTTGCCTATTGCGCAACAATGCAAGGTTCCAGATGAAATAACCGTAAGCTACAAACCCAAAAACGTAGTGCTCAGTGCCGGTGCAAATGCGTATAGGTTTTGTGCAAACGATTCTAAAACAATAGCCAATTTGTCTGTAGATGTTTCTACAGCTAATGAAATGGCGCTCAGAGTCGCATCCATTAAATGGTATGCAACAGCGGCGGGTGGGGCTCCTTTGAACCCTGCCGACTTATTGGTGAGTGGCGATTATTATGCAGAACTGGTGGTTGATGCAACAGGCTGTGTAAGCCCGACCAGAACCTTAGCACAGGTGCTTGTAGAACAGCCAATGGTTGCCAATGCCGGACCCGACCAGCAGAAGGGGGGCAATTATCCAATAACATTTACCATGGTCGCAAATGATCCGCAAACCGCAACGGGTGAATGGATTGTGATTTCTGGAAACATATCCATTGCTGATAATACAAAATATAATACCACCATCTCACTTAATTCGGGGAACAGGGCAGAATTACAATGGAGAATTACCAATAGCTGTGGCATCAGTACAGACAATGTTTTGCTAATAAAGATGGCTCCGGTAATGGCTAACCCCAGTTTAAGAACAAGAGTTAAACAGTAATATATGCTGTTAGATACTGCAATCTATTCGGTTAGAGGTAAATAATGGTTTTGGAGAACTGTGCAAAGGCAAATCCGTCGGTGAGATTGGCGGTACAAAAATAATAGACAGAGCATGAAAAAGTTAATCACCATAATGTGGATGGCCTTGTTGGGCATGGGAGTGCTCAAGGCCCAAACGGGCGCAGGAAGCAAAAGCGTTGAGGGCGCAGTAGCCGTTGGCCAAGCCAGTACGGTTAATGTGGCCACTGGAACCGTTAAGCAATGCTTTGCCGAAACTATCAGTTTTGGTCCGGGAAGCAATTGGACAATAGACGGTACCTTAGAGATTTGGAGCCGATACATCTGGATTGCACCAACGGCCAATATCAGTGGCAAAGGCAAGATTGTGATTCACAATCCCGCAAGTAGCCCGTATTACAGTGGTGCAGGTGCTCAACCAACGGTAATAGATGGCAACAACGGCAATTTTATCGCCTTGCTGGTAGAACACCGGAATGCCGAAAATATCGTACTTGATGATGTTCCAGACCCCGGATTTGGTACTTCCAACCCAGTTGGTGCACTATCGGCATCTCTTCGCGCCAATAGTACTTTAGATTTTTTGGTAGACCGTGGAGATATCCTGCTGAACGGCCATAACCTAGAATTTGGCCCTGACGGAAAGATAACCAATTACTCGAAAGACAGGATGGTGGTAACCGGAAACAGTCTTGCTGGTCATGTCATCAAGAATTATTCGTTAGGCGGGAGTTTTGTCTTCCCATTGGGCATTGCCGAAGGCGATTATACACCGGCTACCTTGGCGCCAGCTTCGGCCGCAAAATTATATGTGGGCGTGCTGAACTACCGGGCCGCCGGGCCCGTGCTCCCAAAACCACAATTGGGCATGGATCGGATGTGGCATATCTATGGAACGCCCCAAGCGAGCATCGATATGACCTTGGCGCACAACAGCAACACCAATGGCCAGTTGTTTCTCGATGCCAATGCGGCCATAGCTAGGTATGCAGGCGGCAACAGATGGGATTACCTCAAAGGAACGAACCCCGCAATTGGCGTCCATACTAAGGAAGGTGTTGTGCCGAGTGCCAATGGTACCGACAATGGAAGCTATTTTACCAAGCTTTCGGTGTCGGGTACAGATCTTTTTATTCCCAATTTATTTACCCCTAATGGCGATGGCAACAACGATACTTTCGAGATCAAAGGGCTGGAGCTTTTTGCCGAGAACGAGCTCGTTATTGTAAACAGGTGGGGCAACGAAGTGTACCGTGCTTCGGGCTACCGCAACAACTGGAGCGGAGAAGGACTTAACGAGGGTACCTATTATTACCTGCTTCGCGTCAAAGAAACCAAGTCGTCTGATTGGCAGGTGTTCAAAGGCGATGTGATGATGGTAAGGGCTTTCAAAAAATAATGGACCAGAAAACGAACAGAAGAAAATGAAAAGACTATTATGGATTTTATGGTTGCCGGCCTTGTTTCAGGTTTGTTATGCCCAACAGGACGCACAGTTCAGCCAGTATATGTTCAATGGCATCTACATTAACCCAGCCTATGCCGGATACCGGGAACAACTGAACCTGCATGCGTTTTACCGCACGCAATGGACCGGAATTAAAGGGGCGCCCAGAACCATGTGCATGGCCGTTGATGCGATTGCGAATGATGGCAACGTAGGGCTTGCCTTGCAGGTATCAAGCGACCGTTTGGGTGCGCAGCGCAATGATGGCGTTTATGCTAATTACGCCTATCGCATCCGACTAAATGATGATGGAACTTCGCGTTTGGCCTTTGGCATAGGAGTGGGGGCGGTGCAATTGGGCGTCGATGGTGCGTGGTTAACCCCAAATGATGCAGAGCCAGATCAACCCATGGGCATGCAAACTACCATCGTACCCGATGCCCGTGCAGGGGTTTTCTTTGCCAATGAGAAGTTTTATGCAGGTTTTAGTGCCGATAACCTTGTTTCGCAGTATATCGACGTCAACAGGTATGCCTTTATTCCGAAGCCTAAGCCCCATTATTACCTCACGGTAGGCATGCTGTTGCCTTTGTCGTACGATTTCCAGCTCAAGCCTTCTTTCCTGTTGAAAGATGACAGAGGTGGCCCCACAAGTTTGGATATCAATGCCTTTCTGATTATTTCCGAAAGATTTTGGATCGGTGGAAGCTACCGAACAGGGGTGAAACTGTACAATAAAGATTATCTGCAAAAGAACCTTTCGCAGCTCAATTCTGCGGTAGGGGCCATCCAGTTCTTTCCAAATGGAAGCTTTAGGCTGGGCTATGCCTACGATTTTTCCATTGGGCCACTTCAGGGTTATAGTGGTGGCACCCATGAGTTGTCCATCGGTTACTTTTTTCAAAAAAAGCATATCAGGATGCTAAGTCCGCGATATTTCTAGGAGTATCTTGATTAATCCAATGCGCATGAAATACAAAAAAATACTATTGGTGTTGGCGGTTGCTTTGCTGGCAGCCACCACATGTCGGGCACAATATGTGCTGAAGGAAGGAGATGAACAATATAAGCTGTTCAATTACAAAAAAGCTGTGGGTCTTTATGAACAGGCCTATCGGAAAAAACCTTCGTTGGAAGCGGCCGAACGCTTGGCCGATTGTTATGTACGTCTGCGTGATTTTACCCAGGCCGAAAGCTGGTATGCAATTGTGTCGAACAAGACTGACAGCAAGCCAAAAAATGTATTGGCCTATACAAAGGCCTTGCAGCAGAATTCCAAATATGCAGAAGCCAAGATAGCTTACCGGAAATATGCCGATTTGGAAAAAGGCCTAAAGGCTGGCGAACTGGAAACATGGTTGATGGGTTGCGATTCGGCTATGCGCTGGATGGCAACCCCCCAAAAAATCGATGTCGAAAATAGGCATAAGCTCAATTCTCCAACATCAGATTGGGGTGTCGGCTTGTACCTAGGAGGAATAACTTTTGCTTCGGATAGAGGTAATGCAACAGGGAAAGATGTTGCTCAAGAACGACCGTTCCTGAAATTTGACGGCTATGAATTGCCTGATAGAGTGGTTTACGGCTGGACCGGTAATGCCTACTTAAAACTTTATGCAAGCCATGCGAAAGATAGTGTTTCGCTTTTTCCCTTGGCAGTAACCAGCAATTATCACGTAGGGCCAGCCACGTTTACCGCCGATGGCAACGAAATGTACTTTACTTTGACACGGATATCGCCAAAACCGGCTTTTGAAAAAGATGGCCTCGCAACGGTCAATATTGGCATATATTCGAGCAGGAAAGGTGCTGATGGTCAATGGTCCGCTCCAGTAGCTTTTCCATACAACAATAGTAATGCCTATTCCATGGGAGATCCTTTCATCACCAATGATGGCAAACGCCTGTATTTTGTTTCCGATAGGCCAGGGGGACTTGGAGGTACCGATGTTTATGTATGCTGGAGAAACGAAGCTGGGAGCTGGGGCAACCCAATTAACCTGAAAGAGATCAATACCGCAGGCAACGAGCGTACGCCTTTCTTCGACGAACGAGGCTATTTGTATTTCAGTAGCGATGGCTTTGTGGGCATGGGTGGCCTCGATATATTTGTGGCTCGAATGGTTAACGGAAAATCGGTAGAGGTTAAGAACTTGGGGTATCCGATCAACTCGCCACAAGACGATTTCGCCTATATGAAGACAAACGAACTGCAAGGTTATTTGAGCTCAAACCGCTTGGGTGGGGCAGGTAGCGATGATATCTACAGCTTTGTCGAACAAGCGCAACCATCGGGGCTCAGGTTGGTGGGTAGGGCACTGGATAAGATTTCAGGTCGGCCATTAGCCAACACCATTGTTACCCTGTCGGGTGTAAAAGCTTCGCCGGTAAAGGTGCAAACGGATAGCACAGGCAATTTTGGCTTTGATTTACAGAAAGGCAATACTTATAGTCTTTCTGGCGAAAAAACAGACTACATGAGCGATAATGCCCCGATTTCGACAGATGGGGTAGTGTTATCGACAATGAAAAAGGATTTATTGTTGGAGCGTGTCGCAATCAATAAGGCGATTAAGCTCGAAAATATTTATTACGATTTTGACAAGTCGAATATCCGGGCAGAAGCCGCCATAGAATTAGACAAGCTGGTCAAGATCATGAAAGAGAATCCTACGATTTGGATCGAATTGGGCAGCCACACCGACAGTAGGGGCAACGACCAGTACAACTTGGCATTGTCACAACGAAGGGCCGATGCTGCGGTGAAGTATATTGTTGATCGGGGCATTTCTCCAAACAGGATTTTTGCCATGGGCTATGGGGCAAGCCAGTTGCTCAACCACTGTAAAAAAGGAGTAGAGTGTACCGAAGCGGAACACCAGCTGAACAGAAGAACGGAATTTAAAATCGTGAAGCAGTAATGGGGTAAACACTGGTTGCTGTTTGTTGGCTTGTTAGGGGGCATTGCTTTAGGGTAATGCCTCTTTTATTTCAGCCTGTTCTCCCATACAAAACCTGCCTATTGGGCCTTGGTTCGGAAAAGGAAAACATACCTGCTGTAAATGAGGTAGGCAACGGGCCCAAAAAACGGGATGAGAACAATTAAGAGCGTCCAAATGATTTGGTGGTTTTTCATGGATTTATCCCTCAATAAATCAATCAGCGATAAAGCTGGTAGCGCCAATGCGATCCCCAATAAAAATATTTCTTCTAAACCCATAGCTAAATTGTTTTGTGGTTTAAAAATGTAAGGAGAGCGTGTTTGATTTTCATGGCTTAGGTATTTATTGGTTCAACTAATTTATGTAGTTATTGATGTGAAACTTAAAATGTGAAAAAATAGAACATTTCAGGGTGTAATTGTTTCTTTTTGAGAAAGTTATTGTCGTTAATCTATAAAATAATACTTAAGGTTAAGTGTTTTTAAAATGTAGACTAAAGCTAAACAGAGTTCAAAGCAGTCTTTTACGACTTACCGTAAAAGCGGTATTTTTTTCAGAATGGTCTGTGGTGGATTGCCGATGTAACAATTGCGATGGCCGGCTAACTTTCCCTGATTGTTCTAGTCTTAAGGGCAATAGCTTCATCGGCTACTAAGTTATTTCCAATCATTTAAACAACCTGTTCATCTATGCATTTCAAAATGAAGTACCTTACATTAATTGTAGCTGTCGCTTTCATCTCTATAGAGAGTCGTGCGCAAATCGTTCCCTTGATTGGAAAGGAAGCCCCGCGAGTAATCTTTCAGTCAACCACGACAAAACCTGTTAACCCTGATTTTTATAAAGGGAAAATTTTGGTATTGGACTTCTGGGCAACCTGGTGTGCGCCTTGTATCGCAAACTTTCCCCACTTTAACCAGTTGGCTGAAAAATATTCAAGCAAAAATGTACTTTTTGCCGTAATCAGCGATGAACAGCCTTCAACCATCAAGAAATTTTTCGAACGAAGTAAAAAAGAGATCAAAGGATTAAGCATCACAGATACCAGCAAGGTAACAAAAAAGGCCTTTGGCGTGCTTCTCATTCCTTTTTGCGTGGTAATCGATCAAAATAACGTGGTGAGATGGACCGGTCCGGGACAAAGTTTAACGCCATCAATCCTAGAAAAAATAATTAAAGGCGAGCCGTTGAATATCGTTGAAAAAATCCCCAAACAAGCTGAAGCGACCAGTGTCCAGATGCAAAAGCCTCTATTTACGTTCAGCGTAGGATTGGGCAGTAATGCTCAGAAAACCAGACAGAGCAGAACGAACAGAGAGGGGGATTTAGGCGAATTGTTGCAACGCAATTATCAGTTGGGCGATGTGATGGAGTACATTAGCGGGTACGGCCGGACTACACAGATCATTACGAATGATACCGCTAAGCTTAGTCAACTGGTAGAGCTAAATTTTGAAAGTAAATTGGATACTACATTGTTTAGAAAATACCGCAACCAGATTATTCCGGGAAACCCAAGAAGGAATATGATCATGGAGATGCTAGGCGATGCCTTGAGGTTTGATGTGAAGTCGGTGAATGAACAAAAAGAATATTATGATTTGGTCGTATCGGACCCCAATAAACTGAAACCTTTTCAGTCATTGCAGGATAAGCATTCCAGTATTTCACCGGATAAATTAGAAAATTATGAAATCGTTGGCTACAGCCTCAAGGATATAGCTCAGGAGGTTCAGAAAGCTAGTGGAATAATTATTCGAACCGATATTTCCGGTGATGCTACCTATGACCTTTCCCTTAACCTAACCGATATCGCTTCTTTACAAAAAACATTAGGTTTTCACGGCCTTCAACTAAAGCGAAAAACGGGTGAAATCAGTTTCATAAAGATGACCTTTTATTAGAGGCGTTAGGCCCCTCGGCCATTTCCAAATGTTGCAACACTTTCGGAATTTCTAGGAAAGAATATTAAAAAAAGGGCCCTATTCAAAATAGAGCCCTTTTGGACGATGTTATCGTCTTTGTACCCAGAGCCGGAGTCGAACCGGCACGGTTTCCCACAGGTGTTTGAGACCAGCGCGTCTACCAATTCCGCCATCTGGGCATTTGCTGTTCAGCGGGATGCAAATATAGCAAGGGCAATATTGATTTGCAAACATTATTTTCAAATAAAGCATAACACGCTTGAATACAGTGGATTTCTGTGCTTAAAAAGGGGAGCTTTGTATTAACCTTGGTCAAATAAGGCCTTTCAGCTCCGTATTTCCTACCTGTTTTTATCAAGAGCTATGCGCATCTCAACCGTTTTTTGTCGAAAAGTAGATCATCTTGATTGTTATTATTAGCCGGCACAGGCGTTCAAGATGATTGCCTTTTGCAGAAATCTATTATATAAGATCAGGAGAAGTTAAATAACAATCTGGCTTGTGGGAATATTTGGTAATCTGCTGGTTTTGGTACTGGGTGCATTGAGGAAGCCGGGGCATTAGACCGCTCGCTTTTTTAAACCTGAATTTATTCCCGATGTAAAAGTTTAAAGCAAATTTTTTGAAGCATCTGCTTCTAAATGAAAGAGTTAGTCTGATGTTTGTAACAAAAAAGTTAAAGAGTGGGTCAAAACGACAAGAATAACTGTTTTAATCAGGTATTTTTACCTGATTGTAGTTAATGGGCATGTTTTGGATAAAAAAATTAATTTTTAATTAATCAGAAATTGTATTTTTGTCTTACATCCTTAATACATTATGCTCAAACTAAATTACCCTAAGTGGGTTCTCCGCCTAAACAGGCTGGGAAACGACTTTCGCCTACTCACAACCCTGATTTTTATATTAGGTATTCTCAACATCATCTATAAATTTGATTGGGCTGATGGAGGCATTAAGGCTGCATTTAACATGTGGAATCCAAGCTGGCTGTTATTCGGTCCCCTGCTGTATTGCGCCTACCGTTCGCTGGTTAACAAACCTTTAAGCATTACTTTTAGAAACAGCCTCCACTTGGTGCCTTTTATGGGCTTCAGCTTGTTTTACCTGATTGTAGCGCTCACTACAGACATGAACAATCCTTGGGGGAGCTATGCTTTTACGTTTTATCAAAATTCGTATGGCATCATTATCCTGTCGCTTATTCCTTATAGCGTACATGTGCTGGCCAAAATTTGGAAGTCGAGTACCAGAAACAAGCCCGATGCCGATATCTTGTTGGTTACCATTGCCGCCTTGTATATCCTCATTGCCATTTTGGTTAGCCTCATGATTATTGGTTGGGGCATTGCCAAAATAGACATGGGCTTCGACTATCGCTACTTTGCCTACGGCTTATTGGTTTTTATCAATATTGCCATTTGCTGGTATTGGGTGGTGGGCGACAAAAAAGCCATTAAGGCAAAATTTATGGAACTGGAAGACAGCTTGCAACTCAAGAGCTATAAAAATTCTGCCTTGGCCGATGAGCAAGCCAACGAATACAAGGAACGTATTGTCAATTATTTTGAAGATACCCGTGTTTACCTGGAGCCGAGTTTATCGCTCGATTTTCTTTCGAAGGAGCTAGGCATACCCAAACATTATTTTTCGCAACTGTTCAATGTTTATTTAGAACGCAGCTTCCACAATTTTGTAGCCGATTACAGAATTCTGTATGCCATAGAATTGTTGAGCGATAACCAGGGGCGGCTAAAAATAGAATCTTTGGCCTATTCTTGCGGCTTCAATTCCAAAACATCGTTCAATAAGTATTTTAAGGAGCGTACCGGTTTTACGCCTTCAGAATACCTTTTGCAGTTGGAACGACAAAGCGCTTAACATCATTTTATCGGTTTCTCTTTTTTTGATATGCTGATGCGTTTGGCTGTAGTATTGCAGGTTCCTGTTATCCCGTTGATTTTGTTTAGTGTGAGCTTGGTGGCGGCCATTACTTTTTACTTGGCCTACCGTTCGCTTGCCAAAAATCTGTTCAATAAAGTATTGTTGTGGACGATTTTTTATGTTTTCGTCAACAGCTTCTATGCTTTTAGTGTGGAGGTTTTTTATCCAGCCGAGCCATGGAAGAACAAAATTGCACCGTTTATTCTGATGTACGGCCCCATTTTGTATTTTGGCATTGTAGCCTTGCGTGATAGGGTATTGCCACCTTGGAAAGTGTTTTTACACGCTATACCCTTTATCGCTTTTAGTGTTTTGTTTCTGGCCTTGATGTTTGGAGCCATCAAAAACAGTGAAGAAGTTCACGATACTGTTTATAAGCAGCTGTACCGGATAGGGCCACTTTCTTTTTTGGGCTATACCTTGTATTCGGTCTTTTCGAGTAGGAAAATATTCGGCCGCTTTAGAGACAAGTTGCTGATGTTTGTTTTTGGCCGGGTGTTTTTGCTGTTCCTGGCTACCATCATTATGATTCTTTCATTTTCTGGCCAGGTGGCCCATAATCCGAATGCGGTTTATTTGCTGCGGATTATTGTATACGCCTGTATGCTGATCTTCATCCTCATGATTTTTAACTATACCTTCAATAGGCTGTTGAAGAGAAGCGCAATGACCACGCCATACGATGACAATAGGCAAGAGGAACGCGAAAATGTAAAATATGAGCGTTCGCCGCTTACCCATGTGCAATTATTAGCTTATCAAAAAAGGCTGGTCGCTATAGTGGAAGATGAAAAACTCTTTTTAGATACTTCGCTTTCGCTGAGTAGTCTTGCCAATCAACTGAAAATTCCGAACCATCACCTTACCCAAGTGTTCAATATGCAGCTGAAGCAAACCTTTTATCAGTTTATTAATGGGTGTAGGGTAAACTACGCCTGCCAATTGCTGGAAGATCAGAAGCTGGATATGAATTTAGAGGAGCTGGCAGAGAAAAGCGGCTTCAATGCCAAAGTTTCTTTCAATAGGCAGTTCAAACAAATCAAAGGCTGTACACCTTCCGAGTACAGAGACCGTATCAGGGCCTAACCCTTACAAATTATTTTTTGTTCCTAGTCTAATCGTTTGGCAAATTCTCGGCGAATTACTTTGTCGTTTTTGGCATTTCGGCTGCGCTGTTTGTTACAGTTTGCTCGAGTGGGGGCATATCGGACACGCCTTTCGCCTTGTTATCCCTAAATCTGCTTATTGTTTGATCAGTTTTTATGCAAGGTGCCCTTATTTAATCGATAGGCCTGTTTTTAAGCCCTTGTAGCCATGCAATGGCACGATGTATCATCCGTGCGGCATGGTGTCCACGCCGCACGGATGACTCGTTTTTTAGGCCTTTACGCGTACATATTTGCAACGAGTTTATAATAGATATAAAACGCTGTTTGAATATGATACAACTTTACAAACGAATTCTCTATTCAGTTATTTTCCTGCTTGCCACTTGCTGCACATCGAATGTTTTTGCAGACGGGTCAAAAGATCTCTATCCCTCGGGAGTGAGTGGAAACAGGGCCTTCCTTTTGAGCTCTACCAGTTCAAATGCAACAAGCTGGCCTTTCCAAAGCCGGGGTACCATGAAGGTATTCGTAAAGGCCGGAGAGTATATTTACCTTGGCTCTAGTGCTCAAGGTATTGGTGGAGGTACCATCAATGTGTTTAATCCTACAACGGTGCCAAATGCAGGTAGAAGCAATTTCGATGCAACATCTGGAGGGGGAGCTACTACCGGACGTATTGCTAACAGGAGTGAAGAGCTGGCGGGAGCATTGCCTGCTGCTGGTGGTTATACACCTTATGTGGTACAGAATAATACCGGTGCCGATGGGGTTTTTGAGATTGATTTTATTTCTCCGAACCTTACTTTAAGCGGTACGCCTTCCGTACCAACTTTAAGCGCAAATGCAAACTGGACAGCTACTACGACGAGCCAACAGCCCAATAACCAGCCACTCATTTTGGCCTGGGACGTGTCGGTAAGATCGGCAGCTGTAGGTACTGGAACCGTAGTAACCAATCCATTTATTACAGGTAGGGTTTATACCAATGTATTCAATGCGCACGTGGTTGGCGATTTCAATTCCGCTAGTGGCGGTTTTTATGGCAACCTCTATGTATTAACTAAAGACGGTTTTGCGTATAAAGTAAGTGGAAATGGACAAGTAGGGGTAGGTTTTACTTTTTTTGCAGATAACCGCGGCTATACAACTGGGACAAATGGTACGGGTTCGATGACCCGCAAAAGTTTGAATACCTCAACGAATCCAAACGTAAAGAATCCGAATGAAGTAGACGATGCGCTTAACATCACGCATAAGCTCTTCTATGCTAAACCGGCAAACGACTTGCCGCCAACCACTATTGCACAGAACGCTAGTACGTGGATCAAAGTGGCAAGTCCGCAATTTCCTACCGTATCTAATATTTCATTTGTAGGGGTAGAGGGCTCTGCCACCTACGTAAGTTCTAAAGGTGCCTATGTCAATTTTACTTCTAACTTGGCAGGTTCCTATAAAATAACCATCCCGGGCAACGGCAATTTTATAGATAGGGTATTGATTGGCAGTTGTGTGTCCGGTTCTAACCAAGTTTATTGGGATGGAAAAGCCGGTGCCTCTGTTGCCGATCCAATTACAGCTGGTTTGGCTACGCCGCCAGGAACGGTTTTGAATACGGTTAAGGTACAGTTGTTTGGGGCGGAAGTCCACTTTCCGTTTATCGACGTAGAGATCAACCCTAAAGGTATCATCATTGAACAGCTTACCACCGATGGAAATTACAATACCATTCCCGGCAAGGATGTGGTTTATTGGGACGACAGCGATGTAACCATTGCTGGCGATGGCTCATCAGGTGCTAATAGTGCCTCATCAACAGCTTCTTCGCCTACAAAGGCAGCCTTTGGTGTAAACGGGGTTTCAAGTAACTCAAACGGACACAAATTCGGAAAATACAGTGATAATGGCGGAGCAGGTGGTTCAGACTGGGGAAACAACAGGTCTATTGACACCTACTCGTTTGTGGAAGGTAACGAGGTGTCGCAAACCATTAGCGCTACCATTTATCAGGCCGACTTAGAAGTAACCAGCATTACACCTTCGGTTACTACGCAACAGGTGGGCAATACGGTAACCTATACCATTGTTATTAAAAACTTACAAAACGCACAAAGTGTGAGCGATGTAACCGGCGCTACTTTTGGTTTCGAATATCCGGCAGGTTTTACCATCAGTACGCCACCTGTTTTAACTACTAATGCAGGTACAGTTGTGGCTACCTCGCCGACAACTACTGCTACGAAATTCAGCGCCACGTTGAGCATGACCAATGGTTCGCAGGCTACCTATGTGATTACAGGTACCATCGGCCAAGCTTTAAAAAATACAACAATTACGCCAAGGGCAACTATTTTGCGCCCTGCAGATATTGCCGATCCGGATGCAACCGACGAAAGTACACCAACCTTCTCGGGCAACGTTGATACCGAGTGTAATGGCAATCCGAGTGGAGTAGGTTGTAATAACATCAAAACTGCTGCTGGTGTAACCATTACCAATTCGCCTCCTGTGGCTAACACTGATGTGAACAGCACTAACATGAACACTACCTTAACGGTGGCGGCCGGTGGCGTGTTGGCTAATGATACTGATGTAGATGGCGATGCCTTGACCGTAACCAAATACACCATTGGTGGTATTGATTATACAGCAGGTACGGCACACCTTATCCCAGGAAAAGGAACCATTACTATTAATGCCAATGGTAGCTACACTTTTGTGCCGGTAACCAACTTCACAGGTCCGGTAGATGTAATTACTTATACCATTACCGATGGAACGGCAACGGCAACAAGTACATTGACTTTAACCGTAAATTCGACCAATACTGCACCGGTAGCCAATCCAGATACCAAATCGACCAATGAAGACACCACCCTGACGGTAACTGCTACCAATGGTGTATTGGCCAATGATACCGATGCCGATTCTGATCCACTAACGGTTACGAAATATACCATTGGTGGTATTGATTATGCTGCAGGTACTTCGCATCTAATTCCAGGAAAAGGAACCATTACCCTCAATGCCGACGGTAGCTATACTTTTGTGCCTGTGGCCAATTATAATGGTCCGGTAGATGTAATTACGTATACTGTTAGTGATGGTACGGTAACGACTACAAGTACTTTAACCATAACTGTTGATCCAGTTAACGATGCGCCTTCATTTACAAAAGGAGCAGATCAAACCAATACCATAAGTTCGACAGCAGTAGTTAAAACTGTAAATGGTTGGGCAACGGCATTAAGTGCTGGTCCGGCCGATGAGAGTGGACAAACCTTAAACTTTATTGTAAGCAATAACAATAATGCGTTATTCAATACCCAACCTGCTATTGATGCCGCTGGAAATTTAACTTATACCCCAGCGCCAAATAAATATGGCAAGGCAACGGTAACCGTTCAAATTCACGATAACGGAGGAACCGCAAACGGAGGTATTGATACTTCACCTGCGCAGACTTTCGAAATTATCATTAAGCCGGTAGGCACTACAGATACTGAGACTACGCCGATCAATACCGCGGTAACCACCACGGTAACTGCGAACGACGGAGCCAGCGGTATCGGAACAACCGTGGTGAAAGGTACAGACCCAAGCCACGGAACAATTACGGTTAATCCTGATGGCACCATTACCTATACGCCATCAAACAATTATGTGGGTCCAGATAGCTATACTTATATCTTAAGAACACCAGATGGCGTAGATTCTGATCCAATTACCGTAAACATCACAGTTTACAAAGCAGAAATTACCGTTGCAAAAGACGGTGTTTACAACGATACCAATGGCGATGGCAAAGTGAATGTGGGCGACCGTATCAACTATACCTTTGTAGTAACCAACACGGGTACGGTTCCGGTAACCAATATTACGCTAACCGATGCCAATGCAACGATTACCGGCGGACCTATTGCCTCTTTGGCGGCAGGTGCGACCAATAACAGCACTTTTACGGGTTATCATGTGCTTACCCAAGCCGATTTAGATAATAGTGGTGTTTACAACTCGGCTTCAGCTGCAGGTAAAGACCCTAAAAATAACGACGTAACGGCAAGTTCAACAGATCCAACACCATTGGCGCCTGGCGATCCTAATTATCCGATTACGCCACCAACACCGGCCTGCCCAACTTGTACCATTACCCCAATTGTACAAAGTGGCAGCATGACCTTGGCCAAAGAAGGTGTTTATAATGATACCAACGGCGATGGCAAGGTGAACATTGGCGACCGCATCAACTATACTTTTGTAGTAACCAATACGGGCAACGTTACTTTAACCAACATCACTTTAACCGATAACAACGCAACTGTAGTTGGCGGACCGATTGCCTCATTGGCTCCAGGCGCAAGCAACAACAGTACCTTTACCGCTTATCATGTATTAACCCAAGCTGATTTTGACAACGGCGGTGTGTTCAACTTGGCAACAGCAGTAGGTAAAGATCCACGCAATAACAATATTACCACTACTTCAACCGATCCAACCCCAATGGTACCTGGCGATCCAGGCTATCCGGTAACGCCGCCAACCCCGGCCTGTCCAACCTGTACCGTAACTCCGGTTACCCAAACAGGCAGCATGAGCTTGGCTAAAGAAGGTACCTATAACGATACCAACGGCGACGGAAAAGTAAACGTGGGCGACCGCATCAACTATACTTTTGTGGTAACCAATACCGGTAACGTAACGTTAACCAACGTAACTGTAACCGATCCAAATGCGACTGTAACTGGTGGCCCGATTGCCTCGTTGGCACCGGGTGCAAGCAACAACAGCACCTTTACCGCTTACCACGTATTGACCCAAGCCGATATCGACAACGGCGGTGTGTTCAACTTGGCCACAGCGAAAGGCAAAGATCCGCGCAACAATGATGTAAGCGCTACTTCAAACGATCCAACACCGTTAAACCCTGGCGACCCAGGCTATCCGGTAACGCCACCAACTCCGGCTTGTCCAACCTGTACCGTAACTCCGGTTACCCAAACAGGTAGCATAGCCTTAACCAAAGAAGGCGTTTATAACGATACCAACGGCGATGGCAAGGTGAACATCGGCGACCGCATCAACTATACTTTTGTGGTAACCAATACCGGCAACGTAACCCTGACCAACGTAACCGTAACCGATCCAAATGCGACTGTAACTGGTGGGCCGATTGCTTCATTGGCACCTGGCGCGAGCAACAACAGTACCTTTACCGCTTACCACGTATTGACCCAAGCCGATTTTGATAACGGTGGCGTGTTCAATGTCGCAACAGCGAAAGGCAAGGATCCACGCAACAACGATGTAAGCGCCACTTCAACCGATCCTACACCGATGGCGCCTGGCGATCCAGGCTATCCGGTAACGCCTCCAACACCGGCCTGTCCAACCTGTACGGTAACACCAATTACCCAAACAGGCAGCATGACCTTGGCTAAAGAGGGTACCTATAACGATACCAACGCTGATGGCAAAGTAAACGTGGGCGACCGCATCAACTATACTTTTGTAGTAACCAACACCGGCAACGTAACGCTAACCAACGTAACCGTTACCGATAACAATGCTACTGTAACTGGTGGACCGATTGCCTCATTGGCACCGGGCGCGAGCAACAACAGCACCTTTACGGCATATCACGTATTAACACAGGCCGATATCGATAATGGCGGTGTGTTCAACTTGGCAACAGCTAAGGGTAAAGATCCGCGCAACAACGATGTAACCACTACATCTAACGATCCAACACCATTGAATCCTGGTGATCCAGGCTATCCGGTAACGCCTCCAACACCGGCCTGTCCAACCTGTACCGTAACACCAATTGTACAGACTGGTAGCATGAGCTTAACCAAGGATGGCGTATACAATGATTTCAATGCCGATGGCAAAATCAATGTAGGCGACCGCATCAACTATACTTTTGTGGTAACCAACACGGGCAACGTAACCTTAACCAACGTAACTATTACCGATAACAACGCGACCGTAGCTGGCGGTCCGATTGCCTCATTGGCACCAGGCGCAAGCAACAACAGCACCTTTACCGGATATCATGTAATGACCCAAGCCGATATCGACAACGGCGGTGTGTTCAACTTGGCCACTGCAGAGGCTAAGGATCCTAGAAACAATAACGTAACCGTTACCTCAACCGATCCAACTCCATTGGCACCTGCGAGTCCAAACTATCCGGTAACGCCACCTACACCGGCCTGTCCAACCTGTACCGTAACTCCAATTGTACAAATTGGCAGCATGACCTTGGCCAAAGAGGGTACCTATAATGATACCAACGGCGATGGCAAAGTGAATGTAGGCGACCGCATCAACTATACTTTCTTGGTAACCAATACCGGCAACGTAACGTTAACCAACGTAACCGTAACCGATAACAATGCAACCGTAACTGGTGGCCCGATTGCCTCATTGGCACCGGGTGCAAGTAACAACAGCACCTTTACCGGCTACCATGTATTGACCCAAGCCGATATTGACAACGGCGGCGTGTTCAACTTGGCAACAGCTACCGGTAAAGATCCACGCAACAACGATGTAAGCAGAACTTCAAACGATCCAACACCATTGAACCCTGGCGATCCAGGCTATCCGGTAACGCCGCCAACCCCGGCTTGTCCAACCTGTACCGTAACTCCGATTACCCAAGCAGGTAGCATGACTTTGGCCAAAGAAGGCAGTTACTTCGATTTCAATGGCGATGGCAAAGTGAATGTTGGCGACCGCATCAACTACACTTTCGTAGTAACCAACACCGGCAACGTAACGTTAACCAACGTAACCGTAACCGATGTTAACGCAACGGTAACTGGTGGCCCGATTGCCTCATTGGCACCAGGCGCTAGCAACAATAGCACCTTTACCGCTTATCACGTATTGACCCAAGCCGACTTAGACAACGGTGGCGTGTTCAACTTGGCAACCGCAACAGGTAAAGACCCACGCAACAACGACGTAACGGTTACTTCAAACGATCCAACGCCGTTAAATCCAGGCGATCCAGGCTATCCGGTAACACCTCCAACACCGGCCTGTCCAACCTGTACCGTAACGCCGATTACCCAAGCGGGCAGCATGACTTTGGCTAAAGATGGGGTGTACAACGATACCAATGGCGATGGCAAGGTAAACGTGGGCGACCGCATCAACTACACTTTCGTAGTAACCAACACCGGCAACGTAACCTTGACCAACGTAACCGTAACCGATGTTAACGCAACCGTAACTGGTGGCCCGATAGCTACTTTGGCTGTAGGTGCAAGCGATAACACCACATTTACCGGCTACCATGTATTGACCCAAGCCGATTTAGATAACGGTGGCGTGTACAACTTGGCTACTGCCAAAGCCAAGGATCCACGCAATAACGATGTAACGGTTACTTCAACCGATCCAACACCGTTGGCGCCTGGCGATCCAAATACGCCAATCACACCTCCAACACCGGCCTGTCCAACCTGTACCATTACACCGATTGTACAAACCGGCAACATGAGTCTAGCTAAAGAAGGTACCTACAACGATACCAATGGCGATGGCAAGGTAAGCGTTGGCGACCGCATCAACTACACGTTTGTGGTAACCAATACCGGCAACGTAACGCTAACCAATATTACTTTAACCGATAACAATGCAACCGTAGCAGGTGGTCCGATAGCTACCTTGGCTGTAGGTGCGAGCGATAACAGTACCTTTACCGCTTACCACGTGCTAACCCAAGCCGATATCGACAACGGTGGTGTGTTCAACTTGGCAACGGCTAAGGGTAAAGATCCGCGCAATAACGATGTAACGGTTACTTCAACCGATCCAACACCTGTTGCGCCTGGCGATCCTAATTATCCGGTAACGCCGCCAACACCGGCCTGTCCAACCTGTACCGTAACCCCGGTTACCCAAGCAGGTAGCATGACCTTGGCCAAAGAAGGCGTATACAACGATACCAACGGCGATGGCAAAGTGAACATCGGCGACCGTATGAACTATACCTTTAAAGTAACCAACACCGGCAACGTAACCTTAACCAACGTAACCATTACCGATGCCAACGCAACCGTAGTGGGTGGCCCGATTGCTTCATTGGCTGTAGGGGCAAGCGATAACAGTACTTTCACTGCTTATCACGTGTTGACCCAAGCCGATTTTGACAACGGTGGCGTGTTCAACATCGCAACCGCTAAAGCAAAAGATCCAAAAAATAACGACATCACCACCACTTCTAACGATCCAACACCGTTGAATCCAGGTGATCCAGGATATCCGGTAACGCCTCCAGTTCCTGCCTGCCCAACCTGTACGGTTACTCCAATCGTACAGACAGGCAGTATGACCCTGGCTAAAGATGGTGTGTACAATGATGCCAATGGCGATGGCAAGGTAAATGCGGGCGACCGTATCAACTACACTTTCGTCGTAACCAATACCGGTAACGTGACCCTAACCAATATTACGGTTACCGATAACAATGCGGTGGTAACTGGTGGTCCAATCGTTTCATTAGCGGTAGGAGCCAGCGACAATACTACCTTTACCGCTTACCACGTGTTGACCCAAGCCGATATCGACAACGGCGGCGTGTTCAATACAGCAACGGCCAAAGGCAAAGATCCACGCAACAACGATGTAACCACTACATCTAACGATCCAACACCATTAAATCCTGGCGATCCAGGCTATCCGGTAACGCCTCCAACACCGGCTTGTCCAACCTGTACCGTAACACCAATTGTACAAACAGGCAGCATGAGCCTAGCTAAAGAAGGTGTTTATCAAGATACCAATGGCGATGGCAAGGTAAATGTGGGCGACCGCATCAATTATACCTTTGTAGTAACCAACACCGGTAACGTAACCTTAACCAATGTAACCGTAACCGATCTAAATGCAACTGTTGCTGGCGGACCGATAGCTACCTTGGCTGTAGGCGCAAGCGATAACAGTACCTTTACGGCTTACCACGTGTTGACCCAAGCCGATATCGATAATGGTGGCGTGTTCAACATCGCAACGGCCAAAGGCAAGGATCCTCGTAACAACGACGTAACCACCACGTCAACCGATCCGACCCCGGTAAATCCAGGCGATCCAGGCTATCCGGTAACGCCTCCAACACCGGCCTGTCCAACCTGTACCGTAACGCCGATTACGCAAACAGGCAGCATGACTTTGGCTAAAGAAGGCGTATACAACGATACCAACGGCGATGGCAAAGTGAATATTGGCGACCGTATCAACTATACTTTCAAAGTAACCAATACTGGCAACGTAACCTTGACTAACGTAACCATTACCGATGCCAACGCAACCGTAGTGGGTGGGCCGATTGCCTCATTGGCACCTGGCGCGAGCGATAACAGTACTTTCACCGCTTACCACGTATTGACCCAAGCCGATTTTGACAATGGTGGTGTATTCAACATCGCAACGGCTAAAGGCAAGGATCCGCGCAACAACGATGTAACCACTACATCTAACGATCCAACACCGTTGAATCCAGGCGATCCAGGCTATCCGGTAACGCCTCCAGTTCCTGCCTGTCCAACCTGTACCGTAACACCAATCGTACAGACTGGTAGCATGACCTTGGCTAAAGAAGGTGTTTATCAAGATACCAATGGCGATGGCAAAGTGAACATTGGCGACCGTATCAACTATACTTTCAAAGTAACCAACACCGGCAACGTAACCTTGACCAACGTAACGGTTACCGATAACAATGCGGTGGTAACCGGTGGACCGATAGCTAGTTTGGCTGTAGGTGCGAGCGATAACAGCACTTTCACGGCTTACCACGTGTTGACCCAGGCTGATATCGATAATGGTGGTGTGTTCAACATCGCAACGGCAAAAGGCAAGGATCCACGCAATAACGATGTGACTACTACGTCGACTGATCCGACCCCGGTAAACCCTGGCGACCCAGGCTATCCGGTAACGCCTCCAACACCGGCTTGTCCAACCTGTACCGTTACACCAATTGTACAGACTGGAAGCATGACTTTGGCTAAAGAAGGCGTATACAACGATACCAACGGCGATGGCAAAGTGAACATTGGCGACCGTATCAACTATACCTTTAAAGTAACCAACACCGGTAACGTAACCTTGACAAACGTAACCATTACTGACGCCAACGCGGTTGTAAGTGGTGGCCCAATAGCTAGCTTGGCTGTAGGTGCGAGCGATAACAGCACCTTTACGGCTTACCACGTGTTGACCCAAGCCGATTTTGATAACGGCGGCGTGTTCAACATCGCAACGGCTAAAGGCAAGGATCCGCGCAACAACGATGTAACGGTTACTTCAACCGATCCAACCCCGGTAAATCCTGGCGATCCAGGCTATCCGGTAACGCCTCCAGTTCCTGCTTGTCTAACCTGTACGGTAACGCCGATTACGCAAACAGGCAGCATGACCTTAACCAAGGATGGTACTTACAACGATACCAATGGCGATGGCAAGGTGAATGTGGGCGATCGCATCAACTATACCTTTAAAGTAACCAACACGGGCAACGTAACCCTGACCAATGTTACCCTAAGTGATCCAAATGCTACGATAGTGGGCGGACCGATAGCCTCATTGGCACCTGGTGCAAGCGATAACAGTACCTTTACCGCTTACCATGTAATTACACAGGCAGATTTAGATAACCGTGGCGTATTCAACTTGGCTACAGCTTCGGCAAAAGATCCAAGAAACAATACCATTACGGTTACTTCTACCGATCCAACGCCAGTGGCATCAGCTGATCCTAACTATCCGCTTACGCCACCAACACCAGCTTGTCCAACCTGTACTGTTACACCATTGGTACAAACCGGCGCAATTGCCTTGGTTAAAAAGGTAACCAATACCGGAACCGGAGTAGGAGGAGCATTTGTATTGGGTAATCCAATCGAGTATACCTTTACCATTACCAACACCGGTAACGTAACCTTGGCCAATATTAAATTAACCGATCCACTATTAGGAGCAGGTGTAATTAATGTAGCTGGTACATTGGCACCTGGCGCCTCAACCACTGTGGTAAGAACTTATGTAATTACAGCAGCGGATATTGCAAAAGGCAACGTAACCAACCAGGCGGTAGTTAATGCAACCGATCCGGCCAATAAGCCAGTAACCGACCAATCGGGTACTACAGCTACCAACGATACGCCTACGGTAACTACCCTGGCCAAACCACCGGTAGCCAATAACGATAATGCAACTACCCGTCAGAACGATCCGGTTAAGATTGCCATCGAAACCAACGACGTGGCAGGCAGTACGCCAATTGTTCCGGGCAGCGTAGTCATTACGGTACAGCCTAAACATGGTACGGTAACTGTTAATGCCGATGGCACGGTAACTTATACGCCAAACCCTGGCTATGTAGGTGCCGACGACTTTACCTATACCGTAAAAGATACCAACGGACAAACTTCAAATCCAGCGGTAGTGAACATCACGGTAGTGGCCAGCAATCCGAAAGCGCTTGATGATACTGATAAAACCCAGTTCAACAAACCGGTAGTTATCCCAGTAATCAAAAACGACGTGAAAGATGGCGCCGAGCTAGATCCAACAAAGGTAGAAATCATCGGACAGCCTAAAAACGGAACCGTGAAGGTAAACAGCGATGGTACCATTACCTATACGCCTAACAGTGGCTTCACCGGAAAAGATACCTTCACCTACCGCGTAAGAGATGCCTATGGCAACTGGACCAACGTGGCCAATGTGGAAGTAACCGTTGAAGGCTTCTTTATCCCTAACGTGATTACGCCAGATGGCGACGGCAAAAACGATTACTTCGTGATTGTAGGCTTGCCAAGCTACGACAGGGCCGAAGTAGAGTTCTACAACCGTTGGGGCAACCAGGTATACTATAGCAAAAACTACCAGAACAACTGGAATGGCGAGAACCTGAACGAAGGTACCTATTACTATACCATTAAGCTGATAAAAGGCAATACCAGCAGCACGATAAAAGGATGGGTTTTAATTAAACGTTAATCAGAAATTTTATCATGAGGTATTCAAGAGTAGAAATTATGAAAAAGCATTATATCAAAACAACAATCATTGGCTTAAGCTTAATCCTTGCAGGTTTAAAACCTGCAGGGGCACAGCAAAACATCCAGTTTACGCAATACATGTTCAATGCATTGAGCGTAAATCCAGCCTATGCGGGTTATAAGGAAGATTGGTTTGGCCAAATGGCACTCCGCACACAGTGGACGGGCCTCAATGGTGCGCCAAATACAGGGCAGGTTTCGATTGATGGCGTAGTAGATCCCGTTACCAAACGCATGGGGGTTGGCTTGCAGCTTACAGGCGATAAATTAGGCGCACAGTCATCGGCTTCGGCCTATGCCAATTTCGCCTATCGCTTAAGGCTCAATGCCGAAGATACCCAACGCCTGAGCTTCGGCTTGGCACTGGGCGTAACCAACTATTCGCTCGATGGCACCAAGCTGAACCCGGTAGATGTAAACGATCCGAATTTGCCAACCGGGCAAATCAACAGCTATATTCCCGATGCGCGTTTTGGAGTTTACTATTACAACGAGAATTTTTATGTAGGAGCATCGGTGATGGACCTGCTCTCGGGCGACAAATCGAACAGCATTTTCAAATGGGATGCCGGAACAACAGAAAACCTGAAGCGCAAGCGCCACATGTACATCATTGCCGGTATGCTCAACAACCTGTCAGACGAGGTAAGGCTAAGGCCAAGCATCCTGATCAAGGAAGATTTTAAAGGGCCAACCAGTTTAGATTTAAGCGCCATGTTCATTTTTAACGATAGGGTATGGCTAGGCGGTTCGTACCGTACAGGTTTAAACTTGTGGAACAAAGCCTACAGCCAAAACATTTCGCTAAGCAACGTCAACTCTGTTTCGGGCGTGGTGCAGTTCAATGTAAGCAGCCGTTTCAGGTTGGGTTACTCTTATGATTACATGCTGAACAAACTGAGCTCGGTACAGTCTGGTTCGCACGAGCTGACTTTGGGCATTACCTTCAACAGGTCGCTTAACCGTTTGCTAAGTCCGAGGTTTTTTTAAAGAAGGTTATTCCGTACAAATAGAATTATGAAGAAGAAATATATCATCATTGCCACATTGATTGCCTGGGGTGCCAGTTTAACCACTGTATTTGCACAAGAACAGTTTAACCTTCGCGATCGAGCCAAGAAGTTATATAACGAATATCAATATTTTCAGGCCGTTCAGCTTTTCCAAAAGCTGGTAGACGTGAAAAAGCCTAAGCTCGAAGATTTGGAGAGCTTGGCCGATTGCTATGTAAAAATGAAGGACTACGAGGCGGCCGAAAACTGGTACGCCCGCGTGGTGGCCGTTCCAGAAAGCAAGCCAGAGAATCTGATTTTATATGGCGATGCCCTGAAATCGAACCTTAAATATGCAGAAGCCAAAAAAGTGTTGCAGCAATATGCCAGCACCACCGGCGACAATGCCCGTGTAAGCGTAGATATCGCCGGTTGCGATTCGGCAGTGGTATGGTTGGCCAAACCTACAACACACCAAATCAAAAACCAGGCGGGCGTGAATACGCCACTTTCAGAGTTCTCGGTATTTCCTTATCAAAAAGGAGTGTTCTTTACCGGAGAGCCGAACAGCAAATCGCTCAAAGATTTGTACGGCCGGACAGGTCGCCCTTACTTGCGCATTTATACCGCTAACAGAAACGAGGCCAACGACCTGTCTAATGCCGCTATCGATTCGGTAATCTATAACAAAGGCGAATACCATATTGGTCCGGTAATTACCAATAAATTGGGCTCTGTATTGTATGTAACCAGAACTACAACCGGCAAAACGGTAGAAGTAAGCACTGTGGGCAAAAACAAGTACAATACCAATAACCTCGAGCTTTACTTCTTTAAACAGTTGGCCGGAAAATGGGTTGAGCAAGCCTTTGCCTACAACAACGTAGAGAAATATTCGGTGGGCCATGCAGCGCTTAGTCCGGATGAGAAAACCCTATACTTCGTATCAAACATGCCTGGAGGCTTGGGCGGTACCGATATCTGGTACTGCGAGTTGCAGGAAGATAAAACCTGGGGACAGCCTAAAAACGCAGGCGCGGGCATCAACACGGTAAAAGACGAGATGTTCCCGACCATAGGCGACGATGGTACCCTTTATTTTTCGAGTACCGGCTGGCCTGGAATGGGTGGCCTCGATATATTCAGCACCAAGGGCAGCAAACAAAGCTGGTCTAAGCCTGAAAACCTCAAATACCCAGTAAATTCGCCTGCTGATGATTTTGCTTACCTCACCATCAGCAACAGCGATAATTTAACTACTGGATTTCTTTCGTCTAACCGCAAAGGCGGTGTAGGCAGAGACGATATTTATAGCTTTAGCCACAGGGGAGAGCAACCAAAAGTAATTTTGGCCCTAAAAGGAGATGTGGTTAATAAAAAGTCTGGTGAGATCATCCCAGCTGCTGCAGTTACGTTATTCAGTGCGGGTCGCCAAGTGGTGGCCCGCAAAAGCAGCACCGAGCACGGAACCTTTTTGTTCGACATAGAACCGGGTAAGGATTACCAGATTTTGGCACAGAAAGAGAAGTTTTATGCAGATTCTACAACAATTTCTACTAAAGGTATTGACAAATCCCAAACTTTTGCCGTAAAATTGCAGTTGGAACCATTGTTTGAGGTAGGTAAAGCTATCGCATTGCAAAATATCCACTACGATTTTGACAAGGATAACATCAGGGCTGATGCGGCCAAAATTCTCGACGAATTGGTACGCACCATGCGCGATAATCCAACGCTGGTGATTGAATTGGGATCACATACCGATAGCCGTGGAGTTGATATCTACAACTTAGACCTATCGCAGCGCCGAGCAAGATCGGTAGTGAATTATTTAGTAAGTAGGGGCATAGCCAGAGACAGAATGGTGGCAAAGGGCTACGGAGAAACCCAATTGCTTAATAAATGCAGCAACGGCGTAAAGTGTACAGAAGCAGAACACCAAGCGAACCGTCGTACTGAATTTAAAATTTTGAAATATTGAAGATATAAGAGATATTAGCAGCGCCTGGTTGAGCTCGGGCGTTTTGTTAATAGCAGCTGTTATAATCAGATCTAAGAGCGTTTATTAAGGATGAAAGCTAACAAGATGAAGATCCTTGCCGTTGCAGTTATCATAATTGCATTCCTGGCATTGCTTCTTATCATCATTGACAAATTATCAGGGGATAATTTAAAATGAGACTCATTAGAAACAGCTACAAAGCCCGACCTAGGTCGGGCTTTGTTTGTTTATAGCACTTTTGTTGATGGTCTATAGGCCTTGGTCAATGGCCCATATTCGATAGTCAAAAACCTCCCGCCTTTAAGCCTTGGTCTTTGATCTTCTACCTTTAACCTTTTAGCTTTGGTCTTTAGTCTTTTTGGTCTTCCACCTTCTACCATCCCCCTTTAGCCTTTAAGCTTTGGTCTTTAGTCTTTCAGCTTCTCAAGAAACCAACACCTTTTTGTGGTATTTGTTGCGGTAGTCGATCGGCGTAAGGCCGGTTATTTTCTTAAAAACATCCCTAAAAGCCTTGGTGTCGGTATAGCCTACATCAAACATCACTTCGGTAATGTTTTTCCGGCTCGATTCGAAGCTTCGTTTGGCGGCTTCTATTTTTACCCTTTGTATATATTCGATTACCGTGTTGTTGGTAGCCTTTTTAAAGCGGCGTTCAAAACTCCTTCGGCCCAGCGCCACCATATCGGCCAATTGATCAACCGTTAGCTTATCTTGATAGTGCTCGTCTATAAAATCCTGGGCTTTTTTAATTTCTTCGTCGTTGTGTTTCTTTTGTCCCTGAAACATCATAAAGGCCAACTGGTTTTCGCGGTCAATATCGATGGCAAAATATTTGGAAGCCAAAATGGCCGTATCGCGATCGGTATATTTCTCTACCAGGTAAAGCAGCAAGTTCCAATAAGAATTGGCACCGCCACTCGAGTAAATGCCTCGCTCTTCGGTAATGATGCTGCCATCAACCAGCTCAACATTTGGAAACATGTTTCTAAAGTCTGCGGCCAAATGCCAATGCGTAGAACACTTTTTGCCATCCAGCAATCCGGTAGAAGCCAATAAAAAAGCCCCTAAACACAGCGAAACCACTTCGGCACCTTTGTGGTACTGTTCTATAATCCAGGGTTGCAGTTCCTTGTTCATCTCCACTGCGCGGTTCATGTTGCCACTCAGCGCGGGAATAAAAATCAGATCGGTTTTGGCAAGGTCCTCAACAAGCATATCGGTATGTACCGAAAACAGGTTGTTGTTCAGCCTCATCTCTTTTTTTACGCCCACCAGCTGTACGTTGAACAAGGGAGCCTTGCCTGCCGCGGCCAAAAATTCGTTTACCGTGGTAAATAGATACCTGGGGTCTGCAATGGCTTCGATCACAGCGGTTTCGGGTACAAGAATAGAGATGTGTTTCATGGGCCGTATTTAATTTTGACGAAACAAATATAAGCGAAGGCTTTGTCGCAAACAACCCCTCGAATTGTCTTTTATACCCTATTCGGCACAATGGGCTACTGGCTAAATTTGTAGGGTAAATCACAGTAAATATTGTTTTTTATCCTCATCAAGAAGTTTAACCAATGGCGCAGCTTTATTCATACCTAACTTTTAATGGCAATTGCAGACAGGCCATGACCTTTTATCAAAGCTGTTTGGGTGGCGAACTGGAACTGCAAACCATTGGCCAAGCGCCCTTAAGCGAGCCTTTGCCCGACAACATCAAGGCCTATATTGTACAGGCTACTTTGCGCAAAGACAATTTGGTGCTCATGGCCACTGATATGGTAGCCAATGAGGGCTTAAATTCGGGCAATTCGGTATCGCTGTTGCTCAATTGCCAGTCAGAACAGGAACTCCATCATTATTACCATCAATTGGCGCAACAGGGGCAGGCTACACAACCTTTAGCAACCAATTTTTGGGGTGCCATATTCGGTTCGGTAACCGATCAGTTTGGCATCAGGTGGTTGTTGAATTATGATAAAGGTTAGTTCATTGGTTCATTCGTATCATGAGTTCATTGGTTGACTGTTCAACTGCCAACCGATAACTGCACATTGCCAACTGCAAATTGCCAACTGATAATTGTCAACTGCTCCAGCACAAACAAATTCCAATTACTTTCGTTTACTTTGTAAGCAAATGAGCTGGCATGAAACATAAGCCTTATCCAATACCGGAAGAAGATATTATTAAGGTTCCCAAGTTTGAGGAAAGCGCAGGGTTTTACACCACCAAGCAACGGAGTAAAACCATGTCTAAAATCAGGGGGAAGCATAGCGTGCCCGAATTGTTGCTCAGAAAAGCTTTATGGGCAGCCAACATCCGTTTTCGTCTGCACAGAAACGACCTGCCGGGCAAACCAGATATTGTAATTGACAAATACCGCCTGGCCATTTTTGTAGATGGTGATTTTTGGCATGGCTACGAATGGGCCAAACGCAAACCGAAAAGTAACCTGGGTTTCTGGATCCCCAAAATAGAACGGAACATGCAACGCGATAAATTTGCCAACGAAAGCTTGGGCTTGATGGGCTATAATGTAATGCGCTTTTGGGAGCATGAGGTAAAACAGAACCTTAAGGCCTGCGTAAACCAGATTCAATTGTACATCGAAGCTGCGCAAACAGGCCGTGTACCCGGCAACGATCAATGAAGATTGCTTCTTGGCGACAAAATGTTGAAAAAGATTGGAATTAAAACTTTAATTTAGGCCTTTGCCAATCAACCTGATTGGTTTCCCCGTACAATATGAGCAAGAAATTTAAGGTAGGTAGCCTTTATGCAGGCGTTGGTGGCATTTGTCAAGGATTTATAGAAGCAGGAATGGAATTGGCCTGGGCCAACGAATTTGATAAATATGCCTGCATTACCTATCGCGAAAATTTTAAACACACGCTTCACGAAGGCGATGTATTTGAACTCGATCCCAAAACCTTGGACCCCATCGATGTGTTAGCCGGTGGTTTTCCTTGCCAGCCTTTTTCTATTGCGGGCTATCGCAAAGGTTTTGAAGACCAACGAGGCAACCATTTTTTCAGGATTATCCAGTATGCCGAGGAATTGCAACCCAAGGTGCTGTTGCTCGAAAACGTAAAAAACCTGACCTCACACGATAAAGGGAATACTTTTAAGGTCATTATAGAAACCTTAAGAACCTTGAATTATACCGTTTTTACCAAGGTGCTCAACTCCAAGGATTTTGGCAATATCCCCCAAAATAGGGAACGTATTTATATCGTAGCCTTTAAAAATAACGAACAAGGCGAAGATATTTACGGCAAACACTTCCAATTTCCGGAGCCTTTGCCTTTAAACGTTAAAATTAACGACCTGATTACGCCCCATGAAGTGGCGCACAAATATTACTACGGACCAGATAAAATGATCCATAACGAATTGGCGCAAAACGTAAGGTCGAAAGAAACGGTTTACCAATGGCGCAGGCATTATGTGCGGGAGAACAAGCAAAATGTTTGTCCAACCTTAACGGCCAACATGGGCATGGGTGGCCATAATGTGCCGATTGTCTTAACTGCAACGGGCATCAGAAAACTAACCCCTGCAGAATGTTTCAGGTTTCAGGGCTTTCCGGAAGATTTTAAACTGCCAGCCATTTCAGAAGCGCAACTCTACAAACAGGCGGGCAATTCGGTAACTGTACCTGTAATTGCCAGGATTGCGGCCAACATTAAATATGCGTTGTTGCAGGAGCCTCCGGTTGCTCAAGCCAAAACAAAAGGCAAAAAGAAAGCTACGGTATAGCTGGGTTTAGCCTTTGAAGCAATTGCTCAAAAGTATGCATATCGCCACTCTGTGCATAATAATTACGGGCATCCATGATGATCTTGCCATTCAGTAGTGCTTTTTGGGGCAAAATGTATTCGCGCTTGATTAGTTCTTTCAGTTCGCCCTTTCCTATACATCCGGCAATGTCAAACTCCCAATTTTCGGCAAGAAATAATGCTTTTAAGGCTTCGTATGGAGGCTTGTTAGGAGCCAGTAAGGGATGGTGACCAAACAAGGCCTTGCCATCGGGCTTAATGCGACATAAAATGAAGAAATCGTAGCTCGAACCATCCGGAATGTAATGGGCTTCTTCATCCCAATCTTTGGTTTCCAAGAGCATCAGGTTCGAAAAATGTGCAGCCGATTTGATGCTGAGCTTATACCCCAGGCAGTCGAAATCGCCATTGTCCCAAATGCCTTTGCCCATCACGTTCAAGTCTGGCGGGGGCAAGGTTATACCATGTTCGCTAAATTTTCTGTATATCCCAAATTCGGCCAGTTTTCCCTGTAAGGTGTTGATGAAAAGCTCGCCTTGGCTCCGATGGATTTGGCCTCCCGAACGGATGTTTCTGTGGTGGCCATCGGTAAAGCACATGGCATAGGCAAAATCAAAAGCCTGAGGCAAGAAATCGTTTAGGCTAAATAATGGGTTAAACGCTCTTTTGCTATTGACGGCAAAATTTTGAGAACCGCTTCGGGAAAGTCTTTGGAACTTGGCCATTTCAAATAGGTTAGCTTCCTAAAGATAGCTAAAATTGAAAAGCCTGTTTGCTTCAAGATGGAATTAAGCTGCGAATAAACCTTTTTTGCTGATGTAAAGGGCACCAAGACCGCCAACGGCCACTAAAATAACCCAAGTATAATCGTCTAAAGGAAGGTTCATTGGGGCACAGTTGTTATCGGCAGGGTTGAAATAATAAACAGTACCCCAGTTTACGCCATTCACCTGGCATTTATCGTTGCTGTTGGTGCGCGGAGAAATTTTGTTATCTCTGATGCCACAGTTTGGATCGTCATCCCACCATCTGATGTTGATGGGCTCACTTGCGTAGTAAGTTGGGTAACCAGAAGCATTTACGCCGCCAGTGGCATTAGGATAAATGGTGTTACCAACGTTGCAACCGTAATTGGCCATTGCGCTGAAAGAAAGGATAAGTAGAGAAGCGGCTAGAATATATTTTAAAAATTTCATGACTTTGGATGTTACGTGTTATAACACCCATTAGGCAACTTGTAGGCCAGCGTGAAAAAGCGCTGATACAGGTTTGTCATGGAAATTTCAGGGATGGGCTCTATCTATGTTTAAACATATATGTTGGTGCGCAAATAAGCATCAAATATTCTTTTTGGGCTGTTTTTGAGAAAAGGAGAGAATTGACCGTGATGTGGAAATATGGGGAATTGTTTACTCTGCAAGAATTCCCCGATGTGGGGAAAACTGTAAATTGAAGAAATAAAAAAGCCTCGAAACAATTATCGTTCGAGGCTTTTTCTCATGAATATGGCAATCTTTATATCGCTTTCGTCATCTCTTTCAAGAATTCCTTTTCTTTTTCGTTCAATAACGGACTTAAAGCCGTATAAACCTTTTCGTGATAGCTGTTTAACCAATCAATATGGCTTTGCTCCAACAGTTCTTTCTTCACAATCGTGGTATCGATAGGGGCTAAAGTGAGGGCCTCAAACGCGTAGAATTCGTTAAATTCATTGGTTTGGTCTTTCACAGTCAACACCAAATTCTCGATGCGAATGCCATGTTTGCCCGGACGGTAAATACCTGGTTCTATCGAAGTAATCATGCCCAGCTCTACCGGAACGGCAGTTGCCGTTGGATTAAATACCTGCGGACCTTCGTGTACATTTAAAAAGTAGCCCACACCGTGACCGGTGCCGTGGCCATAGTTCAGCGCATAATCCCACATCGGCCTACGGGTAATGGCATCGATCTGATAGCCACAGGTTCCCTTCGGAAAACGGGTTTTGCAACCCTCGATCATGGCTTTTAGCACCAAAGTATAATCGATGCTTTCTTCCTCGGTGTTGTTGCCCATCGGCATCACACGGGTAATATCGGTGGTTCCGTAGCGGTATTGACCACCCGAATCGACCAAGAATAGGCCCTCGGCTTTAATGGCTGCGTTACTGGCTTCGGTAGAAGCGTAGTGAGGCAAGGCGCCATGTGCTCGGTAAGCCGAAATGGTATTGAAGCTTTCGCCGATAAATCCCTCCTGGGCAGCCCTGAAAGCGCTGAGCTGTGCGGCAGCAGAAAGCTCTGTCATTTCAATTTTGCCTACATTTTCTTTTACCCATTTTAAAAACTGCGTAATGGCCACGCCATCTCTGCGCATCACTTTACGGGTGTTTTCTACTTCTGTTTCGTTTTTAACCGCTTTGAGGTGAGTTGAAGGGTTGGTTTCCAATACGCGATTAACCGAAGTTGGTATTAGTTTATACAGTGCAAAGCAATTGCGTTTCGGGTCGATTAGAATGGTGCTCTCGGCAGTCAGAAACTGCAGGTCTTTGGCAATGGTGTCGTAACCTAATATTTCTACGCCGTTTGCACTTAGGGTAGCTTTGTCGGCTGCGTTTAGTTTGTCGTGTTGTATGTACAACGTAGCTTGGCTAGGCGTAATGAGCGCAAAACCCAAAACTACTGGGTTGTAGCTTACATCCGAACCACGCAGGTTAAACAACCAAGCCAAATCATCCAAAGACGAAATCAGGTGGCTATCGGCATGGTATTGTTTCAGGCTTGCCCTAACCGCAGTCAGTTTATCGGCTATCGATTGGCCGGTATAGGTATCGGCTATCAAAAATGCAGGCTCTTTTGGCAAGGCTGGCCTGTTTGTCCAAATCGGGTTCAGGTAATCCTTGTTTTCGAAACGGATGCCTTTGTAGGCCAGTTGCTGCTGTAACAGTTCGCCAAGTAAAATAGAAACCAATTTTTCGTCGAAAGCAATGGTAGCGTCTTGTTTTAAAGTGTTGCCCAGCCATTGGATATATTCGGGCGCATGTTGCACCTTCAGTTTTACCAATTCAAAGCCGCTTCCTTGCAGTTGTTCTTCAGCTTGTTCAAAATACCTCGAATCTGCCCATAAACCGGCAAAATCCTGCGTAATCACTACCGTACTTACCGAACCTTTGAAACCGGTGGTAAAAGCAATGCATTTATAGTGGTCGGGCAAATATTCGCTGATGTGCGGATCTGCCGATGGAATAATATAAGCGTCAACGCCATCGGCTTTCATTTGCTCGCGGATGGCATTCAGTTTTTCAGGATACGTCATGCGCAAATCTAAACGAAAAAGAATTTAAAGTGAAAGCTAAAAAAGAGTTTATGGCATTCGAACGACGTTTCTCGTGTCTGTTGAGCCTAAATATTTCGATTTGCTTACAAATTTTGACTTGTTTTTATTTGTTTCTGAAATTTTTGGGTTAATATTGATTTCGCTTTTTCCAAAAATGAAAGTCCTCCAGTTTACCATTCCCGTTGCCCACGATCGTACAGTGATTGTGCAGGAAGACGATATGCCTCACTTTTATCCCTACCTGCACCGCCATCGCGAGGCCCAGCTGATTTGGATTAAAGAAGGAGAGGGGACGCTAATCGTGGCCAACAATATGTATGCGTTTCAAAAAGGCGATGTATACCTGCTGGGGGCCAACCAGCCCCATTTGTTGAAAAGTAATCCGGTTTACTTTGAAGAAAACAGCGGACTGAAAATCCAGTCGCTTATGATTTTTTTCGATCCGCAGGGAAAACTGGCGCCTGTTCTGGCGCTCCCCGAAATGCAGTGGCTGGCTACTTTTATGCAGCAGCATCAAAATGGATTTAAGGTGCCCCAGGCTCATCAAGCGCATATTGTTAGCCAGATGGAGGCCGTGCAGCAAGCCGGAAATACAGAGGTAATGGTCAGTTTTCTGAATTTGTTTCAGTCGTTACAGCAGTTGAACAATCAGTTAGAGCCCCTGTCAACCTCTATTTTGTCGGGCTTTTCAGAAAGTGAGGGACTGAGAATTGGCCATATTTTTAATTTCCTGATGCAGAACTATCATCGCAACATCAGCTTGGAAGAAGTAGCGGCCGAAGCCCACTTAACGCCCCAGGCTTTTTGCCGGTATTTTAAAAAGCACACCCGACAAACTTTCATTGCTTTCCTGAACGAACTGCGCATTAACGAGGCCTGCAAGAAACTAACCAGCAGCCAATTCGAAAATATTGCGAGCGTGGCCTATACCTGTGGCTTCAACAACATCACCAATTTTAACCGTGTTTTCCGCTCGGTAAAAGGTCAGGCACCCAAAGCCTATTTTAAGCGTTTATTGCAGATTTGAAATAAAATTACCCATATTTTAATCTTTAATTTGTTTATTGGGTTAAAATCTGTCAATTCTTCATCAAAACCGGTCAAAATTTATAGCCTCGTCTTTTTACTTTTGGCTTAGTTGATTGTTGGCAACGGCAATTTGCTAAAACCGAATTTAAACCGATTGGAAAATGAAAGCCGCGATAATTGATCAAGCCATTAAGGAATGATTAAAAAGCTTTCATTGCATTAAAAAATTAAACAGATGAAAAACGTAGCATGGCAAGGTGTTTATCCTGCACTATTAACTCCATTTAAGGAAAACGACGAAATAGACTACCCTTTGTTCCAGAAAAACCTCGATGCCCAGTTGGCGGCTGGGGTTGATGGCATTATTATTTGTGGTTCCTTGGGCGAAGCCAGTACCCTGAGCAGTGCCGAAAAGCTGGAATTATTGGCATATTGCGTAAAAAGCATCAATGGCAGGGTTCCGGTGATCCTCAATATTGCAGAGCAGATAACCAAAGATGCCATTGCGATGGCCCAACAGGCAGAACAAATCGGTGCCGATGGTCTGATGCTATTGCCACCATTGCGCTATAAAGCCGACGACGAAGAAACGCTTACCTATTTTAAAAGTGTGGCGAGTGCCACTTCGCTGTCTATCATGATTTACAACAACCCGGTTGATTACGGCATCAAGGTTTCTGTCGAGATGTTTGAAGAATTGGAGCCCTTTGCCAACATACAGGCCGTGAAAGAAAGCACCAGGGATGTTTCGAACGTAACGCGAATGATCAACCGCTTTGGCGACCGTTTTAAGATTTTATGTGGCGTAGATCCTTTGGCCTTCGAATGCTTGGCTTTGGGCGCACACGGCTGGGTAGCTGGACTGGTTGATGCCTTTCCTGCCGAAACCGTTGCTATTTATCGCTTGGTTAAAAACAACCGCCACGCCGAAGCTTTGGAAATCTACCGTTGGTTTTTGCCTTTGTTAGAATTGGATATCCATGCCAAATTGGTTCAGTATATCAAATTGGCAGCGCAGGCTACCGGCATCGGATCGGAATATGTAAGAGCGCCACGTTTGGTTTTAAAAGGCCAGGAACGTGCTTATGTGCAACAGGTTATTGACGAAGGCCTTGCTGTCCGTCCAAAATTGCCGGCCTATTTGGATTTAGCAGTAGCAGTTCTTTAACTTCGTTTAAAGTAAAACAAGAAAATCATGTATCAAGATACCAGTATAGCCATGCTTGATGAGCTGTTGGCCAGTTCGGTAAGAGCTTATCACCAGTACAAAACCTATTCGTTGCGGCAACGCGCCGATTTTATGCGTGCCATTGCCAAGGAAATCGAATTGTTGGGCGATGAGCTCATTGAAACTGCCCACGCAGAAACCAATTTGCCGGCTGCCCGTTTGATGAACGAAAGGGCCCGGACTATTTTTCAGCTCAACAGCTATGCCGATGCGGCCGAACAAGGCAATTGGTTGGAAGCAAGTATCGATACGGCTTTGCCAGAACGAACGCCACCCAAACCCGACTTGAGAAAAATGCTTGTGCCCTTGGGTACAGTAGTGGTTTTTGGAGCCAGTAATTTTCCTTTCGCCTATTCTACCGCAGGTGGAGATACGGCCTGCGCTTTTGCGGCCGGTTGTCCGGTGGTGGTAAAGGCCCATCCGGCGCATGCCAAAACTTCTACCTTGGTGGCCGATGCCATTCACAAGGCGGCTGAGCAATGCCAAATGCCTGATGGAATTTTTCACCACGTATACGGTGCGGGTTTCGAAACCGGCGAATACCTGGCCAAACATCCAGCTGTAAAGGCCATTGGTTTTACGGGCTCTTTTAGCGGAGGCAAAGCCTTGTTCGACTGGGCCAATCAGCGTAAAAATCCAATTCCGGTCTTTGCCGAAATGGGCAGCGTGAACCCTATTTTTTTATTGCCCGAAAAACTACAGACAGAAGCTGAGGCGCTGGCCAAGCAATGTGCCGGCTCTATTACTTTGGGTATGGGCCAGTTCTGTACCAACCCCGGTTTACTTATTGCCATTGATGGCGAAGGATTAGACCGTTTTGTACAGCACCTGCGCAAAGAAATCAAAAGTGTTATGCCAAGCAAGATGTTGCATGCAGGTATTGCCAAAAATTTCGGCGAAAAACTAGAAAAGGCCTTGGCTCAAAAAGGAGTGCAGCTGCTTACCCAAACCGAACAAAACATGGGCGAAGGTGAGGGCCTCATCAGTATTGCGACGACTACCGCACGCACTTTTTTAAATAATCCGGTATTGCACGAAGAGGTATTTGGACCTTATTCGCTCATTATCCAATGCCAAAACGAAGCCGAAATGCTCGAAATTGCCCAAAAACTGGAAGGCCAGCTAACGGCAACTTTAATGGCTACGCCGAAAGACATGAGGCAGCATCGCGAGTTGCTAACTTACGTACAGGAAATCTGTGGGCGCTTTATCCTCAACAATGTGCCAACGGGTGTAGAGGTAAGTTTGCCTATGCAGCATGGCGGACCATTTCCGGCCAGTACCGATAGTCGGTTTACGTCGGTAGGCGCCGATGGAATTAAGCGTTTTGCACGTCCGGTTTGCTTTCAGAACTGGGGCGATGAATTTTTGCCAGACGAGCTTAAAAACGGTAATCCTTTGCAAATATGGAGAACCATTAACAACGAGCTTACCCGTGATGCCATTTCCTAAAAATAACAGTCGATGAAAAAAACATTCAGTTGCATAGATGCACATACCTGTGGCAATCCGGTGAGGGTAGTGGCTGGCGGAGGTCCGATTTTGTTGGGCAACAGCATGATGGAACGTCGCTTACACTTTTTAAGGGAATACGATTGGATCAGAAGAGGGCTGATGTTCGAACCTCGTGGACACGACATGATGAGCGGCAGTATTTTATATCCGCCAATCGATCCTGCAAATGATATTGGTGTACTTTACATCGAAACCAGTGGCTGTTTGCCCATGTGTGGCCACGGTACCATCGGCACGGTAACCATTGCCATTGAAGAAGGCTTGGTGATACCCAAAGTGCCTGGCAAATTAAGGCTCGAAACTCCTGCAGGCTTGGTGCTGGTAGAATATGTGCAGGAAGCCGGCAAGGTTAAATCGGTTAAGCTCATTAACATCAAGTCTTACCTGGCTGCCGAAGCGCTGGAAATTGATTGCCCGGATTTGGGTAAACTAAGCGTTGATGTGGCTTATGGCGGAAATTTCTATGCCATTGTTGATCCGCAGGAAAATTTTAAAGGCATTGAAAACCATACGGCCGATCAGTTGATCAGCTGGAGCAGGGCCTGTCGTAAACAGATGAACGAACGCTACAGTTTTGTGCATCCAGAAGATGCCAATATCAATGGTTTGAGCCATTTTTTATGGACTGGTGCAACCATTTCGTCGGAAGCTACGGCCAGAAATGCGGTTTTTTATGGCGATAAAGCCATTGACCGCTCACCTTGCGGTACAGGCACGTCAGCGCGCATGGCACAATGGTTTGCCAAGGGAAAACTGAAAAAAGGAGATCGCTTTGTTCACGAAAGCATCATCGGTTCGCAGTTTGTAGGCACCATTGAAGAAGAAACCACCATTGCTGGCAAACCCGCTATCGTGCCCGGTATAGAGGGCTGGGCCAAAGTAACGGGCTACAATACCATTTTTATAGACGATGACGATCCTTATGCACATGGCTTTCAGGTGATTTGATTTCCAGTTGGTAGTTTTCAGTTGCCGGTTCTCAGTTTTCAGTTAACAATCAACAACAATTTAACAATAGGTCAATTTAACAATAACAACAATAGAAGCCCCTTTTACATCCATCATGAATCCTCATCCGGCTAAACCTTCAGTAACCATTATCGGCGGTGGCATTATTGGCCTTTGCTCGGCTTATTATTTGTTGAAGCAAGGTTATCAGCCTGCGCTCATTGATCAGGGAAACCTGTTGGATAACTGCTCTTCGGGTAATGCAGGAATGATTGTGCCCAGCCATTTTGTGCCTTTGGCGGCGCCCGGTATGATCAGTCAGGGGATTAAGTGGATGTTCGACAGTAAAAGCCCATTTTACGTTAAGCCTTCGCTTAATCCGGCATTGTTTTCGTGGGGGATAAAATTCTGGAAACATGCCAATGCGCAACATGTAGCCAATTCGGCCGTCCCACTTCGCGATTTGCATTTGTTGAGCAAGCAATTGTACGACGACCTGGAAAAAGAACCAGGGCTGGATTTCGGGCTCGAGAAAAAAGGCATACTCATGCTCTATAAAACACAGGCAACTGGCCAGGAAGAAATCCACTTGGCCAGCGAGGCGCAAAAATTAGGACTTGATGTAGCCGTACTCAACGCCCAACAAGTACAGGACTTGGAGCCAGATACCGAGCTAAACGTTTTGGGAGCGGTGCATTACCGTTGCGACGGCCATTTATACCCCAATGCTTTGGTGCAGCAGCTGATTACTTATTTGCAACGCAATGATGTTAAGTTGATTACCCACTGCAAGGTGACAGGTTTCGAACTGGATAAGGGAGAAATCAAGGCCATAAAAACTGAAAAGGGGCATTTTGTTTCCGATTTAACCGTGATGACAGGCGGGGCTTGGTTGCCCGAACTGGCTAAAATGGCCAAACTCAATATCCCGCTGATGCCAGGCAAAGGCTATTCCTTTATGGTCGATCCTCAACAAAAGAAGATTCATCATCCTGCTTTGTTGCTGGAGGCCAGAGTGGCTGTTACCCCCATGAATGGGCAGGTACGCTTTGGCGGAACCATGGAAATTGCACCGATCAATAAACAGATCAATCAAAAAAGAGTGCAGGGCATTGTAGATGCTATTCCGCAGTATTATAAAGACCATCAAGTGGTTATGCCACAAATCGATAAAATTTGGTATGGATTTAGGCCCTGCTCGCCCGATGGCTTGCCTTATATCGGCTACAGCCAACACCTCAAAAACCTGATTATTGCAGGCGGACATGGCATGATGGGACTGAGCCTGGCGCCAGCTACCGGAAAATTAGTGGCCGAACTGGCTACTGGCCGAGAAACAGCGGTACCGCTCCATGCTTTTAACCCGAATAGATTTCAGTAATTATTTTTTGATACAGTTGTTTTTCTTTAGCTAAGAACAGCTGGCCTGTTTTTGCGAATAAAATAACAAGCAACACCAGTTATCAGCAACAATAAAACAATAATGTAGCTATCTATCGGGCAATTGTCTACCACAAAAGTTTCCTTAACGCCGCAACTGGAACTTACAATGCAATTTCTGTAGTTGGAACTAATCACCAAACCCAGGGGATTGGGGGTTACGGTGCAAGTTGCACTAAAGTCGGTGTATACGTTCGGGTCAAATTGCTCAACGTTGCTATAGCCGTTACATTCTGTAAAAGTACCTAGGCTTTTGGTATAGACCCTATTGCCAAAACTCGTGGTGCTGTATACAATAATACAGCCCTTTTGCGCATAGCTGGGCAGGTTAAAAAGGAGGAGGATGAATAGGAGAGAGAGCTGCTTAATTTTTTTCTTGGAACGGAAAGTAAAAAGCATGAGGATGATCGGCAGGTTCTGGTATAGGCAAAAAGTTAATTAGTTATCGCGGTTGAATTGCCCAAATATTAAAGTTTGTTTTTTAATTAAAGATTAATTTTTGGAGAAGAAAACTAACAGGCTTTAAATGAGCCTAAAAAAATGAACGTAGCATTTATGGCCCACTGCCATTTATCATCTAAGCCGAAAACGGGAGGTTATTGCGCCTCCTCAACAACGAAAAGCCAGTGCCGCCTACCAACAACAGCGTTGCCCAGGTATAATCATCTAATGGGCAATTGTCGATGACATAATTCCCCTTTACACCACAGCCACTGCCTACAATACAGTTTCGATAGCCAGGACTGGTAATAAGGCTTAAAGGATTTGGAGATACCGTACACTGTGGACTAAAAGAAGTATACACGTTAGGGTCGAAACGTTCCACGTTGTTAAAACCATTGCAACTGGTAAAGGTGCCTAACGATTTGGTGTACACCTTGTAATCGGCAATGTAGGTATCGTAGGTAACAATACAGCCACTTTGAGCCTTGACAGTGAACGAAATTAAAAGAAAGAATGGGATAAATAGTAGGTAAATGGTTTTCATAAATAGAATGCTAAGGTTAACCTATAGTTTTCAAATGAAATGCCAATGACGGGTTGATGCCTATAATTAATCAAAGATTAAATATGTTAATCTTTGATTATTTTATTTAATTATAGATATATTGTTGATGTCTTAACTGTCTATAATTAAGTACTTTATGTTTTGTTGTTGTCTGTTTTTGTATTTTATTATATTTAATCTATAGATTTAGTAGTAATTATTTGAAATATTGTTATTTTTGAAAAGTTTTGATCCAAAGAACTTTCCTATGCAGTTATCATGCACTTCACCTTCGGCAATAAACGTCCAAAACGGTTTGGCAAAGGGCCGGCCTATTGTTTTGCTTCACGGCCTGTTGGGGCAGTTGAGCAATTGGAAGCACGTTAAAGAACGCTTTGAGTATAGGCATCGGGTTTTTGCGCCCGAATTGCCTTTGTTTAACGGATTTTGGGGCAACAAGCTCGATCGCTTGGTGCAGTTTCTGGAAAACTACATTGCCCAAAACCAAATTGATCAGCCAGTACTTATTGGCAATTCATTGGGTGGGCACATCGCCTTGCTCTACACGCTTAAACATCCCAAAAAGGTAGCTAAACTGGTGCTTACGGGCAGTTCCGGTTTGTATGAGAATACATTTGGAGGCACTTTTCCGAGAGTGAAGGATTACGGCTATATCAAAGGGAAGGTGGAAGATGTTTTTGACCGGAAAGAAGTGGTTGACGAGGCCTTGGTTAACCACATTTTCGAAATCGTTCAACAAAAACCAAAAGCTTTATCCATTATCGGTTTGGCCAGGGATGCGCAAAAACAAAACCTTAAAAACCAATTGCCCAACATTAAAGTGCCTACTTTGCTGCTTTGGGGCTTACAGGATGTGGTTACGCCTCCGGCGGTTGCCGAGCAATTTAAGCAACTGTTGCCTCAAGCTACGCTGCATTACCTCGACAATTGTGGCCATGCGCCCATGATGGAACAACCAGAACTTTTTAACCTGCACCTGAGCAACTTTTTAGCCAGTAATTATGTCGATTAACTACCTGGCTTTTGCCATTCCAGCCTTTTTCCTTTTTCTGTATCTCGAATATCAGTTGGCCGTCAGGCTAAAGAAAAAGCACTTGTTCAGGTACGAGAGTTCGGTGTCTAACGTCAGTATTGGCATTGCCGAGCGTTTGCTCAATTTGTTTATTGCTGGTAGTTTCTACGAGTTGTTTCAGTATATCTATAAAAATTACGCGTTGTTTCCTATCCCAAATACCTGGTGGGTGTGGGTCTTGCTCATTTTGGTTACTGATTTGATTTGGTACTGGTATCATCGTTTGGGGCATGAGGTTAATTTTCTATGGGCGGCGCATATCGTACACCACCAAAGCGAAGAGTTTAACCTGAGCGTATCGGCCAGGATTACCACCTTTCAGGCCTTGATCAGGAATGTATTTTGGTGCATTTTGCCTTTTTTGGGCTTCCATCCGGCATTGGTGATGGTTATTTTGACTGTTCACGGGGCTTACTCGTTCTTTACGCATACCCAGCTGATCGGTAAATTGCCTTGGCTCGAATATGTTTTCATCACGCCTTCCCTGCATGGTGTACACCATGCCAGCGACGAGCAATACCTCGATAAAAACTACGGTGATGTATTTGTGTTTTGGGATAAGTTGTTCGGCACTTTCCAGCGGGAAGAAGAAGCACCCAAATATGGCTTAACACACCCAATTAAGAGCTACAGCTTTTTGTGGCAGCATTTTCATTATTATTTAGAACTGGACGAGGCGGCCCGAAGGGTAGGGGGCTTGGGCAATAAGCTTAAAGTATGGTTTGGTCATCCGGCTACGCTCGATCAGGATATCAGGCCTGTTCTGGAAAGACGTTTTTTGCAACACAAGGTCAGCGAACAATACCGTTTTAAATTTAAGCAGTACCTTAATTTTCAGCTGGCGCTTTCGGTATTGCTGCTTACTTTCATCACAGCCTGTTTTGCCTTTTTGGGGCTCGACGATAAGTTGTTTGTCTTAGGTTTTGTATTGATTACCCTGGTCAACTGTGGTGCCCTGCTCGAACAGCGCAAGTGGATTTATTACCTCGAATGCATCAGGCTGATGATGGTGGTGGCTTATGTTTTCTGGAAGCTCGATTGCTTTGCGCTGATTTTTATTCCGGTGCTCATCCTTATTTTGCTCGAAAGAACCTTTTACCTCAGTCAGCTGTACCGCAATTATGTGCTGCAGTACGAAAAGGTAGAAAAAGTATAGGCAAGAAGGCGCAATAGCCCTTGCATTTCTAAAATTTTATTAGCTTTGTTCATATGCTGTCTAAAAAAACAAAGTATGCCATAAAAGCATTGGTGGTTTTAGGAAAAAACATCAATGAGCCGCCGATGCAAATTGCACGTATTGCGGAAGAGGAGCATATTCCGAAAAAATTTTTAGAGCAGATCTTGCTAGACCTGCGCAATGCAGGCTACCTGTACAGCAAAAAAGGTGCTGGCGGTGGCTATAGCCTCAACAAAAATCCAGCTGACATCTATTTGGTTGATATTTTGCGTATTACCGATGGCCCTATTGCCATGGTTCCCTGTGCCAGCCTTAAGTTTTATCACAAGTGCGACGAGTGCCACGATGAGGTTACCTGTGGCATCCGTAAGGTATTTATCGATGTACGCGATGCTACGCTGAAAGTATTGAGCGAAACCAGTATTGCCCAGATCATCGAAAAAGAGAAAACACCTTTGCTCGATCTTTAATCAGTTTTTTACGTATTGGTGTTGATGGTTTCCGACAAATAGACGAAGCCGTGGACGGCTTGTTGCGCTATTGAACTCCCCTTGATTTTCGTGTTGGTACTAAGCTCAAAAAGAAATAAAATAAAAATAAATTACTACTAAATCTATATACTTTATATATTTGCTAGAATTAAGCGATTTGTTCGGGCGGTTGTTTAGCCCGCAAAAAGCTGATCATGAGTAAAAAACTACCTATAAAAACACCGAATGCAGAGTTTCAGAACAGAATTAGAAAATCCTATCGTTGAGCAGGATATCATCGATTTAGAAAAAAAGATCTATGATTTTAGGGCGGGCAAGATACACGAAGAGCGTTTTAGGAGCCTGCGTTTGGCCCGTGGCATTTACGGACAGCGCCAGCCCGGCGTACAGATGATCCGCATTAAATTGCCTTTCGGGAAACTGAGTTTCAGGCAGCTCCTGCGCATCGCCGATATTGCCGACGAATATGCCAGTGGCAACCTGCATTTAACCACCCGTCAGGATATACAGATTCACTATGTGAGCCTAGACCGCACTCCCGAGTTATGGGCTAAGCTAGAGCAGGACGACATTACCTTGCGCGAGGCCTGTGGCAATACGGTAAGAAACGTAACCTCATCGCCCAATGCGGGCATCGATCTCGACGAGCCTTTTGATGTTTCGCCTTATGCCCATGCCGTGTTCAGCTATTTCCTGCGCAACCCCATCTGTCAGGAGATGGGCCGCAAGATCAAGATTTCCTTCTCCTCAAGCGATAAAGATACGGCCTACAGCTATATCCACGATTTGGGTTTTATCCCCAAAATAAACGAAGCCGGAGAAAGGGGCTTTAAAGTGATGTTTGCTGGTGGCCTGGGGGCACAGCCTTTTCTGGCCAGTGCCGTACACGAATTTTTGCCCGAAGACCAGCTTATTCCTTTTAGCGAATCGGTATTGCGCGTTTTCGACCGTTATGGCGAACGGACCAACAGAAACAAGGCCCGCTTAAAATACCTGGTGCAGAAATTGGGTTTGGAAGAGGTGCTGCGTTTGGTAGAAGAGGAGCGATTGGCCAATAAAGTAAAAAGCTTTAAGGTTGACCGCAATTCGGTTGAACAACCGGAAGCGCCCCTTGCTATCGATTATCCGAACGTTGAAATTCAAAATCAGCTACGCTACCAACAATGGCTGGATACCAATGTGGTTGAACAAAAACAAAAAGGATTTTATGCCGTATATGTAAAAGTACAGATCGGTGATATCAAAACCGATCAGGCAAGAGCCTTTGTGGCGGCGGTGAAGCCTTATGTTGCCGATGAAATCCGTGTGACCCAAAACCAGGGTCTACTGCTCAAATTTGTACGCAAAGAAGCTTTGCCAGCGCTTTATGCCGGTTTGTATGAACTGGACTTAGCCGAATTGGGCTTCGATAGTTTGGCCGATATCACCACTTGTCCGGGGACGGATACCTGTAACTTGGGCATTTCGAACAGCATGACCTTGGCTAAGGTATTGGAACATACCATTCAGCACGATTTTCCGGAGTTTATTTACGAAAAGAACATCAAAATCAAGATTAGCGGTTGCATGAACTCTTGCGGTCAGCATGGTTTGGCCGAAATTGGTTTCCACGGCAGTTCGCTTAAAGCAGCGGGTAAGGTGGTGCCAGCCGTACAGGTGATGCTGGGTGGCGGCACGGTAGGCAATGGCGTAGGTCGTGTAGCCGAACGTGTAATCAAAGTGCCTTCAAAAAGGGCCGATTTGGTGTTGCATGCCCTGCTAAACGATTTTAAGGCTGATGGCTATGAAGAAACTTTTCATGCTTATTACGATAGAAAAGGTAAGGATTATTTTTATCAGCTTTTGAAACCATTGGCCGATTTAAACGAGTTGCAGGCTACTGATTTTGTGGATTGGGGTCATGAAGAAACTTTTGAAACCGCTATTGGCGTAGGCGAATGTGCGGGAGTGGTGATCGATTTGGTGGCTACTTTGTTGCTCGAAGCTGAAGAAAAACTGGGTTGGGCCACACAAGCCTTGGCTCATGGCGCTCATGCCGATTCGATTTACCATACTTACAGCGTATTGGTCAGTGCGGCCAAGTCTTTGTTGCTCGATAAAGGCATCAACAGCAGTACGCAAATTGGGGTAATCAAAGAGTTTGATGCACAATATGTAGCGACTGGAGAATTTGTTTTCGAGCCTAGTTTTCAGGAAATCGCCCTGCAAATTAACAAAAATGAGCCTAGTCAGGTTTTTGCGGAAAGCTATTTGGCTTCCGCACAACAATTTTTAACACAAATTAAAGCCAAGAGGGAGGTTACCGCATGAGCAATTTGAAATTAGATAGAGAACCCAAAATAACCCTTTTGGGCGCGGGTCCGGGCGATCCGGATTTGCTGACCCTGAAAGGCGTAAAAGCCCTGCAAACGGCCGATGTGGTGCTTTACGATGCGCTCATCAACGAAGCTTTGCTGGCCTACGCACCCGAAACGGCCATCAAGGTTTATGTAGGCAAACGCTCTGGCGAACATTCGTACGAGCAAGATGCCATTAATAAGCTGATGGTAGATTACGCTCTTAATTTTGGCCACGTGGTGCGCCTCAAAGGGGGCGATCCGTTTGTGTTTGGCAGGGGCTACGAAGAATTAGATTTTGCCGATTCGTACAATATTCCGGTAACCGTTATTCCGGGTATTTCGAGCTCCATAGGCGTGCCTGGGTTGCAGCAAATTCCGGTCACCCATCGCGGGCTGAGCGAAAGTTTTTGGGTGATTACCGGTACCACCACTTCAGGCGCCATTTCGGCCGATATCTACCAGGCTGCCCACTCGAACGCCACGGTCGTGATTTTAATGGGTTTGAAGAAATTGGCGCAGATTGTGGCTGTTTTTGAGGAAGCTGGCAAAGACCAACTGCCTGTTGCCGTTATTCAAAACGGTTCGGCCGACGACGAAAAATTTGTAGTAGGCAAAGTCAATACGATTGTAGATACCGTTAAAAAAGAAAAAATAGAGGCTCCGGCCTTATTGGTTTTCGGCGAAGTGGTTTCCCTGCATCCGGCATTTAAAACATTGATCCAGTCTTATGCAAACATTGCCTAGCCTTCAGGAAGGCCATATTGCTGTTGAAGAAAAAGGCAACCAGCTGTTTCCGGTTTTTGTAAAACTGAACCAGTTGCGTACGCTATTGATCGGAGCTGGCCATGTGGGCTTGGAAAAACTAAATGCCATTATTGGCAATAGTCGGCAGGCAAGGGTAACCGTGGTGGCCGAACAGGTTTTGCCAGCCGTACTGGCCTTGCAGCAAAAGCATCCTTATTTAACCATTAAGCAAAAGTCTTTTGAACCTGCAGATTTGGAGGAAGTGGATATTGTTTTTGCAGCGACCAACAATAGCGAGCTCAATGAGCAACTAAGGACAGTAGCCCATCAAAAAGGTTTGCTCATCAACGTGGCCGACCAGCCAGCACTTTGCGATTTTTACCTGGGATCCATTGCCCAAAAAGGCGATTTGAAAATAGCTATTTCTACCAACGGCAAATCGCCCACCATTGCCAAGCGCTTAAAGCAAATCCTTAACGAGAGTTTACCTAACGAGCTCGAAGAAACGCTCATCAACATGAACACTTTGCGCCAGAGCTTGGATGGCGATTTTGCCAAAAAGGTAAAAAAGCTCAACAAAGTGACCGAGATTTTGGTGAAGCCCCGCAAGAGCTTTTGGGAAGCCAACATCAAATGGATGATTTGGCTGGCCAGTATTTTGCTGATCGGTACGGCCGGGTTAACGTTATGGAATACCGAACCTGCATTTCAGCATTTCCTGATCAACATCGACCCCTTGTTTTACTGGTTTTTGGGTGCAGGTTTTGTGTTTGCCATGATTGATGGTGCCATTGGCATGTCGTATGGCGTAACCTCGGCTTCGTTTTCGCTAACCATGGGCTTGCCACCGGCATCGGCCAGCATGGCTATCCATATTTCGGAAGTGCTGAGCAACGGCATCGCCGGCTGGATGCACTATCGCATGGGCAATGTAAACTGGAAACTGTTCAAGATTTTGATTATTCCAGCCATTATCGGTGCCGTTTTGGGTGCCTACCTATTATCGTCGCTAGAGCATTACAGCAAATATACCAAGCCCATTGTAGCCGTTTATACCCTGATATTAGGAGGCATTATCTTGATGAAAGCTTTCAATATCAAAAGAAAAAAAGCCGAGCAAAAGATCAAAAAAATAGGTGCCCTTGGCTTTTTTGGAGGCTTTATCGATGCCGCGTTTGGCGGAGGCTGGGGTTCTATCGTGCTGTCGAGCCTCATTGCCGGTGGCAGGCATCCCTTGTTCTCTTTGGGCACGGTAAAAATCAGCCGTTTTTTTATCGCCACGCTCAGCTCGCTTACTTTTTTTACCATGCTGGGTGGCAAATATTGGGAAGCTGTTGTAGGATTGATCATCGGCAGTGCTTTGGCATCGCCTATAGCTGCCAAGGTTTCCAATCGCATTTCGGCCAAAACCATTATGGTAGCCGTGGGCATCATCGTGATGGCCGTAAGTCTGCGTAGCGTGATATCGTTTATTTTAAAATTGATTTAGTGAAAATGGATATAGCAGCAATCAAAAAACAATTAATCGGTTTAGATTTGGTAGCGCAATTGGCCCTGTTGGCCGATTTGTTCCCGGGTAAAATCGTGTTTTCGACCAGTTTTGGCTGGGAAGACCAAGTGGTTACGCACCTCATTTTCGAAAATAACCTCCCCATCAGGGTCTTTACGCTCGAAACAGGCAGACTGTTTCCGGAAACTTATTATGTATGGAACAGGACTTTAGAAATCTACCGAAAGCCAATCGAGGCTTATTATCCACAAAACGAATTGTTGCAGGAAATGGTGAACGCCAAAGGCCCCAACAGTTTCTACGAATCGGTTGAGAATAGAAAGGAATGTTGCTACATCCGCAAAATAGAGCCTTTGAAAAGGGCATTGGCCGGAAACGAAATCTGGATTACCGGCATCCGCGCCGAACAAAGTCCAAACCGCGAGCATATGGATAACCTGGAATGGGATGAAGGCAATCAGCTGGTTAAATTCCATCCTATATTCGATTGGTCGCTCGAAGAAGTGAAGGCCTACATCAAACAGCATCACATTGTGTACAACACCCTACACGACAAGGGCTTTCCGAGCATCGGCTGTATGCCTTGTACGCGAGCCGTAAAAGAGGGCGAAGACTTTAGAGCCGGTCGCTGGTGGTGGGAAGACCAATCGAAAAAGGAATGTGGCCTGCATGTGAGCTGATTTTTGGTTGCCAGTTACCAGTTTTCAGTTAACAATATAGCAATTGAGCAATGCAACAATTGAACAATGTAGCAATTAAACAATGTAGGAATTGAACAATACAATCTACCAATATAAAAACAATACAAACAAGAACATGAGTAGGTATAATTTAGATTATTTAGACGAGTTGGAGGCCGAGGCCATTCACATTTTGCGCGAAGTGGCAGGCCAGTTCGAAAAGCCAGCCTTGCTGTTTTCGGGCGGAAAAGACTCGATTACATTGGTGCGTTTGGCCGAGAAGGCTTTTAGGCCAGGCAAGTTTCCCTTTCCGTTGGTACACATAGATACCGGTCATAATTTTATAGAAACCATCCAGTATCGCGACGAAATGGTAGCCCGCATTGGCGAAAAGCTCATTGTAGGCTCCGTACAACAATCGATAGACGAAGGAAAAGTGGTAGAGCAGACCGGTAAAAATGCCAGCAGGAACGCCTTGCAAACCGTTACCTTGCTCGACACTATTCAGGCTTACGGATTTGATGCCTGTATTGGTGGTGCCCGTCGCGATGAAGAGAAAGCCCGCGCCAAAGAGCGTATTTTTTCGGTGAGAGATGAGTTTGGCCAATGGGATCCGAAAAGGCAACGCCCAGAATTGTGGAACATCTACAACGGGAAAATCCACAAGGGCGAAAATGTGAGGGTTTTTCCCATTAGTAACTGGACCGAGCTGGATGTGTGGAATTATATTCGCCGAGAAAATATCGCTTTGCCAAGTATCTACTTTGCGCACCAGCGCGATTGCGTGGTTAGAAACGGACAGTTGATGGGCGCTACGCCGTTTTTGAACCTCGACGAAGAAGATACTATCATTAGCAAAAAAGTGCGTTTCCGTACCGTTGGCGATATGACCTGTACGGCTGCGGTTGAATCGGAGGCTACCCATATCGACGATATCATTGCCGAAATCAGCAATTCGAAGGTCAGCGAAAGAGGAGCCCGCATGGACGATAAAGTATCGGAAGTCGCTATGGAAGACCGTAAAAAAGGAGGATATTTTTAAGTCTTTAGTCTGAAGTCCATAGTCCATGGCTTTGGTCTTTAACCTATTTAATTACTGGATGGGCTGTTTGCATTAGCGCAATACGCTGTACGCAATACTCAAATACGCCAATCGCAATACGAAAAACATGAACATACTCAAATTCTTTACCGCAGGTAGCGTTGATGATGGCAAAAGCACCCTCATTGGCCGTTTGCTTTACGATACCAATTCAATTCTGGCCGATCAGATGGAGGCCTTGCAAAATGCCAACCGCAAAAACGACGATGGTACCATCGACCTGGCTATTTTAACCGATGGCTTGCGTGCCGAACGGGAGCAGGGCATTACCATCGACGTGGCCTATAAATATTTCCAAACCGAAAAACGGAAATTCATCATTGCCGATACTCCGGGCCATATTCAATATACCAGAAACATGGTTACAGGTGCTTCTACAGCCGATTTGGCCATTATTTTGATTGATGCGCGCAACGGTGTGGTCGAACAGACCATTAGGCATACCTACTTGGTGTCGTTGCTGGGCATTAAGGAAGTGGTAGTTGCCATCAATAAAATGGATATGGTAAGCTATAGCGAAACCGTATTTAATGCCATTGTAACAAAGTACAAAGCTTTGGCTGCACAGTTGAATCTTAAACAGATTACCTACTTGCCGGTAAGTGCGCTAAAAGGCGATAATATTGTGCACCAGTCTGGGCAAATGGCTTGGTACGATGGCAAAAGCCTGATTGAGCTTTTAGAGCAGGTAAACACCGAAGAACCGCAACAGGGGCCTGCACGCATGCCGGTACAATGGGTAATCAGGCCACAAACAGATCAGCTGCACGATTACCGTGGTTATGCCGGTCGGATATTGAGTGGCAGTTTTAAGGTAAACGACAAGATTACGGTATTGCCTTCAGGAGCACGCTCGAGCATAAGCAAGATTGAGTTTTTCGACAACGAATTGCAGGAAGCCCAGGCCGGACAGTCGGTAACCATTCATTTGAAGGACAATGTAGACCTGAGCAGAGGCGATACGATTGTTAATTCTTCGGCCGTACCCCACGAATCGAAACTGATAGAGGCCGATTTATGCTGGATGGACACCAGGCCTTTAGATACCGAATTGACTTATTTGATCCAACACAACAGCACCTTGACCCGTTGCAAGGTTTCTGAACTGATTTACAAGGTAGACATCAATACCTTAGAAAAACACAGCGCGGCTGCTTTTGCATTGAACGATATTGGTAGGGTAGTGCTTAAAACGGCTGCGACCTTGGCTTTCGATTTGTATAGTGAAAGCCGCCACAACGGTTCGGCCATTTTAATTGATAGCAGAACGAACCTTACCGTTGGCGCTTTGATGTTTCGCGCTGCGGTTGAATAGTTTTTTTCGCTGGTCGGGATGTGCTCGTCTCGACCATTTCTGTTTTTTGAAGCCATTAAGGTAGTTAAGATTAGGCATCTCTAGCGTTTCTCCTAGAAGAATTCCATCGCGATACGCATTACTCAATATGCACAACGCTAAAAATCTGTCAACCTGTGGCTTTTCTGTTTTTTAACCATCAAGAAATTAAGGCTGTTAAGTTTTTGTATCTCGGGTTCAGTCCTTAGAAGAATTCCGTCGCAATACGCAATACTCAATACGCACAACGCTAAAAATCTGTCAATCTGTGGCTATTTTATTTTTAACCATTAAGAAATTGAGGAGTTTAAGATTTTGCATATTTGGTATGCGTAGAAGAATTTTAACGCAATACGCACTACGCAATACACATAATCGTTTCAAACAAACTTTTTCTGCATTTTATTGGTTATCTTATGGAAAAGAATAGGAGTCTTCATCCTATTCAAAAAAGAAAAACCACCTCAAACCTAAAAACATGAAAAAGAACCTGTTATTTCTGGCCGTCGCTTTGAGTGCCTTGACATTTGGCTGTGGCCAAAACGGCGAAAAAAAAGAAACTGCTAAAACAAAGGACGATGTAACCAACTCAAGCTGCTACCAGGCAAAGTACGAAACCGAATCGGCCGATTTGAAACTAAATACCTTGGCTTCGGGCAAAGTATCTGGAACATTATTGATCAACTATGCCGATAAGCCCAAAAACGATGGCTTTTTTACCGGAGAGTTGAAAGGCGATACCTTGTTTGTGGATTATAGCTTCAAAGTAGGAACCGATAGCGTAGGTACTTATACCAATCCGCTGGCTTTCCTTAAAAAAGATGGCAAGCTGATCATGGGCGTTGGCCAGATCGAAACTACCTTGGGCCGATCGTATTTTGTAAAAGGCAAACCCATTAATTTCGAAGCCGGCAAGTTTATCTTCGAGCCGAAAGATTGCAAATAGGCGATAGGCGTTGGAAGGTTTTAAGGTTGTAAAGTTCGAAGGTTAAAACCTGACTAACACTTGCGGAGTTTCTAAAAACTTCGCAAGTGTATTTCGAACAAACCATCCAATAATTTGGTAATATAACAGGCATATATCCCTTCAGGAGACCTAGGGATAGAAAAAATACAGCCCTATTGTTGAGCAATTGGGCTTATCTTGGAAGATGGTATTGCGACGTTGTTCTTGTTTTTATTTGGAGATTGTATTTATTTCGTTTATAATTGTTAACATGTTTAAAATGCTCTCGAATGTCAAAACAACGTAAGATGTTTCATACACAGGGTTTTTCAACCCCTTATCTTACCGAACCAATTCCATGTACAAGAGACGATGCTTGGTTAGGCCATGGGATGTATTTTTGGAATGAAGAAAATGATGCAGTTTCTTGGGGAATCAACGGCAAAAAAAACTTCAAAAAATATTCTGTCTATACAGCAGAAATAGAATGTGAAAACGTTTTAGATACGGTATTTGATGAGGAACATTATGATTTTTGGTTTAAATCGATTGAAAAAGCAGTCGATGCATTGACAAAAAAAGCCGGTAGAAAACCAACGATTGCAGACGTAAATGAGTACTTTTTGGAAAGGGGTGGATGGGGTGATAAAGTAACAGGAATCATGTTTCAGGATTTACCTTCAAACGAAACAATATCAAAAGTTACTGGTTTGTATTACAGAAAGCGTATACAACTAGTTGCATATACCAAAGAAATAATTGCTAACTTTGCACATCACTTTGACGGTGATTGTTAATACTAATTAAAAATGCTCAATCTAAAAGAACTCGAAAAATCTCTGGACCAAGCTTTGGAACGTGAAACGACCGAGTCTGTTCTTGCCTGGTTTAAGGAAAGAGAAAAAAAGAAAGTAGCCGATTATATCGGAGTGCAGGGATATTTACGTAACATGGAAGCAATTAGAGATACTAATTCGGTATCAAATTCGCCTTCAAATTCACAGACTGACCTAAATATACCTAAGGATAGTCACTTTGCTATTGCCGCATAACCATGGCTACCACTAATCAGGAAAACCTCAAATTTAAAGGTGTAAATTTCGTTAACCTCAACTACAGTTGTGAAAAGCCGTGGACTGATGAAGAAATCGTACTTAATGTAGAGCCATCAATATTTCTACACAAGCATTCAAAAAATTCATTTGAAATCGTTATGGGTGTCTCTGTAAAAGCTGAAGGATCATTTGATATAAACCTAACCGCAATTGGAACCTTCATAATTGGTGAAAACGCTGGTGATGAATATCGTAAAATATTCATGAATCAAAATTCACCAGCAATTATGTTTCCCTATGTACGTGCATTTATTTCGACCCTAACTTCAAATCTTGGTAAAACAACTGGAACGGTTACAATTCCTGCTCAAATTTTCAAAGGTGATTTAGAAATATTGAACCCACAGGCTCTAGAAGAAGACAATCAGGGCGATGTTATTGAGCCTTTGAATTAGAACAATAGTTAGAGGCTCAATATTTTCTAAAATATCTCATCGTTATATTTATAGCTATACTTAGTGGTTTCCTTCCGACCGTCAGAAAATCTAAATAGAGCTTCAGCATATTTTCTATAACATAATAACCTCTTTTGGGAAAGATCATTGATAAAGCTGTGAATTTATCATTCTTTAAATCAACTAGTTAAAATTTTTAAAAATAAATACTACTAATTCTATAGATATTATATATATATTTGTCCTGTTGATTAACCAAACCAAAAGAGAAATGATACTCAGTCAGACAGAAAGAACCACAATCGAGCCTAAAATCACCCTAGTAGGTGCGGGTCCCGGCGACCCTGATTTGTTGACCTTAAAAGGCGTAAAAGCGTTAAAAACCGCCGATGTGGTTTTGTACGATGCCTTGGTAAACGAAGCCTTGCTAAACTATGCGCCTGCAAATGCCATCAAAGTATATGTAGGCAAACGTTCTGACGACGAATCATTTTCTCAAGATTTGGTTAACAAGCTGATGATCGATTATGCTTTAAACTACGGACATGTGGTACGCCTGAAAAGCGGTGATCCTTTTGTGTTTGCCCGTGGTTATGAAGAAATCGATGTAGCCGAATCGTACAGCATTCCTACAGAGATCGTGCCGGGCGTTTCGAGTGCCTTGGGCGTACCCGGCCTGCAAAAAATACCGATGGTATACAGCACGCTGAGCGAAAGCTTTTGGGTGGTAACCGGTACCAATGCCAAAGGAGCTATCTCTCCCGATTTGTACGTAGCGGCCAAATCGAATGCCACCATTGTGGTATTGATGGGCATCGAAAAAATTAAGGAAATTGCAGCCATCTTTAAAGCCGAGGGCAAAACAGAATTGCCTGTAGCCGTTATCGAAAATGGTTCTTCGACTCAAGAAAACGTAGTAGTGGGCATTGTTGATACCATTGAAGAACTGATCGAAGAAAAGCAAATCAGCTCGCCGGCACTTCTTATTTTTGGACAGGTGGTTTCCTTACATCCACAATTCAATGTCATAAAGGATTTTTATGCCACGCTTGTAGAAGAAGGCTATTAAAGAGCTTAGGTAAATTCATATTTATTTTTTGTTTGGTTGTTAGGGCTGAGGTAAAACTCAGCCTTTTCTTTTTTTGAAATAAATTTTCCTTGGAAATAATATATCGCCGACCGTCAAAAATTATTTTTCCTAAATGTTTGCAATACTCAATCTATTGCCTATTTTGACTAAGATTTTTCAATGCTACGTTTATGGAAATTATACACTTCAGTGCCGAATGTTATCCAGTTGCAAAAGTTGGCGGCCTGGGCGATGTGGTAGGCGCTTTGCCAAAGTATCAGAACAAGCTTGGTCACGTGGCAAAAGTGGTAATGCCAGCTTATCACAATAAGTTTCTGCAGCAGAACGAATTTGAAGTAGTTTACGATGGCTGGGTACGCCTAGGGTCGAATAACTATCAGGCCCGTATTTTTAGGGAAAAGGCCAATAAACTGGGCTTCGATCTGTTTTTGGTGCACATTAGCGGTTTGTTAGACCGCGAAAAGGTATATGGCTATGATGATGACACCGAGCGCTTTTTGGCTTTCCAGATTGCGGCATTAGACTGGATTGCACAGTGGGAACATCGTCCTGATGTTATCCATTGCCACGACCATCATACCGGCCTGATTCCGTTTATGGTGGGCAACTGCTACCAGTATCGCCATTTGAGCCATATTCCTACGGTACTTACCATCCACAATGCCCAATACCAGGGCCAGTTTGGCTGGGATAAGCTTTATTATCTTCCGGCCTACGAACTACGCAATTCGAGCAAGCTCGATTGGGGCAACTGCATCAATCCTTTGGCAGCGGCCATTAAATGCGCCTGGCGCGTAACAACGGTATCGCCGAGCTATTTGGAAGAAATCAGCTATCAAGCCAATGGTTTAGAAAGTCTTTTGGCCCAAGAGCGTGGCAAATCGGCGGGCATCTTAAACGGCATCGATAACGAGGTATGGGATCCGGCCAAAGACCCGATGCTGAGCAAGACATTTTCGGTACGTACGGTAGATAGTGGTAAAAAAGCAAACAAAGAAGCCTTATGCACTGTTTTTAATCTAGATAAAGAGAAACCGCTGTATACTTTCATTGGACGCCTGGTGGGCGAAAAGGGAGCCGATTTGTTGCCCGATATTTTTTACAACGCATTGCAACAGAGCAATCGCGAAATCAATATTTTGGTGCTCGGTTCTGGCGATCCTCACGTAGAAGATAGGTTAAATGAACTGAAACATCATTTTAAAGGCAGTTATAATGCTTATATTGGCTATAACGAAGTATTGTCTCACCAAATTTATGCAGGAGCTGATTTCCTGTTGATGCCTTCGCGGGTTGAGCCTTGCGGATTGAACCAGATGTATGCGCTACGCTATGGCACCATTCCCATTGTAAGGCGCATAGGTGGCCTAAAAGATACGGTTACAGATATTGGCGATGGAGGCTTCGGCATTTGCCACGACCAAACCAGCGTTTGGGATGTGGGTCATGCCATTGGAAGGGCTTACGAACTGTTTTTAGACCAGAAGAAAGTAAAGGATATCCGCAAATATATCATGTCGCTGGACCACTCGTGGGACCTTGCGGCACAACAATATATAGACTTGTACCAAATGTAAACATCAACAGCTATGACAGACAAAGTATTGGGTGTTATCCTTGGCGGGGGCCAGGGATCGAGATTGTCTCCGTTAACGCAAACCCGCTCTAAACCGGCAGTACCGATAGGTGGTAAATACCGCCTGGTCGATATTCCAATTTCCAACTGTATGAACTCAGGCATCCACCGGATGTTCGTACTGACCCAGTTCAATTCCGCTTCCTTAAACAAGCACATTAAGAATACCTATCACTTTAGCCATTTTTCGAAGGCTTTTGTGGATATTTTGGCCGCTGAGCAAACGCCTGATAACCCCACTTGGTTTCAGGGAACCGCCGATGCGGTGAGGCAGTGCATGCACCACATTGTAAACCATGAATTCGATTATATCCTGATCCTTTCGGGCGATCAGTTGTACCAAATGGATTTTAGGGAAATGCTAAAGGCGCATATCGATAAAGGTGCCGAAATTTCTATCGCTACCATTCCGGTACATGCCAAAGAGGCTACCGAATTTGGGATTTTGAAAACCGATGAAGACAGTTTCATCACTTCGTTTATCGAAAAGCCCAAGGCCGATTTGTTGCCTGATTGGACTTCGGAAACCAGCGACGAAATGAAGAGCGCAGGCAGGAATTACCTCGCTTCGATGGGTATTTATATCTTCAATCGCGATTTGCTGATCAAAATGCTGAACGAAAATCCGGAAGAAAAGGATTTTGGTAAGGAGATTATCCCGCGTTCTTTGGTGAGCAACCACGTGCTAAGCTACCAGTACGAAGGCTATTGGACCGATATCGGTAACATTTCTTCTTTCTTTGAAGCCAATTTGGGCCTTACCGACGAACTGCCTCAGTTTAACATGTTCGATAGTGCCCATACTATTTTTACCAGGGCAAGGATGTTGCCTCCCTCAAAGGTATCCGGTACCACGCTTGAAAAAACCATTGTGGCCGAGGGCTGCATTATCCAGGCCAGTAGGGTAGAACGGGCGGTTTTGGGTATCAGGTCGAGGATTGGAAAAGGCACTACCATTGCCAATTCTTACATTATGGGCAGCGATCATTACCAAACCCTAGAAGAAATACAGGAAGCTACAGCCATAGGAAAACCTTTGCTAGGCATTGGCGACCGTTGCTACATCAATAACGCCATTGTAGATAAAAACTGCAGGATTGGCAACGATGTGCGCATTAATGGCGGCAGTCATCTTGCCGAGGGCGATTATGGCCTGTATGTGGTGAAAGACGGAATTGTAGTGGTTAAAAAAGGCTCGACTATTGCCAACGGAACCGTAATTTAAACACATTATATTGATAAATTGACAAAGCCCCCTTCAAATTAAGGGGGCTTTTTTGTAGCTTAAACCTGAAAACTAATTGCACATTGATGAATGTTCCCTACGCATTGATTTTACTGAGGTTGCTTTTGGCACCAACGGTGGTAATTTTGGCCTATCTTTTTAAGGAACAAAGTGCTCTGGTTATTCTGGGGCTGATGTATGTTGGGCTTTTTTCCGATATTTTTGACGGGATAATTGCCCGGAAACAGCAACTTTCTACCACAAAAATGCGCAGGATAGACAGTCAGGTGGATTTGGTATTTTGGTTGGGCATTGCCTGGAGCTGCTACCTGATTTATCCCGACTTGATTGAAGAAAACAAGATTGGAGTGATATTGGTCTTGACCATGGAAGGACTTTGTTATTTGGTCAGCTTTCTGAAGTTTGGCAAAGAAACCTGTACACACGCTTTCCTCTCTAAAATGTGGGGATTGACCTTGTTGGCCACGTTTACTGCATTGCTGGGTTTTGCCCATAATGGCTGGATCTTTAAGACCTGCGTAATTCTGGGATTAGCTTCGCAACTAGATGTAATCCTGATTATCTTGATTTTGCGCAATTGGGCGCACGATGTGCCGAGCTTTTACCATGCCATTTTAATGCGTAAGGGCATTCCGTTTAAAAAGAGCAAATACCTGAATAGTTAGCATTTTACACTTGCGAAATTTGGGAAACTTCGCAAGTGATTTACAAAAACCACAAGGGTATTATGAATAATTAAAAACCAACGAGAAGGTCGTTTTTTCGTTTGGTATCGAATCTGCTTCTAAGCCCCCTCGGTGCATTTTCATGATGTTGCGTGTAATGGTGAGGCCAATGCCCGAACCATTTTTCCGAGTGGTATAAAAAGGCACAAAAATCTTGTCGATATTATCGGGTTCAATTCCTTTGCCATTGTCGGTTACATCAATATAAACCTTATTGTGGGCCAATCGGTAGGTAACCTCGATTACTGGTTTTTCGGTATTTTCCAAAGCGTACATGCTATTGGTAATGAGGTTGATGAGCGCTTGTTCTATCAATTTGAAATCGACTTGGATGGAGATTTTCGAGGCGGTTTGTAACACTTGAAGCTTGATGTGCTTGGCGCTGACCATCGGCTGCATCAGTACTTTAACGTGCTGCAAAATTTCGCCTACACTGTGCATTTCGGCATTTGGGGTAGGAAGCTCGGCAATAAGCCTGTAGTCTTTTACGAAATCTAATAGGCCTTCCGAACGCCTTTTAATAGTTTGCAGGGCCGGCTTAAGGTCTTCGAGGTCTTCGGTATCTAAGCTGGTCTTGTTGCTGATCATTTGGTTTACGGTATCAGACAAAGAACTGATTGGCGTAATGGAATTTAGGATTTCGTGCGAAATAACGCCGATTAGACGGTTCCAGGCTTCGGTTTCCTTTTGCTCGATTTCGTCCTTGATGTTTTGGAAGGAAATGATGATATGGTCGGCGCCATATAGGTTGAGCGGTATCACTTCGATGGAAAGCTGGATGAATTTGTCTTGTATCTTGAGCTCGAGAAAGCGTTTGCCACCCGTACTGATTTTATCGATTTCGTGGGCAAAAATGGGCAAATGCTCCTGAAAACGATGCCAATAACTGTAGGCCGGCACATTAAGCAGGTTGCTGGCCGCCAAATTGAAAAACGAAATTTCCGATTTGTCGTAGGCATTTTTCTCTTTCTTCACCACAATTACTCCAACGGGTACCTGTTCTAAAATGGTTTTGATGAGCTGGAATATGGCATCCTGTTCCAGCTGAATGTCTTTATGGATCTGGATGATTTCGTTGAACGATTCGTACAGCTCCGGAAAACTGCCCATGGTAACCTTGTTTCTGAAATTAAGGGTATGGTCTCTCGTTTTTACGGCCAGGATAAAGCGCTGAATGTCTTCCCTGATTTGATTGATGTAAAAATAAAGCGAAATAATGCTGCCCAGCAAAACCAGGCTGATGCCCGTAATGGTAAACCATAATTGCGTATTGCGTACCAGATATACCAAGAGTAGGGCCAATACATTGATGAGCACCAGTCTGCTAATTAAACGGAAGGTAAATCTTTGGTAAAACATAGTATTGGGTATGGCGTTTAGCGTTTTGTTTATGGTTAATAGACCATAGTCCATAGACTATAGACCATAGACTTTATTTTTTCTACAATCCAAATTTTTCAATTCTTCGGTATAAGGCAGCGCGGGTAAGGCCCAGTTCTGCGGCAGCCCTCGAAATATTGCCTTTGTGTTTTTCGATAGCTTTGTTGACCATCATTTTTTCCATTTCGTCTAAGGCCATGTCGTTTTGTAGCACTGGCTGGTTGCCAAATTTTTGTGGCGAAAGCTGCAGGTCGTGTTCGCTGATTTCAAATCCATCGGCCATAATAACGGCACGTTCCATTACATGCTGCAGTTCGCGTACATTGCCTGGCCAGCTGTAATTGAGCAAGGTGCTTTCTGCCTTTGGGGTTAAGCTTTTTAAGGCCTTGTGGTATTTGCCGCTAAATACTTGCAAAAAATGTTGGGCCAATAGCACAATATCGTTGCCGCGTTGGCGCAACGAAGGCAACAAGAGCTCTACGGTATTGATGCGGAACAGCAAATCTTGCCTAAAAGTTCCTTTGTGTACCATTTCATCCAGGGGCATATTGGTTGCACTGATCAAACGCACATCAATTTTTCGCTCCCTGCTTTCGCCCAGCCTGATTACAGTACGGTTTTGCAAAACGCTGAGCAGTTTAGCCTGTAGGGGCAGGGAAAGATTGCCTATCTCGTCCAGAAAAATAGTGCCCCCATCAGCCATTTCAAAACGGCCAGGTTTATCCTCCTTGGCATCGGTAAAAGCACCTTTGGCATAACCGAACAGTTCGCTTTCGAACAGGTTTTCGTTAAGTGAACCTAAATCTACGTGCATAAAGAGCTGTTTTCGCCTGAGCGAATTTTTATGCAATTCGTAGGCAAATACCTGCTTTCCGGTACCGTTTTCACCTAAAATGAGCACATTGGCATCGGTGGGTGCTACTTTGGTCAAGGTTTTTTGCAGTTGCTGTACATTTTCGTTGTTGCCTATAATGTGTTCGAACTTGCGCGCCATGTCGCTTTGCAAAGAAGTGTGTATTTTTTCGAGCTTCTTTACTTTTTTGTTCGATTGTCCCAAGCGCGAAGCGGCCGAAAGCGTGGCAAAAAGCTTCTCGTTTTCCCAAGGTTTCAGGATAAAGTCGGTAGCCCCCTTTTTAATGGCTTGTACCGCCAATTCCACATTGCCAAAGGCGGTCATCAAAATCACCACATAGTCCTTATCTATAGAAAGGATATGTTCCAACCAGTAGAGGCCCTCTCTGCCGTCGCTCGCGCCTTTTTGGTAGTTCATGTCGAGCAGGATGATGTCTACCTCGTTTTTGCTCAGCAATACGTTGATCTCTCTTGGCGATTTGCAGGTAAGCACCTGGTTAAAATGCTGCTTTAGAAATAGCTTGGCACTCAGCAAGATGTCGTCGTCGTCATCTATCACCAGTATGTTTGCATTGGTCATAAGCTTAAATATCGGTTTTCAATTTTGAATAAATATCGAGGCTGATCAACTCTCCGTTTTTTATTTCGCAGTCTCTCATGGTTCCTTCGTGTATAAAGTTTAGTTGGCGCATGGTATTTTTGCAGGCCGTATTTTCTGATTCTACAAATGCCTCTATCCGGTGTAGGTTGAGGTTGCTGAAACCATAGGTGAAGATCAGGGGAACAACCTCTTGTATCATTCCCTTGTGCCAGGCATCCTGTAGCAACCAAAATCCGATTTCTGCCTTTCGATGGGCTTTGCTTAGATTGTTGAACCCTGCACCTCCATAAAAAGTTCCGTCGTGCAAGGAACAAATAGCCCACCAGATTCCCGTTCCGTTTTTTTCGAGGTCGGCAAAGAATTTCAGTTGTTCTTTGGTTGCTTCCAAACTTTGATAGCTAATGCCATAGTATTTGGTAATGATAGGGTCTGAAAGTCCACGATATACATCCTTAAGGTCTGTGCCGGTAAATTGGCGAAGCAAAAGTCTGTCGGTTTTGATGATCGGGAATTCCATTTTCTTGCTGTATTAAACGGTGGTTTGCTGCCAAAACTAGGCTTGGACTTTAAATAAGACAAAGCAAAAATAACCGAAACTGTTCGATGCTGTACAGCTACTGTCCGTTATCGGACATGTTTTTTGGGGAATAAAAAATAATTAACTGTAAATCAGTTATTTAAAAATTATTTTCCGCTTGGCACAAACTTGGCAATTAACCGAGCATTAACACGATATTCCAAATGGACAAAGTAATACAGAAAAAAAGATTTAGTAAGAAAACGATTTTAATCATAGCAGGTACAATCATTTTCGTAGGCTTAGTGGCCTATGGCTATAGCTTATCGCTCAATAAGGTTTACAAGGCCGATCCCGATAAGGTAACCATCAGCAAAGTTCAGTATGGCGATTTTGAAGACGTGGTATTGTTGAATGCCAGCGTAGTGCCGTTAACTTCGGTAATCGTGAGTTCGTCTGAAGGAGGTACCGTTGCAGAAATTTTTACCGAAAATGGTGCGTCGGTGGTTAAAGGCACACCTTTGTTGCGCATTGCCAATGCCAATGCCATGCTGGGCTATACGTCGAGCCAAACCGCGGCTACCGAACAAATTAACCAGTTGCGCAAATCGAGGTTGGATTTGGAACAAAACCAAAGGGTACTGAACCAAGACCTGCTCGATGTAGAAAACAACCTGAGAACCGCAACCAGACAATATAAATTAGACAGCTCTTTGTTTGCGAAAAAAGTAATTACGCTCCAAGAATTCAATAAATCGAGCCAGGATTACGAATACTACCAAGGCAAACGCAAAATTGTAAAACAAGCCATTTTGCAGGAAAACCAAAGCCGTAAGATGCAGTTGGCGCAAATTGACCAGTCGATGGCCCAAATGAACGAGAGTTTGGAAATGATCCGCAAGAACATCGAAAACATGACCATCAAGGCGCCGGTTTCGGGTAAACTGTCGTCGTACGATCCGGTGATCGGTAAATCGTATGGCGCGAACGAAATGATCGGAAAAATCGATGTATTGCAAGGCTATAAGCTGCAGGCTGGCGTTGATGAGTATTACATCAACCGTGTGAAGGAAGGACAAACCGCGCAATGCGAGTTTAACGGAAAGACCTATAAACTGACCGTTAAAAAAGTAATCCCAGAGGTTACGGCCAGTCAGTTCCAGGTGGAGTTGGCCTTTGAAGGCAAATCGCCCGACGAGCTGAGAAGGGGTTTGTCTATGCAGGTGAAATTGACCTTGTCTGACAACAGCAAATCGCTATTGCTATCGCAGGGACAGTTTTTCCAAAGCACCGGTGGCAGCTGGGTATTTGTAGTGAACAATGGCAAGGCCACCAAAAGAAACGTAAAAATTGGCCGTAAAAACTACTTGTACTATGAAGTGTTGGAAGGCCTGCAAAAAGGCGAAGAGGTAATTACATCATCGTACGACCAATTTAACCAATACGATATCATTGAAATTAGCAAGTAGGTTCAAATAGAAATTTAGGTTGGGTTAGCTCTGTATCAGGTGCGTTGATCGGAGCACCAACCTTAAAAAACATAAACCAGTAGAAAAACCGATGAAGAAAGCGGGCTACATATTTTTATTCCTTTTGTTGCATGGCTTCATGGCTGTTGGACAGATTTTTCCGAAGTCGTTTTTTGAGCATTATCAATTATCGACCAAGAAAACAAAATCGTTCGATATTTATGTAACCAAGCCCGTAGCCAAAGGACCAAAGCCTTTGCTGATTTATTTGGATGGTTCTGGCAATTATCCGATCGAGTACAAAACCAAATCTGGCCGTTATTCTACCTCCATTGCCATGAATATTGGCCGTTATGCCAAAGACTATTATGTGGTCATCATCAGCAAACCGGGCACACCGTTTTCCGATTCTTTGCAGTACAGCCACTCGGGAAGGGCTTTTTATCCCGAAAATGCAAGCTACAAGGAATTGTACAGTTTAGATTGGCGGGCAGAAACCGCTTCGGCTGCTATCGATTTTTTGGTAAAAAAAGGCGATGTAGACAAGAACAAGATCATTGTAATGGGCTACTCCGAGGGCTCGCAGGTTGCGCCTAAAGTAGCAGTGCTCAATAAAAAGGTTACCCATGTGGTTTGCTTTGTTGGCAATGCGCTGAACCAGCTGTACGATTTTATGATTGGCGCCAGGTTGCAAGCCTATAGCGGTAAGATTTCTGCCGAAGAGGGTCAGGAGATCGTTGATTCTTTGTATCGCGAATATGCCAAGATTTATGAAAATCCTACTTCGGTTACCGAAAATTGGTACGGCGAAAGTTATTTGAAATGGAGCAGCTTTACGCAAACAACGCCCTTGGAAAACATGCTTAAACTCCATATTCCCATTTTGTATGTAGCCGGGGGCCGGGATAACAACCAAACCATTTTGGATATGGATTATGCGAAACTGGAATTTTTGAGAAAAGGCAAGAAAAACCTCACCTACAAGGTTTATCCCAATGCCGATCATTATTTTCAGGAAGAAAAAGTTGTTGATGGAAAGGTGAAAAAGACCGACCGTTTAGACGAGGCCCATCAATATGCCATCGATTGGATCAATGCCAATCATCAAACAGAACGAACACCAACTACTGCCAAATAACATCAAATATTAAAAAAACTAAAATAGGATAACTGCTATGATTAAGATCGAAAATCTAGAAAAAGTTTACAAAACCGAAGAAATCGAAACCACTGCCCTCAACGGAATCAACCTGCATGTGGCCGAAGGCGAATTTGTTTCCATTATGGGCCCTTCCGGCTGTGGCAAATCAACTTTGCTTAACGTAATGGGCCTTTTAGACAAGCCTGAAAGTGGCAGCTACAAGTTTATCGATACCGAATTGTTGACTTTAAACGATAGGGAACGTTCAAATTTCAGAAAGAGAAACATGGGCTTCGTGTTCCAGAACTTTAACCTTATTGATGAGCTGACCGTATTCGAAAACATCGAATTGCCTTTGATCTACAACAAAGTACCTGCCGGCGAGCGCAAAAAAATGGTGAACGAAATTATCGGTCGTATGAACATCGTAAACCGTAGCGGACACTTTCCGCAACAGCTTTCGGGTGGTCAGCAGCAACGTGTAGCGGTAGCCCGCGCCTTGGTAACCAAACCTAAATTGGTACTGGCCGATGAGCCTACCGGTAACTTGGATAGTACACACGGTAACGAGGTGATGGAATTGCTTTGCGAGCTGAACGAATCGGGCACCACCATTGTGATGGTTACCCACTCTAGTCACGATGCCAGTTTCTCTAACCGTATCATCAACCTGAAAGATGGTCACGTGATTTCGGAGAAAGTTAACAAAGGCAGAACTGAAGAGCTGATTTAATCGGCCCTTCAGGGTTGCAGTTTAGGTTTATTGTGCCTCGCTGATGGCCAATAAACCAATGAACTAATGAACCAGTGAACCAATCAGCCAATACCACACACAAATGAACCTAATCAACTAATAAGATGTTTCGATTAAACCTAAAAATCGCATTACGCAATCTGTGGAAGCATAAGGGATATACATTGCTTAATATTTTTGGGCTTTCTGTTGGCCTAACCGGCTTTATCATGATTTTGCTTTTTGCCAACCATGAGAAAAGCTATGATAGCTGGAACCCCAATGCCGATAATATTTACCGCATTTCGATCAGATGGGCACCTGGCGAGGAGGAATATTCATCGAGCCCGGCCGAATTGGCTCCGGCATTGAAAGAGGCCTTGCCCGAGATCCAAGACTATGCCCGTTTTTATGTATGGGACATTGGGCAGCGCTTGGTGGCCAAAGACAAAAATGAGGCCTATGTAGACCACATTATGGGGGTCGACAGTACCTGGTTTAAGCTGTTCCCTTATAAGTTTATTTATGGCGATGCACCAAAATCGCTGATGGCCGCCGATCAGATTGTATTGAGCAGCAAAACCAGCGAACAGTTTTTTGGCAAGGCCAATCCCGTTGGGCAAACCCTTACCATCAACAACAATAAACGTTATACGGTAAGTGGCGTATATCAGGAGCCCAATACGGCAGAGCACATGGATTTTGATGGTTTTATCAAAAAATCTTCGGCAGGCGATGGCTGGGGCAATGGAAACTTTTATACCTATTTGTTCCTGAAAAAGGGCATCGACGGAAAACTTTTTGAGGAAAAAATCAACAAAGCCTTTAACAGGTTGCCGATTATGAAGCAACAAGACTGGCTAAAAAAGGCACACATCTACATTACGCCAGTTAAGGATATCTACCTCAAGGCAACCAGCGCGCAAGATCCGGCGAAACGGGGCAATGCCAAAACCGTAACGCTTTTACTGTTGTTTTCGGGTTTGTTGCTGGTTATAGCCTGCATCAACTTTACCAACCTGTCTATTGCCCAATCGGTAAAACGCGCTAAAGAAACCGGCGTACGCAAGGTTTTAGGAGCCAGAAGAAACAATTTGATTACTTATTTCTTAACCGATACGGCCATTCAGTGCATTTTGGCCCTGTTGCTTTCTTTTGCATTGGTAGAGGTGTTTACGCCTGTGCTCAACAATTTAATGGATTTGAACCTCTCTTTATTCGGCTACAACAATCCGATGCAGCTGACCCTGCAGTTAAGTTCGGTCATGTTGCTGGTTATTTTGTTGTCTGGAGGTTATGCCGCATTTTTCTTGTCTAATTATGAGCCTGTAAAGGTGCTGAAAGGCAATTTGTCGAGGAGCATGGGCAGTTTATGGATGCGCAAATCGTTGATTATGGTGCAGTTTGTAGTGGCTACCGTATTTATGGTGGCACTCATTATCATCAGGCAACAGGTTAATTACATCAAAAACCAAGATGTAGGCTTCAACAAAGACCACGTGGTGGTGTTTAAGATCCGCAAATGGGAAAGCAGGAAAAATTTTGCGCAGATTAAGCAGCGACTTGCCAAAATAGATGGCGTTGCCGCGGTAAGCCGGGTAAATTATTATCCAGGCGTAAAGGCCATGCAGGTTATTGGTCGCGAGTATAAGGGCAAGAGCATCCAGAACCTCAGCATGGTTACTGTAGATTTCGACTACTTTGAAGTGATGGGCATGCCTGCGCAATTGGGCCGTACGTTTTCTACCCAATTTGCTACAGATAGCTCGGCCATTGTGGTTAACGAATCGGCAGTTAAAAAATACCAGTTGCAAAAAGAGGTTGGTCACCAATGGATTGAAGACAGAACCTTAGTCGGTGTGGTCAAAGACCATGTGCAAAAAGGAATGGAAACCCGTGCCGAACCAACTGCCTTTGTGGTGGAGGGCCGAAATACAAATAGCGCCGATAATGTAATCTTAAAAATAAAGGGTGAAAATGCACAACAAACCTTAGCCGAAGTGAAAGGCGTTTGGGAATCGGTAGAACCTTTTCCTTTCCAATACACTTGGCTCGACCAAAGCTTTGCCAAGGTTTACGAGCAATATGTAAGGCTCGATAAGCTATTCAATATTTTTACCTACGTTACCCTGTCAATTGCCATTTTGGGCCTATTTGCCCTGGCCTCTTTTACCGTTCAGGAACGGACAAAAGAGATTGGCGTAAGAAAAGTATTAGGCGCCGAAACAAAGGATATTTTGCAACTATTGAACAAAAGCTTTTTGGTGCTCATCATCATAGCCAACCTCATTGCCATTCCGGTAGCTTACATTTTATCGAGCAATTGGCTGGCTGGGTTTGCCTACCGTACCACGATTACCATTTGGCCATTTGTGGCGGCAACGCTGATTTCGGTAATCATCACCATCGTAACCGTAAGCTTGCAGGCCTATAAAACCGCCAATGCCAAACCAGTAGATGCGTTAAAGTACGAATAAGTCTATGGACCATGGTCTATAGTCCTTAGTCGATGGCCTAACAAGCTAATGGACTAATGAGCCAATGAACTAGTGAACCAATGAACTCACAATATGTTTCGATTAAATCTTAAAATCGCTTTGCGTAATTTATGGAAGAACAAAACTGCTTCTTTCATCAATGTAGTTGGCCTGGCCATTGGTTTGGCTGCCTGCCTCATGTTGCTGCTGTATGTAACCTACGAGTGGAATTTTGACAAGCAGTCGAAAAACGCCGCTGATGTGTACACTACCATGACCAATATTGCCGGAGAAGGCGGTACTATTTCTGGTACTTTCGAAGGTTCTACCACTGCGTTTGGCCCTGCCATTAAGCAGGATGTGCCCGAGGTAAAATACATGACCAGGTTAGATTATGGTCGCAAGAGCCTGATTGCCAATGGTACCAATTCGTTTAAGCGCAATTCTAAGTTTGCCGAACCCGATTTTTTCCATATGTATGATTTCGAGTTCATTAACGGTAATCCCAATACGGCTTTAAACAATCCTAACTCTGTGGTGCTGACCGAAACTACGGCCAACATCCTGTTTGGTACTACCGATGTGTTGAACAAAACAGTTCGTTTTCAGGATAAAATCGACCTGAACGTAACCGCCGTAATCAAAGATCAGCCGGATAACAGCTCTAATAAATTCGATTACCTCATGCCTTGGTCATTATTGGGCAGCATCGATCCTGGTGCCAAAGAGCTGAACTGGGAAAATTACAGCTATGTTACCCTGGTGATGCTAAAGCCTAATGCCAATTTGGATTTGGTCAACAAAAAGATAAAAGAAGTAATCAAAAGAAACACCGATGTCGATTTTCAGAGCCAATGTTTGTTTCCTTTGAGCAAATTGCACCTGTACGGGAAGTTTGAAAACGGCAAGAGTATTGGTGGCAACATCGAGCAGATTTGGCTGTTTACGGGATTGGGATTTGGCATTTTACTGATTGCCTGTATCAATTTTATGAATATGGCTACCGCCAAATCGGAGAAAAGGGCCAAAGAAGTGGGCATTAAAAAAACCATTGGCGCCAATCGCTGGTCGCTCATTACCCAGTTCCTCACCGAATCGATGGTGCTGGCTTTTGTGGCCGTTATTGTGGCCATTGCCCTGCTCGAACTCTTTTTGCCAACCTTTAACCATTTGCTCAATATCAAATTGAACATGGGCTATTTTAACGGAGGCAGCTGGATAGGCATTTTGGCTATTGTATTTGCTACCGGACTGATTGCTGGCAGCTATCCGGCATTTTACCTGTCGGCTTTTAATCCGATACAGACTTTAAAGCGCAAAATTGGCAAAAATAGCTTCTTGCAGATCAGTTTAAGGCAGGTGTTGGTGGTTGGACAATTCTGTTTCGCTATCATCCTCATCATTTCTACTTTGGTTATTTATCGTCAGATCCAATATGTGAAAAACAGGCCTGTTGGCTTTAATATCAATGCTTTGGTAGAGATGCCCCAAGATGGCGAACTGAAAACCAAATACGAATTGCTGCGTGCCGAACTGCTCAAATCGGGTGCGGTTACCAGCATGTTCCAATCGTCGGTAAGCCTTTCGCATCGTGGTTCTAATTTTATGGACATCAGGTGGGAGGGAATGACCCAAGCCGAAAACACGCAACTGTTTAACCAGGTAGCCACTACTTACGATTACATTAAAACCAATGGCATCAAAATGCTGGAAGGAAGGGACTTTTCCGAAAAATTTGCCTCTGATACGGCAGGTATTATGGTCAGTGCATCAGCGGTTAAGACCTTTGGCTACACCAATCCGGTGGGCAAAACCGTAACGGTATTTGGCGATAAGTTCAACATCATTGGTGTGTTTGACGATTATGTGTGGGATTCGCCTTACAAATCGAATAACCCGATGGTGGTTTTCTTCGACCCACGACGCAAAGGCACCATTACCATGCGCCTGAACGAAGCCCATACGCTCGAACAGAACATCAATACCATTACGCAGCTTACCAAAAGCCTCAATCCGGCTTACCCCGTAGAAATCAACTTTTTGAATACGCTTTATGCCGATAAGTACAATACAGAAAAGACTTTAGGCATTTTATCGAACCTTTTTGGCGGGTTGGCCATCTTCGTGTCGTGCCTGGGCCTTTTCGGATTGGTGGCCTACAGCGCCGAACAGCGTACCAAGGAATTTGGCGTACGCAAGGTATTGGGCGCTTCGGTGGCTAATTTGATGCAGCTGCTCTCGGTTTCATTTGTGAAAATGATCGTAGTGGCCATTGTAATTGCTACGCCTATCAGTTATTTCGCCATGAACAAATGGCTGACCAAATTCGAATTCCATACCGAGTTTAACTGGTGGCTGGTACCTCTTGCCGCTTTCGGAACCCTGTTTGTAGCCTTGGTAACCATCAGTTTCCAAGCTTTCAAATCGGCCAAAGCCAATCCGGTACAAGCATTGAAATATGAGTAGTTGGTCGAGTCGATAACCGATAGTCTAGAGTCCATGGTCTATCGACTATAAACCATGGACTAATGATACAAATGAACCTGTAAAAACTAAAAATATGTTCCGATTAAACCTTAAAATCGCGCTCCGTAACCTTTGGAAAAATAGAAATATAACCGCTATTAATATTGGTGGCTTGTCTATTGCATTGGCCGCTTTCATGCTTATCATGATCTATGTGGCTTACGAAACAAGTTTCGACAAGGACAACCCGAACTACGACAATATTTATTTGGTGGGCCGAAAAACACCGGCCTTTACAAGTAACTATACTTCGCCACCGCTAAGCAAAGAAATCAAGCAGAATTTTCCTGAAGTGGAGGCCGTAGGAAAAATGAAATCGGGTGGTTTTGAATTTGCCATTAATAGTGATAAGAGTACCGTGTTTGTGCAAAAACTCTTGTTTGCCGAATACGAAGCCGCCAAGATGCTAAACATTAAGCCCCTAAAAGGACTGGAGGAGCCTGCGGGCGGCGAATTCTTATTTTACCTGAACGAGTCTTACATGGCTACGCTATTCCCCGACAAGAACGACCAAAAACCGAATTTGGTGACGATGGGAAACAAGACCTCGGGTCAATCGGGTGTGATAAAAGGCGCGGTATTTGCCAATCCGCATTCTAATATTTCTTTTGATGGCATTTCGATTGCCAAAGAAATAGGAGTTGGCGAACCCGAAGGCTATAACAATTACTTTACCTATATTCAAGTAAAACCGGGTACGGATGTAGAAGCCTTGAGGCAGAAGATCGAAAAAATGTACCGCGTTAGTCTGGCTAAAGCCGATACCGATCCCGACTGGAAATACATCAATGCCACAAATATCTATTTAGATCCATTAAAAAACCTGCATTTGAGGCCAACGGCAGGTACAGACACCAATTATAAGGTGTTGATAGCGCTTTCGGTATTAGGCTTTTTGATGTTGTTGATTGCCTGTATCAATTTCACTAACCTTAGTATTGCGCAGGCCACCAAAAGGGCCAAAGAAGTGGGTGTAAAAAAGGTGATGGGTGCTTTCAGGACACAGCTAACCTTCCAGTTTCTGATCGAAATCTTGATGCAATGTGTGGTAGCTACCATCTTTGCACTGATTTTGGCCGAATTGGTGTTGCCTAAGTTCAATAGCCTTTTTGAGGTTAACCTGGTTATTTGGCAACGCAGTGCCTTGTTGTGGCAACTCCCTTTGGTATTGATGCTGCTTACCTTGGTTGCAGGAGTTTACCCGGCAATGGTGCTTTCTGGCTTTAAACCCGCATTGGTGCTTAAAGGAAACTTCCAAACCAGCAGACAGAGCTACTGGCTCAAAAACGGTTTATTGGTACTGCAGTTTGGCATCGCGGTTATTTTTATCATCGGACTGTTGGTAATCAATTCGCAGCTCAAGTACATGCGTACGCAGGATGTGGGCTTCAAGCCTGATCAGGTGGTGCGAATTAAAAATATGGCGGTTTTTTCTGATCCTGCCGTTTTTGAACCTGTACGTAACCAGATGATGCAAATTCCAGGCGTAAAATCGGTAACCGTGGCCAATGGCATTCCCGATGGCTCAAAAACTGGAATCAATGGGTATACGGTTGATGGAAAAAATGAAAGCATCAACATGTTAAGCGTTGATTTCGACTATTTCGAAACGCTGGACATCAAAATAAAGGAAGGACGCTTTTTCTCGAGAAATTTTGCTGCCGATACCGCTAATTCGGCCATTTTGAACGAAAGTGCCATCGCCAAATACGGATTGACCAATCCAATAGGCAAAATCATTAGAGGCTGCAGCACCGATTACAGGATTGTAGGCGTGATTAAGGATTTTAAAGCTGATGGCTTTGAAACAGCGGTAGCACCAACCATTTACACCATCAAAGATCCTTGCTCCAATGCGAAATTGGATATCATGGTCAAGATAGAAGAGAACCAAATGGCAAGCGCCTTGGCGATGCTCAAAGCCAAATGGCCAACCATCAACAAAAAAGATGGCGACAATTTCCGCTACCAGTTTCTGGACGAATTGTACGGCCGTTTGTTCAAGAAACAAGAGCAATTGCAATCCGTATTTTTTGCGGCGGCAATCCTCACCATTTTCATTGCCGTATTGGGTTTGTTTGCCTTTGCCAAATACATTACCGCCGGACGAATGAAGGAAATAGCCGTGCGTAAAATATTGGGTGCATCCGATTTGCAGATACTGAAATTATTGAACAGTTCATTTTTTGTTATTGTGGTTGTTGCCAATTTGTTGGCTTGGCCGTTGGCTTACCTCATCACCAAAAAATGGCTCGAAACTTTTGCCTACAGGGTAGACGTGCCGATGCTTCCGTTTGCGCTCAGTGCATTGATTACCATTGGCTTGGCCATACTTACGGTAAGTTTGCAGGCCAATAAAAGCGTAAAAGCCAATCCTGTAGATGCATTGAAATATGAATAGGTTGATGCCAGTTAACAGTTTTCAGTTGGCGGTTTTCAGTTAACAGTTTTCAGTTGCCAATGAGCAGTTAGTTGTCAGTTCAACCCTATCACAATTCAGCATTTAACAGTTTAACAATTTAGTAATATAACAATACACCAATCAGCCAATCCCTAATGAACCAATGAACTAATGAACCAATGAACCATCCTCCAGCGCCGTTCGCTTATGTACAATAGATTGTCCGAAAACGAACATTGCTGAATGGGTTTTATGTTTAATTGATTGATAATTAGTGTGTTGTGTTTTTGTTGTGGCTTGGTATAAAAATTGGCATAGCCTAACTATAAAAAAGATATATGTTTCAACTGAATCTTAAAATCGCACTGCGTAACCTTTGGAAAAATAAAGGTTATACCTTAATTAACGTTGGTGGCTTGGCCATTGGCTTGGCTAGTTGTATGTTGTTGCTCATTTACGTGGCCTACGAGTGGAGTTTTGACAGACAGGCACCCAATAGCGATAAAACCTACGTGGTTTACAATAACTTTAAAACCGATGCCGAAACTTTCAGCTGGGCCTGGACACCAGGGGTGATGGCCAAAGAAGTGCAGGAAACCATTCCCGGCGTGGCCTACGCTTCGCACTCAAGCTATCCGCAACAGCAGCTGATCGGTTACGACAAAAAGCAATTCAAAAAAAATACCGTCTGCGCCGATCAGGCATTTCTGAAGATACTTGATCTTAAGTTTTCGCGTGGCAATGCCGAGCAGGCACTAAACGATGTAAATTCGGTTGTTTTAACCGAAACTTTGGCCAAATCCTTGTTTGGCAACGAAGATCCTATTAATAAAACACTAAAGCTCAACAATAACGACGTATTGAAGGTAAGTGGCGTTATTGCCGATATTCCCTACAACAGCAGCATCCGTTTCGATTACCTGCTTACCTGGGACATGTACCTGAAGCAAAACCCTTGGGCAAAAAACAACAACTGGGGCAGCAACCATTGCCTAACCCTGGTGCAGTTGCAGGATAATGCTTTATTTAACAAGGCTAATGCCGAGATGAAGGGAATTTATGGCCGTCACGTTAGAGATGCTAATGTAAGTACGGCCTTATTGCATCCATTAACCAAATGGCATTTGTACGATAAATTCGAAAACGGCAAATCGGTAGGCGGCCGTATAGACCAGATTAAGCTTTTCTTTATTTTGGCTTTCTGTATCCTTCTTATTGCCTGCGTTAACTTTATGAACCTTTCTACGGCCCGTTCAGAGAAGCGGAGCAAGGAAGTTGGCGTACGTAAGGCGATTGGTTCGTCGAGGAAATCGCTGATCAACCAGTTTATGCTCGAATCATTGCTGCTTGCCGTTATCGGGATGGCCGTTGCTTTTGTACTCATCGAAGTTAGCCTGCCTTATTTCAATGGCTTGCTCAACATTCATTTGGCCATCGACTATACCGATTGGAAATTTTGGAGCGCTTTAATTAGTTTGACCATTATTACAGGCCTGTTGGCAGGAAGTTATCCGGCATTCTACTTATCGTCTTTCGAACCCATCAAAGTATTGAAAGGCTTTAGCCTGCCGGGCAAGGCATCGATATCTGTGCGTAAAGTGCTGGTGGTATTTCAATTTACTTTTGCCGCCTGTCTTATTGTTTGCACGGCGGTAGTTTACCAGCAGCTTAATTTTATAAAAAATAAGCCCATCGGATTTCAAAAGGCTGGTCTTATCGAAATCCCGATACAAGGAAACCTGCTCGATAAAAGCAAGTTCAACCTGCTGAAACAGCAACTGTTGGCTTCGGGTGCGGCTACTCACGTCAGTGCCTTCAGTACGGGTTTAAACGAAGGTGGCAATAATACTTTTGGCATCTCTTGGCCAGGTAAAAACCCTAAAGAGAATGTGCTTTTCAATACCCGTGCAGTAGATTTTGATTTGATAAAAACCATAGGTTCACAATTGGTTTCGGGCAGGGAATTTTCATCTAATGCCGATTTCAAGAATAAACAAGTCATGCTTAACGAAGCTGCGGTAAAAGTGATGAAGCTGAAAGAAGGGGTGGGGGCCACCTTAACCTATGGCAACGATCAGGTAACCGTAATCGGCGTGATGAAGGATTTTACCAACGAATCGCCTTACCAAAGCGTGAGGCCAATGATCATGTATTATTATCCCGACGACCTTAACAGGGTATTGATTCGCCTAAATCCGAATCAAAACATCAGCGCTTCGGTAAACCAGGTTGATGAAGTGGTGAAATCAATCAACCCCGATTTTCCGGTAGACAGGGTTTTTGTTGACGATAATTTTGAACAAAAATTTAACAATGAAAAGCTGTTGGGCACGCTGTCTAACTGGTTTGGTGGCTTTGCCATCTTTATTTCGTGCCTGGGCTTGTTGGGCTTGGCGCTTTTCATGGCCGAACAACGTAAAAAAGAAATCAGCATTAGAAAGGTATTGGGTGCCAACACCACCGATATCCTCACCTTGCTGAACAAAGATTTTGTTAAGCTGGTAGCCATTGCCAACCTCATTGCTTTTCCGTTGGCCTACATTATTGTAAGCAAATGGCTTTCGGCTTTCGAGTTTAGGGTAGGCATTTCGGTATGGCCTTTTGTTATCGCCATGGTAGCCTGTTTGGTTATTGCGATACTTACAGTAAGCATACAGTCTATCAAAGTAGCCAAATCAAATCCAATTGATGCCTTGAAATACGAGTAGCGCGATTAAATAAACCAATAAGCCAATGAGTTAATTGGGTCAACAAGATTAAAAAACTGCCGAACCTTACAAAAAGATATATGTTCAAACTTAACTTAAAGATAGCCTTAAGAAACCTTTGGAAAAACAAGGGCTATACGCTGATCAATATTTTGGGCCTTTCTATCGGTATGGCCAGCTGCATCCTCATCTTCATCTTCATCAACTACCAGATGAGCTATGATAAGGGCTACAAGAATGGAAACCGGATTTATCGGGTAGTTTCCGAATGGAAATATGCCGATGGCAACGACTTTTATTCGCAAGGCGTGCCAAGGCCTTTGGCACCGGCCGTGCGCAACGATTTTTCGCAGTATTTAGAAAAAGTATCGGCCATTCAGGGTAGCGGAGGCATTATCAAGATCAATGATGCCAATGGCAAAGAAAGGCTTAAAACCGCCGAAGACGTATTATACATAGAACCCGATTTCTTTGATATTTTCGATTTCAAATGGCTTGCCGGCAATGCCCAGGCTTTGAAAGATCCCAATACCACGGTGCTTTCTAAAAAAATGGCCAACCGCTTCTTTGGCAACTGGCAAAATGCAGTCGGCAAATCATTCAACTACCAAAACGACATCAATTACAAGGTGGTAGGTGTAATTGACGATGTTCCAGAAAACAGCTCTAATCCATTAACGATTGTACTTTCCTACAAAAATTATAAAAGCAAAGATTTGGCAAACTGGGGCTCAGTGGCCTCCTCTTCAGAATGTTTTGTACTGTTAAAGAAAGGCTTTGACATCAGCAGCCTTGATGCACCAATGTCTAAGTTTTTAGCCAAGTATTATACCGAGAAAGCGCCGGGCAAGGAAAGCCATGTATTCCAGCCCTTAAACCAGATCCATTACGACGAGCGTTTTGGCAATTTTGCGGGTAGCATCATGCCGATGAAAGAGCTATACGGCTTAATGGTAATCGGTGCCTTTTTAATGCTCACCGCTTGTATCAACTTTATTAACCTGGCTACCGCACAATCGGTAAGCAGATCTAAAGAAATTGGGGTGAGAAAGGTAATGGGCAGCATGCGCAAGCAGTTAATCGCCCAATTCCTGACCGAAACTTTTGCCATTTCTGTTTTGGCTTTGTTGATTGCCTGCGTACTCACAGAAGCCGCCTTGCCGAGCATGCAGAACCTGTTTGGCGCCAAAATTTCTTTCAGCATCCTGCAAAACCCTGTTATTTTGGTGTTTATGTTGGTGCTCACGGTTGTGGTGGCCTGCTTATCGGGCTTTTATCCAGCCTTGGTCATGTCGGGTTTTAGTCCAGCTTTGGCCATTAAAAACAAGATCAAGGCGAACACGGGTGGCTTGGGCCTGCGCAAGGTATTGGTGGTGGTGCAGTTTACCATCACGGTCGTACTCATTATTGGAACGCTGGTTATCATCAAACAGATGCAATATTTGAGGGAAAGGCCAATCGGATTTAACCCTTCGGCTATTGCCATGGTCGATGTGCCCAGCGACAGCATCAGTACACAACGCTACGATGTGCTCAAACAGCGTATCATGCAAATGCCAGGCGTAAAAAGCGTTTCTTTCTGTAGCGCCGCACCTTCCTCGCTCAACAACAACGGCACCAGTTTTTCTTATAACGGTTCCAAAGACGCCGACTTCGACCTCAATACCAAAATGGCCGACGAGAACTATTTCAAGACTTTTGGCTTGGAAATGGTGGCAGGCAGAACCCTGAGCAAGAGCGATACCATCAAAGAATTTGTGGTCAACGAAACCCTGCTCAAAAAGCTCAATGTCTTGAATCCCAATGATGCCATTGGCAAAATAATGAGGGTAAGCCATAATTTTTCGGGACCTATTGTTGGTGTGGTCAAAGACTTTAACAACAATACCCTGCGCGATGCCATTTCGCCGATTGCCATTATGAGCCATAAAAAGACCTACACGGCTATAGCGGTAAAAATGGATAGCAAATCGATCATGCAAACCATGAAGGATATTGAAAAAACGTGGAACTCGGTATATCCAGAATATGTGTACGGCTCGTCGTTTTTAGATGATGTGATCAATAACTACTACCAAAGCGAGAAGATTATGGGCATTTTGTTCAAGGTTTTTGCCGGCGTGATCATCTTCATTTCCTTTATCGGTTTGTTTGGCCTGATTTCTTTCGTAGCTACGCAACGGACCAAAGAGGTAGCCATTAGAAAAGTATTGGGCGCTTCTACCTTCGAGCTGGTTAAAATGCTGAACGGTTCCTTTTTATTGATGGTATTTATTGCTAACCTGGTGGCTTGGCCTTTGGCTTACTTGTTTGTGTCTAAATGGCTAAACGGCTTTGCTTATCGGGTAGATTTGAGTATTTGGCCTTTCGTTTTGGCCATGTGCATCTCGATGTTCATTACCTTGATTACCGTAAGCATCAGGTCGTATAAGGCCGCCAGAGCCAATACCATTGATGCGCTAAAGTATGAGTAATTCTTAGGCGTTTCAGGTGGTCAAAGAAAAATGAGCAATTTTCGGTTGGCAGTTTTCAATTGGCAGTTTTCAATTCTCAATTAACCGTAAAGATTCAAAGTTCTCACAAAGGAATAGCAGTAATGAAATAGGCATCCCTTAGTCTTTAACCATCTTAGGTGTCTCAGGTGGTTACAGAAAAATGGGCAATTTTCAGTTAACAGTTTATGGTTGCAATTCGCAATTAAACCATTTAGCAATAAAGCAGTTGAACAATAAAAGATTAGCCAATCCACCAATGAACCCACAAAGCAATGCGAAGTTTCTAAAAATCACATTACTTTGTCCAACCCGTCCGCTACCGTACAGCGCGGTGTTCGGAAACGAACATTTTTGATTTTGTTCGTTTTGTAAGTTGTTGATTTTTAGTGTTTTGATTTTATTTTCTCTGCTTGGTATAAAATTGGCATTATAGCTAGTCGATTAAAAAAACTGATGCTATGTTCCGCCTGAATCTTAAAATCGCATTTCGAAATCTTTGGAAAAACAAGAGCTACAGCCTCATCAATATCCTGGGTCTTTCTATCGGCATGGCCTGTTGCATCCTGATTTTCATTTATGTGAGCTTTCAGCTTAGCTTTGATCGGGATTTTGAAAACAGGGATCGTATTTATCGCTTTGTGACCGACTGGAAATACAATAGCTTCGAGGATAATTCTGCTGGTGTGCCTATTCCGCTCATCGGTGCAGCGCGCAACGATATTGCCAATTTTGAAAAAGTAGCAGGCATCCTACGCGATGGGGGCGTGGTTATCGTAAAAGACGAACAAGGCAAAGACAAAATCAAAGAAGACAAATTTCTCTACTATACCGACCCCGCGTTTTTCGATATCTTTAACGTAAACTGGCTATTTGGCAACCAAAATAATGGCTTGGCCGACCCCAATACGGTGGTGCTGGCCGAAAGCATGGCCCAGAAATACTTCGGCGATGCCAAATCGGCAATGGCCAAGCCAATTACGATTAATGGCAACACGCTCAAAGTCGTTGGCGTGTTTAAAGACATGCCCCAAAACAGCAGCTTTCCATTAAAAGTGGTGGTGAGCTTTCAGACCTATTATGCTAAAAACAACAAAGACTGGGAATCGGTAAGCTCGAGCAATGCATGCTATGTGCTTTTGAAAAAAGGAACTACCCTGTCCGATTTACAGGCGCCTTTGGCCAAGTTTAACGAAAAATACAACAAGGGCAATCTGTTGCCGGGCAACCAGAGCAATCGACTACAATCTTTAGAAGAAGTACACTTTGACGAGCGCTATGGCAGTTTTGGCGAAAATACGATTACCAAAAAAGAAATTTACGGACTGGTGGTGATTGGGCTTTTTCTGCTGATTACGGCCTGCATCAATTTCATTAACCTGGCTACCGCACAATCGATTAACCGCTCAAAAGAAGTTGGCGTGCGCAAGGTAATGGGCAGTGCGCGCAGACAATTGATTTTCCAATTCCTTACCGAAACCTTGGCCATTACCGTAATTGCACTGTTGATTGCCTGTGTGTTGTCTGAATTGTCAATTCCGCTAATGGAAAAGATACTGAACAACAAAGCCCATTTCAGCCTCTTCAAAAATCAGTCTATTTTCCTATTTATGGCTGGTTTGGTGGTGATGGTCAGCTTTTTGGCGGGTTTTTATCCAGCATTGGTTATTTCGGGCTTTAATCCTGCCTTGGCTATCAAAAACAAGGTTACGGTAAATACTGGTGGTTTGAGCCTGCGGAAAATATTGGTGGTGGTGCAGTTTGCCATTACCGTGGTTTTGATCATTGGCACATTGGTTATCATGGACCAAATGGAGTATATGCGCAAAAAACCTTTGGGATTCAATACGCAGTCGATAGCCATGGTCGGTTTGCCAAATGACAGCGCGAGTAAGACCAAGCGCGGTACCCTTAAAGAAAGGATATTGAAAATTCCGGGCGTTGAAATGCTAAGCTATTGCACCATGGCGCCGATGTCTAATAATTTGAATACCACTAGTTTTAATTTTAACGGACAGCAAAACAAGGACTTTGAAGTACGATTGGCACCATCTGACGAAAATTACTTTAAGCTTTTCGGATTGCAGCTTATTGCCGGCAAAACATTTGCCAAAAGCGATTCGGTAAATGCCTATGTGGTGAACGAAACTTTCCTCAAACAGGTCAATATCTCCGATCCGCAACAGGCCTTGGGCAAAATCATCGACCAAAATGGAAGAAGGGCCCCGATTGTTGGCGTAGTGAAAGATTTTAACGACCAATCGTTGCAGCAGCGCATTTCGCCTTTGGCCATTTATCCAGAAAGCAGGCGCTACTACAATATGGCCCTCAAAATAGACAACAACCAAATGATGTCGGCCATGAAACAGGTAGAACAAATATGGAACAATACTTTTCCGCAGGAAGTTTACTATGCACAATTTCTGAACGAGAGCATCAATAATTATTACGAGGCAGAAAAAACCTTGGGTATGCTGTTCAAGGTATTTGCAGGGATTATCATTTTTATCTCTTTTATTGGGCTTTTCGGCTTAATTTCGTTTGTGGCGGCACAACGTACGCGCGAGCTGGCCATCAGAAAAGTATTGGGCGCATCGACGCAAGAACTGGTCAAAATGCTGAACAGCTCTTTTTTATGGATGGTTTTTATCGCCAACCTGGTGGCCTGGCCTTTGGCTTACCTGTTTGTTTCAGGCTGGCTTTCGGGCTTTGCCTATCGGATAGACCTTAGCGTATGGCCGTTTGTTTGGGCCATGCTTATTTCTATGGTCGTTACGCTCATTACCGTAAGCATCCGTTCGTACAGGGCAGCGGTAGCCAATACCATTGATGCACTTAAATATGAATAAGAAACAGTTTACAGTTGGCGGTTAGCAGTTTATCAGCAACAATTTGTAGCCATCCAACAATACCAACAATTTAACAATAACAACAGTTTAACAAGCTATCAACAATTAACATAAAGTCAAATGATCGAATTAAAAAACATAGAGAAATATTACGCCAACAAAGGTGTAAAAAGTTATATCCTTCGCCATGTAACAACCAGTATAAAAGCTGGCGAGTTTGTTTCTATCATGGGACCATCGGGAGCCGGAAAATCTACTTTGCTTAACATTTTGGGTATGCTCGAAGAGCCAACCTATGGCGAATATCATTTTATGGGCGAGGATGTAACCGCACTGAACGAACGCAAAAGAATAGAGCTGTACCGGAACCATATCGGTTTTGTGTTTCAGGCCTACCACCTGATTGATGAAATGACCGTGGCCGAAAATATCGAGGCTCCTTTGCTGTACAAAAAGATTTCGAGCGGAGAGCGCAAAAGTCGCATTGCCGATATCCTCGATCGTTTTAACATCGTAGCCAAAAAAGACCTCTTTCCTAACCAACTTTCGGGCGGCCAGCAACAGTTGGTGGGCATTGCCCGTGCCTTGGTTGCGCAGCCTTCCATCATTTTGGCCGATGAGCCTACCGGAAACCTGCAATCGGCACAGGCTGAGCAGATCATGGATTTGTTTAAAAAACTGAATGAAGAAGAAAAGATTACCATCCTGCAAGTAACCCATTCGGAGAAAAATGCGCAGTATGGCAACAGGATACTGAATATAGAAGACGGTGTAATTAAGGAGGATTTGGCAGTTGCCGTTCAATAGTTTTCAGTTAGCAGTTTTCGGTTAGCAATTAGCAACTAACAGTTCAATGGTCTAGTGTTTAACGGTTTAACACTTAACAATTTAACCATTCAACAATTTAGCAATGAATTAACCGAACGACGAACCAATAAACCAACCAATCAATTATATGTTTAAGATCAATTTCAAAATCGCCCTAAGAAACCTGTTCAAAAACAAAGTCTATGCGGCCATCAATATCGGCGGCCTTGCGCTTGGGCTTACCGCATTTGTATTGCTGCTGTTGTTTATCAACCACGAAAACAACTATGATAAATGGGATGCGAAACTTGAAAAAGTCTACCAAATCAGGGAAATGCACGATTTCTTTACGCCCGATAACAAGCCACATTGGCAAGATATCGGCGATTCGCGCATTGGCAACCTCCTTACAGAAAATGTGCCCCAGTTCAAACACGTTACCAAGATCAGCAACAATTGGGGTAGTGGCTATAACTCGATAAAAGTAGGCCAGAACGATCCGGTGTTGCAAAAAGGCTTCAGAGATGCCGATTCGTCTTTCTTCAAGGTATTTCCATACCAGTTTATTTACGGCGACGAAAAAACGGCCATTAATAAACCCCATACCATTGTATTGAAACAAAGCGTAGCCAAGCAATTGTATGGAACCGATAAGGTGCTCGGCAAAACCCTGAAAGTAGTGATGTGGCGCAATGATCCGGGCGAAGAATATACCGTTACCGGTGTAGTGGCTGATCCCGCAACTGCGCAAAGCGTGGCTTTTAATGCCATTACCCATAGTGGCAATCGGGAAAAAGACCCTGAACAACCCGGGAACTCTAATTATTGCCAGATCTATGCGGTGGCGGCTCAAGCGCTCGACACGGCTTCTTTAAACCAGAACTTGTTAAAAGTATATGTCGATTTTAAGAAAGCCAACTTTGCACAGCGTAAAATCAATTTCGCCGATTACTATAAAGATGGAAAGAAACCCGGCTTAAAGGCGGTTCCGGTTCAGAGCGTACATTCCAATCCGGCCCTGAGTTCGGGTTGGTTCGATAAAATAAAGCCTATTGTAGCACTTTCTATTTTCTTGTTGCTGGTTTCGGTCATCAACTTTGTAAACCTGGCTACTGCACAGTCGGTACAAAGGGCCAAGGAAGTTGGCGTAAAGAAAGTATTGGGTGCCTACAAAAAACAGTTGGTGGTACAGTTTCTGGTCGAATCGGCCATTCAAAGTTTAGCAGCGCTGTTTATCTGTATCGCATTGGTTGAAGTACTGTTGCCGGCCTTTAGCAATCATTTTGAAGTAGAACTGAGTTTCTGGCACAGCAAGCAACTGTTGAGCCTGGTGCTGCAACTCTTAGGCCTGTTTGTACTCATTACCCTGTTGTCGGGTTTTTATCCGGCTTGGGTATTGTCTAAATATAATCCGGTAAAAGTGCTCAAAGGCAATTACGAAACCGGATTTAAGGGCATGGCCTTAAGAAACGGATTGGTTATCCTGCAGTTTATCATAGCCGTTACCTTTATCATCGGCATCGGCGTCATGCAAATGCAAACCAGCTATATTGCCAGCAAGGATTTGGGCTTTGATAAGAGCAAGCTTATCAATATCGCCACCAATTACGACGATAATTTTGCCGAAAGGATAAAGAAAATAGCGGGTGTGCAGTATGTAGCTACAACGACGCAGGTCATGGGCAATTCGTTTAACGTGCCTCAACAAATCACTTATAAAGACCAGCAATTCGATATCAATACCGTTACAGTAAGCATGGATGCCTTGCCTGCCTTGGGTGCGCAGGTAGTGAGCGGTCGGATCTTTGCTCGCGAATACAAACAAGATACCGTTAATACAGCCGTACTCAATGAAACTGCGGCCAAACTGCTGGGCAAAAACATCGTGGGCCAAATGTACCAAAGTGGCAAGGGCGAAGGCAAAGTGTCCTTTCAGATTGTTGGCGTAATTAAAGACTACAACAACGAAAGCTTTGATAAAGCCGTGTTGCCAACCGTTTACAAGGTAACCCAACTTGGGGGCAGTTCAAATACCAATAACCTTTTGGTAAGGTTCAATACCGAAAACTACCAAAATGCCATTAAGGCTATCGAGGTAGAGTGGAAAAAGCTCTATCCAAATTATCCGATGCAGTATACCTCGGTAGAAGATGCCTTTCAAAAAGAACTCGAATCGAGCAAGCGTTTAATGCAATTGGTGGTATTGTTCAGTATCATCTCGGTTATCCTTTCGCTGTTGGGCCTATTTGCCTTGTCTACTTTTATGGCCAAAAGAAGAACCAAGGAAATTGCCATCCGCAAGATTTTGGGCGCCTCTGACCTGCAGATTGTAAACATGCTGAACCGTTCTTTCCTGATTTTGGTGTTGGCTGCCAACCTGATCAGCTGGCCGATAGGCTATATTTTTACCAATAGCTGGCTTTCAGGCTTTGCCTACAGGATTGACATGCCAATCTGGCCGTTTATTATCGCCACTTTATCGTCGGTAATTATAGCGGTGTTTACCATTAGCGTACAGGCCCGTAAAGCCGCGGTAAACAATCCGGTTGATGCGTTGAAATATGAGTAGGATGAACCAGTTGGCGGTTATCGGTTTGCAGTTGTTGGTTCATCATCCAATTCGGCAACTTAGCATTTTAACAATAAAGCAATATAACAATTGAGCAATCAGACAATTTAACAATAAGGCAATACAGAAACTTCACTATTCACAATTAAAGTCTTCTCAAGATGTTCAAACTTAATTTCAAAATCGCACTCCGTAACCTTTGGAAAAACAAGGCTTACACGGCTATCAATATATTTGGTTTGGCGGCAGGCTTGGCGGGTTTCGTGATCATCCTCCTTTACATAGCCAAAGAAACGAGCTACGACAAGTGGGACCCTGCTTTGAAAAGAACCTATATCGTAGCGGCCGATTTTACCAAAAACGGAGCGGAGAATAAAGGAACCAAGATCAAGGGACTGCTTGCCAAAGTAATCAGGGAGCAAATTAGCGAAGCCGAAGTGGTGTCGATGGGGAACATGACCGGAAGATTTGATATCAAGTTCGAAAGAGAGGGCAAAACCATCAACGAGTTGCTTCCTTCGGCCTCGATAGATAGCAGTTTCTTTAGTTTATATCCGCTCAAAGCCATTCATGGCCGCATGGAGGATGTGTATACCGATAAGGATGCCATTGCCATTAGCGCTACAGCCGCCCAAAAACTGTTTGGTACTGCCGACCCGATTAACCAGGTTGTGGTTCAGAACAGGGGCGTCAATTTTCCTCCGGGCAAATTGGTAGTCAAGGCCGTATGGGACGATAGGAGGCAGGCTTCGGTTTTCGGTTTAGACCTGCTCTATCAGGAAGATTTTAAGCAATATGGCAATCAGTTGCTGTCCACCCCGTTTACAACCTTATTCAGGTTAAAGGAAAATGTAGATCAGCAACAAGCCCTGAAAAAAATAAACGATGCCTATATTGTTGAACTGGGCAAATATATCGCCCAAAATAGCGACGCTAATTATAAGCCTTCGCAACAAGAAGCTTTAAAAATCTTGAAAGACAAAGAGGGCATTACCAGCATCAAGCTCATCACCGAGCCGATCGCTAGCCTGAACCTGAGCAATTTTTATTCAACAAATGCCAAGCAAACTACGATTTACATTCTCTTTGCGCTGGCTTCGTTTTTAATCATCATCTCTTGTATCAACTACACTAATTTGGCATTGGTGATGGCGCAGGCGAGAGCTAAGGAAGTAGGCGTTAAAAAGGTATTGGGTGCTTTTAGGTGGAGTTTGATTAAACAGTTTTTTACCGAAACGGCTATTCAATGCTCTATTGCCTTTTTATTGGCGCTTATTTTTGCTGAATTGTTGTTGCCACAGGTCAACCGGCTCCTTGCAGATAACCTGGAGCTGTTCAAATCTTTCGATGTTTGGCTAATTTTGGGTCAGGCCTTGCTGATATTAATGGTCATTATGCTGTTGGCAGGCGCCTATCCGGCGTTTATCTTGGCTGGCTTCCGTCCGGTTAAGGTATTGAAAGGCAATTTTAGCACAGCTACGCATATTGGCAACCTGAGAAGGGTATTGGTTGTTGTTCAGTTTACCATCGCCATTGCGCTCGTAATCAGCTTTGGGGTGATTTTCGCCCAGCTCAACTTTATAAAGCAAAAAGATTTGGGCCTGAAATCCGACCAGCTGTTGTCGTTTAGGATTGCAAAATACACAAACAGGGTATTGCCTCCGGCTCATTTCGAATCGATAAAAAACCGGCTTTTGGCCATAAAGGGTGTAGAAGACGTAACGAGGTCGACCGAACAACCCATCAACGATTCAGGCTTTGAAGATAATGTGAGCTACAACAACACGAAAATCAGTGCCGAATCCAGATACGTAGATCCTAATTATTTAACGGTGCTTGGCGCAAAACTAGCACAAGGCAGAAATTTCTCTTACCAATTGCTAGGTACCGATTCGCTGCAAAGCATCATTGTAAACGAAACGGCTTTCCGAAAACTCGGATTGGACAAGATAAACGCCCAGGTGGCTATTGAAGGCGACGACGAAGCTAAAAAATTTAACGTGGTTGGCGTAGTTAAAGATATTCAGGTCTACGGATTTGACCAGCCGATTATGCCAACTATTTACCTGGTAAGTGATTATGCGTTGCACTGGCGCACCAATGTCATTGTGCGCTTAAGTACCCGCGATTTAGCACAAACCACTTCGGCCATTACGGAACTTTGGAAGGAAATAGAGCCGGGAGCAGAGATTAAGCCCGTTTTTGTGGACGAGGTTTTTGCAAAAATGAACCATAGTTATGAAGTAAGCGAGAAAATCATCTTCTTTTTTGGCATGGTTACCTTTCTGATTTCTGTTTTCGGACTAATCGGCTTTGCCGCCTACACGGCTAAAATTAGGCTCAAGGAAATTGCGGTAAGGCGTATTCTTGGTGCGTCTACCACTTCGCTGCTTCAATTGCTGAACAAAGATTTTGTGAAACTGGTGTTAATAGCCAGTGTATTGGCCGATGTTTTGGCTTATATTTATATGAAGAAGTGGTTTGCCGGCTTTGCCTATAGGATCGATATGCCTTACTTGGTTTTTATTTTGGTCAATGCGGCCATTGTGCTGCTTACTGTACTGACGGTAAGTATTCAAAGCCTAAAAGCGGTAAAATCAAAGCCGGTTGATGCGCTGAAATACGAGTAATTGCGAAAGATATAGGGTAAATTAAATGCCCAAGCACAAAATTCGACTATCTTTTTTGATGATTTAAACATCCAATATGTTCAAACTGAACCTAAAAATCGCTTTCCGGAACCTGCTTAAAAACAAGGTATACACCCTGGTCAATGTAATGGGTTTGGCCTTGGGTTTGGCCGGCTTTATTTTCGTATTACTTTATGTAAACCACGAAAAGAGCTACGACCACTGGGATCCGCAACTGGAAAAGGTATATCAGTTGCAGGAACTCGATTTTTGGGCCATCAAAGAGGGCAAAAAAGAATGGATGGACGTGGCCGATTTGCGTATTCCCGACCTGATTAAAGATAAAATGCCTCAAGTTGAGGATATTGCTTTTTTTAATGAAGCAGGACCACAATCGGTGATTTTGGGCGACAATAATCCGTTTATGCAAGAAGGAATTGTTAGTGCCAGCGATGGTTTTTTTTCGGTTTTTCCTTTTCAATTCATCTACGGCACACCAGAAACCGCTTTAGGCAAGCCGGGCAATGTGGTCATCAAGGAAAGTGTGGCTTTGCGATACTTTGGGAAAATCAATCCGGTAGGCAAGACCATCAAAATCAACGAACAGAACTGGACCACTCCAGAAACCTATCTCGTTACGGGGGGAGTGGCCGATCCGGTAACGCCGAGCAGTGTCGATTTTCAGCTGATCAAGAGAAACATCAGAACGTTTCCGTTAAATGATAACTTCTATTTTTTTGCCACGGTTTATGTCAAGATCAAAGGCCAGCAAACCAACGAATTGCTGAACCGTACCTTGCAAAATGTATATTACGATTTTAAGCTTGCCTTATTTAAGCGACAAAAAATGGCTGTTGCAGATTATCTGCAGCATGGGCTTAAACCGTCGGCCCGTTTGGTGCCGCTGCATCAAATTCATCAGGAGCCCTTAACCGGAAAAAGTTGGCTAAGCCTGGTTAAACCGGTTATTTTGTTGTCGGCTTTGTTGTTCTTGATTTCGGTGATCAATTTCGTGAACATGTTTACGGCCCAAGCTGTATCGAGAGCCAAAGAAGTGGGCATTAAAAAAGTGATTGGTGCCCACCGGAAATCGCTGATTTTTCAGTTCTTGCTCGAAACTGCCTTGCAATGCTTATTTGCCTTGCTGTTGAGCACGGTTTTGTTAGAAGGCTTTTTGCCATACCTCAACCAGCTTTTTAAACTCGATTTATCGCTTACGTTTAACCAAAATAACCTCGTCATTCTTGCAGAACTCGTACTGCTGTTGTTATTGGTTATCCTGATGGCGGGAACCTATCCGGCATTTTTTCTGTCGTCTTACCGACCACAAAATGTTTTAAAAGGCAATTTTGGACACAGCCATAAAGGCAAAACGTTAAGAAACTTATTGGTTGGTTTGCAGTTTGTAATCGCGGTCGGCTTTTTTATTGGCATCATGGTTATTTCGAGGCAGATGCAGTATATGGAGAACAGAGATCCTGGCTTTAATGCCAGTGCCGTTATCCACATCAAAACATCATTCGATAAAAGAATAGCCGCCCAGCTTAAAAGCATCGATGGCGTGAAATATGTAGGCAGCAACGACGGGATGATTAGCCTAAATCATAAACTTACCGGCAAATACAAATACAACAACGAATCGAAAGAGCTAAATACTGTACTTGTAAATGCCGAAGGTTTGCAGGCGCTTGATGTAAAACTGCTGCAAGGCCGTTTGTTCGAAAGCCATAATGCACAAGATAGCTTAGGCACGGTAATCCTAAACGAAAGCCTTGAAAAAGCCTATGGAGGACACATGATTGGCAAGTTCATTTACGTGAATGATAGCCTGCCAGCACAGGTTGTAGGAATAATCAAGGATATACAGGTGGCCGGTTTCGAAACCAAGATTTTGCCAACGGTTTATACTACGGCTAACAACAATGCCACAGGCTATCCAAATCGTGGGGTAAACTACATCATCAAATTTGACCAGCAAAAACAAAAAAGCGTGTTGACAGCCATCAACGAGATCTGGAAACGCCAATATCCGGCATTTCCGCTAAGTTATACCTATATTCAAGACGATTTGAGCAAGGTGCTGGTGGCACACGAGCGTTTTAAGGAAATGGTGAAACTGTTTTCGTTTTTATCGATATCCCTCTCGCTGATTGGCCTCTTTGCGCTGGCCGCCTTTTTAACCAAGCAACGGACCAAGGAAATTGCCATTAGAAAGGTTTTGGGTGCCGACCATCGAACGCTGTTCCTGCTGCTCAACAAAAACTATGTATGGCTCATGATTGTTGCTAATGTTGTTTCGTGGCCCCTGATTTATATTGCCGTTAACCATTGGCTCAGTGGTTTTGCCTATCGGATTGATATGCCAATTTTGCCATTTGTGATCGCTTTTGGAGTCTCCATCGCTACCACTGTCCTCACGGTAAGCATCCAAGTTAAAAATGCCATTACGGCCAAACCGGTTGATGCGTTGAAGTACGAATAACCTGTTTTCAGTTGGGAACCGGCAGTTTTCGGTTTTTAGAAAGCTATCATAAAATAGCGGCGATGATATACTCGTCGTTGCCCTTAGGTTCTCTGAGGCGTCTTAGGTGGTTAGCAACGTATAAACTCCAGTTGGCAGTTTTCTCGTTATTGCTCAATAATGGAAACAATCCAACAATTTAGCAATTTCCCAATCCCACCAAACAATCAAAGCAATAACCTAACTTTGTGCCATGCAAAGAACTTTTGTCGATCAGCTGGGCAATGAACTCACCATTAACTATCCGCCTCAACGGATTATTTCCATTGTGCCCTCCCAAACCGAGCTTTTGTTTGATTTGGGCCTCGACGAAGAAGTAATCGGCATCACCAAGTTCTGCATCCATCCGATAGAGAAATTCGCCACCAGGGCAAAAGTAGGAGGCACCAAAAAGTTGCGCATCGACGAAATCAGGCGCCTGCAGCCCGATCTCATCATCGGCAACAAAGAAGAAAACACCCAGGCTGAAATCGAATTGCTCATGCGCGAATTTCCAGTTTGGATGAGCGATATCTACAACCTCGACGATGCCGTGGCCACCATCAGGCAAATAGGGGAGCTGGTGAACCGCGAACCCGAAGCCGCCTACCTCAACCACCTTATCCATGCCGGCTTTAACGATCTCCAGACCTTGGCCCTTAGCAAAGGCATTCACCAAAACGTGGCCTACCTTATCTGGAAAGACCCTTATATGTTGGCAGGCCGCCATACCTTCATCGACGATGTTTTAAGAAGAATTGGCCTAAACAATGCCGTTGCCGAAAGTCGCTACCCAGCGCTAACGCTTCAAGAACTGCAAGCCTTAAACTGCCAATTGGTTTTGCTCTCGTCAGAACCCTATCCATTTAAAGAAAAACATATTCAGGAATTACAGGAGGCTTTGCCGCAAGCCAAGGTTTGGCTCGTAGATGGCGAAATGTTTTCTTGGTATGGCAGCAGGCTCGTTAAAGCGGTGCAGTACCTGTTCAATTTCCAGCAACAGTTGGCAGGCTTTTAGCCACAATTCATTCCCGTTGTCTGGTTCTTTTGCCCTGCCGTTTGACCGAATTGAATAACCAACCGATCAAGATTTATTTTTTTCTTTCACGTTGCCTTTTAGCTAACCGGTTAATTCACTTTGAGTTAGTAGGGCTGTGCTGTTCGAGAAAGCATTGCGATGTGTTTTTTAAGATATTTTTTTGAAATAAATTCGAATATTTTTTTGGAGAATTAAAGGGAAACGCTATCTTTGCAATCCAAAATAAATCCTAAATAACTGCGGAAGTGGCGTAATTGGTAGCCGCACCAGACTTAGGATCTGGCGCTTCACGGCGTGGGGGTTCGAGTCCCTTCTTCCGCACCAAAAGATAAGACCGTTTCGAGTAATTCTGAAACGGTTTTATTTTTAAAAGGTAATTGGTAAAGAAATAAACATAAACCGATGTGGGCCGGCAGGGCATTAAGCCTTAAATCTCGCATCTCATTACTCAGATCTAGAATAGAATGAACATCGCACAGGAAAAAGTTGACGATTTAAATGCAGTAGTAAAAATTACCATTGCGCCTGAAGATTACAATCCAAGAGTAGAAAAAGCCCTAAAAGAGCAAGCTAAAAAAGCTAACCTTCCAGGCTTCCGCAAAGGAATGGTTCCAGTTGGCCACATCAAGAGAATGTATGGCAAGAGTATTTTGGTTGAAGAAATCAACAACATGCTGAACGAGAACATCTCTAAGCACCTTACCGATAACCAAGTTGAAGTTTTGGGTCAGCCATTGCCGGTAATGGACGATGCCGAATACAAATGGGACAACACAGATTCTTTCGAATTCAAATACGAATTAGGCTTGGCTCCAGCAGTTGATGTTGAAGTGACCTCTAAAGATAAATTTACACACTATAACGTAAAGGCCGACGAAGAAACCCTAGCGGCGCGTATCAAAAACATCCGCAAAAGCTATGGCAAAATGTCAAACCCTGAAGTTTCGGCAGAAGGCGATGTGCTTTATGCAGAATTGGCACAACTTTCGCCTGATGGTTCGGTTTTTGAAGGTGGCATTACCAGTACAGGTTCTGTCCGCTTAGACTTGGTTACCGACAAAAAGATCCTAAAATCTTTAGTTGGTCTAAAGAAAGACGACGTCGTAGATATTGACATCCAAAAAACCTTCGACAACAACGAAGCCGTAATTGCCAAATTGTTGAACATTAGCGAAGAAGATGCCAAAGAATTGAAGTCGAAATTCAAAGTAACGGTTAAAAACGTAAACCGTCTTGAAGAGGCAGATTTAAACCAAGAGTTCTTTGATAAAATATTTGGTGCAGGTGTAGTAAGTGACGAAGCTGGATTTACAGCCAAAATTACCGAAGAAGTTGAAGCCATGTTCAAACAGGATGCAGATCGTAAATTGCAAAACGATATCTATGCCCAGTTAACCGAACAAAGCAAAATGCAGTTGCCAGACGAGTTTTTGCGCAAATGGTTAAAAGCCACTAACGAAAAACTTTCTGACGAAGAATTGGAGCAAGGTTATGCGGATTTCGCGAAAAACCTGAAATGGACTTTGATCGAAAACAAAATCATTAAAGACAACGATATCAAAATCGAATACAAAGATGTTTTTGAACTAGCCAAAGCGCGTTTAGATGCACAATTCAAAATGTACAGCCCTCAAGCATTGCCAGAAGACCAATTGGCCCAATATACCGCCAACTTCTTGCAGGAAAAAGAAAATGCCAACCGTATTTTCGAAGAGGTAAAAGCATTGAAAGTATTCGACTACATCAAATCGGTAGCTACCTTAAACGAAAAAGAGATAGCTTACAACAAGTTTATCGAGTTGAAGTAAGGAAGTTCCTGTCCTGAATTTGACTCTGGACTTAAGAGTTAGATTTTTGACATAACGATTTGATTATAATGCATAGAAGAGCAGCTTTTGGCTGCTCTTTACTTATACAACTAATTTTATACCTATTAAGATTGCGTATATCTGACCAATATTTATCAATTTATTCGAAGATTTAAATAATTTAGCAAAGGCGGGCATATTGGAAATAATTATTAATCTTTAAAAAATAGAAACGCAAAACGCAATAACATGAAAATAGATAAAGAAGAATTCAGAAAATACGCAGTTAAACACCATAGAATTAATGGCTTGAACGTTGATAGGTTCATCGCTTCTACCAATAATTCGCCAAAATCGATGACGCCTTATATTATTGAAGAGCGCCAGTTAAACGTAGCCCAAATGGACGTGTTCTCGCGTTTGATGATGGACCGTATCATCTTTTTGGGTGATGCCATCTACGATCAGAACGCCAACATCATCCAGGCGCAGCTGTTGTTTTTGCAATCTACAGATGCCAATCGCGATATACAGATCTACATCAACTCGCCAGGAGGCTCGGTATATGCAGGCTTAGGCATTTACGACACCATGCAATACATTACACCTGATGTGGCAACCATTTGTACCGGCATGGCTGCTTCAATGGGAGCAGTATTATTGGTGGCGGGCGCTAAAGGCAAGCGTGCAGCGTTAAATCATTCGAGGGTGATGATCCACCAGCCATCAGGAGGCGCACAAGGCGTGGCTTCGGATATGGAGATCAACCTGAGAGAAATGTTAAAATTGAAAAAAGAACTTTACGACATCATTTCAACACATTCGGGCCAAAGCTACGAGTGGGTAGAGAAAGCTTCAGACCGCGATTACTGGATGAAAGCCGACGAAGCCAAAGGTTTTGGTATGATTGATGAAGTATTGGGCACAACTAAATAAAATAAATCAGTTGGCAATTTTCAGCTAACGGTTTGCAAATTGAGAATTGTGAACCGAATACTGGGAACTGCCTACTGTAAACTGATAAAAATGGCTAAGCAAAATAAAGACTCCCGTTGCTCTTTCTGTAACTCTCCGAAGCAGGAAACTTTGATGCTGATAGAGGGAATGGACGCCTATATATGCGACAAATGCGTAACGCAGGCCAATGTTTTATTGGCGCAGGAGCTGGGCAGCAGAAAAAACAAGGCTTTCGACGAATCGTTTAGCTTGTTAAAGCCTGCAGAAATAAAAGCGCACATCGACCAGTATGTAATTGGTCAGGATGATGCCAAAAAAGTACTTTCGGTAGCGGTGTACAACCACTACAAAAGGTTGAGCCAAAAGCTGGAGAAAGATGAAGTAGAGATCGAAAAATCAAATATCATGCTGGTTGGCGAAACCGGAACCGGAAAAACCCTGTTGGCCAAAACCATTGCCAAAATCCTGCATGTGCCTTTCTGTATTGTCGATGCAACCGTGTTAACCGAAGCAGGTTATGTGGGCGAAGACGTAGAAAGCATTTTAACCCGCCTGCTACAGGCAGCAGATTATGATGTGGCGGCCGCCGAAAGAGGCATTGTTTACATCGATGAGGTGGATAAGGTAGCCCGCAAAAGCGACAATCCTTCCATTACCCGCGATGTATCGGGAGAAGGCGTACAACAGGCCTTGCTCAAGATCTTGGAAGGCACCATTGTAAACGTACCGCCACAGGGAGGCAGGAAGCATCCAGACCAAAAAATGATCCCGGTAAACACCAATAACATCCTGTTTATTTGCGGCGGGGCTTTTGACGGCATCGAACGTAAAATTGCCAATCGCTTGCGTACACAGGCCGTAGGTTACAAGGTGAAGAAAGACGATCAGGATTTAGACCTGAAAAATCTCTACAAATACATTACGCCACAAGATTTGAAGGCTTTTGGCCTCATTCCAGAGTTGATTGGCCGTGTGCCGGTGCTTACCCACTTGAACCCATTGGATATTGAAGCCTTGCGCAACATCTTAACCGAACCTAAAAACTCGTTGATTAAGCAATACACCAAATTGTTCGATTACGAAAACGTAAAATTGATTTTCGACGAAGAAGTGCTCGATTTTATTGTAGGGAAGGCTATGGAATATAAACTGGGCGCAAGAGGATTGCGTTCTATTTGCGAAGCCATTATGCTTGATGCGATGTACGACACGCCGTCAGACGAACACGTAAAAGAACTGCACATTACCTTGGATTATGCCATCGAGAAATTCGAAAAAGCAGATTTCAAGAAGCTGAAAGCAGCCTAAAAAATTAATCCCGACTTGTTCGGGATTTTTTGTTTTAACAGAGAAATATTTTGTTTTTACCTTGCTTGAAACCATAAACAACCCACATTTGCGTACGATTGTCATTTTAATTGTTGGTTATTCGGCTAAAATTCGTATATTTGCAGATTAAATAACGAAGACATTTTGCAAAGCGTCTTATTGAAGACAAGTTTTCGTTGCTGATTGCTACAGGCAGTCGATCAAAAAATATCTTATGAAAGAAAAAAGCTTAACAAAAAAATAATAACCGCATCAAAAAATCCCGACCTGTTCGGGATTTTTTTTAACATAATATTTTTAAATTTAAAGAAAGGAGTATAAAAAGATGAACGAAGAAAAAGACGTAAAAAAAGACGAAGCAATCGCAAAGAAAGCGCAAAAAGTAAAAGAGGTAGAAACTCCTGTAAAACCTGGTTTAAAATCTAAAGACGACATTGTAAAGAACTGGTTGCCACGTTATACAGGAAGACCCTTGGAAGAGTTTGGCCAGTATATCCTGCTCACCAATTTCAGCAAGTACCTGACCATGTTCTCTGAGTGGAACGACAATGCCCCGATTATGGGCCTAGACAAGCCAATGCAAAGCGTAACGGCAAACGGCATTACCATTATCAATTTCGGGATGGGCAGTCCACTAGCGGCAACCATGATGGATTTGTTAACGGCCATTATGCCAAAGGCGGTATTGTTTTTGGGCAAATGCGGCGGTTTGAAAAAGAAAAACCAGTTGGGCGACCTGATTTTGCCTATCGCAGCCATCAGGGGCGAAGGTACCTCTAACGATTACCTGCCTGCCGAAGTGCCAGCATTGCCGGCCTTTGCCTTGCAGAAAGCGATTTCTACCACGATCAGGGATCACTCAAGGGATTATTGGACAGGAACATGCTACACCACCAACCGTAGGGTTTGGGAGCACGACAAAGAGTTCAAAAAATACCTGAAAAGCCTAAGGGCAATGGCTGTTGATATGGAAACCGCTACCATTTTTACCACTGGCTTTGCCAACAAAATCCCAACGGGAGCCTTGTTACTGGTATCAGATCAGCCCATGATCCCAGAAGGCGTAAAAACAAGCGAAAGCGATAGCTCGGTAACTGCAAATTATGTAGAAACCCACTTAAAAATCGGTATCGATTCGCTTAAGCAACTTATCAATGGCGGTTTAACCGTTAAGCACCTTAAATTCTAAGGTCATTCTTTCATCTGGAGGCAGGAGGAGTCTGTTAAACAATAGATTCTTCGCTGCATGCTCCATTTGGAGATTTCAGAAGCCAATCCTCAGTTGGCAGTTTTCAGTTATCACTCCACAATAGAAACAATTTAACAGTTTCAGTTTTCAGTTTCAGCTCACCACAAAATCCACAAAGAAGGATGACTTAGGTGCTCTTAGGCGTCTCAGATGGTCAAAAAATAAGCGCTTATCAATTGGCAGTTTTCAGTTGTCGGTTTTCAGTTATTACTCGACAATAGAAACAATTTAACAGTTTCAGTTTTCAGTTTGAGCTCATCATAAAACCCGCAAAGAAGTAGAGCTTAGGCGCTCTTAGGTTTCTCAGGTGGTCCAAAAAAAGATTTCAGTTAGCAGTTTTCAGTTGTCGATTAGAATCTTCCAACCTAGTCTTCCAAACTTTTCGGATAATCAAACAACAAAACGTTTCCTGTATTGCTGCTGATAAGCTTCCAACTATCAAAAGGAAATTGAATGCGGATAACAGAAGCCGTAGGCATGTTTACGATATGTCCGTTGCACAGGTAGTTGGCCAAATCGGTCAAGCCAGGATTATGCCCAAACAAAGCAATTTGATCATATTGATCGTCTAGTTGGTTAATTACCTTCAATAGCGATTTTACATTCGCTTCATAAATAGCGGGTTCTAGCTGAATGTTTTCGATGGGAATATGCCAGGCTGCTGCGAAATATTTGGCCGTAGTTATTGCCCTTAATGCCGGGCTACTCACCATCAGTTCGGGTACAATCTGTTGTTTGACCAATCTTTCGGCCATTTCTGGTGCATTGTTTTTGCCCCTGCCATTTAAAGGCCTGTCAAAATCCCTCAAACCCGCATTTCCCCAGTCAGATTTGGCATGCCTTATTAAAAGTAGCTGTTTTCCCATTTTCAACTTTAAATGATTAAACGAACAATTGCAACAGAAATTATTCCTAAAATGTTTATCGCCAATAATCGGCTACCCAAGGTGCCGGTTTCACGTAGCGATACCATTTGCCTCGTCCACCTTTTATCGCTTTATGTGGATTGATTTCCCCATGGAAGATGATAATTTTCGCCCCTTTCGGAATAAATGGCTTTACCCAAAATGCCAAAGGAAACCTCGATACACAATCGTATTTATAGCTCGGACACCATTCTTTTGGCCAATAGGCTAATTTTCCTTTGTCGTAAATGGCTTGAGTAAGGTATTCCTGCTCGTTGCGGTGGCGCTTCCTGATCTCATCAAAGTTTTGAAGGAAATCGTCAAACACATAGCCATGTTGGCCAATTTCAAAGCGGTATACCGATGAATTTCCGGTAATGCGCCATTGTTTTTTATAATCCTTGATAATGAGGAATTCGCCTTCATAATCAAAAAAACAATCAATTGGCGCCACAATTACAATATCAAGGTCCAGAAAGAGGGCCGTGCCTTTTAAACCGTATAGATCCTCTTTTAAAGTAGACAGCTTTTTCCACATCCGCTCTGGAAGCCCGCCTGGCAACTCCATGGCCGGTATTGGGAAACACTGTACTTCTGGTATAATGCCTGTTTCATCGTCGGTAAAACATACCATTTTAAAAGGATAGCTAAGGTTTCTGGTTACCATAGCATGGAGTCTATTCACGTATTCGGGGCCATATAGCTTGCCCCATTTCATGCAAAAAATGTATTTTTCAGACATTATAAGGATTTCCTTGTATTGTTATAGCGCTCAAAATAAAGTTATAAATTATTAGTAACGTTATTTTGGTTCATTTTGTTCAAAGTAAGCAGTTATTTGTTCTAAGCTGAACGCATTTAGGCAGTTAGCTGCAGTCAGTCCTCCTTTTCTGGCAATTAAAGTGCCAAAATGCATATCGTGGAAGCCTTCTTTGCGGTGCGCATCGGGATTGATGCACAACAGCACGCCTTTTTCGAGCGCATAGCGATGCCAGCGCCAATCGAGGTCTAAGCGCAAGGGGTTGGCATTGATTTCTATGGCTACCTGGTTAGCCGCACAGGCATCGATTACTTTTTGATAATCGATCTCGTAGCCCTTTCTGCTCAGCAAAAGTCTGCCGGTAGGGTGGCCCAGAATAGTGGTGTAAGGATTTTCGATGGCTTTAATGAGACGAGCTGTTGCCTTGTCGCGGTCCATGCGCAAATTGCTGTGTACAGAAGCCACTATAAAATCGAAGGTTTTAAGGATATCGTCACTATAATCCAAAGAACCATCGTTCAGAATATCACTTTCTATGCCCTTGAAAATTTTAAAAGGCGCAAGTTTTTGGTTCAGCTCGTCAATCTGGCGGTGTTGAGCCCACACGCGTTCTTCGCTCAGCCCCTTGGCATAGAATGCCGATTTGGAGTGGTCGCAGATGCCCAGATAGGATAGGCCTAAATTCTCCTTGCAATACCTGGCCATTTCCTCGAGGGTATGCACGCCATCGCTCCAGTCGGAGTGGTTGTGCAAAGTGCCTTTAAGGTCTTTGTATTCGATGAGCTGAGGCAATTGGTGTTTTTGGGCCAATGCTATTTCGCCTAGGTCTTCTCTTAATTCAGGCTCGATAAAATCAAGGCCTGCTTTGGCATAAATGGCTTTTTCATCAGCAAACGGACCATTTCCAGCCAGTTCGAGTACGGCTTTTACATGATTTTCGTTGCCGGTAAGCTTAAAATATTGGAGATAAAAATCTTCAAGAGCAACAATTTCCAAGCGGATATGCAGGCCGGCTTCGGTAGTTGCCGAAAACACATTATCGCTCACCGCTGCGAAGGCCTGTCCTTCGAAAGCAGCTAATTGCTCGCCAAAAATGACGTCGGAACCCAGTACAAGAACCACTTCTTCAATAATCTCACAACAGCGCCTAAAATCGCCAGCCACACTCAGGAGGGCATGATGGTCGGCTTTGTTCAGCCACACGGCCATATCGGCCAAGAGCTGGTTTACGGTAGCTTCCACCTGGGCATACAGAAACTTGCCACTGGCCGCCATCTTAAATTCGATGATTTTTTTGATTTCTTCCTGGGTTTTCAGTCCAAAACCTTTGGCTTCAATCAGTCTGTTTTCGTTGCAGGCATAATAAAGCTCGCCAACGTTTTCGATTTGGAGCTCATGCCAAATAATACCAATTTTTTTTGGGCCGATGCCTTTGATCCCCAGCATTTCTACAATGCCCGGAGGAGTTTGCGCCAATAGCGTTTCGAGCTCCTGCATTGTACCCGTTTGCAACAGCTCGATGACCTTGCCCGCAATGCTTTTGCCAATGCCGTCTATTTTGTCCAATTCGTCCAATGGCTTTTGGGCGATGGCAAATGGCAGTTTGTCTATCTTGAAAGCCGCATTGGCTACCGATTTGATCTTAAAGGGATTTTCCTCGTGCAGCTCCATCAGTTGAGATAGCAATCGAAGTGTTCTGGCTATGGGTTTGTTCTCCATCGACGTAAAAGTAAAAGTAAAATGGCAAATGTGAAAAGCTTTTTATGCGATTAAGCACAAATGAGCTGGTTATTTGTTAAAGGATGGTGAAACCATTGTTAATTTGACAGCTTAGACTGATAATTGTTGAAAAATAATGGCTTTAATGGGATTGAAATAAATCCAGTCAATAAAAAAAGCAATGAAACCTACCTGACCTATGATCCCGATTGGAAACCGATCAAGTAGATTTGATTGCTCTTGCTATGACGAGTAGGCCGTAGCCTACTTGATTTTGATTTCGTAATCCATTCTGGCTTGGATGCCCGAGTTTACAATGGCTTTCTGCATCTGTTTGTAAAGCAAATAGTTTTCGCCAAATTCTTTTTTGGCGAAATACACATGGGCATTGTCTTTGGCTTCGGTAATAAACGATTTCCAAGGATCTATTTTCTCTGGATATTCTACAATTTGATAATCGCTAAGTTTGGCTTTTTTGGCAGCAGCTTTAATGGCATCGTTAAAACTGCCCAGGCGATCGGCCAATCCAATTTTTACGGCATCGCTACCCGTCCAAACATGCCCGCCGCCAATGCTGTCTACTTGTGCCTTTGTTTTTTTGCGGCCATCGGCAACGCGGGTAATAAAGCTGTCGTAAACATGGTTTACATCGTTTTGGATAATGAAGCGCTCGCCAGGGGTTAACGGACGGTTGGTACTCATGATATCGGCATATTGGCCAGTTTTAACCCCGTCGAAGGTGATGCCCAGTTTGTTGTTGAGCAGGTTTTGGAAATTAGGAATGATACCGAACACACCAATAGAACCCGTAATGGTGTTAGGTTGTACGAAAATACTGTCGGCCGCACAGCCAATGTAATAGCCACCCGAAGCAGCCACATCGCCAAAAGAGGCAATAACCGGCTTAACTTTTTTGCTCAGCACAATCTCGCGCCAAATCACATCGGAAGCCAGGGCACTGCCGCCTCCAGAATTTACACGTAAAACAATCGCTTTAATATCGTCGTCTAGTCGCGCTTTTCTGATGGCTCTCGAAATGCGTTCTGAACCGATTTGCTCGTCAGAACCTTCGCCCCCTACAATATCGCCATTGGCATAAATGACGGCCACTTGGCTTGGACTACCTGAGGTTGACGCAGGCAGTTTTTGCGCATATTTATTCAAAGGGATAGAAGTAATGTTTTCTTTTTTGTTTTTGCCGGTAATGGTCTTAAGTTCATCCAGCACCTCATCTTTGTAGCGTAAACCATCCACCATTCTGTAGGCCAAGGCATCTTTAGGCTGCTGTATCTTATAGTCATTGGCTAACAGCGCCAAGCTATCCGTGCTTATTTTTCTGGTTTGCGAAATGCCTTGTAAAAAGGTTTGGTAAAGTCCGTTTACGTAAGCGGTAACCTGTTGACGGTTGTAATCGCTCATTTTGGTGTTGATGAATGGCTCAACTGCGCTTTTGTAGTTGCCCACGCGGATAATCTGCGCCTCAACGCCCAATTTGTCTAACGCGCCTTTAAAAAAGGTAAGTTCAGAGCTAAAGCCTTTAAATTCTAAGGCACCTTGTGGGTTAAGGTATACTTTATTGGCTACCGAAGCGAGGTAATAAGCGCCTTGGCTGTAAACTTCGCTGTAGGCGATAATCGGTTTTTTGCTTTCCTTAAAATCGAGCAGGGCATTCCTTACTTCGAGCATGGTGGCCATGCCGGCATTCGGGGCGCTTACATTCAGGTAGATACAATCGATTTTATCGTCGGTTTTGGCAGCCTTAAGGGCTTTGATCAAGTCGTAAAATCCGATGCTTTTTACATCGCTGCCACCAATAATAGGCAAGCCCGCTAGAGAATTGGTTGGTGTACGTTCTGTAATGGCCTGGTCAAGGTCGATGTAAAGCACAGAGTTGTTCTTAACCTCCACGGGTTTATCTTCGCCTATAGAGCTGATTGCGCTAAAGATAACCACCATGAAAATGATGGCCAGCACAACAGTAGAGATGACAATGCCGATAACCGTAGCAAAAACGTACTTAAAAAAGTCTTTCATAAAAAGAATAAATATTAATTTGTAAAGATATAAAACCAATTCGCATCTTATAGTAAATTTGCACTCGCGATTTAAAATAGCATGCCACTGGAAAATATGAGTTTAGATGTAAAAAAAGCCTATTTGTTACTGGGCAGCAATTTGGGCGATAGACAATTATATCTAGCCAAAGCCTGCACGCTGATTGCCGAAGAGGTAGGAGCAGTGATAGGGCAGTCGGCCATATACGAAACCGAAGCCTGGGGCAAAACCGATCAGCCCGGCTTTTTGAATATGGCCTTGGCTGTAAACACGAGCTTAAGCCCATTAGCACTCCTGCACAAAGTATTGGATATCGAAAAAAAGCTGGGCCGGGTAAGGCATGAGAAATGGGGCGCCAGACTGATTGATATCGACATTATTTTTTACGGGAACGAAGTTGTGGATATCAAAGATGAGCTTCAGATTCCGCATCCGCAAATGCAGCACCGAAAGTTTGTGGTACAGCCTCTGGCAGCGCTTGCACCCGATTTTGTGCATCCCGTACTGCAGCAAACACTCGTCGAAATTTTGACCCAATTGGCAGATTCTTTGTCGGTAAAGATAATTTCTTAGCTTTGGTAAAATGATCAACGCTAACAAAAATAATGAGCCTTTAGACCTTTCGTATTTGCGGGAAATGTCTGGAAACAGCGCCGAATTTATCATCGAAATGCTCGATGCCTTTAAAAAGCAGACCCCGGTTTATTTGGCAGAGCTGGAAAAAGCAGTATTTGATGCCGATTGGAAAAAGGCATCGGAATGTGCGCATAAAATGAAACCTACTTTTTATTATGTGGGCAGGGAAGATGTACGCGACCACATGCAGGATATTGAGCGCAATGCGCGTGAACTGGTCGATATTCCCGGAGTGCAATTGGCTTTTGAACAAGCCAGGGACTTTATCAACAATGTGCTTTACAGGCAATTGGATGAAGCCAAAACGGTACTCGAAAAAGAACTCTAAACCCGATTAACTCTCTTTTGCCGCGCTGCTCCTGAAATGGAAGATAGAAAGCGCAATATACAGCACCAACACAAAAGGCACGGCTGTAAACCTTAAAAAGGCGATCAACACGGCCGAAAGGATCAAGAAGATAAATTTGAACTTGTTCTTTGCCCAGGTCATTTGCTTAAACTTCAACGAAAAAATCTTGATTTCGCTAACCAGCAAAAAGCTGTTAATGGCCGTGATGGCCAGCAACAAAATGCTCGATCCGATTACTGCGGGATAATCTTGGGCAATAAAGGGCAAGGAAACGATAAACAAGGTGTTCATCGGTGTATTGAGGCCAATAAATTCTTCGGTCTGCCTTTCGTCTATGTTAAACTTGGCTAAGCGCAGGGCCGAGAATACCGTAATGATAAAACCCAGGTAGGGCAGGTAGGCCGAACTAAAATCGCTGGCCTTGAGCAGCTGAAACATCACCACGCCGGGCAAAAAGCCAAAGCTCACCATGTCGGCCAAAGAATCAAGCTCTTTTCCAATGGCCGATTTCACATTGAGCAAACGCGCTACCATGCCATCAAAGAAATCGAAAATGCCCGATAGCAATACAAAATAGGCCGCGGTAAACAAATCGCCGCTAAAAGCAAACACAATGCCTATGCAACCCGAAAAAAGATTGGCACAGGTAATGGCGTTAGGGATATGCTTTTTCATTTTGTGAGGAGATTAAAGGCTGAGGGTAGGAAGGTGGAAGGTTTTTGGATGAAAAGTAGAAGGTATAAAGGTTGAAGGTTTCATGGCAGGTAGGTTTGAAAGTTGGTCTTCCGCCCGCTGCCTTTATGCCTTCAACCTCCTTCATTAGCCATTCATGGCCATTAAAAATTCTTCGTTAGATTTTGTTCCTTTAATTTGGGCTTGTACCAGCTCCATCGCTTCCTGGCTGTTCATATCGGCCAAGTGGTTGCGCAAGATCCAAATTCTTTGCAGGCTTTCACGGTCAAGCAACAGGTCATCTCTACGTGTACTCGAAGCTGTAATATCGATAGCAGGGAAGATCCGTTTGTTAGACAATTTACGGTCTAACTGAAGTTCCATGTTACCGGTACCTTTAAATTCTTCGAAAATTACCTCGTCCATTTTAGAACCGGTATCGGTTAAGGCAGTAGCCAAAATAGTTAATGAACCACCTTTTTCGATGTTACGCGCCGCGCCAAAGAAACGTTTTGGTTTGTGCAGGGCATTGGCATCAACACCACCAGATAAGATTTTGCCCGAAGCAGGTGCCGTGGTATTGTAGGCCCTGGCCAAACGGGTAATAGAATCCAATAGGATAACCACATCGTGGCCGCATTCTACCAAACGCTTAGATTTTTCCAATACGATGTTGGCGATTTTCACATGGCGTTCTGCAGGTTCGTCGAAAGTAGAGGCAATAACCTCGGCTCTTACGCTGCGTGCCATGTCGGTTACCTCTTCCGGACGCTCGTCGATCAGTAAAATAATCAAATAAACTTCTGGATGGTTTTTGGCAATAGCGTTAGCTACTTCTTTTAACAAATTGGTTTTACCGGTTTTCGGCTGTGCCACAATTAAACCACGCTGTCCTTTACCAATTGGGGTAAAAAGATCCATGATGCGGGTAGAATAGTTGCTGCTATCGGTAAACAGGTTGAGTTTTTCTGTCGGGAAAAGCGGAGTTAGGTAATCGAACGGCACACGGTCGCGCACATCGGCAGGCACACGGCCATTGATGGAGATTACCTTAACCAAAGGAAAATATTTCTCGCCTTCTTTCGGCGGGCGGATGCTTCCGTTTACGGTATCGCCCGTTTTTAGACCGAACAATTTGATCTGCGATTGCGATACGTAAATATCATCGGGAGATGACAGGTAGTTGTAATCGGCTGATCTTAAAAATCCATAGCCATCGGGCATGATCTCTAAAACACCTTCGTTGGTAATGGTGTTGTCGAAATCGAGGTTCGAATAGCTGGTTTCGTTCTGTTGTTGTTTATTGTTGTTTTGGTTCGGATTGTTCTGGTTTTTTTGAGGGCGATTGTCCTCTTTTGGCGCTTTTTCTTCGCCGGCAGGCTGTTGTGGCTTGGCCTCTTTGCTGGCCTTGTTTACCTCTTCGCGAGGGATGCGTTCTCTTTTGCCTTGTTTGGCTTGTTTTTGAAGCTTTTCGGCTATGGTTTCCAGGCGTTCAGGATCTTCTACAATGATAGGTTCCTCTGAGGCCTCGATAATTTGTTCTTCTTGTCTTGGTGGTAGCGGTTCGTCAAACAAAGTAATGGCTTCGCGTTCGGGTTGTGCAGTTGCTTCTTCGCCTTTGGCCGCAATGCGGGTCCTTTTGCGCGCCGGTTTTTCGGCTGGTGCCTCTTTGTTTTCTTTTTCTTTTACCGCTTTGGGCTTGGCTTCTTTTACCGGTGTTGCGGCGCTAGGCTCGCTAGCAGTTGTTTTATTGGCCTGTTGTTGTAAGATCTGTTCGATGAGGTCGTTCTTGCGCAACTCTTCTGCATTCTGAATGCCTTCGTTTTTCGCTAACTCACGTAATTCAGCAGTTAGCTTTTCAGTTAATTCTGTTTTATTAAACATTTATGTGTGTTTGTCGAGAAATTTTAAATAGGGTTTGTCAAAAGAATACAACGGAAAAATGCCTTTGAAACATTTATTGGAGAATAACTTGATTGAGGTTTTTCTGAGATATTCAGATTTACTTTCTGGAATTATGGCACAATTGTATGTATTTGAAAATTAATCTGCAACAAAAATTTGAAATTGTTAATAAATAGTTTCCTAATTGTAAACTGTTGAACCTCAAAATGCCCAGGAAAATTGGCATATTTGCGCACTATTTCCCCATAAAATGAATAAGCAACAACTTTTTGAGCAGATACAGCTAAAGAAATCTTTTTTGTGCATTGGTTTAGATCCGGTATTGGAAAAACTGCCAAAGCACCTGTTAAAATACGAAGATCCTATTTTGGAATTTAATAAACAGCTGATTGATGCCACCCACGATTTGTGCGTAGCTTATAAGCCCAACACGGCATTTTATGAGAGTAGGGGCGTAAAGGGATGGGAAACCCTGGTTAAAACCTGGCAACATATTCCTAAAGACCAGTTTACCATTGCCGATGCCAAGCGTGGCGATATTGGCAATACCTCGGCCATGTATGCCGAAGCCTTTTTTAACGAAGAAAGCTCGGCCATGAGCTTCGATTCAATTACCGTAGCACCTTATATGGGCAAGGATTCGGTTTCGCCGTTCTTGAACCACCCCAATAAATGGGTCATTCTGCTGGCGCTTACCTCCAATCCGGGTAGCCAGGATTTTCAGACCCAGCAAAGCAACGAACAGCTGCTTTACGAACAGGTAATCAAAACTTCTGCCACTTGGGCCAATAGCGACCAGTTGATGTATGTAGTTGGGGCTACTAAAGCTCAAGAATTTGAAAATATCCGCCGGTTGGCACCAGATCATTTCCTGCTCGTGCCCGGTGTAGGCGCACAGGGCGGAGATTTGGCGGCCGTTTGCAAATATGGCCTCAATAAGCAATGTGGTTTGCTGATTAACGCGGCCAGAAGCATTATTTACGCCAGCAGTGGCGAAGATTTTGCCGAAGCAGCAAGGGCCGAAGCCTTGGCATTGCAACAGGAAATGGAACAGCTGCTCAAGGCAGCACAGTTGCTATGAGCTCAAAAACCGATTTCAGGCTGATTGTTGCCCTATTGGCCGTAGCCATTATTTGGGGAACTACCTATTTGGGCATTCGCGTTGCCGTAGAAACCATCCCGCCTTGGTTTGTAACCGCCATACGCCAAACCATTGCTTCGCTTATTTTGTTGGTGCTGTTGCTGCGCAAAAAGGAACTGAAATGGATAGGCTGGCCTGCACTGAGAAGGCAATTGCTCTTGTCGGTACTCATGATCGTGATTGCCAATGGCATGACCACCGTAGCCGAACAGAGTGTACCCAGCGGATTAGCTTCCTTACTCAATGCGCTTTCGCCCATCGTTGTTTTCTTGGGAAGCGTGCTGATTGGCTTGCAGAAACCTAGTTTGAAGGGTTTTTTGGGCGTAACCATCGGCTTTTTGGGTGTTGCCTTTATTTTTAGGGACGGATTTGACGACCTGCTCGATCCCCATTATAAAACTGGGATTTTGTTTCTGGGTATGGCCATTTTAGGCTGGGCATCGGGCACAATTTATACCAAAAAATATTCCCACAAAAGCTCCAATATTTTTTTGGATCTCTTCTATCAATTTGTTTTTTCGGCCTTGGTGCAATGGGTGTTTGCCTTTGTTTTCTCGCCCGAAATCAAACCTGAAAAATGGACCGTTAACAGTATTTTGGCCGTGTGCTACTTAGGTGTTTTTGGTTCGGTTTTGGGCTACTTGGCCTATAATTATGCTTTAAAGAAGGTAAGTGCTACTGAGGTTTCCATTCTTTCCTACTTTAATACAGTAATTGCCCTGTTCTTGGGCTGGCTGGTTTTAGACGAAGTTATTACGATAGACCTGCTAGTGGCTACTGTGCTGATTATTAGTGGTGTAGTGATTACGAACTATAAAAAGAAACCGGCAATTGTCTAATCAGTTTCTTGCCGAGCAATTTATTTATTGCCCTTAGAAATTAAATTTCTCATCTATTGCGCTGGTTTTTAGTAAAGGTTAAATTTTGAGCAAGATGCTGTTTTACTGTGATTTAGTTGCTAAATTTCAGTATGAAACTGCCTGAGGAATTTCTGCATTTTATTTGGCAATTTAGGTTGTACGGAAGCCAGCGTTTGCAATTGGCCAGTGGAGAGGATTTGCTGGTTATCGAAACAGGTATGCCCAATAAAAATGCTGGCCCTGATTTTAGTCGGGCCAAATTGCTGATCGGAAATACCACCTGGGTTGGCCATGTAGAAATCCACGTCAAGTCTTCAGACTGGCTTATTCACCAGCACCAATTAGACGATGCCTACGAAAATGTAATTTTGCATGTGGTGTACGAAGATGACGAGCCGATTTACAGGCGAGATGGCACTTTGCTTCCTGTTTTGCGTCTGAAAGGCCTTTTTCAAGCTAAACTGTTAGAAAATTATCAGCAATTGATCGGTTCGGCTAACCGCTTTCCCTGCGAAAAGCAGCTGGCACAGGTAGACGAATTTCTGATCAACGGTTTTTTGTCGAGGGTTTTGGTAGAAAGGCTTGAGCATAAATCGGCAGCGGTATATGCCACTGTAGCCGAACTTAAAGGTAATTGGGAGGAAACATTTTATCGTTTGTTGGCAAAAAACTTTGGCTTTAACATCAATGCCGTTCCGATGGAACTCTTGGCGCAATCGTTGCCCCAAAAATTGTTGGCCCGTTATAAAGACCAGCCCTTGCAGATAGAAGCCCTGATTTTTGGTCAGGCGGGTTTCTTGAGCCAGACATTTGCCGAAGCTTATCCATTGCAGCTGAAAACGGAGTATCTTTTCCTGAAAAAGAAGCATCAATTAACGCCTATTGATAATTCGCTTTGGAAATTTATGCGCATGAGGCCACAGAATTTTCCTACGCTCAGGCTAGCCCAGTTTGCGGCGCTGATTATACGGAGCAATCATCTTTTTTCGAAAATATTGACTATCAAAGGTCACCAATCGATCCAAAAATTGTTTGAAGATTTGCCTGTTAATCCATTTTGGAAAACCCATTACCACTTTAACAAAAAGGCCGATAAAGTGAGCCTGCAGCTTGGCCGATCGTCAGTAGCCAACCTTTCCATCAATACCATTTCGCTCTGCTTGTTCGCCTATGGCAAGGCTATGGATCAATCTTATCTCATGACCCGTGCTTTTTCTTTGTTGGAGCATACGCCTGCCGAACAAAATGCCGTTATAGATTTATACCGCAACGCCGGATTGGAAATACATACGGCCTTTAATTCGCAAGCCTTGTTACAATTAAAAAAAACTTATTGCAACGAAAAAAAATGCTTAAATTGTGGTATCGGTATTAAGATTTTAAAGAAATAGTCATGTTTCAACGCATAGTTACCTTTTTCGAAAAACAGAGTTTTGGGGTATCCGCGTATTTGGCCAACAAGCTAAATATGAGTACGGCTAAGGTACGCTTGTTTTTTATCTATTCGTCGTTTCTGGCCGTAGGCTTTCCTATTTTGTTCTATATTTTGGCGGCCATTGTGCTGGATATCAGAACCTACATGAAAAAAGTAAGGCTCCGGGTTTGGGAATCTTAGTTCATTGGCTCATTTGTGGTCACTAGTTCATTGGTAAGGCTTGTAAGGTTGAAAGGTTTTGGCTTGCGAACTGAAAACTGCTTGTTTTTCACCATCTAAGGCACTTAAGAATAGCTGAATACTAAAGGATGTATGCTTCATTGATGTCCCTTTTGCGAAAGGTTAACTGAGAACTGAAAACTGCCAACTGTTTACTGAAAACTGTGTACTTTTTACCACCTAAGGCACCTTAGTTTAGTACCGACAATCAAACTGGTAATTGTTAAATGGTTGTTATTGTTGAATACCAACTGAAAACTGCCAACTGTGAACTGAAAACCGTATACTTTTCACTACCTAAGACGCTTTAGTTTAGTGCCGACATCAAACTGAGGATTGTTAAGTGGCTACTATTGCTGAATACCAACTGAAAACTGCCAACTGTTTACTGAAAACTTAAAACTGCCAACTGAAAACTAATCATCATCTCTCAAGATCTCCGCAATTTCGTGAAAGCCCTTTTCGGCCGCCAAATCGGCCGGTAGTTTGCCTCCTTCCATGCGCAGGGTAACTTCGGCGCCATGTTCGAGCAAAAGGATAATCAATTCGATATTGCCCAGTTGGGCTGCGGTATGCAAAGGTGCAGCGCCCGATTTTTGGCAAACGTTGGGGTAAGCACCGGCATCGAGCAACATTTTGGTAATGGTAAAATTATTGGCCGCAACGGCCGAATGGATCGGAAAAACGTTAAAGCCATTTTTGCTGGGCACATTCACTTCGGCTCCTTTGAGCACCAAAAAGCTGGCAATTTCTTCATGTCCGAAATAGCAGGCCAGGCCCAATGGCGTAAAACCATCAACCGAATATTCGTTAACGCTGGCCGGATTTTTAAAAATCAGCAAGGTTACATCTTCGAATTTTCCAATGGCACAGGCATCGAACAAAGTCAGTTCCGGAACAAATTCGGCAATGGCTTGGGCAATTTGAGGTTTCTTGTAATAGCAGGCTAATAAGATAGGCGAAATTTGATGCGAAGTGTTCTGCACGGCCAATTGGGGCTGCTGAGAAAGCAAAGCGATAAGCTCTGCCAATTGGTCGTTTTCGATCAAGGTTTCGAGATGCGTGATATCCATTTTGAAATAGTTTTGAAACTAAGCCCTTAAATTAACAAAAAATTAATGAGATATACATAAAACTCGTTAAATGCTCGCTAATGCAAATAATCGGGAAGAAAAGAAATGAAAAAATCCTGCTCAGGGTTGCCAAGCAGGATTAACCTAAAACAAAACTATTTAAACGAAATTATTCAGTTTGTAAGTAAGACGAAGGTTTTTGAAAAAAGTTTAATCGTGTTCAATTTTTTTACTCGCTTTATAGTCAAAATGTGTCTGTGGCTTCAGAAAGACGTTTTTTGGTAAATGACCATGTGCGATAAACATCTTTTTCGACGAGTGGCTTAACGGTAGCACTTAAAAATTTGTAAATTGAATGGTAATCAAACCTAAATTTTATGTTTAAAAACACATCAAAAATCAAAAATGTTCAACAGTTGAGCAGAAGCGAACAAAAGGCTATTCTTGGAGGTGCTGGCGGTGGCAATCCTCCTGATTTATCAAAATGTGGCTGCGACTGTGCCGGTAGGGTTACCGGTCCGGTTTATTGCGCACAGTATATGGCCTGCCTTCAGGTGTACACCTGTGACGATAACGCTGTTTAAGAGTTGGCTGTCCATTGAACCGAAAAACCACCCTCAGTACCGATGGTGGTTTTTTTTTGAACCGAATGCAGACTTGGAGCCAGCTCAGTAAAAAACGATTTTCACTAATCGCTTGTATCGATGTGGCCAGAACCAGCGTTATCATCGCAAGCAAAATAAATTGACTGTGCTTTTGCCAATTCTAAATATTTTGTTTAAATCGTAAAGGTTTTGTACACCACAAAACCACTATATGTTTTATATTTGTTGATTATATTTATTAACGAAAGATGTCGGTAAGGGGAAATCAATTTAAAGCCAATTCATTTAAGCAAGGTGCCGAACCATCAAAAGATGGACAGCGGCCAACAACCAGCAGACCGCCCCGCGCCAAAGTCGATATTTTGCCCAAGTTTGACCTTCAGAATGGCCGAGCGGTAAAAATCGTCGGACTTTTGTTCATCATTATTTCGATCTACTTTTTGGTTGCTTTCACGTCCTATCTTTTTACTTGGCAGGACGACCAGAGCTATGTGGTTGATGCCAACGGCGGCTGGAGCAATTTGTTTAAAACGGTTGACGAGCTCAAAAACAGCGGGGTAGAAGATCCGGTGGTACAGAACTGGTTGGGTAAAATAGGCGCATTGCTGGCTCACCAATTTATTTATGAATGGTTTGGGGTAGCTTCCTTCCTGTTCGTATTTGTGTTTTTCGTTATCGGCTATCGTTTGCTGTTCAAGGTTAAAATATTTGCGGTAGAAAAAGTATTGGGCTATAGCTTTTTCTTTCTGCTGTTCATTTCGCTCACTTTGGCCTTCGGACATTCATTCCTGGCTAGGACGCCACATTACTTGGAGGGCGAATTTGGCTATTGGAGCAACAAATTGCTGGTTGCCCAGATTGGTCAGGCAGGTGTGGGTGGCTTGATTATCTTTTTGGGCCTTACCATCCTGATTATCGCTTACAACATCGATTTTAAATTGCCTGCCCGCAAAACCGAAAATGGCGTTGTTCCAGAGGTGCCCGAGCATATCGAACTGGTAAACGAAGATAAGTCTGAACCGGTAGAATTTAGCATTAACGATCGTTATCAGACGGCAAATCAGCCCAAAAGAGAACAGAATATCGTGTTAACGCCCAACCGCTTTGAGGCGAAGGAAGAAGAGGAATCTAAGGAAGAAACACCGTTGCCTTTGCCAACCAATGTGATGCTGAACCCAACGGTAACGCCTCCGGTGGCTCCGGTTGTTGCACCTCCGATTGAAGTGGAGCCGGCAAACGAACCGAGCTTTACGATAGAAAAAACAGAAGAAGAAACCAAGGCCGAAGAACTGGTAGAACAGTTCGGGACTTATGATCCTACCTTGGATTTGGCTTCATATAAAAAACCGCACCTCGATTTATTAGAAAATTACGGCTCTAACAAGATTTCGGTTAATGCCGACGAGTTGGAGGCCAACAAAAATAAAATTGTAGAGACTTTAAATCACTACAACATCGAGATCGATAAGATCAAAGCTACCATTGGTCCAACGGTTACTTTATACGAAATTATTCCGGCGCCAGGCGTAAGGATTTCTAAAATCAAGAACTTGGAAGACGATATTGCCCTAAGCTTGGCGGCTTTGGGCATCCGTATCATTGCGCCGATGCCGGGCAAGGGAACCATTGGTATCGAGGTGCCTAATTTGCACCCTGAAATGGTGTCGATGCGCAGTATTTTGGCTACCGAGAAGTTTCAGCAAACCAATATGGATTTGCCGATTGCCTTGGGCAAGACCATTTCGAACGAGGTTTACATTGCCGATTTGGCCAAAATGCCCCATTTGTTGGTGGCAGGAGCAACCGGACAAGGTAAGTCGGTGGGTATCAATGCTATTTTGGTGTCTTTGTTGTATACCAAACACCCAGCCCAGCTCAAACTGGTATTGGTCGACCCTAAAAAGGTAGAGCTTACCCTGTTCAATAAAATAGAGCGCCATTTCTTGGCCAAATTGCCGGGCGAAGCCGATGCTATTATTACCGATACCAAAAAGGTAATCCATACCTTAAACTCGCTTTGCGTAGAAATGGATCAGCGTTATGATTTGCTGAAAGATGCGCAGGTAAGGAATTTAAGGGAATACAACGAGAAGTTTATCAAGCGCAAGCTGAACCCGAACAATTCACATCGCTATTTGCCCTACATTGTGCTGATTGTGGATGAGTTTGCCGATTTGATGATGACGGCTGGCAAGGAAGTAGAAACCCCGATTGCGCGTTTGGCCCAGCTGGCGCGTGCGGTGGGCATCCACTTGGTGCTGGCCACGCAAAGGCCATCGGTTAACATCATTACCGGTACCATCAAGGCCAATTTCCCGGCCAGGTTGGCTTTTAGGGTGTTGTCTAAAATCGATTCGAGAACAATTTTGGATAGTGGTGGCGCCGATCAGCTGATTGGTAGGGGAGATATGCTCTTATCAACAGGAAATGACTTGATTAGGCTACAGTGTGCGTTTGTAGATACACCAGAGGTTGATCGTATTTCAGAGTTTATCGGCAACCAAAGAGGCTATCCAGAAGCTTACCAACTGCCAGAATATATCGATGAGAACGGCGAATCTTCGAAGGCTGATTTCGATCCTGACGATCGGGATCCATTGTTTGAAGAAGCCGCACAATTGATCGTAACCCATCAGCAGGGCTCTACTTCGCTCATTCAGCGCAAAATGAAACTAGGTTACAACCGGGCTGGGCGTATTATCGACCAACTGGAGGCTGCCGGCGTGGTTGGCCCATTCGAAGGCAGCAAGGCCCGCGAAGTTTTGTTGCCAGACCAATATGCTTTGGAACAGTTCTTGAATAACCTTAACAACAAGTAACAGATGTACAGCTCCGTTAGCCAGTAAATGTAGTGTTGCTAACGGATTTTAAAAGAAAATTATGAAAAAGATAGTATTAGCACTCATTACAATCGGCGTATTTGGTTTTACCGCCCAAGCGCAGACAGACCCAAAGGCCAAGGAAATATTGGCAGCCGTAAGCAAAAAATACCGTTCTTACGATGTGGTAAAAACCGATTTTACTTTTACGCTGAACAACGCACAAGCCAAAGTAAAAGAAACGCAGCAAGGAACTTTATATGTAAAGGCCAATGCCAATAAATACAAGGTAGCCATGACCAACCAAGATTTGATCAGCGATGGCAAAAGCCAATGGACTTACCTTAAAAACGACAAAGAGGTTCAGATTTCGAATGTAGACAACAGTGGCGATGCCATTAATCCGGCCAAAATCTTTACCATTTACGAAAAAGGCTTCAAATACATCTACACTGGCGAAAACAAAGTAGGCAGCAAAGTTTACCAAATGATCGATTTGTCGCCAATTGATGTAAAGAAAAATGTATTCAAGATCCGTTTGAGTATTGATAAAGCATCTAAACAGATTACGAATGTGGTTATTTTCGAGAAAAACGGAAATACCTATACCTATAACGTAAAAACATTTTCGCCAAACGTAAAAGTGCCTGAAACCACTTTTGCATTCGATGCCAAAAAATATCCTGGTGTTGAAGTGGTCGATTTAAGATAATTGAATTGGGATACCTGTTGAAAAGGGTTCGGGTTTAGGCTCGAACCCTTTTTTAGTTTGCAAGTGGCAAAATTGTTTTAGAGATGGTTCATATTTGTTTAATATATCTATACAAAATAATCTAATTTAGGAGTTCATCTCCTTAAACATGAAAAAAATATATTATGCAGTTTTAGTCGCGTTAACGACTTTGAGCTTCACTGCCGTAGCTCAAAAAAGAGTGCTGATCATTGGCCTCGACGGTTTCAGCGCCGAAGGTTTTAAAGCCATCAAGCACCCCAATATCGATAAAATGGTAGCCGATGGCGTGCTCTCGTTAACCACCAGACCGGTAATGCCTTCGGTAACTTTGCCTAATTGGACCAGCCACCTTACCGGGTCTGGACCTGAAGAACATGGTGTAACCAGCAACAGTTGGACTGTGCAAAAGCATGAATTGCAGGCCATAGAAACCGACCAAGAAGGTTATTATCCGTCGATATTCAAAGTGCTGAAAGAAAAGGTTCCCAACGTTAAAATTGGCTACTACTACAATTGGGCAGAACTGATCAACTCGATCAATAGAAAATACCTCGACGAAGTTTCTTTTGAAGCGAATGACGGCTATGCCTCTAATTACCAAAAGGCTTTTGATTTTGTGGTGAAGCATAAAAATGAGCCGACTTTGGTTTTTTTGTACAATGTAAGCACCGATCATGCAGGACATAAATACAAATGGATGTCGCCTGAATATGTTAAGGCCGTGGAAGAAGCCGATGTGGCCATTGGAGCTTTGTTGGATAAGTTAAGGGATGCAAAACTGTATTCGGGTACGCATTTTATTTTGATGACCGATCATGGTGGCATTGGGAACGGGCATGGCGGCACGAGCATGAACGAAATGCAGGTGCCCTGGGCGATAACCGGTCCGCAGATCAAAAAACGGGGCTTGATGACCGAACCCAACAGCAATAAAAATACGGCTTTGGTTATTGCACATATCTTTGGTTGCAAGGATCTTCCCAAATCGTGGACTGGTGTAGTGCCTCGATCCATTTTCAAATAATATTTCGTTTTGTAGCAAGGATGGTAGCCTGTATCAATTTGATACGGGCGCTTTTCGGTTTGAGTTATGTCCGTTTTTTATTAATATTGTTTAACCACCCAAACAAAAAAGATATGAAAAAAGTCGGATTTTTTTTGGCCATGACCTGTTTAAGTATGGCCGCGTTTGCTCAAAGTACCTACACGTTAAAAGGCAAGGTAAAGGGCAGGGACGAAGGCAAAATTTATATTACCTATTACGACGAAAACAACAATCTTAAAAACGACAGCACGGCTATTAGTGCCGGAAATTTCGAATTTAAAGGCAATTTGATTGGACCGAGAACGGTTTTTCTTAAAGGGACTTCGGATAACAAAAAGCTGAATAGCACCAATTATGCTACGATGTTTATCGAACCCGGCACCATGCTGCTCGAACTGACAGAGGGTGATTATGAACATTTCAAGCTGTCGGGCTCCCCGATGCAGGATGATTATTACAGGTTAATGGCATCCAAAAAATCAATTTACGATGAAATGAAGCCTTTAAGCGAGGCTTACGATAAAGCTAACTTGGCTTATATCAAATCCATGAAAGATAAGGCACCTGAAGCGGTACAGGATTCTCTCCAAAAAAAGGCTAACCAAATACGCAATCAGTTCGACCCTTTTAGTGAAAAGCTCAATAAGATTGATAAACGTTTTTTTGCCGAAAATCCGGATTCGTATGTCACCGCTTATTTGATGATTTTCGAGGCGTCTGACGCTTCGTTGGCGCAATTGGAAAAAATGTATCACAATTTGTCGCCGAGGGTACAAAAAAGCAGTTATGCCCAAAAAATAGTGGACGAGATCGAAAAACTTAAAAAAGGCTCGCCAGGAGCAATGGCAACATTATTTGAAACAGCTGATATCGATGGCAAAATGCTAAGTCTGGCCAATTTTAAGGGCAAATATGTTTTACTGGATTTTTGGGCAAGCTGGTGCGTACCTTGTAGGGAAGGCAATCCCCATCTGAAAAAACTGTATGCCCAATATCGCGACAAAGGTTTCGAAATTATCGGTATTTCTGACGACGATAGTAAGCCTGAAGCCTGGCATAAGGCGGTTAAGCAAGACGAGATAGGCATTTGGAAACATGTTTTACGTGGTTTGAAACGAACCAATGATGGCATTATGGCATCCACACGTTGCCCACCAAGATACTGATTGATAAAGAAGGCAAAATTATTGGACGTTATGGTGGTGGCGGAGAAGATGACGGAGCCATGGATAAAAAACTGGCCCAAATATTTGGTAAATAAATGGAAGATACTGAGCTTAGCCTATGGCTATTTCACAAGCGGTTTAGATTTTGAAAATAACATTTTTAGGTACAGGTACATCGCAAGGCATTCCCGTAATTGGGTGTGGCTGCGTGGTTTGCCAATCTACAGATCATAGAGACAAGCGATTAAGGGTTTCGGTATTGGTAGAAACCGATGATAAGACCATCGTGATCGATAGCGGTCCGGATTTCAGGTACCAGATGTTGCGGGCCGGGGTAAAAGACTTGGATGCCATTTTGTTTACGCATGAGCATAAAGACCACATCGCTGGATTGGACGATATCAGGCCGTTTAACTATTTGTTGCATAAGCGGATAGATATTTACGCTACTTTAAGAGTACAAGACGCTTTGCGCCGCGAATTTTCCTATATTTTTGAGGATACCAAATATTTCGGATTGCCCCAGATTAACCTGCATACCGTAGCACTCGAGCCTTTCGAGGTGGGGAAAACAAAAGTTATACCTATTGAAGTCATGCACTTTAAATTGCCGATTTTAGGCTATCGCATTGGCGATTTCACGTACATCACCGATGCCAAGACGATTTCGGAAGAGTCGTTTGCACAAATAAAGGGTACGAAATATCTAGTGGTTAATGCTTTGCAAAAAGAAGCGCACATCTCGCATTTCACCTTGGAAGAAGCCATAGCCTTTGCCGATAAGGTAGGGGCAGCGCGGACTTATTTTACGCACATCAGCCACAATTTGGGCAAACATGTCGAAGTAGAAAAAGAATTGCCTGCCCACATTCGTTTGGCGTATGACGGACTAGTGTTGGATGTGGAGTAAGGCAGTTGGCGGTTTTCGGTTAGCAATTTTCAGTTCGCAGTTATCAGTTAACGTTTAACAATAGCAACCATTTAACAATTTTCAGCTATCAGTGGCAACAAAAGGGCAAAGTAATCTAAGGTGTCTTAGGTGGTTGAAGAAATAGTGGTTTTCAGTTGGCGGTTTTCGGTTCGCAGTTTTCGGTTGACCCTCAACCATAGTAACCACCTAACAATTTTCAGTTATCAATGGCAACAAAGACACAAATAACCTAAGGTGTCTGAGGTGATAAAAAAATAATGGTTTCCAGTTCTCAGTTCTCAGTTGGCAGGTACTTATGCAGTAATAGAAATTCATTAATCAATAAATTTAACGCTAAGGCTTTAAAAATTGGAGCATTCCATTATATTTGCAGCATTATACCCGGGTGGCGAAATTGGTAGACGCACCATCTTGAGGGGGTGGCGCTGGCAACGGCGTGGCAGTTCGAATCTGCTTCCGGGTACAGGGCCCTAGCGAAAGCTAGGGCTTTTTTGTTTTTAGGCCATTTAGCAAAATTACGATGATTTGATGCTAAAATTTCCAGTGACCCTTGCGGACCTTGATCTTTTTTAGTGCATTTATTTCAAAATGGTTTTTAATCGACTAATATGGAGATGAAACATTTTTTAGGTATCTTATTGATTTATCCATTATGGATGACTATTTTGGGCTATAATTATTTAACGCTCTGCTCTATTTCGTCAAATGGGTATTTCCTGCTCATTGGAATATCAACGTTTATATAGTTTAATCAAATCACTTAGTATGAAACGAGTAAAAAGTCTTGTGTACAACAAGTTTGTATTGGACATAAATGAACATCACCCCGTCGATTTATTTGCTTTGCTTAGCGAGGCAAAATATACTGATGAGAATGGGATGGGATTTACTAGGGTCACAGGGGATTCTACCTATGTAGAAGCTACTTTACTAAAACGGAGTTTTACCTATATTCAAGAATTTGATCCGATTGAGAGTGACCTTGTTAGGAAGCAAATCGCTGTCTTTTCATCTGTGAATTTTTCAATAAATAGTATGCTAAGACTTTTAACCGTATATGGAGGCCAGATTCAATTAAATATGGTAAGAACCATGCTCCGAAACGTACAAGGTTTAAAATATAATGCTGAACCCATATTATTAAACGCTAGAGAATTTAACGAAACTTTAATCGATAAGAAAGTTAATTCTAGCATTCGCCAACTTACCATTCGCCGATTCAATTATGAGAATGGAATGATTGGTCGGTTTAGTGGGGAAGTGGTAAAGCAGTCCACAGCACGTGAGCTATTGGAGCACTATAAAAGTTCGGTAGTTAAAGTAGTTTTTGGTGTTTTGATAGAACAAGAGGAATTGCTAGTACAAATACTACCCAATGGCAATGTCAAGCTACTGTGTGACGAAGATGATTTTGAATATTATTTAGATTACCTTAAACAAATTATATTTTCTTAATGCCTGAAGATCAAGCTGTAAATGGAGATCGTTGGAACGGTCAGTTTACTAAACTTTTGGAATCAATTGGCTGGACTAGTCTGGGGGATGCCAACATGGATTTAACTAATGAAGTAGATGAGCAACACGGTGTAGACCGGTTGTTCACATTTGTAAACTCTTTCATCGATGGAAGGGAAGAAGCAGTGATTTTTGAGGCTAAGAACTATCTTACTACAAGCTATAATTCGGGACATATCGATACTTGGATAAAAACATTGGATAAGAAGATTAGTAACCTAAAGAATTCGGAAAGGCTTTATGAAATGTTTCCATCTCTTCAAAGTATGCCTTTTAGAACAGGTGTTATTGCCATCTGGTTTTCCGACCTTGATAATTATCCTTCATTTCGTCAAAAATTCATAGATTCCCTAGCAAAGGTCAAGCTTAATAGGCAGCAAGGAGATTCGAATCATATATATGTTCTTGATAACAGTGGTGTTTTGCGATTAGCTTCACTTTTTATGGCAATAGATGAGATTAATCGCCATAAAGATACCAAAGACCCCTTTCAGTTCTATTTTCCTGCCGCAGGAAAAAGACAGGCGGTTAACCATTCGGCGGTGCTAGCTCTTAATTATTTTCCTGCAAAATTTATTTTAGGGCAATATACCGATGTAAATCATGTGGAACACCGTGTGGTATTTTATTTGGGTAGGTTAGATATCGCTTCCTTTGAACGATTGCAAAATGCGCTTTCAAATATTGGTTTTTTAGATACCCAAAAACCTTTGACAATATTTACTTATCAGCGTGATGACAATTTTTATCGTAAGATTAAACCTGAATTAGAAAACATTTTTGCTGGACTTACAATAGATGCCCAGGAAATGGAGTACATCACCCAACTTCCGAGATTTATGAGAAAAGATTAAACTATGGAGAGAAAATATCCAACACATTATGAGCTGATCCAAGTGCTCAATATGCTACACAAATCAGTATTAGATGAATTCGCTCAATCTAGAGGTATTTTTATCACTAAAGCAGGAATTCCAGAATTAGCATCTGAGCTTGCTAAACAATTTTTTGATAATGAAGATTTGGAAGTCATCAGGTCTAAGGCATATCATCGTTCGAGTTCTCATGCTTTATCGGGATTTACCGTTAAAACAAAGAACAAAGAGTTTAATTTGAAAAGTGTTTATCAAGGCATATTTGATAGTGGCATATATCAGAAGCTAGAGCAGAAACTCACAGCCCCCGTTTTGGTTGAACCGGAAAAGCAAGTATACAAAGCCTCGCTAACTTATCGCAAGATTAGACCGGGTCGTATTGAATTTCTTCAAGACGAGACCACCTCTTTTGAGTTCCAAATGGAACCACTAGGGGATGGCAGTTGGCAGGTTGAGGTAGATAGTAACCGGTCAACTGATATCAAAGCGCTACAAGATCTTTTTAAAGAAGGAATTAGCAATGACTATGATATTGAAGAATTGGAGCAGGATTTATTGACAGATTCTAATTCTATAGATTTTTTTGACAGATTATCTAAACATGGTATGTCCGATGAATACCGGTTTTCGGATATTAAGCACCTGACGTTAAAAAGAGGAACAAATAATTCAAGTGAAGATAATGAAGAGGGTGAGAAAGAGGTTAGTGGAGATGAGCTGGTTGGCATCTCACAGGCAGTACTTGAAGGGAAAAATCTTCGAGAAAATATGTTTGTTCAAAAGTCTGTAGAAAGTGGCTATCGTTTTAACGCGATGACATATGAATTTGAACATATTAAAAGTACAAAGACCTTACAACTTAAAGCGGAATTTAAAGGCCGTCCTAAAGTTTTTGAAATAAGTATTCTTGGTGGAAGCGAAAACAGCGAAATTACGCTTACTAAAATTCCAATGGAATTATCTGCGAAAGAGAGTAGATATTTACGATCTGTATTCTGGAACAAAGCCAAAGAAATATATTTAGATATTTTGAAAACTCCATTTACAAAAGCTATGTCTTTTGGGCCAGATGTTGATAACCAGCCCGTTGTTGTGGCCAATGATTTAGCGGAAGAGATAGTCACAGTGACGGAAAAACCTGCAAAGGGTAGAGGAAAGAAATCTCAAAAATAGAAACGATCACATTACCAACAGCAAGGGTGAATTAGATCCTTTGCTGTTATCGTTGTTTATAACATTTCTCATTTTAAACTTTTTAACTACTTTTTGCTTTACAGATTAAATCTATTTCGGTAATCTGTTTTGCATAGAAATTGTTTAGTCTGCTAACTAGGATATTGGATTATCAAGTAAAAATTATGGATGCTGAGTGCTGTCGGAACGAGAAGCAAAAACAATAGCTCGTATGGACTGTTCGGAAAGGAAATGGGGCGGCTACAATCTACGATCAGAATATTTTACCTTTAAAAAAGCAACTGTAAATGTGAAAAACCATACTATTTAGTATTAAGCATAGAAATCTCATGTTTGCTATGATAATTTATAAATACACATGATATCAGCCTCAGTATTATTTTGCCAATGTTCTTCTATCAAGGACGCTCGTTCGCTCTTATCAAATATCTCCAAGTGGTCTAGATACTTTTCGAGCCATTTCTTTTGTGTTTGCATTTCCTTTTCTGAAAATATTCGTTCTTTTTCTGAATATAGTAGTCGCTTAAAGTCTGATGGGGATAAAAGACTATCTAGGTCTTCTAACGTAAAATAATGCTTGATATATATATCATTTTCGGGGTTGCTGGGATCATTCATATAATATTTATCAGAGTGAGCCCAAACATATATAAATGATCCAGATACCAAATTTACTTTCAATTGGCTCATAATCTCCCTGCACTGTTGTAAACTAAAAAAGTGCAAGATGTTTGCCAAGAAAACCACAGAATAAGTTTCCTTTGGTAAACTATCACGCAACAAAGTGAGGTTGTGCAATATTATAGAAAAAATGTATAGGAAACGAGCTTTTACAGTTTCCGTACTTACGAAAACACTTATGAAAAGTTAGTTTATTGCCCTGGCTTTCTGTAACGTTTCTTCTATGTTATGCGTTAAAATTGTAGGGATAAAATCTTCTCTTGGCGTTCCGTTGATGTGGTAAAGCCGTTCAGTTGGAAATTGAAACCCTATTTTGGTTTCCGACATTTGAAAGTTTGAGATTGCACCCAGCAAACCTGCCATTTTTGTCCCAATAATTTTAGCTCTATTCATGCCGTCAAAACCAATTGCCATGCCTTCTCCCATACTTCCTGTCCAATGGCCGACCAAAACATAAACTTTTCCGCTGTAAATTTTCTTGCGCGGTGCTACATACTCCGCCCAATGTCTTTTGGTTTGGTATTCTTTTTCGTCAAATTCGTGAACTTGGAAGGGTAGGAGTTTATTTGTAAATCTCCCCATTATTGCTCTTGCAACAGTCGAATTTCCACCGCTAGGCGTTTCTGTCAAATCGATAACCAGGTTTTTATATTGAAACAAACTATCGAGTGCCTGATCAAATGCCGCAATCAGCTGATTGTTTCCGAGGGAATTGTTGATTTTGATGTAGGCGGTATTTTTGTTTAGTATTTTATCAAAAATGAGTTCACTTCTATTTCCATAGCTAACAGGATTGAAAGTTTTAGGATTTCCATTTTCAATTGCAACAATCTCCCTGTTTGTATCGTGGGTTCCTGCAAAAAGCATATCGATAGCATATTGATACATTTTTTGATGGTATTGGTTGGTGAACTTCGGCAAGAATTTTTTTAACTGCTCATCAATAGGCTTTCCGTTGAACATGGTTACTTCCATTCCTATTTTTAAGCCCGCCAAATCTGCCCCAAAACCTTTTCTCAAATCTTTTATGATATATTGGTTTCCCGATTTTTCGATATACAAATCCGAACCGGATGGAACTAATCTGTTGGATGTTTTTAGATTGGTACTTAACGAGGAATGTCCGTTATAAAGTTCATTCAACATGTTTTCAAGCAACTGAATAAAATCGCTGTCGTTTGAAATTTTCTCGGCCTGTGGTTCGTATATTTCTTTAACTTTATTCCAGTCAATGCCTTGTTGGTCAAAATAGGCGTAATTATTATTGATGTCGGACCAAAATTCCCTAAAGTCTTTTTGATATTTTGTTTGTGCGAAAGCGGAGTAACCATGAATTAAGATGAGTATGGTTAAAGCGAGTTTTGTCAAAAGTCTTCTGTTCATACGTGGTTGTTGCGGATTTGTCGCCACATTTTCCATACGGTTCGTCCTTAAATAAGATTGGTATGTGGTTTGGCAGGCTTTGTTTAGATAGCCACTGGTCTTAGCGCAAATTTTTTAAGTCCCAAAGCCTATTCCTGCTGCAAATATATCACATGTTTGTGAGATTTATTTGTTTCTTTAGCATGGAAAATTCAGCCCTTCATCTCGATTTTATCAAAATTTAGTCGGCCACTGACAGCATCAGGCTCTTGCAACTATAGAAAGATGTCGCCTTGGTTGTATGGCCCATCCAATCAATCGTTTTTTCGTTTGGCAACGAAGAACGAATACCTGCTGTCGCCATGTAGTGGTCGGCTACCACAAAAGTGCTTATCTTTATTGCCTACGCTTAAATATTAATTTCTATCATTACCGAGGTGCCCTTGCCAGGGTTCGATTGCAGATCTATGCGACCTTTTAAAAACTCGACACGGTTTTTTATATTGGGCCAGCCCATTCCGACAGATTGTTTCAAAAGCTCAGCGTCAAAGCCATTTCCATCATCTTCTACAGTTACAGCAAGCAGTTTTTCTTGTGCCGATTGGTGGAGCTGTACCAATACATTTTTGGCATTGGCATGTTTGATGATATTGTTCAACAACTCTTGTACGATCCGGTAAATGGTAACCGATGTGGTTTGTGCTATTTCGGTCTGCTGCATGCCCACCGATTGGTAGTTGACATGGACCACACCGCTATGGGTTATCTCGGTACAAAACTCCTTTAATGCAGCGTCGAGCCCATATTTTACCAGTATCTCTGGCATCATGTTATGGGCTACGCGGCGCATTTCTTTAATGGAACTATCCAACATATCAATGCTCCGGTTAAAGGCATGGGCATTGTCGGGCGTCATGATTAGGTTTTCCTTTACTGTATTGAGTGAAAATTTAATGCCACTCAGCATACCGCCCAATCCATCGTGCAGGTCTTTGGCCAGGCGGGTACGTTCTTGTTCTTCGCCTTTCAGTACAGCTTCTGTAGCGGTGAGCTGTTTTTCGGTTTCCAGTTCATCAATCTTTGCCTGTTGCAATTTTTGACGGTGCTTGTAGTTGCGGTAACTCAGTATAGAAATGGCAAGAAAAGCGATGGTTCCGGCTATCAAAAAGTAATTAAGAATATTTTTTTGCCGTATTTCGGCTGTCTGTAACTTTATCTGGCTTTCTTTTTTTTCAGTTTCGAATTTTACTTCTTCGTTGGCATGTTTTTGAGCCATCGATTCGGTAAAGATATCTTCCTTGATTTTTGTGGCTTCTCTTTGATATTGAGATGCTAAAGCATAATTATGCTCTGCATACAGCACATTAGAGAGGCTTTGTAATATTGTTCCTCTTGCTTCTTTATAATCATTGGCTTTGCTGATATCAAGTGCCTTAAAAAGTAATTCTTTGGCTTTGGCATGTTGATCTGTTTTTAAATAATAGACTGACAAATTTTGATAGCAAGACATGATATTAAAGTTGTCGGCTATTTGAATGGCTGTTGCCAGTCCTTTTTCTGCATAATATTTTACCTGTTCCAGTTTGTTTTGCCTATCCATGATTTCTACCATCCCTTCACAATTCATGGCAACAAAACTTGGAAAGTTATATTTGTCGCAGAGCGATAAACTTTCTTTATAGGCTTCAATTGCTTTTGTATCTTGCCCTAATGCATCGTAGGCATTGCCTAGATTTAGTAACGTAGAAGTGAGCGACTTGTAATTCTTGTTTTTTCTATCAAGGATTTCAGCCTTTTTTCCAAACTCGATGGCTTTTTTATAGTCTTTTATCATCAGGTAGTTTGCCGCCATACTGGCATTTAAAGTGGCCCTGGTTTTGGATGAAGTGTCTAGCCGTTCTATAATCCGTACCCCTTTCAAACTATAGGCTATCCCTGTTTCATAATCCGATTTGAAATTGTAGCGTTCTCCAAGGGTAAAGTAGGCAATGCCCATGTTTAAAGAATCCTTCGTTTCCGTAGCGATTTTGAGGATCTGTTTGCCATACCATATGGCCGAATCGTGCTGCATAAGCGTTGCAAACAGGTACATCATCCTTTTATTGTACTTTAGTTTGCCTGCATTATAGTTCAGCTTATTGCTAAGGCGACCACCTTCTTTGGCATAGGTCATCGCCTTTTTCATATCGTGGTCTTCATATTCCAAGGTAAGCGCAAAAAGTAATTTTACCTTGCTGGTATCTTCTTTCGACTTATTCAGTAACCTTTTAAGACTATCAATTTTTTGCAGGTCTTGGCCATAGCTATTTAGTAAACACAATAGCATCAATAAGCTTGTCACTAGTTTTTTCATGGAGTACAAATTAGGTATAGCTGTTGGGGTTCTTCATCATCTTTTTTAATGATTTTATAAAAAATACTGGACTAAAAACCATCTTTCGGATGGGTATGCCTCATTGATGCATGCCTGGCTATTTGCTTGTTTCAATTAAAGTTAGTTAAAATTTTAACCAAGCAATGGAATGACTTCGTCTTTGTTGATTGAAATTCTAGCTCATCTGCCAACAGCTTAAAAATCATCTTTTTTAATGATTGCCCGGTCTTGTTATTCAATCTAATTTTACATCATAAAATCTAAAAACCATGAAAAAAATAATCATCCTATTTCTATTTATTGCAAGTGCAATAGGCAGCAATGCACAAATAAAAAAAATTGATTCAAGTAAATTGGTTAAACCGGTTATTAACGCTAAGGTTAAAGGACAAATCGTAACGCCGACACCGCAGCAAACGAATACTACGCCAACTACAAATGTTTCAATAGCGCCGCCGAAGCAAACGGCAACAGGCATGTTATACACCCCTCCATCAAGCACAACGCAAACTCCAAATCAGCCCACCACCACCACAACAACAACTACTACAACTACGAATTCAACTCCTGTACCAACGGCCCTTCCCGATATAGTTATTACCAATATTAGCTTTTCTCCCAATACAGGTAATACCTATGCCGTAAATTATAGCTTAAAAAATGTGGGTACTGCTGCCGTAAAAAAAGGTTTGCTATCCGTACAGAGCTATATAAATGGTGCCCCCGCAGGAGGTGGCAATTCGACCAGCCTAACAAGCGAAACAAATCAATTGCTCAATCCCGGAGAATCCATGAGTAGCAGAAATACGTTTAGCACCAATGGTATTATCGTGGGCAATGCCTACACATTTGAACTCTGTGTAAATGGAATGAAATCAAATGCTGGCACTGCTTCCGAAAAATGGGTTGGGCAGCAATTTGCTGAATCGAATTTTACAAATAATGTGATACAATCTTCGTTTACCATTCCACCGCCACCACCAGCTCCGGCAGATATAGAAGTTACCATTACCAAAATAGAAAAGAGCCCAGCGGATACGGCATCATTCGTTAGGATTTATTATACCTTAAAAAACATTGGTGAAACAGCCATTCCATCAACTGCCTCACTAAGCTTACAAAGCCGGGTTGAAGATACAGATAATGACCCCAGTACTTTTCTGGAAACCGCCTGTTGCGGGCAGGCTACTGGAGGAAATACTTTGGGCGCGGGTGAAATTCCATTAGCACCTGGAAGCGCAAAAGAACTTTTCTATGATGCGAGAGTAGCTGGAGGTGCCAATTTCTCCACTCTACCCAAAAATGTACTTTACAAGTTCAACATTCAAATAACCGGAAATGGTTTTACCGATGGCAACAATTCAAATAATAAAAGCGGATTTAACTATTTGCTTCATTGATGTATAACTGCTGGTATTTTGAAATGATTTTGGAGAAAAGATAACCTAAAAAAGATGAAATCTGTAAAAAACATGCTCCTGTTTAGCCTGCTATTGACGGTAAGTCAGCTTTGTTTTGCCCAAAAGCAGGCCTTTGATGTAGTAAACTATGTCATACCCAGCGCTTGGGATAAAACGGAAATGGCAAATGGCATTCAACTGTCCACCAAAAACGATGGCAAAGGAAATTATGCAACTGCTATTATGCTGCGGTCGGTAGCAAGTACGGCCCCGGCAAACGAAAACTTTACCAACAGTTGGGAAAAACTGGTAAAAGGTACGGTGTCTGTTTCCGGGGAGCCAACCCTACAAGCGCCTGCTACTGAAAAAGGATGGAACATTATTTCTGGGCAGGCAGGCTATACCGATGGTGCCAATAAAGGGCGGGTAACGCTGATAACTGCTACTGGAAATGGCAAAATGACCAACGTGGTCATCATGACCAATACCGATAAATATCAAAACCAAATATTGGGTTTTATAAAAAGCTTGGACTTAAACGAAACGGCAACCGAAAAACCTGCTCCTGAAAATACGGCTTCGTCCACAAATTATACCACCGTTGCGGGAAGCAAAAATGTCTATTCAATTACTGTTCCGCCCACCTGGAGTTTAAATGAAGGGGGAAATAATGTAACGGTAGAAAAAAATACAAGTACAGGAAAAAGAATTATCGAGTTCATGAGCATGATCAAATCGTCGGGCAATTTAGAAAAGGATATGGAGCATGTTTTCTTTGATGTTTTTGATGGCTGGAGCCTGTATAACAGTCCCAACAACCTTTTATTTGAAAAGGGAGATCACGAACAAGGGTTGACCAGTCAGGGCCTGCCTTATTATATGTTAAGCAATAGCATTAGTAAAAACGGAGGGGGCAATGGTGAGGTTATAAAAGGTACCGTGCTGCTTATCCAAGCGGGAACAAACCTCGCCGTGATTAATTCGGCTGATAAGATACTGGGCAGCGAAACAGATATGGCCTTGAATTTTCTTTTATTCAGTTTAAAAATAAACGGTATTGCCGGAAAAAATGTGGATTATAAAAAACAACTGATAGGTACATGGGGCTCAAGCAGCGGGTTATATGGCAATAGTTTAAGTACGGCTACCAGTTACACTACAGAAGGAAAATATTATGTGTTAACCCAATCTGCTTATACGGTGGGCTATGACTATTATAATGATTTAATTAAGAGTAAGCAATTTAAAGGCGAGGGTGCATTTACCTTAAAAGGAAATGTTTTGGAGCGAAAATTTAGTTCGGGGGCGGTAACAAGATACTTCATCCGGTTTTATTCAAAAAAATACGGGAATAATCAGTGGCAAAGTCTAATGAGTTTGTACGACTGTAATTATGATAAAAACAAAATAGAAGCGGTTCTTCCTTTTCATAAGTTTTAATTACTAGGCCAATTTGAAAAAGGGAAAGCAGCAATCAAGAATTAATTCTTCCTTAATCGGATAAAAAAAAAATCAAGGTATGAAATATTTAATCGCAGCAATGCTGATGCTCATCAGCGGCATTTCTTATGCCCAAAAGCCTTCTAAAGAGCAAATGGAAGCAGACAGAAAAAAAATGGTCGAAGCTCAAAAACAACTGGAGGCTAAAAAAGCGTCCATGAGCCCGGAGGCCAGAAAGAATTTTGAAGATATGATGGAAAAAATGGGTGCCAATAAAGCCATGCAAAACGCACAGCAGGGGTTGGATTACAATGCCAAAGGGAACACGAATGTAATGCAGCGGAGTACCGACCCTAATATTGTTCCCGATAAAATTGCTGAACTTAAAATAGCCACCACACCACAGACCAAGCCACAGCTAACGGCCTATCTTACGCCAATTTTTAACGAGACAGATAAACTGATAAAGCCCGAAAGCAAAAGCGCGGTAAAAAGCCTAATAAACAAAGGCGAAAAAACAGGCAAGTATGCCATGGTGTTTTGGGCAAATAATGAATTGGACAAAGCGTTGTATCTCTTGCTGAATGCCTGCATGACCAATCCAGATGATTTGGTTTCCTTAAATAACCTGGGAAGCCTGCTTACCATTTCGGGTTATGCGCATAAATCGCTGCCTATATTATTGTATGCCCAAAAGTTGTTGCCTAATAGCGGCACCGTCCTCAACAACACGGGACAAGCTTTGCTGAGTGTTGGCAATGTTGATAAGGCAAAAACGATGTTGGTTGCAGCAGTAACAAAAGATTCGACCAATGCCCAGGCCTATCGTTCTTTGGCATTAATTGCCCAGAAACAAGGAGATAAACCGTTATGCGCTGGCTATCTTCAAAAAGCCATTGCACATGGTGGCGCTACCACGCAAAACATTAACCTTTTGCAACAGCTATCTCCAACAGCCGATAAGTCGGCTATGTACCAGGCCATACGCAATAATTTCAAACAATTTTATAAAGACCATAGCATCACCAAAAGATTTATTATACCGCCAATACCTCATAGTTACGAAGCTGCCTTAGCAGTATATCCCGAAGTAAACGGCTTTTTCCTGAACCTGGATGTCACCATAAGCGACGCAAGAAAAACAGGAACACAACTCCAAAAAGACTACAGCAAACAGTTGACAGATAACATGAATAAACGGATGGCACAAGTGCAGCAAATAGCGGCTAATGCAGGAAAACCCGGCACTGCTAAAGCCATACAAGATATGAAAGCAGGGCTTACCAATCCGTTTTTGGCCCATGCCACCTTCATGCTCAATGCCATTGATAACCCACAATACAGCGTTTCTTACATCAATCGCATGAAAAAGGAAACAGCAAGCCGTTTGCAAAGTGAAAATGAATTGAAGCAGGCCTTGAAAGCGGATTATGACGATAAGATAAGCGCCCTTGTAAAAGAGAAAAGTAAACTGGATGACGGAGAAGGCAAAGGAGCAGCAAACCAACGGGCTATGGAAATTGAAAAAGAACTCTGCGCACTAAGAATAGCAAGACAAAATAAATGGCTGGACAAATCGGCTGAGATCAATAACCAATATATCCGCAAGATGGAAGATTTGATGAACCAGCGGCTACAGGAATATCTGTTTTGGAATACAATAGTCATGCAATCCTTTCAAGATCCCACACCGGTAAACTATCAGGCTTATGTTGGCTACCTCAACGATTTGAAAAGCTTCCGTTCTTTTTTTCCTTTTTATGTAGATGGCGGTTTGTCAAAACCTTGTGGCGATTATTTAAAACCAGACAACAATACCAAAGGAAAAATACAGGTTTGGGAGAGGGAGCATTGCGAAGTGGATTTTGGTTTTGATGCCAAAGTGGTCGCCGCAAAAATGAATTGCGAAGGATTTTCGGTTTATGGCAGTATCCCGGCGGGCGAATTTACTTACAGCCGAAGCTATGATCCGGTAACCTGGGAAACCACTGGCCATAGCATTACCGTAAAAGGAGGCAAAGACAAAGAATTTGAAATTGGCAAAATTGGTGGCAAAATTGGCGCATCGGTAGAAACAACTGTACAATTTGATGGCAATATGAACCCTGTCGACCTGATCGTTACAGGATCGGCGGGAGCAGAAATAAAAGGACCGATGGGTGGAGGGGTTTCGGCAGATTTAGGTGCGGTAACGGTAAGCGTAAACGGAGGGTTCAATAGCGCTGGCCCGGGCTTTACGTCCATGGGCAGCAGCTTTTTAAAAAATTAAGCAAGTGATGCGTTTTAACAATCAAGTTCAGGCATATCCAATCATTCTTTTTAAGGATTGACCGGCTTTGATGACCATTCTATTTTTACAATGAAATATTTAAAGAAATGAAAAGAATATTTTTTAGCTGCCTGTTGTTTTATGGTTTTGCTGCACAGGCACAATTTAATGCAATAGCAAAACAAATGAACAAGGATTGCAACGGTGAAAGTGTATTAAAAGAACCGGGCAGGTTTTTTGATGCCCACGTTGGTTGGACAACGAGCGGAGGCAAAGCGGGTTATACTTCGGCCGAAATAGCCAATGCAAATAAAATAATGACGACATTTGAAAACCTATGTAAACCAAAGCTGCAATTTACCGGCGGATTGGCGAAAGCCAGTTTTGGCTTAAGTTCTGGGATATTTTATAATCAGTTGCCTGTTTACAGTTATATCTACAACCTGGGTTTGCATCAATTTGTCTGTAACGTACAAACACATAAGCTGGCCATTGTTGATGAATACCAGGGCGTGCTTAGGGTAATCGGAAATCCATTGTTTCAAAAGGTGTTTAATGCTATCGAGGGAAATGCCAATGCTTATAAAGTCCCGGCAAATTCACAAAATATAAATGCTCCTTTTATTGCCATACTTAATTACTATGGTTTTGCCGACAGCAGGGTGGTCAATGCAATTAACAACGGAAATGGTTTTATTGACCTGAATGCCGAACAAACGGGCAATCTCAGCCTCTATCAGGTAGTAGAGAATAGGCCCGGCAAAGGATATGGCATTAACTTTCCTAATTCTGGTTTCGTTACTGTAAATAACGATATGGTGTATCGCCATGCGTTTATTACGCACACCGATATTCCTTTTTTTATTCCCATTACAAGGAAAAAAATTTTGCAGGATATGCTGGAATTTTACGACAGGGAAAAGCCTGAGCTGGTAGCGAATATGCAAGATAGAATAAAGAAGCTGGCAAAAACGATCATCGAATCGGAGAAGACGAACAGCAGTTATTTACAGGATCAAAAAAACAGGCAGGTCCTGCAGGAACAAAGTGCCCGGGATATCCTTGCTGTAAATGAGCAGAAAAAACAAACCGTTACCAAGTTGCTGCAATCGAAAGATGAAAAATGGCTGAGCCAGCAAGCCGTTGTCCAGCCTGATAATAAATCTTTTACTGTTCCTTATAACCGCAACATCAATTCAAAAGAAATATACGGGAATTTTTACTTCACCGAATTTTATACCGGCACCGAAGGTTTCAGTCTGTACCAGATCAACCCTGAATACCTGAAAAAGTATCCGCCCAACGGAATCAAACCAGCATTGATAGATGTAATGTTCCGCTTTAAGCCAAACGACAAATTTTTAATGGGGGTAAAAGAATCTTTTATCGACCAACTTAACCTGGATGAGTTTAGGAAACTGCTGCAATAATCAGCTATGTGCCTACAAGCCTCCATTATCGATTTTTGTGTCAAAATTTGACAGACCGCCAAAAGGCGGTTTTTTTTCGTTTATTTTCAGTTAAGTTTGTGTAAGACCGAAATTGATTTTACGGAAATGTCTAAAAATTATACCCCAAACGACTTGGCCAATTTTGTGTTTAGAGAACTTGCGCGCTCTAAAACCAGCAAAAAGCCCTCGAAAAGTATATTGGAACAGCTGTTCAATACCTTGTACTACACCAGTTTGCAAACCGAGGAAGGCCAGTTTATTAAGGTAACCATTACGCTGTACGACCATCTTTCGGCCCACAAAACCGTAACCCATAACGACGACTGGAAGTTTTTTCCTTTCGGTACGCCGATGGAATTTAGCGTAAAGAATTTGGTTAAGCTTTCGAAAGCAGCCGATCCCTGGAGCTCGAGCCTTTCTGTTTACTACAATGAAAACGAACAGCTGTTTATCCATGGCATGATAGACCAGGCGGTTCATTACCAGAATTTCCTCAATTACGAGCGTGATAACGAACCCTTGTATCCGGGGATGATCCAAACCATGATCAACGGCATCGGCATCTTGAACGTGATGCTCGAATATCAGCCTTTGGCGGCATTGAACCAGAATTATTTGGTAAGGCACTATCCCAACGTATTTGAATATGGCCCGGTTTCCGATTTCATTGTAAGCAGCTCTGCCTACAGTAAAAAGGAGCTGGAAAAAGCTATGAAAGAAAAGCTTGACGAAACGGATGTAGAGGTTTTTAACGATTTTATTTTTGAATACGTCATCCAATCCATTAGCCGGATATTGCTCAAAATTAAGAACTATCATCACGGTGGTGCCATTCTCATTACCAAAGACTTTAAGCCAAGTACTGATCTCAACATCAAATACAAGCTCGAATATAACCGTATACAAACGGCTGTCATGAATATTTTGAGTACGGTAATGGACAGCGAAGCTTTAGAAAAAGTAATCAAATCGCTCAAAAGGAGGGGCGAGGATATGCCGATTGAACTGCATGAGGAGTACGATCTGAGCGAAATAGATATTGAAGACAGTTTTAACGAATTGAGTGGGGCAGTACGCTTCGTGTCGTCGCTAACCTGTGTTGACGGTTTGGTACTGCTTTCGCCACAAATGGTGGTCCATGGCTTTGGTGCGGTCATTTCAGAAAAAGGCCATCCCGATGTGGTGTACATCAGCAATGCCTCAAAACCCGCCAATAAGCTGGTTAAAATGGCACCTTCGCATTTCGGTACACGTCACCAATCCATGTTTTCGTATTGTTTAAAGCATCCCGAGAGTCTGGGCTTTGTAGTTTCGCAAGATGGAGAAATACGGGCCATCAAAAATGTGAATGGCAAAATAATCGTTTGGGAAAACATTAAGGTTTACCAGTTCTTAAAGAGCAACAAACTGGCTAAGGTGGTGGGTTGGAAACCGTAGAAAGACTAAAGATTAAAGCGAAAAGACCAAAGGGTGGTTGTTTCAATTGGCAGTTAGCAACTTCAATGAACAGCAATGTCTTGAGGCGGGGTGGTTCAGGTTTCAACCGCTTTTTTACCATTGAGACATTAAGAAACATTTAGGTAGTTGGCAGTTTACAATTAAGAACAGATGTAATTTAACAATCTAACAATAAAGCATTTGGGTTGTTGTACAATGTAGCAATTTAACAGTTTGTCGCTTCAACAATTTTAACAATTAAGCAAATATGGATCAGCAATTATTCGAAAAAGTAGATCAGTATATCAGCGATCTGGTTGCGCCAGAAGACCAGGTGCTTCAAGAAACCATTCAGTCGTTAGACGAGGCCGCGATGCCTCAAATTAGTGTAACGCCAACACAAGGCAAGTTTTTGCAAGTGATGCTGTTGATGTGCAAGGCCAAGCGTGTGCTCGAATTGGGTACTTTGGGCGCCTACAGTACCATTTGGATGGCCAGGGCAATTCCAGCCGATGGAAAAGTAATTACGGTTGAATTTGATCCGCACTATGCCAGCATTGCCAAGCAGAATATCGCCAAAGCAGGCCTCAGTCATCAAATAGACCTGCGTGTTGGCAAAGCCATGGACGTACTGCAGGAACTGATTGCCCATAAGGAGGAGGCTTTCGATTTTGTTTTTATCGATGCTGATAAGCAGCCTTATGCCGAATACTTTGAATTGGCCCTGCAGCTTTCGCATCCCGGTACGGTCATTATATGCGACAATGTAATTAGGGAAGGTAAAGTGCTCGATAAAAACACAACTGATGAAAGGGTAAAAGGCGTACAGCGTTTTAACCAGTTGTTGGCCAGTAACACTCGGGTAGAAGCTACCATTATGCAAACTGTAGGTGCCAAGGAATACGACGGAATGGCTATCGCGGTGATGAAATAAATGGATAGTTGCATTTTTGGCACTTATTTTCGTAACTTTTACATGACGAAAAATTAACCAAAAGGTAATGCAATTCATGAGACTTGGCCGTCAACATCAGCTAATATTGCCTTTTCTTTAAAACCGTTTCCCATGTCGAACAGAAGATCTTTTTTGAAGGGTAGTATGGCCGCTGCGGTGCTTGCCGGTATCGTTCCATCCATAGCGTCGCTGGCCAGTGTACCACAGCAGCTGTTAAGCAAATCAGAAAGGAAGGTAAGGTTGCGCTTTGCCATCGCATCAGATGGGCATTATGGCCAGCCCAATACCGAATATAAAAAACACCACGATAATATTGTGCGTTGGCTGAATGAGGCCCATGACCAAAATCCTTTAGACTTTGTGATTATTAACGGAGATTTGGTGCATGATAGGCCAGATTTGTTGTCGGTAGTTAAAAAGGAACATTACGATCAGCTTAAAGTGCCATTTTATGCCATACCAGGCAACCACGACCATGCCGATACCGAGCTGTGGAAATCGGTTTTTGGCTATGAAGACAATTTTTCCATTCAAAAAAACAATGTAGGTATTGTTTTGGCCAATACTTCTAATACCAAAGGCGAATACCTGTGTCCAAATAATGCTTTTTTAAAGCAAGAACTGGAAAAACTCAAGAGTTTAAAAACGGTATTTGTGGTATTGCACATACCACCCCATTTTTGGGTGCCTGAAAGTCCTTTTGTCGAATGCCCAGATACGATTAAGCTGTTGCATGCCTATCCTAATGTAAAGGCGGTATTTCATGGTCACGACCATAGCCTCGATTCGGTTTTTTATACCGATAAGCTGCCCCATTTTTTCGATGCACACATTGGTGGCAATTGGGGCACGGCCTACAAGGGTTATCGTGTGGTAGAGGTTGACGAGAACGATAAGGTTTACACCTATCGGGTAAATGCCAGCCAAAATCCAACACTAAACGAAAACAAATTTTAACGTTAAAACCAGTTAACCTTATATCACGGTAATATCGAACATGAAAAAAATATACACATTGCTTGCTTTTGTTGTTTACTTTTCGACCTCGGCTCTTGCCCAATGGCCCGGAAAAGTAGGGGGTGGCCAGCAAATTCTCTTGCCCAATGGCTGGAAAATAAGTCCGGCAGGTCATTCTTTAGCTCTAGGCGATTTGCCTCTGAACACCCAGCTAAGCCCATCGGGCAAATTTCTGGCTGTGACCAATAACGGCCAAAGTACCCAATCCTTACAGTTGATCGATCTTAAAACGGAGCAGCTTGTCGACGAAAAAGTATTGACCAAAGCTTGGTATGGCTTGGCATTCAGCAAAAACGAACAACACTTGTATGTTTCGGGTGGTAACGACAACTGGATATTGGATTTCAATATCGCCAATAGCAAATTGGTTAAAAGCGATACCATTAAACTTGGTCCTGTTTGGCCAAAAGCGAAAATCAGTCCAGCCGGTATTGTGGTAAACAAGGCCAATAACAAACTGTATACCGTAACTAAAGAAGACAGTTGCTTGTACATTATCAATCCGGCCGAGCAAAAAATCCTAAAGAAAATCCAGTTGCCAGCCATCGCTTATAGTTGTGCTTTGGCATCCGATGAAGACGTTTTGTACGTGTCATTGTGGGGCGGTAGGGCAGTGGCCGTGGTCGACTTGGCCAAAGAAACCATTACCGAACAGATCAAAGTAGGCGACCATCCCAACGAATTGTTGCTTAACAAAAAAGGAAACCTGCTATTTGTGGCCAATGCCAACGACAATACGGTTTCGGTAGTGAATACAGCTACGCGCAAGGTCATCGAAACCATCGCCACCACCTTGTATGCCACGCAATTGACTGGTTCAACCACCAACGGACTGGCCCTAAGTGCCAATGAAAAGACACTGTACATTGCCAATGCCGATAACAACTGCCTCGCTGTTTTCGATGTAGCCAAACCTGGCAATAGCCAGAGCCAGGGTTTTATTCCGGTAGGCTGGTACCCAACCAGTGTAAAGGTGACAGGCAACAAAATATTGGTGGCCAATGGCAAGGGAAATACTTCGATGGCTAATCCGCAAGGTCCACAGCCTATTTCAAAGGCCGATAACAGCGGCTACCAGATGGGCAGCACGGCCAACAATAAGCTGCAATATATCGCTGGTTTGTTTAAAGGCACGCTATCTTTTATCGAGACACCAAAACCCGACGAATTAAAGACCTATACCAAACAGGTTTATGCCAATACGCCTTTTACCGCGCAGAAGGAAAAGCTGGCCGATGGCGAGGCCGGAAATCCTATCCCTCGTCAGCAAGGCGAAAAATCGCCGATTAAGCATGTTTTTTACATCATCAAGGAAAACAGAACCTACGATCAGGTATTGGGCGATCTGCCTCAGGGCAATGGCGATTCGTCGCTTACCCTTTTTGGCCGAAAAGTAACCCCAAACCAGCACGCGCTTGCCGAAAATTTTGTATTGCTCGATAATTTCTATGTCGATGCAGAAGTAAGTGCCGACGGCCACAACTGGAGCATGGCCGCTTATGCCACCGATGTGGTAGAAAAAACCTGGCCAACCAGCTATGGTGGTCGTGGCGGAACTACCAATTACGAAGGCGGCCGTCCGGTTACCTATCCGAAAAATGGTTTTATATGGGATTATTGCCAGCGTGCAGGCATTAGCTACCGAAGCTATGGCGAGTTTGGCGAGTATGGCAAGGCCAATATCAAATCGTTGCAAGGCCACATGAGCCCCAAATCTCCAGGCTTTAACATGGATATCCCAGATCAGGTAAGGGCCGATGCCTGGGAACATGATTTCGATTCGTTGGTAGTGGCGGGAGCCGTACCTCAGTTTAGCACCTTGCGTATTTCAAACGACCACACCAGCGGACAAAAGAAAGGTAAAATATCGCCTCAAGCTGCGGTTGCCGATAACGATTTAGCCGTAGGACGTATTTTAGAACACCTTTCGCATAGTCCGGTTTGGAAAGAATCGGTTGTGTTTATTCTGGAAGACGACGCACAAAACGGTCCTGATCATGTTGATGCGCATCGTTCGCCGGCCTATGTAATTGGACCTTATGTAAAGCGAAAAGCCGTAATCCATACCATGTATTCGACTTCCGGATTTTTAAGAACCATGGAACTGATTTTAGGTTTGCCACCCATGAGCCAATACGATGCGGGCGCCATGCCTTTGTTCGAATGTTTCACCAATAAGCCCGATTTTACGCCCTATAAAGTCATCCAGCCTTTAATTAGTTTGGAAACACGCAATGTGGCAGTCAATGAAAGCAGCCGAAGATCGGAATTCTTCAATTTTGCCAAAGAGGATTCGGTTCCCGATTTAGACCTGAACGAAGTGGTTTGGAAATCGGTTAAAGGCGAAGATTCGGTGATGCCCGCCCCAAAAAGAAGTGCATTTGTGATATTGGAAAAGAAAAAGAAAGCCGATGATGATTAGCGCTAGGATGGGGGAGTTTGCAGTCGATGGTCTATAGTCTATGGCCCAAATTTTTTACTTTCAGCTTTGGTCTTTAGACTTTAAGCTCAACCAGTCATTTGCTATGGACTATTAACCATTAACTTCAATCCCCTTCCTTTTACCTTTCGCCTTATTTTCCTAATATTGCCTTATCAATTAGAATTTATGGGGCCAACCGTACTCATCATCGATGATGAAATCAAGATCAGAAGCCTTTTGGCCAGGATTTTGGAGCTTGAGGGATTTGTGGTTTTACAGGCACAAAACGCAAATGAAGGCCTTAAAATGCTTGCACAGCACGAAGTTTTGGTGGTAGTAAGCGATGTGAAACTGCCCGATGCCAATGGGGTAGAACTGGTCAAAAAAATCAAATCGGTCAAATCTTTTGTAGAAGTCATTAACCTTACGGCTTATGGCACCATCGCCGATGGGGTGTTGGCCATCAAAAACGGAGCTTTCGATTACCTGACCAAAGGCGACGATAACGACAAGATCATCCCCTTGGTGTACAAAGCCATTGCCAAAGCCGAACTGCAGCTACGCGTTTACGAATTGGAGGGCAAGGTAAGCAATAAATATAGCTTTAAAACGATATTGGGCAACTCCAAAGCCATCAGGGAAGCCATTGGCTTGGCCGAGAAAGTTGCCGTAACCGATACCACCGTGCTTTTGTTGGGCGAAACCGGCACCGGAAAAGAGGTGTTTGCCCAGGCCATCCATTACGAAAGCCAGCGCAAAAACAAGCCTTTTGTAGCCCTAAACTGTAGTGGTTTTAGTGCCGAATTGTTAGAAAGCGAATTGTTTGGCTATAAAGCCGGAGCTTTTACCGGAGCTAACAAAGACAAAAAAGGTCTGCTGGAAGAGGCCAATGGCGGTACCTTGTTTTTAGACGAAATCGGCGAAATGAACCTCGATTTACAGGCCAAGCTCTTGCGCGTGCTCGAAAACCAATCGTTCATCAAGGTAGGCGCTACCACCACTAATCAGGTTAACGTCCGTATTTTGGCCGCCACCAATCGCAACCTCAAGGCCCAAGCCGACGAGGGGCATTTTAGGCTCGATCTTTATTACCGGCTTTCGGTATTTGTTATTCCTTTGCCTGCTTTAAGAGAGCGCAAAGCGGATATTCCAATGCTGGCCACTTTTTATTTGAAGGAATTTGCCGACAAGGTAAATCGGCCGGCGTTAAAAATGGACGAAAAGCTGATCGATGCGTTAACCAAACACAGTTGGAAAGGCAATGTGCGGGAACTTAAAAATGTAATCGAACGCCTGGTGATCTTGGCCAATGGCGATACGCTGGAGGCCAGCCAATTGCCGTACGAGTTTTTTGCAGATGGCCCCATAGCCAATGCCCTCGACCTGCAGAGCGTAGAAAAATTGCACATCCAAAAAGTACTGGCGCATGCCAAGGGCAATAAAACCGAAACTGCACGTTTATTGAATATCGGATTAACTACCTTGTACCGAAAATTAGAAGAATATAAAATTGCCGATTAACCATCTGCCTGTCTTTAACCCAAAACCTATGATCAAAACCGCTTTAACGCTTTTAATTTCCCTATTTTCAATTGCTGTTTTCGCACAGGATGCCTATTGGCAGCAACAAGTTAATTATAGCATTGATGTCAGCCTAAATCCAGCTACCAAAACGCTTAGCGGATCGGAAATCATCGTTTATAAGAACAATTCGCCGTCTACTTTAGATTTTATATGGTTCCACATCTATCCCAATGCCTATAAAAATGAAACCACGGCTTTGTTTCAGCAGATCAAAAACGACGAGTCGAGGAAGGAAAAGCTGAACAAATATACTTATGGCCACATGGAGGGACTTAACTTTAAGGTAAACGGAAAAGTGGCGAAAACCGAGGCGCATCCCAATCCGCAATACATCGATGTGGTTAAGCTGATTTTGCCTAGCGCTTTAAAACCTGGTGATTCGATCAGCATCAGTACCGATTTTAAAGTGCTGTTGCCCTCTTATTTTTCAAGGTCAGGTTATGCCGATAGCCAGTTTATGGTTACGCAATGGTACCCAAAGCCCGCTGTTTTCGACAAAAATGGCTGGCACGAGTTTCCTTACCTAGATATGGGCGAATTTTATAGCGAATATGGCAACTATAAGGTTAACATTACCTTGCCGGCTGATTATGTGGTGGGCGCAACGGGCGTTTTGCAAAATGCCGACGAGTTGCAGGCCTACAAAACCATTGGTGCAAAAAACACTTTAAATCGTGGCAATACACCTGTACTTTATGCTGCCAAAGGCGATACCAAAAAATTAAGCTATAAAATTGACGATGTGCCAGATTTTGCCTGGTTTGCCGATAAAGATCTGGTTATCCAATACGATACTGCCAAATTGGTTTCGGGCAAGGTGGTTGATGTTTTCAGCTATTATCACAATAAAAAGAACTCGCTTTGGGTAAATAGCATCGATTATGTGAAAGATGCGGTTAAATATTACAGCAAATCGATAGGTGAATATGAATATCCAATTGTGCAGGCCATCGAAGGACCGGCAAACAACTCGAGCGGGGGCATGGAATACCCAACCATTACGCTGATTACCAGTCCGGATGCCAAAAAAGAAACATTGGATGGCGTGATTGCCCACGAGGTTGGTCACAACTGGTTCATGAGCATGTTGGGCAGCAACGAGCGCACGCACACCTGGCAGGATGAGGGACTGAATACTTATTTTCAGTTCAGGTACGAGGCCGAAAAATACAGATACAATTCGTTGTTTGGAGATAAAATCCCCGATAATGTAAAGGCTTTGCCTGTCGATAAGTTTCAAGCAGCAATTTACAATACCTTGGCCAATGCCCTGCCCATGAACCCAGCCATAGAAACACCAGCGGCAGATTTCAAAACTTCCGAAGATTATGGTCTTGTATCATACTTCAAAACGGCTATTTGGCTTTATATGCTCGAATCGAGTATTGGTAAGGAGAAAATGGATAAAGCTTTCCAGGATTATTTTGCCAAATGGAAGAACAAGCATCCGCAACCCGAAGATTTAAAGGCATCTTTTGAGCAATCTATCGGTGGCAAGCTCGACGATTATTTCAAATTGTTGAACCACGAGGGGTCGTTTAAATAATCCGTAAAGCGATTCGGTAGTTGTTTCGAGGTCTTACCATTTAAGACATTTAAGGTCATTCAAGTTGTTATTCGACTAAATGTCCCTTCATGCCTCAATGGTAAAAAAACAGTGGAAACTTGAACCACCCCGCCTTGCAGGCACCCCTCCAGCGGAGGGGAATGGAAGTGCCCGATATAGTCTTCCTTTTAATATTTAAGACACCTGAGGCCAATGAAATTGCTGTTCTCCTAAATGCCCCTTCATGCCTCAATGGTAAAAGAGGCGGAAACTTAACCCACCCCGCCTTGCAGGCACCCCTCCAGTGGAGAAGAATAAAAGAACCAGCCATAACCTTCCTTTTTGATAAAAACCCTTTCATTTTGGAAGGTTTTTTTTATGCGTTTATTATCGGTTTTTGATGTAAGTATTTGTGAATAAATACTTTGGATTGGTTTTGTGTTTCGTGGAACAGTGATTGGTATAAGCATGGAAAATCAATAAACAAATGACCATAATCTTATTCCTCACCCTCCTTGTCTTTTGCTGGATCGTTTACCGCTCCATCGATTGGCTCGAAAACATTTAACCTCATGATTGCTCTATTTATCACCGCAGTAGCCGTATTCCTGTACATGGTTTACGTACTCATCAAACCAGAAAAATTCTAACGCTATGAACACAGAAATCCTTGGCATCATCGCCACTTTCCTGCTCACTTTGCTTGTAGCCATTCCCTTGGGAAAATACTTGGCCAAAATGTTTGCCGGAGAAAAAGTATGGACCGACTTCCTGAAGCCCATCGAAGCAGGTATCTATAAGCTTTCGGGCATCAACCCTAAAGAACAGATGAACTGGAAGCAACATCTTAAAGTATTGTTGCTGATCAATACCCTTTGGCTCATTTATGGCTTTTTTGTACTGATTTACCAAGATAAGCTCCCTTTCAATCCCGATGGTAATCCGGGCATGACCCCCGATTTGGCTTTCAATACCATCATCAGCTTTGTGGCCAACTGCAACCTGCAGCATTATTCGGGCGAGACCGGTGTAAGTTACCTTACCCAGCAGTTTGTGCTCATGTTTTTACAGTTTGTAAGTGCCACTACCGGTATTGCCGCTGCGGTAGTGCTGTTTAAGGCTTTTAGAGACAAAACCACGCAGCAATTAGGCAACTTTTGGGAGTTCTTTGTCAAAGCCATCACCCGTTTGTTGTTGCCTTTAAGTATGGTAGTGGCCCTGATTTTAACTTTTAACGGCACCCCAGCCAGTTACGAAGGCAAAGATCAGTTTATTTCCCTGCAAGGCGATACTGTACACGTATCAAAAGGTCCGGCTGCACAATTTATTGCTATCAAGCACTTAGGAACCAATGGCGGTGGCTATTTTGGTGCTAATTCGGCCCATCCCTTCGAAAATCCGAACTACCTCACCAACATGGTCGAAATGATGGCCCAAACTATTATTCCGATTGCGATGGTCATCTGCTTTGGTTATTTCATCAGGAGAAGAAAACTAGGCTGGATGATTTTTGGCGTGATGACCATCGGTATGTTGCTGCTCATGATTCCATCCCTAACTTCCGAGCTAGGTGGCAATCACGCCATCGCCAAAATGGGTATTTCGCAAGCTACAGGAGCCATGGAAGGCAAAGAAGTACGCATTGGCCCGGCGGCAACCGCTTACTGGAGTACGCTGACTACGGTAATTTCTACCGGATCGGTAAACGGAATGCACGATAGCACCATGCCACTAACGGGCTTATGGCAAATGTTGGCCATGATGATCAACGGCTTTTACGGAGGCTGCGGCGTGGGTATACTCAACTATTTCATCTACCTCATTATTGCCGTGTTTATCTCGGGCTTGATGGTAGGCAGAACGCCCGAATTTATGGGCCACAAAGTAGAAGCACGGGAAGTAAAGATTGCGGCCATCATTACCTTGCTCAGTCCCTTGCTCATTTTAGCCGGAACGGCCATTGCAGCTTATCTATTTGTCAATTTTGGGGATGCCCATTGGGCCGTACAGCCTAAAAACTGGTTAAATAACCCAAGTTTCCATGGTTTTTCGGAGATGCTGTATGAAATGACTTCGTCAAATGCCAACAATGGTTCGGGTTTCGAAGGACTTGGAGATAACAATGTGTTCTGGAACATTTCAACCGGACTGGTTATTTTCTTGGGCCGTTTCTTACCGATTATTGGTCCGGTGGCCATTGCGGGTTTGCTGGCTCGCAAGAAATACATTCCAGAATCGGCAGGCACCTTAAAAACAGATACGCTCACTTTTAGCCTGATGACTTTCGCTGTGATTTTGGTACTCAATGCCTTGTCGTATTTCCCAGCATTGGCCTTGGGCCCGTTGGCCGAGTACTTTACTAGTCGATAGTTAATGGTTCGTAGTTAAATAGTCAATAGACCATTGTTCATAGTCAGTTAAGCAATAAACTATCGACCATGGACTATCGCCCAAAACAAACCCTCTCTTGAGAAAAAATTAAAAAAGATGAAATCCAACAATAAATTATTCGAACCTGCTTTGGTTAAAAATGCGCTGAAACAGTCGCTCATTAAACTCGATCCGCGCCTCATGGTTCGCAATCCCGTCATGTTTACGGTAGAAATCGGCACCGCCGTAATGGCTTATGTAACCATTTATTCGATCAGCCATGTTGGTCAGGGCAGTGCGCTGTATAACTTCCTTATATTTCTGATTTTATTGCTCACCGTGCTGTTTGCCAACTTTGCCGAAGCCATTGCCGAGGCAAGGGGCAAGGCACAGGCCGATAGTTTGCGCAAAACCCGCGAGGAAACACCAGCCAAAGTGGTTTTACCTGATGGGAACTACGAAATCCGTTCGTCTAACACCTTGAAAAAGGGCGAGGTATTTATTTGCGAGGCTGGCGATACCATTCCAACCGATGGCGAAATTATAGAAGGCATTGCTACTATCGACGAATCGGCTATTACCGGCGAATCTGCACCTGTAATTAGGGAAGCTGGTGGCGATAAATCGTCGGTTACCGGTGGTACCAAAGTGCTTTCCGACCAAATCAAGGTCAAAGTGAGTACCCAGCCCGGCGAGAGCTTTTTAGACAAGATGATTGCCTTGGTTGAAGGCGCCAGCAGACAGAAAACGCCTAACGAAATTGCCCTGACCATCTTATTGGCCAGTTTCACCTTGGTGTTTATCATCGTTTGCGTAACCTTAAAACCCTTTGCCGATTATGCCAATACGCCCATCACCATTGCCGCACTGATTTCGCTTTTTGTGTGCCTGATCCCAACCACTATTGGCGGTTTGTTGTCAGCCATTGGTATTGCCGGAATGGATAGGGCTTTGCGAGCCAATGTGATTACCAAATCGGGTAAGGCGGTAGAAACAGCCGGCGATATCGACGTGCTGTTGCTGGATAAAACCGGAACCATCACCATTGGCAATCGTAAAGCCACCAATTTTTACCCAACTGCAGGTGTAGAGCTGGCTCAATTTGTAGAAGCCTGTGTGTTGAGTTCTTTGGCTGATGAAACTCCAGAAGGCAAATCGATTATTGAATTGGCCAAAGCCGATAACCATAAAATTATTGAGAGTGCGCCAGCAGGTGCAGCGTTCATCAAATTTACGGCCGAAACCAGGTCGAGTGGAATGGATACTGCCGATGGCCGTCGCATTCGCAAGGGTGCTTTCGATTCGATCCGCAACTTGGTGCAACAAGCCGGAAATCAATTTCCTTCTGATATTGAAACCCGGGTAAAAACCATCGCAACCAATGGAGGTACGCCTTTGGTGGTGGCCCTCAACGAAAAAGCTCTGGGCGTGATCGAATTGCAGGATATCATTAAACCGGGCATCAGTGAACGTTTTGAACGCTTGCGCAAAATGGGGGTTAAAACCGTAATGGTAACTGGCGATAATCCATTAACCGCCAAATATATCGCCGAAAAGGCGGGGGTAGACGATTTTATTGCCGAGGCCAAACCCGAAGATAAAATGAACTACATTAAGGAAGAACAGCAACAAGGCAAACTGGTAGCCATGATGGGCGACGGCACTAACGATGCACCTGCCTTGGCGCAGGCCGATGTGGGTGTGGCCATGAACAGTGGTACACAGGCCGCCAAAGAAGCAGGCAATATGGTCGATTTGGATAACGACCCCACCAAACTGATCGAAATCGTAGAAATTGGCAAGCAATTGCTCATTACCAGGGGCACGCTTACTACTTTTTCTATCGCTAATGATGTGGCCAAGTATTTCGCCATTGTGCCGGCTTTGTTCATTGCCTCCATTCCGGCTTTGCAAAGTTTGAATATCATGGGCTTGCACAGTCCGGAAAGCGCCATTCTTTCGGCGGTAATTTTCAATGCCATCATCATTCCTATTTTAATTCCCCTGGCTTTAAAAGGCGTGGCCTATAAACCCATTGGGGCAACGGCCTTGCTTCGTCGCAACCTGTTTATTTACGGTATTGGAGGTATTGTAGCGCCATTTATCGGCATCAAAATCATCGATTTGGTAGTTGGCCTCCTTGTTTAGTTCAAAATCATTCAAAAAATATAAAATGAAAACTTTAATTCAATCCATCCGCTTAACCCTAGTCCTTTTGGTGTTGTTATGTGTGTTTTATCCCTTAAGTATTGCTATTGCCGGAAAACTAAGCAAGGGCCAAGGTGGTGGCGAAAAAATAACGAAAAACGGTAAAGTTATGGGCTATGCGCTGTTGGGCCAGTCGTTTACCAAACCGGAATATTTCTGGAGCCGTCCATCGGCAGTTGGCTATAGCGCGGCCGGTTCAGGAGGTTCCAATAAGGGCCCAAGCAATCCCGATTATCTCCAAGCAGTACAGGCGAGAATAGACACCTTGTTGAAATATAACCCGAGCCTCCAAAAAAGCGATATCCCCGCCGACATGGTTACGGCATCGGGCAGTGGCCTCGACCCGGATATTTCTGAGCAGGGTGCCATTATCCAAATCAAAAGAATAGCGACTTACCGTAAGATAGATGAGCGAAAAATAGCCGAACTCGTTGTAAAACATACCGAACAACCTTTTTTAGGCCTCTTTGGTCCGAAAAAAATTAATGTACTCGAACTGAACCTGGCATTAGACCAATTGAAATAATTAGCCGAATCCCTACTTGAAAGAATAAAACACATGAAAAAGATAATAGCAACAATCGCCGTATTAGCCCTAACTCTAAGCGTTAAAGCCCAGGATGTCCCAAAAGTCAAATTTTCGGGTTATTTGGAAACCTATTATAGCTACGATTTTAATCAGCCTGATCCTAACAATCGCCCAAGCTTTGTGTATTCGCACAACAGGCACAATGAAGTAAACCTGAATTTGGCCTTTATCAAAGCCAATTACGACAATGATAAGGTAAGGGCCAATGTAGCTTTGATGGCCGGTACCTATACCAATGCCAATCTATCGGCCGAGCCTGGCGTACTGAAAAACATCTACGAAGCCAATGCTGGCCTAAAGTTGAGCAAAACGGCCAACCTGTGGATCGATGCCGGTATTTTTGCTTCGCACATTGGTTTTGAAAGTGCGGTTTCGAAAGATTGCTGGGTGCTGACCAGAAATATTGCTTCAGAAAACACACCTTATTATGAAACAGGTGCCAAACTCAGCTATGGTACCAGCAATGGTCAATTTTTGGCTACTTTGCTTTATTTAAACGGCTGGCAGAAAATCAATCGCCCAGATGGCAACAGCAAGCCTGCCGGAGGTATGCAATTGACCTACAAACCCAATAGCAAATTAACCTTAAACTATAGCAACTATATTGGTTCTGAAGGACAGAATGCCGTGCGTGTGCATCGCATTTACCATAATTTTTATGCCGTCGCCCAATTAAGCGAAAAGTTTGGCTTAACTGCTGGCTTTGATTATGGAACGCAGCAAAAAACAAAGGGAAAATCGGCCAAGAGCAAAGTACTCTCGCCGGTTTTGATCGCCCAGTATAAATTTGATCCGAAATGGGCCATTGCCGCCAGGGCCGAATATTACAAAGACAAGGACGGTGTATTTATTGCCACTGGAACGTCCAATGGTTTCAAAACGATGGGTTATTCGCTAAATTTAGATTATTCGCCCATCAGCAATGCCGTGGTCCGTTTAGAAGGCAAGGTTTATGATAGCAAAGACCAGATTTTTACCAGAAATGGCAGTATGGTTAACCAAGATGCAGCCTTAACGGCGAGTATTGCGGTGGCTTTTTAAGAATAACACTTTCGAAGTTTTTAAAACTTCGAAAGTGTTACTTATTGTTCACTAGCTCATTGGTCATTGGTTCATTGGAAATATAACAATTAAGAACAATTAAATAGATCACACTAAACTCTAATCGCGAAGCGCCAAACACAACATGGAAAATGTAAATGAATTTATCGCGCTGGTTAAGAAAAACCGCAGAGGAAAGCTCAAAATCTACATGGGCATGAGCGCGGGCGTGGGCAAAACCTACCGTATGCTGCAAGAGGCTCATGCCTTGTTGGCGAGCGGGGTAGATGTGCGTATCGGTTATATCGAAACCCATTTTAGGAAAGAAACCCATGCCTTGCTCGATGGCTTGCCGGTTATCCCGCGCAAAAAGATTTTCTACAAGGCCAAAGAACTGGAGGAAATGGATCTGCAGGCTATCCTCAACGTGCATCCAGAAGTGGTAATTGTTGACGAGCTGGCGCATACCAATGCCGAAGGCAGCAAGAATGCCAAGCGCTGGCAAGATGTTTACGATATTTTGGAGGCTGGCATCAGTGTAATTTCGGCGGTCAACATCCAGCACTTGGAAAGCATCAACGAGGAAATTGAAGAGATTACGGGCATTCCGGTTACCGAAAGAATTCCCGACAAGATTTTGGAACTGGCCGATGAAATCGTCAATATCGATTTAACAGCCGACGAATTACTTACCCGGTTAAAAGAAGGCAAAATCTACCAGGAAAATAAGATTGCGCAGGCCTTGAATAATTTTTTCCAGTCGGAGAAAATATTGCAGCTGCGCGAACTGGCGCTAAAGGAGGTAGCCCATCAGGTAGAACGGAAAGTAAACAGGGAAGTGCCCAAACAGATCAAGCTGCGTCAGGAGAGGTTCTTGGCCTGCATTTCTTCCAATCCTGATACCGCCAAGGTGGTCATCAGAAAAACGGCCCGACTGGCTTCCTATTACCATTCGCCCTGGCTGGTTTTGTATGTGCAAAGTAATAATGAGCAGGCCGATAAAATTAAGCTGGATAAACAGCGATATTTATTGAACAATTTGAAGTTGGCCACCGAATTGGGTGCCGAAGTAATCCGGATCAAAAGCGATGAGATTACCAAAACCATTATCCAGTTGGCCACCGAAAGAGAAATAACTACGATATGTATCGGCAAGCCCCATTTTAACCTGTTTCAGCTCATTTGGCGCACCAGTTTGTTTAACCAGTTGCTAAAGGCCATGGCAGAAAGGGATACCGACTTGGTTATTTTGTCTTAAATGAATTTTAAATTTAAAGCGATGAAGATAAAAACAAAACTTCGGCTTGGATTTGGCTTTTTGTTCCTGGTTGTGATCAGCTTTGGAGCCATTTCCCTTTACCATATCAACGAAATTGCCTCGCGTTCGAAAGTGATTTTGAAAGACAATTATAAGTCGTTGGTGTATGTAAACGATATCCGCACGGCACTCGATGCCCAAAATGGTACCATCAATAGCGCAAATGCGGTACAAATTGAAAAAGCTTTGCAACTGGAAGAAGCCAACGTGACCGAACCTGGCGAAAAGGCGGCGGTATTGGCTCTCCGACAAGCTTTCGATCGGTTAAAACAGCCCAACATTATGTTTGCGCAGCAACGCGAAGCCATGAGCGATATCCACTTGCAGTTGCGCAATATAGACGAACTGAACATGAACGCCATTGTCAGGAAAAACGAAAAGGCGCAACAGGCTACCGAAAGAGCGACGCTTTTTTTGAGCATTACCGCTTCGGTTACTTTCATCATTCTATTCAGCTTTATCGTCAATTTTCCGGGTTTTATTGCCAATCCCTTGCGTGAACTGTTGGAAGGTATTCGCGAAATCAGCCGTAAAAACTACAAGCAGCACCTCAATTTTAAAGGGCACGACGAGTTTAGCGAACTGGCTTTGGCTTTTAACAAAATGGCATTGGAACTCAAAAACTGGGACAACAGCAATGTGGCCAAAATCAAATCGGAAAAGCAGCGCATCGAAACCATTATCGAGCAAATGCAGGATGCCATTATCGGCTTAAACGAAAAGCAGGAAATCCTGTTCCTCAACAAGGTGGCCGGACAGTTGCTTAACCTCGATTCGGCACTGGCAGTAGGCAAAAGCGCCGAGGAGCTGGCCCAAAAGAACGAACTGCTTCAAAGGATATTGGCCGATCAAAACAGCAAAGAACCTTTGAAAATCTATGCCGACGAAAAGGAATCGTACTTTATGCTCGAACAGCGCGAAATTACCATTCCCAATTTCGACGAGTTTAACGACCCTACGCTGATTGCCGTTGGCAAATCGGTCGGCAAGGTTTATGTGCTCAAAAACATCACCCAGTTCAAGGAGCTCGACGAAGCCAAAACCAATTTCATTGCCACGGTTTCGCACGAGCTGAAAACACCGCTTTCGTCTATCAAAATGAGTTTAAAACTCCTCAACGACGAAAGGGTAGGCACGATGAACCAGGAGCAAAGCGAATTGGTGAAGCACATTAAGGAAGACAGCGAACGCCTGTTGAAGATTACCAGCGAACTGCTCGATTTGGCCCAGGTAGAAACTGGAAACCTGCAGCTTAATTTTGTACGCACCAATCCCGCCGATATTGTGGGACTGGCCGTAGACGCGGTGAATTTTCAGGCCGAACAAAAAGAAATTAGGTTAGAACTACAGGTACCTGCAAAATTGCCCGCAGTTAATGCCGATGTGCAGAAAACGGCTTGGGTGCTGGTTAATTTCCTATCGAACGCCTTGCGCTACAGTTCCGAAAAATCGAAAGTATTGGTACAGGTGAGCGAACAGCATGGTTTTATTGAGTTTTCGGTTCGCGATTTTGGAAAAGGGATAGAAGAACAATACCAAAAGAAGCTCTTTGATCGCTACTACCAGGTGCCAACCGACGGACAAAACAAATCGGGCTCGGGTTTGGGCTTGGCCATTTCTAAAGATTTTATCGAAGCCGAACAAGGCAGGATTTGGGTAGAAAGCGCCATTGGCGAAGGCAGCAGGTTCTGTTTTGCTTTGCCAATAGCATAAAATTTTTTGGCGCAGCCTTGCGAAGTTTTTAAAGCTTCGCAAGGCTTGTTACCTCACCTGAAACTTCTCCCGATACTGCGAAGGTGTCATACCCACACTTTTCTTAAACACTTTTCTAAAAGCCTTGGGGTCGCTGTAGCCCGAGTTGAAAATAATTTCAGACATTTGCTGACCGGTTTTAGTCAATAGTTTTTTGGCTGCTTCGATGCGGGTTTGTTGCAGGTACTCGATCGGGGTAATGCCCGTAATCTGTTTAAAGCGCCTTACAATGTTGCGCCGGCTTGAGGGAATATCCTTAATCAGTTCTTCAATGGTGGCCGCATCTTGGTAATTGCTTTCTATTTTGGCCTGTGCCGAGGCCACTAAATCGTCGTTGTGGTCTTTAGAAGGCTGGAAAGTGCTAAAATACGACTGTTTATCCCTGTCCATGTCAATGGCAAAAACCTTGGCAATCTTGATGGCCATTTCCTTGCCACAATATTCGTGCACCAAGTGCAGCAACAGGTGGAACGAAGAAGTAGCGCCACCACTGGTGTACAAACGGCCATCTTGCGTTACGGTTTTATCGGCCTTGAGCTTGACCGATGGAAAGGCCTGTGCGAAACCATTGCTGGCATCTACGTGCGTGGTGGCAATTTTTCCGTTCAGCAAACCGCTGGCGCCCAATAAAAAGGCTCCGGTGCAGAAAGTGCCTACGCAGGCTCCGGAGTTATATTGCTTGATCAAATGTGGGATACAGGCATAATTGGCTTGCAGGGTTTCGGCCATGTTGTCTGAAGTAAAAGCCGGAATGAGGATGATTTCCATGATTTCGGCTTCTTTAATGCTCTGCAAAGCATAACCAAAAGCTTCTTTTTGCGTGGCCAAAGTCTCTTCGGAAGTCAATATGTTGATGCGAAAGGGCAGGGGCAGTCCATCTGCCTCATAAAATTTGTTGACGGTTTCAAAAACCTCTAAAATGGCCGCAATACTTAATAATTTATAGCTTTTGCTTAACAGCACGCCGATTTGTCGCATGATAGGGATAGGGTTGTTGCAGAACTAAGGTAGCAAAAATGTCTCAAATCCCCCCTAAGGTTGACTTTTTTAGCAGTCCATATCCAGTTAAACATGGCTTAACTTAGCATAAACAAAAAACAATATGGAAACTCAACCTAAAAGTAACCGCATGTTTGCCATCGTTGTATTGTACGACATGCAAAGCACTTATTTTAATAACGTATTGGATGGCATTGCCGATGCCGACGCCCATAAACGCTTAGATACCAAGGCTAACCACATTGCCTGGCTGGCTGGCAGCATGCTCGAAGGCCGTTTCGAATTGGCTAACTGGTTTGGCCTCGACCAAAAAGCTCAATCGCATGAGTTGTTTAAGCATAACAAAGGCATTCAGGACGATGTACAATATCCGTCGCTCGAAAGCTATAAAAAGGATTGGGCGCAAATTTCGCCGATTTTGAGGGAAAAACTGATGCAGGCCAGTGATGCCGAACTCGGCAAAATCCTCGATTTCCCGGAAATGAACATGAGCTTTCCTTTGTACGATATGGTAACGTTCAATACCTACCGCGAAGCCAACTGTATCGGACAGATCGCTCTATGGCGTCGCCTGCTTAATTATCCGGCAATGAAATACATGTAAAATTTAAAGACTATGACAACGCAAACAACCTTGCAACAAGAACTGGATCAGGCTTTTGCCAATTGGACAAAGGCCGCACAACAATTTGGTAGCGAACAATATAACCTGGTTCCTTTCGAAGGCAGCTGGACGCCCGGACAAATCGTACAGCATCTTACCCAAGCCAATGGTGGATTTGCCGATATGCTTTACGGCGAAACGAAGCAAACCGAAAGGCCAGCCGATCAGCATGTTGGTCTGCTCAAAGACATCATGCTCAACTTCGATGCGAAGATGGAAGCACCAGATTTTGTACACCCCGAAATGAAAGATTATGAAAAGGAACCTCATTTGGCCAAAATCAAAGCCATCAACGCAACCTTAACAAAGGCTATAGCCGATCTGGACCTTAGTGCCACTTGCCTGGGTTTCGAACTGCCTGGCATTGGTTATGTAACTCGCCTTGAAGCCCTCCATTTTGTGATGCTCCATACCATAAGGCATACTAGTCAGCTAAATAAGGCTTATCAGCAATTGGCTAATTGATAGACGATAGTAAATAGACCATAGCCTATAGTCCATGGACTATCCATGGACCATAGGCTATAAACCACTTAAAACAAACAATAAATAATCAAATAAGATGGCAACATTAAACACTTACTTAAACTTTAACGGCAATACCGAAGAAGTATTCAATTTTTACAAATCAGTATTTGGAGGCGAATTTGCTGCATTGATGCGCTTCAAAGACACACCTGGATGCGAAGGCATGACCAAAGAAGATCAGGAAGGCATTATGCACGTGGCACTTCCAATCGGTCCAACCAGCATTTTAATGGGTACTGATATCCCAAGCAATATGGTGCAGGTAAAACCGGGTAACAATATGTCTATTTCTATTGGCGCTGAAAATGAAGCCGAGGCAGATAAGCTTTTCAATGGCTTGGCTGAAGGTGGACAAATCATTATGCCTTTGCAAAAAATGTTCTGGAATGCCTACTATGGCCAGCTTACCGATAAATTTGGTATCCAATGGATGGTGAACTACGATTATAACCAAAAATAAGGCAATGGAAAATCAGACGAAGAGATCGAACAAGACTGCGAAAATAGTTTTCTGGGTTTCAACAGGCTTGCTGGCCTTGTTTATTTTGCCGGGTATATTTTTTATGAACAGTCCCGAAGCGGTAGAAGGCACCAAACATTTGGGCATTCCCACCTGGCTGGCTATGGAAATAGGCATTGGCCATTTTATTGGCGGACTGATTTTGATCTTGCCATTTTTTGGCAAGCGCATCAAAGAATGGGCTTATGTAGGCTGTGGCATCAAATATCTTTCGGCTTTAATTGGCCACTTGGCAGTGGATGGGGTAACACCGATGAGCTTTTCGCCGCTGATTGTATTTGCGGTATTGCTCACTTCTTACATCAGTTATCATAAAATGATCAAGGCCGAAAAATAAGGCGCCTATGCCCAGCATCAGGGCGGGAAAGAAGGTGTGGTGGACGAGAAAATAGATAAGCTCATGTTAAAATACCTATGGTAGAAGTTTTTAAAACAAACGTAGCCCATGGCGATGATGCCAAAAACATCGTCGATCAGATACACCAGAACTTTAGCGAGTATCAGGCCAACTTCGATTTAGAAGATTGCGACCTGATTCTTCGCATTCAATGCCCCAATGGCGTGGTTTGTCCCCATTCGATCATCAAACTGCTCTTGGTAAACGGTTTTGAGGCCAGCGTACTCCCCGACGATTTTCAGCCCCTGGCCACCTTGTTTACCCGACCTTAATAGGCGCAAGAGGTTTCTCAACTGATGTGTTTTGAGCCCTGGCTTAAAGAAGTTTGAATGTAAAATTAGCTTGGCGCTGGTGTAGCCAAGTTTTATTTTCCATTCCTAATCGCTAAATTAGCCTAGCTAAAGCACATATTATGGTTAAGAAACTATCCTTTTTGTTTATACTAGCGCTCTGCACTCTTTCTGTTTTTGCTCAAAAGAATGACGATATTCTCGGCAAATGGATCAACCCCTCTGGCGAAGGCCAAATAGAAATCTATAAAAAAGGGGACAAATATTTTGGCAAACTGGCCTGGATCAAAGAGCCTAACGACGAAAACGGTAAGCCAAAAACCGATGTCAAAAATCCGAATGCAAGCCTCAGAACCAAGCCTTTATTGGGATTGGAAATTCTGAAGGATTTTGTTTTTGAAGATAAAAAATGGACCGACGGTAGCATCTACGATCCGAAAACCGGCAAGACCTATAGCTGCAATATCACTTTAAAAGAAAACGGTCAGCTCAACATCAGAGGCTATATTGGCATTTCGCTAATTGGTAGATCTGAAAGCTGGAAAAGAGTAAAATAGGCTAAAACGTCCTCAAAATCCCTGTTATGTACAAAAAACTCCTTTTTGTTTTTTTGCTTTGCCCTTTTTTAGGCCTAGCCCAAAACTATACTTTAAAGCAACTGGCAAGCGGCAAAAATACCAGCATGCGTGGCCTTTCGGTGCTTAGCGATTCGATAGCTTGGGTAAGCGGCAGCAACGGCTATGTAGGCAAAACCCTGAATGGTGGCAAAACATGGGAGTGGACCCAGCCCAAAGGCTATGAAAAGCTTGATTTTAGGGATATTGAGGCTTTCGACAAATTAAAGGCTATTATCGTAAATGCAGGTTCGCCAGCTTATGTACTGTCGACTATTGACGGAGGCAAAACTTGGCGCGAGGTTTATAAAAATACCGATTCGGCCATATTTTTAGACGGAATGGGTTTTTGGGATGCACAGCAAGGCATCATCTTCGGCGATCCGATCAAAAACAAAATGCAGTTGCTCAAAACCGTTGATGGCGGCTTGACTTGGCAGGATATTTCGGCCCAGTTAAAAAAAGATCTCAAAGTAGGCGAAGCTGGATTTGCTGCAAGCGGTACCACCATCAGAACGGCACCCGATGGCAAAGTATGGATAGCTACCGGAGGCTCAACTTCCAACATCTACTATTCGCCCAACTATGGCCATCGCTGGAAAGTTTATCAATGTCCCATTATCCAGGGCGAAAATAGCACTGGGCCATTTTCTATTGCCTTTTTTAACGATAGAAAGGGGATTGTAGTTGGGGGCAACTATCTTAAAGACAAGGAAAACACCAACAATGTACTCCTCACCAAAAATGGTGGCAAAAGCTGGTCTAAGCCAGAAAAGCCAGTGTTGGGTTATCGCTCGGCAGTTGAATATGTAAACGAGCAACTTTGTTTCGCCACAGGTTCATCAGGTACCGATGTATCGACAGATGGAGGCAAAACCTGGACCAATATCTCTACCCAAAACTTTAATGCCCTGCAAAAAGCTAAAAAAGGAAGCTTGGTGTTGCTAACGGGTAACCGCGGACAGATTTATCAGCTAGTTTATAAGTAGCTGATAGCCCAAGATTAAATAAATTTTTTCTCCTTTTGCTTTTGCTGGTGTTCTTCACCAAGAACTCGAACTGCAATCTCATATCTTTTGCCTATTTCTTTCGCAACGTATTTTAGATACACTTGCGACATTTCTTAAACTTTGCAAGTCTTTAAAACAACGTTACCCCAAAATTCCAGCCAGCCCAGCTACGCAGTTTATGGCCTGTTGCAGGAGGCTTTAAAAATTCGTAGCCCTCAAAAGGAACCAATTGCTTTGAGTAGTAAACGTTAAAAGCTGGTCCGGCACTAATGGCCAGCCAAGAATTGATCTGATAGTTCAAGTTGAGGTCGGCACGGTTCAAGAGGTTGGCGTAGGTCCAATCGCCTTGATAAAGATAACTGGTGCTGAGCTCCGGATTAAGCGAAAACTGTTTGCCCAAGGCAATTTCTTTGCCCAAGCCAAAACCTAAAGCAATGAGCTTATAGGTAGGCCTCATGTTTTGTCCGTACAGCAGTTGCGTGTAAAATTTAGGGGTTCCCGTTTTCAAAGCCACATTCAAATCGATGCTTTCGTTGGTGCCGATGCTCAGTTTATGATAACCTTTGCGGATGATGTTGAGTAACCCGATGCTATAACCTGCCGAAGTATCGGCAAAATTAAAGAAACCGATTTGTAGGCCTTTCACGTTTCGGGCACTGTTGATGGCGCCGATTTGCACACCGGCTAACTGTTGGCCTGCTCTATTATAGCCGGGACCAATTTGCAAGCCCTTTACCATTTGCGCTTGGTTGATGGCTCCAGCCTGTACGCCACTAAGCTGCTGTCCTGTAAGGTTATAACCCGACCCGATTTGCAGGCCGTTGTAATTGCCTTTTACAAGGTTAAATACGCCGCCAATTTGTAATCCCCGCATCGATTGCTTGTTCTCGTTGTAGCCTACAGAAACCTGTATGCCCTTAATATCGCTGTAAACCTGGTTAAACAGGCCTCCAATCTGCCATCCATTAAATTGGCCCAACACATGGTTGTAACCTACCGAAACCTGCAGGCCTTTGAAATTTTGAAGTACATCGTTATGAAAACCGCTGATTTGCAGTCCGGTAAACGAACCGCCCACCAAATTAAATGCCCCGCCAAATTGGAAATAACGCGCATCTTTTTTGTCGATGTTGAATAACAGGCCTATTTCGGTGCCGTTAACGCCGGCATTGTAATCGCCAGTTACATTGATGGAGAATCGGTTCACTACCTGTCCGCTCAGCGAGCCGTGCGTACCCAAGCCCGGACCAATAGAAATCTGCGCGGGTGCATTGGCAATAAAACCACCAATGTTACGCGTTTGGGTACGTTGCTTTTTGGTAATGAAAGTCCGGCCCAGCAAGGTGTTTTCTACTTGGGGTAGCTCGTCGTCGGTATAAGAGCCATTGCTTTTTTTAGGGTCTTTAAAAATCACCACTTCGGGCAAAAAGTAAGACGAATTGTCTTTATAGCCCTCTTTACTCACGGTAAGGGTAATGGTGGCGTGTACATTTTTCAGCTTCAGGCTAAACAAACCGTCCTTATCGCTTAGTGTCGATTGCAACAGGTTCTTCTCGTACACGCTGGCATTGGCTATAGGCTTTCCGTTTTGTTTATCAACTATTTTTCCTCTAATCAGATATTGTTCCTGACTGCCATTAGATTCCTGTACCACCATAGTCATTTCCAGTGGCGCATAGCGTATGATGACAAAATTTGGCGTTTCGCGATACTCGTATTGGTTTTTGAGCAAGAGGTTTAGGCTTTCCTTAACATTGAGATTTTTAGAGTCGAAATCAACCAGGCTATCCAGGGGCAGGATGTTGCTGTTGTAGGAAAATTTGAATTTGCCCTGTTCTTCCAAAAGCGAAAGTACGTCTTTAAGTTTTTGCTTTTTGGCTTGAATAGTCACTGTTTTGCCCAGGTTTTGCGCACTGATATCGCTGTTGGCCAAAAACAGGAGGGAAGCGAAAAATGTAAAACACCTAAGCCATAACCGCATGCTACTTGAGTAAAATCTGGTTGCCTTTATACTCAACGCCCACTTTAAAAGTTTCGTGGATTACCGTTAAAATTTCGTTGAGCGAATCGTTGTTAAAGGTAGTACTTATTGGCAAATCTTCCAGTTTCGGATTACTGATTACAATATTGGTGTCGAATTTTTGATTCAGCACCTGTACCAGTTCGTGCAAGGGGGTTTTGTCGCAGATCAATTCGCTGCTGTAATAGTAATTGTACAGTTTGCCTCTGTTGGTTTCTTTGGCCAGTACATCGCTGTTGCTAGCTACATCAACTTTTTCGCCGGGCAAAAGGGTAATGCTTTTGTCGAGTTTGCTTACTTTTACTACTCCCGTTTCTACAATAACCTGGGTTTGGCCTTGACTGCTTTTTACATTGAACGATGTGCCCACCACTTGTACGGTAACGCCGTTGGCTTCGATGATGAAAGGCTTTTGCTGATTGGCGGCTACTTCAAAAAAAGCTTCGCCGTTGAGCTTTACCGTTCTGGTATCGCCATTAAACTTGGCCGGATAAGTGAACGACGAATGTTTGTTTAAAATAACGGTAGAGCCATCGGGCAGGTTTTGGGTGAGCACGTTAGCCTCGCTCTGCAAGCTGATGGGCTTGTTTTGGCTAAGCAGGGTATAAGCCAGCCACGAGCCTACGGCTATCATCAATACGGCGGCAATGGCCCTCGTGCGCGTAAACAGCGGTCGGGCAGGTACTTCCGCTTTTTCCCGTTCCATACGGGCGTGCAAACGCGCTAAGGCGGCATCATCTTTCTCGTCGTTGGCTGCGGGCATTTGGCTTTTTTGGATGATCAGCTTAAAATCATCCAAATATTTTTGGTTCCGAGCATCGGCCGCCAGCCATTGTTCTACTTCCTCCCATTCGGCTACAGTGGCCTCATCCAGCAAGTATTTTACCAGTAAATCATCAGTTATTGTAGCATTCCAGGTCATAGGCCTTTGGTTAAATAAATCAATAAAATGGGCAGAAAGTTGACCAGTTTTAAACGCAGCGTTTTCAGGGCCTTGCCCATCTGGTTTTCAACGGTTTTGATAGAAAGGTTCAGCTGGTCGGCTATCTGCTGGTATTTGAGCTGTTCTATCCGGCTCAGCTGAAAAATGGTACGGCATTGGCCGGGCAGTTCGTTAATGGCCAGGTAAAGCTGTTTCTCCAGCTCTTGCGCCGCCATTTCCTTAACCGGATCGCTGGTTATGCTTGCATTTTCCTGTTGATAGTTGTTAAAGGACAGCTTCACGTTTTGGTGTTTTAAATAGTTTAAACATTCGTTGTGCACGGCTCTGTACAGGAAAGACTTTAATTGTCCGTTGGCATCTAGCTGCGTTCGTTTTTCCCAGATCCTGCAAAACACATTCTGTATAAGTTCTTCGGCTTCGTCGTTGTCTTTGGTAAAAGTAAAGGCATAGCGTTGCAGCTGCTTAAAATAATTGAGGTAAGCAGTGTCAAATGCGGTTTGGCTGCCAGATTTGATGAGGCCGATTAAATGGTTGTCGTTACTTTCCAAGCTATGGGCTATTCCAATCGAAGATAAGCTTTTATTAAAAATCTTTAAGCATTAACCAAACGGGGCGTGCCCACTGTGGCCGTTAGTTTTCTTTTGATGATCAGCGCCTTGATGAAATTGGGTAGCAGTAAATCGAAAAACACCAAAAGCCTGTTGATTTGTCCGGGGATGATTTCTTTCTTGCCCTTCAGCAAACCATCGATAGCCTTTTTGGCCACTTGTTCGGGTTCTAAAATGGTGGCTTTCGAAATGCCTTTTAGCGCATGGTTCAGTACCAGCAGTTCGGGTTTGGTATTGATTCCCCCAGGGCTCAGCAAACTCACCTTAACCAAAGAGTTGACCTGCTCCAGCTGTAGGCAACGCGTAAAATAGCTGATGAACGATTTGGTGGCACCATAAACCAGTTTCCGAGGCACTACAAATCGGCCACCTAAACTGCCCACATTTAAAATGTAAGAGGGTTGCTGTTTATTGATCTGGTCTAAAAACAGGCGCGTAAGCAATACGGTGCTGGTAATGTTCAGGTCGATTTGTTTTTTGTAGAAATCGATCTGTTTTTCCTCAAACCACGACCAATTGCCCAAGCCAGCGTTATTTATCAGAAAATCGGCCGTAATTCTTTGTTGTTGTAGGGTGTTGAATATGGTTTCGCAATTTTCGGTTTGGGTAAGGTCGAGCTCAAATTCGGTAACCTCGATATTAAAATTGATGCGGATAAAGTTAGCCAGTTGAGGCAAGCCCGAATTGGGGAGGGCAACCAGGACCAAGTTTATAGCCCTGCTGGCCAGTTCGAAGGCGAACGATTTGCCCAGTCCTTCGCTGGCTCCGGTTACAATGGCGGTTAGTTTCATGATGCGTGTTTTTGTAAGTAATGAACGGTTCTGGTTAGGGCTTCGGCAAAAGGGGTAATGTGGTAATCGAGTTGGTTGATGGCCTTTTTGCTACTGTATTTCTGGTCGTAAAGCAGGCGGTCGGCAAACTCGGGCAAAAACACCGGTGCCAGGCCGGTTAAGGTAGTTTTGAGCTGTTCGAGGTGGCTGTATAGCTTGATGACTTTTTGGGGTACCCTGAACATTTTTTGATGATGGCCCGAAATGGCTCCCAGGATGGCAAAAAACTGATTGAAACTGATGTCTTCGCCCCCTAAAATGTAGCGCTGTCCGGTTTCGCCGTTTTGCATGGCTGCGATATGCCCGTTTACCACATCGTCTAAAAAGGCGTAGTTGGCCACATTGTTGCCGTTGCCCGGAATGATGCGCCATTTGCCCTTTAAATAACCGTTAACCATTTTGCTGACGGTGTTGCTGTCGGTAATCGGACCTTCGCCAAAAACCCGCGAGGGGTTAACGGTAACTACATCCAATCCTTTTTTTACAAAGCTGTTTACTTCCAATTCGGCCAGGTACTTGGTGCGTTCGTAGTCGATAGGGAAACCCATGATGCGCGGATCGTTCTCGGTCATGGGGTGGCGCAACGTTGGTCCCCAAACCCCACAGGTTGAGGTATAAACCACTTTTTTTACGCCCTGATTGACTGCCGTTTGCAACACGTTTTGAGTGCCGATTACATTGACGTTATAAAAATCGTCTTTGTTTTTGCACCACATTTTGGCCATGGCCGCGGTATGGTAAACCTGTTGGCAACCAGTCATTGCTATTTCCAAGCTTTTGATGTCGAGGATGTCGCCCTCGAAAAAGCTGATGTTTTCGTGTTTGAGCAGGTAGGGGTGCGCCGTATTCCGGCAAAGCGCATGCACCTTGAAGCCCATTTCGGCCAAATCGAAGCATAATTTTCGACCAATAAAACCAGAAGCACCGCTTACAAATATTTTAGTTTCCATGTTGTTGTTAATTTTGAATTAGTGAATTAATGAATGATTGAATGGGTTGGAGTTCTCGATTCATTTTCATCATTCTCTAATTCAGTCATTCTCTCATTCTTTCATTCAATCATTCTCTCCTTCAATCATTCTTTCACTTTCTCATTCAATCATTAATCATCCCTAAACCAGTTCCATGGTAATGGTGTACAGCGAGTGGTGTACCTCTACCGTTTTGCAGATTCCGTTTTGGAAATAATAGGTGTTGTAATTGCCATCGGGCAGATCGATGCGGTAATTGTTCATCCCGATTTTCTTGATGGCCAGCATCTGCTGGAAATTATCCGAGTAAACCTGCGAAATATGGATAGGTTCCTGGCAATACAGCAACATCATGTTGTAATTGATGTTCGAATTGAACAAACTGCTTTTGTTGCCGGCTAAAAGCTGGTAGTTTTGTTGCAACAGCTTGGTTTGTCGGTTTTCCTTTTCCTTGCCGTTTACCTTGCGATAAACGCTCGAGTATTGGAGCTGGCCGTTTTTAAAAAGCGATTCGTCGGCGGTTTGCACATTGATTTCAAAAACGAAACGGGTCTTCACTTTAGAACTCATCTTTAAAAAGGTTTCGGCACCATTTTGTTTTTGTTGCAATTGCATCTGTCCGATGACGGTTCCGTTGCGCTTAATTTGATAGGTAGCCGTCTTTTCTTCGGCACGCGCCAATAGGCTGGAAGCAACGAAAAGCACAAGGATGGTTTTCTTTTTGGTGAACCTGAGCAGGTTACCGGTGCTCAGTTGCAGGTACAGTTGATGGAAGGTTGGCCGTGCATATCTTTTGAACAACCAAAATAAAAGTGCAGGTATCATAAGCTAATTTTTTGTGGTGTGTTAAATGCGGTTTTATAGTAATACAACTCACCTTGCTTTTACCCCTATGCCTTTTTAAAATATTTGTTCATTAGTTCATGGGCTCATTTGTTCATTGGTTCACTGGGTACTACCAACTGCTAATTGAGAATTGAAAACTACACTTGCGAAGTTTAACTTTTAGTTATTTTGGTTTCAATGGTAAAGTTGAGGGCTACGCCGTTTCAAAACTTCGCAAGTGTTCTTCGCAATAACTGCCAACTGTGAACTGCAAATTGAAAACTTCGCAAGTGTTTGCCAAGTGTCATAAATCGGCTACTTTTTTGATAGGAAATAGGCAGGTTAAAATAGATGTCTACATTTGTTTAACAAAAATGTTAAACACAATTGTAAATGGCGCAGCGAGATACGGGAACTGAACAGCACATTAAAGATACCGCCAAACGGATCTTTTTTTCTGAGGGAAAATTACATGCTACAACACAGGATATTGCGGATGCAGCTGGTGTTAACCGCACCTTGTTAAACTACTATTTTAGAACAAGGGATATTTTATTTGAACAGGTGGCTACAGAGGCACGCGCCGAAATGTCGAAAGAAATGGACGGCGTGTTTGCTTCGCAACTCGAGTTTAAGGATAAGCTCGAAAAACTGATCAATGTATTTATGGATCAGGCCATGCAATATCCCTACCGGGAAATGTATATCATCACCGACTTGAACCGCAACGACCGTCAGGTGCCGGAGGAGAAGAAAACCAGGGTGAATGCGTTTCTAAAAGAGATCAGCGAAGAAATGGACAAAGGGAAGATCAAGCGGATGGATCCCCGTCATTTTTGCATGAATTTGTTCGCCCTGATGGCTTATCCGTTGATTAATAACTGCTTAAACAAATCACTATATAACATTAACGATGCCGAATACCTCCAGCTCATGAAAGAGCGTAAAAAGCTCATTTTTGAAATGGTTTATCAATAAAATCAACATGAACCCGGCATGATTGAAACAATTGTTAGGCAAACCGTGTAATAATTATTTTAATCATCAAAGGCTCCATCTGATCATTAAAAACGAGAAAATAAACAGACGAAACACAAAAGCAAACCCCATATTAATATGAAAACAACAATTCGATTATCGCTTATTTTATTCCTGGGAACCGTACTTGCTTCTTGCGGTGGTAAAGACGATAAGGCGGCAAAGGCAGCGGCAGCAGCCGGACAGCCGCAAGCCTATCCGGTTTTTGCCGTGAGCACCCAAGCTACCACCCTGGATCAAGATTATCCGGCTACCATCGAAGGTATCCAGGACATAGACATCAGGCCAAAAGTTGACGGATTTATCGAGAAAATCTACGTTGACGAGGGCGCTGTGGTGAAGAAGGGACAATTGCTTTTTACCATCAATGCACCTCAATACGAACAACAGGTAAGAACCGCAACGGCGGCTATCAGCAGTGCCGAAGCCAATGTAAACGCGGCGCAGCTACAGGTGAATAAAACCAAGCCATTGGTTGATAAGGATATCATCAGCAAATATGAGCTTGAAGCAGCTCAATTAACTTTGCAGACCAGAAAAGCAGCATTGGCTCAGGCAAAGGCTGATTTGGTCAATGCCAAAACCAATTTGGGCTATACTTCAATCACCAGCCCGGTTGATGGCGTAGTGGGCAGCCTGCCTTACAAAACCGGTACTTTGGTAAGCAGCACCAGCGCACAGCCTTTAACCACGGTTTCTAATATTTCGAAGGTTTATGCCTACTTCTCGCTTAATGAAAAGCAACTGCTCGATTTTTCTAATACCTACAAGGGCAAAACCTTGGCCGAGCAGATGAAGAATATTCCGGCAGTGAGCCTGGTTTTGGCCGATGGCAGCATCTATGCACAAAATGGCAAGATCGAATCGATTAACGGCCAGATTAACACCAGCACAGGTTCGGCCAGCTTAAGGGCAACTTTCCCTAATCCGGTATCGTTGTTAAAAAGTGGCGCCAGTGCTTCGGTACGCATTCCGCAACACCTGGAAAACGTTATCCTGATCCCTCAAAAATCGACTACCGATTTGCAAGGAAAGAAATTTGTATACGTTCTGGGCGATTCGGCTAAAGTGGTTAGCACCGAAATTCAAGTAATGGAATTGACAAAAGGCAATTTCTACGTGGTAACCAAGGGCTTAAAGGCAGGCGATAAAATCGTATTGGAAGGTTTCCAGTCGCTTAAAGATGGAACGGCCATCAAGCCAGAAGAACTGAATGCAGATTCAGTACTTGCCGAAGTAAAAAAATAAGATTCATTTAAATACTGGCTTGGTCCAGCAGCATTAGAATTTATGTTTAAAAAATTTATAGAGAGACCGGTACTATCAACGGTTATATCCATCATCATCGTTATATTGGGTATTTTGGGCTTGATTACCCTGCCTGTATCCCAATATCCCGAAATTGCGCCACCAACCGTTCAGGTTTCCGCCTCGTACCAAGGTGCCAATGCCGATGTAGTTATGAATAGCGTGGTTGTTCCGCTCGAAGAACAAATCAACGGGGTGGAAGACATGACTTACATGACTTCTAGCGCCGGCAACGACGGTACGGCAACCATTACCGTTAACTTTAAACTGGGTACCAACCCCGATCTGGCTGCGGTAAACGTACAGAACAGGGTAGCGCGTGCCACTAGCTTATTGCCTGCAGAGGTTACCCGATCGGGCGTAATTACGGCCAAAAGACAGGCCAGTAACGTATTGATTTTTGGTATTTATAGCGACGATCCTTCGTACGACCAAAAATTCTTGCAGAACTATGCCAACATCAACATCATCCCACAAATTAAGCGTATTAATGGGGTGGGCGATGCGAGTGCTTTTGGTTTGATGGACTACACCATGCGTATTTGGCTAAAGCCCGATGTAATGGCTACCTATGGTTTGGTACCTAACGATATTAGCGTGGCCTTGGCCGAGCAGAACATCGAAGCGGCGCCGGGTCAGTTTGGCGAGCAGGGCAACCAGGCTTTCCAGTATATTTTAAAATACACCGGCAGGCTTAAAAACGAAACCGAGTTCGGCAATATCATCATCAGAACCGGTTCTAGTGGCGAAGTGTTGCGCCTGAAAGATATTGCCCGCATCGAAATGGGTGCACAAAGCTACAGCAGTTCGGTAAAATTCGACGGTAAGCAGGCTTTGGGTATCGCCATTAACCAAACGGCAGGCTCAAATGCAAAAGAGGTAATCGAAAACTCGATCAAAACTTTGGATCTGGCTTCGAAATCTTTCCCTAAAGGTGTGCACTATCAGGCATTGGTCAACGTAAACGATTTCTTGGATGCCTCTATCGAAAAGGTATTGCATACTTTGGTGGAAGCCTTTATTCTGGTGTTTATCGTAGTATTTATCTTCTTGCAGGATTTCCGTTCTACCTTAATTCCGGCCATCAGTGTGCCGGTAGCCATTATCGGTACTTTCTTTTTCCTGAGCCTCTTTGGCTTTACCATCAACTTGTTAACCCTTTTTGCCTTGGTATTGGCTATCGGTATTGTGGTGGATGATGCCATTGTGGTGGTAGAGGCGGTGCATGCCAAGCTCGATCATGGCTATAAATCGGCCAAACAGGCAACTATAGATGCCATGGACGACATTAGCGGTGCCATTGTTTCGATTACCTTGGTTATGGCGGCCGTATTTATTCCGGTAAGTTTTATCCAAGGCTCATCGGGTGTGTTTTACAAGCAGTTCGGTTTAACCTTGGCCATTTCCATTATCCTTTCGGCTATTAACGCTTTAACGTTAAGTCCGGCGCTTTGTGCCTTGTTCCTAAAACCGCACAAGGAAGAACACGAAAAATCGAAAAGCTTTTTGCAACGCTTTTATGCAGGCTTTAATGCCGGTTTCGACAGCATGACGGCCCGCTATAAACGTGCGGTGAACTTCTTGTCGCATGCCAAATGGATAGCCGGTTTGGGTATTGCCATTTTTGCGGCGGTGCTGATTTACCTCATGAATACCACGCCAAAGGGATTTGTACCCAACGAGGATTTGGGAACGGTGTTTTCTGATATTTCCCTGCCTCCATCAACTTCGCAGGAAGCCACCAATGTGGTGATTACGCAAATAGACAGCATTGTAAAAACCATTCCCGAAATCAAACACTCGTTCAGGGTAGTGGGCCGAAGTCTGATCAGCGGTACCGGTAGTTCTTACGGGATGGTAATTGCCCGTTTGGCGCCTTGGGATGAGCGTAAGCGCGATGTGAAGGCCATTATTGGCGAACTGTTTGCCAAAACAGCTCGCATTAAAGGCGCAAAGATTATTTTCTTCGCCCCACCAACCATCCAAGGTTTTGGTACCAGTGGTGGTTTCGAATTCCAATTGCAGGACAAAACCGGTGGCGACCTCAAAAAATTCAATGAAATAGGACAAGGTTTCTTGGCTGCATTGGGCAAACGACCAGAAATACAATATGCGGCTACTTCGTTTAATCCTAATTTCCCTCAATACCAAATCAATGTAAACGTGGCCAAGGTAAAACAGGCCGGTTTAACCGTAAGTGATGTTTTAGGCGTATTGCAAGGTTATTATGGTGGGGTTTATGCCTCTAACTTCAACAAGTTTGGCAAGCAGTTTAGGGTAATGTACCAAGCTGAACCGCAATACCGTGCCAACCAGCAAAGCCTCAACAATATCTATGTACGCAATTCGGGTGGCAAAATGGCTCCGGTTAGCGAGTTCATTACTTTAGAGAAAGTTTATGGTCCACAAGCCATTTCGCGTTTCAACTTGTTTACCTCTATTTCGGTAACAGGTGCGCCAAACCCTGGCTTTAGCTCGGGCGATGCCTTGAAAGCGGTACAGGAAGAAGCGGCCATCCACCTGCCAACAGGTTATGGTTACGAGTTTTCGGGTCTTTCTCGCGAAGAGGTGAGCAGCGGCAGCCAAACCGTGTTTATCTTCCTGCTTTGCGTAATATTTGTGTATTTCTTGCTTTGTGCGCAATACGAGAGCTATATTTTGCCTTTGGCGGTATTGATTTCCTTGCCGATTGGTTTGGCTGGTGTATTCATCTTCGATAAAATCTTCGGCATCGATAACAACATCTATACCCAAATTACCCTCATCATGTTGGTGGGTTTATTGGCCAAAAATGCCATCCTGATTGTAGAGTACGCGGTTGACAGAAGGCGCAAGGGCATGAGCATTGTGAGTGCAGCCATTGATGGAGCCACGGCGCGTCTGCGTCCAATTTTGATGACTTCGTTTGCCTTTATTCTAGGGTTGTTGCCATTGATGATTTCTACGGGTGTAGGCGCAGCAGGTAACAAGTCTATCGGTACAGGTGCCGTAGGCGGGATGTTGATCGGTACCATTTTCGGGATTTTCGTAATTCCGGCCTTGTTTATCGTTTTCCAAACCCTGCAAGAGAAAGTAAGCAGCAAATCGCCATTTGAGGAAGGCTACGATGCGGAACAGGCTTCGTTGGAGTTTCCAGAAGTTGATACCCGCGAACATTAATAGAATGATTGAATGAGAGAAGGAAGAAATGATGGAATGCCAGAATGAAGGAATGACAGAATGATAAAAAATTTATTCATTCAATCATTCAAAACTCAATCATTCACTAATTAAAACTCATTCATTCAAAATTAAAAATATAAGACAGATGAACTCTAGACATAAATATTCGTTATTAATCCTTGGCTTTGTTGTACTGAGCCTCAGTGCCTGTGTAACCAAAAAATACACACGCCCGGAGGTCATCAGCGATAATTTGTACCGTAGTCAAACGGGTACTGATACCACCACTATCGCCAATTTGCCTTGGAAAACCTTGTTTGCCGATACGGAGTTGCAAAACTTGATTGAGCAGGGGCTAAAAGAAAATCTCGATCTGAAAACAGCCATCGAGCGTATTAAAGTGGCCGAGGCTACCTTATTACAAAACAGGATGGCCTTGTTGCCAAGCTTGCAAGGCGATGTTTCGGTAACCGATGCCAAACAATCGAGAGCCGCATTGAACTTTCCGGCAGGCATCAACATCGATTTGGAAACCCAAACTTACCGTGCGCAGCTCAGCACCAGCTGGGAAGCCGATATTTGGGGCAAATTGAGCAGTGCCAAGCGTTCGGCCTATGCTGCCTTATTGCAAAGCGATGCCGCCAAGCGTGCCGTACAAACCCAACTGATTGCCAATATTGCCAATGCCTACTACAATTTGCTGGCCTTGGATCAGCAATTGGCCATTACCGAACAAACGGTTAAAGTGAGAGAGAAAAGCGTAAGCACCATGAAAGAGCTCAAAGAAGGCGCTATTGTAAACGGTGCTGCGGTAGTGCAAAGCGAAGCCAATTTGTATGCGGCGCAGGTAACCATCCCCGATTTGAAAAGAAGCATCAGGGAAGCCGAAAATGCCTTAAGCACTTTGTTGGGAAGGGCGCCAGGTACCATTAACCGTACCAGTTTGGATAAACAAGTGCCTTACAACGATTTGAAAACCGGTGTTTCTGCACAGTTGTTGCAAAACCGTCCGGATGTGCAAGCGGCCGAATTGGGCCTGCGTTCGGCTTTCGAAAATACCAATGTAGCCAGGACCTATTTTTATCCAGCCTTGACTTTAACGGCTTCGGGAGGTTTATCGAGCTTACAACTGAAAGATTTCTTTAGCCAATCGATTTTTTACAATCTGGTAGGAGGCTTAACCCAGCCTATTTTTGCCAAAGGACAGAACAAGGCGCGTTTAAAAACAGCACAGGCACAACAGCAGATTGCTTTCTATGGTTTTCAGCAAAGCCTATTAACCGCCGGACAAGAAGTTTCGAATGCCTTGTATGCTTACCAAACGGCAACCGAAAAAGAAGACACGCGCGCCAAACAAATCGCTTCTTTAACCAAAGCGGTAGATTTTACCCAAGAACTGTTGCGCTATAGTTCGGCAACCAACTATACCGATGTATTAACTTCTGAGCAAAGCCTATTGGCGGCACAATTGAGCAGCGTAAGTGATAAACTGCAGAAACTGCAGGCTGTAGTCAATTTGTACAAGGCCTTAGGTGGAGGCTGGAAACAGTAAGAACGAAAAAAAAGCCCGCAACGCGGGCTTTTTTGTTCATTGGCTGATTAGTTCATTGGTTCACTTGTTCATTGGTTTGTTGATGGGCTTAGCTGTAAACTGAGAATCGAAAACTGTTAACTGAAAACTACAGGCCATCAACTATTCCCTATATTTGCATCATCATGGATATTTTCCCCACGCAGTACTCAACCCTTTCTTCTCGAGCCCTAAAAGATTTCCTGGAACAGCAATACGGTTTTTCGCAAATGAGATGCCGCTTGCTGGTACATAATGTGAGCGATACCTACCTGCTCGAAAACGATACCGAGAAGTATATTTTCAAGATCTATCGCGATGCGCACAGAAAGCTCGACGAAATCATGGCCGAAGTAGAGCTGCTCAATATCCTCCAAGAAAACGGAGTAAGTGTTTCTTATCCCATCAAAGCGTTGGATGGTAACCAGATCCAATCTTTTAATGCCGCAGAAGGAACGCGCCATGGAATCTTATTGAGTTATGCTTTGGGCCAACCGGTTTATGAGCTTAGTCCACAACAATTAGAAACCCTAGGCACAGAAATGGCTAAATTCCACAATTTAGCTTCGGTTATCGAATTGAAAAACCCAAGAAAAGACTATACGCTAGCGACTACGATCACCCAGCCAGTAGTAGGAATAAAGCCGGCTTTTGAGGGGCTGGGGGAAGTTTATGCGGATCTGGTTCAAATGGCTACTCAGGTAAGCACTCAACTAGAAAAGTTGGACCTGAGTAATTTTAGTTATGGTTATTGCCACTTCGATTTTCTGCCGAAAAACTTCCATTTCCAAGAGAATGGACAACTCACTTTCTTCGATTTCGATTTTATAGGTAAGGGATATTTGATTAACGATATCACCTCTTTTTACATCCATTATTTTCTGGAATGTTTCCACAATAAAATCAGTAGGGAAGAAGCAGAAAAGTCTTTTGCCTTGTTTGTAGAGGCCTATCGAAAAACGAGACCCTTAAGCGATGAAGAACTCGCTGCCATGCCTTATTTTGGTTTTGGCTTTTGGGTGTTTTACCTTGGTTTCCAATACGAAAACTTCGACGACTGGTCGAGCATTTTCTTCGGGCCGAATTATTTGAAGCAAAGAGTTGCGCTGATCGGGAAATGGCTGGAATGGTTTCGCGACTAGTTTATTAGTTTGTTGCCAAATCTTGCGATAAACTGAAAACTATCAATTGCAAATCGCCAACTAATTACCTTACTTAAGATCCGATTTGTAGATTTTCCCATCTTTCATCACAAACACCACCTCCTTTGTTTTTTTGATATCTATGCTTGGATCGCCTTGTACGGCAATAATGTCGGCCATGAGGCCTTTGCGCAGGCTTCCAATCTTTTCGTCGTAGCCAAAGGCTTTGGCATTGACTGAGGTTGCCGATCGCAGTACATCGATAGGTTTCATGCCATAGGCTACCATTAGTTCCATTTCGCGGGCATTGGTACCATGGGCAAAAACACCCACATCGCCACCCATTAAAATGGTAACGCCGGTGCGCAAAGCCAGTTCGAAGCTTTTCTTTTTGTTTTTGATGCGGTCGGGCTCCGGATCAATGCCCTTTTTCCAGCCATCATATTGCAAAGTAGCATCGCTGGCGGCCAAAGTAGGGCATAAGGCAACTCCTTTTTCTTTCATGAGTTTAAAAATTTCCTCATCGCCATTGTCGCCATGTTCTATGGTTGATATGCCCCCTAAAATTGCCCGGCGCATGCCTTCTTTAGTCGAGGCATGGGCAACTGTTGGCCTACCGCTGCTTTTGGCAATGGCACTTGCCGTGGCTATTTCTTCGATGCTAAAAGTGGGAGCTGGTTTGCCGTCCAATCCCCAACGGTAATCGGCATAGAGCTTGATCAAATCGGCGCCCTTGCTAATTTGCAGGTAAACCTCTTTGGCCATTTCGGCAGTGCCGGCCACTTCGGCGGCGCCTTGGGGCAAATCCAAATCCGCATTTTTATAGTTGGGCCCGTAGCTTCCCTTGGCCACAATGGCCTTGGTGGCAATAATCATTCTAGGCCCGCTGATTATGCCTTTTTCTAGGGCTTGTTTGAGGCCTACATCGTCAAATCCAGCGCCTTCGGTACCCAAATCGCGAACCGTGGTAAAACCGGCCATTAAGGTTGCTTCGGCGTGTTTAACGGCTCTGGCGGTTCTTTCGGCACGACTTTCTTTCAGCACCTGATCGTTCCAGCTTACTTCGTTGTAGGGATGCAAAAACAAATGCGAGTGTCCTTCAATGAAGCCAGGCAGCAAGGTCGTACCTGGCAATTCAATAATTTTGGTGTGGGCTGGCAACTTAAAAGTCATGGCGCCCACGGCCTCAATTTGCTTGCCTTTTACCAATACCACCCAGTTGCTGTGCAAGCTTTCGCCATCAAAAACCTGAGCCGGCTTTAAAAGAATAAGCGAATCTTGCTGGGCAAATGCCGAGAGCCCAAAACAAAGCAATACCAAAGAGAAAATAGCTTTCATAAGCTCAAGATAAGAAAAAAGGGGATGCTTGTATCGCAATTTACCTATCCTGCCAAGATGTAATTACAAATTTACCTTGAGCCTATGCTTTCTGTTTATTTTAAGGGAGTAGCGGCGTGGGTATTGCTCACGAACAAAAAGGCATCAAAATGTTGACTGATATTGGTTTTATCGTTGGTGCTTGGATCACTCTTTGGGCCATAGCCTATGAAACGCAAAGGCTTCACTTCGTTTTTGCTGTTGTATTGCGCAGGGAAAATGTAAAAAGCTGGTTTGTTCAGGCTTAAAAACTGGGTTTCCCACGATTCGGCTACAGTTTTTTCTAAGGGATAGGCTTTCATCGGATTGGTATAGGTATCGCGCGATTGTTCGGTTGCCGCAAAAGTTCCGGTGGCCGTTCCGGTGCCCATCACAAAATACTGGTTGGGGAACAGCTTGGCAATTTCGCCACCCATGCCACCGACTTCATTATCGTAAATGCCTGTTTTGGCTACGTGGCCATTGTGAGCCCAAATAATCATTTTATCTGGAGTGCCCTTTAATATTTCGGCTACGTTGGTGGCCATGTTTACATCGCGGCTCAGTTCAGGTTTTTTTAGGGCACTGTAATAGAAAGGCGAGAAAGCTTGTTTAATATTCAGCAAAATCAAATGGCTTTCTGATTTCAGCTTTTCAGACAGTTTAGATTGCTGTATTTTTTGATCGAGGCTATCGGCCAATAAATAGCCTTTGTAGCTGCTGTTGCTCATGGCTTCGAAATCAATTTTGCTGTTTTTGTCGTTCATGGCTTCCCAAGTGGCATCCTGTAAAGAAGCTGGGGCTTTTAAGCGGTTCACATCAGCCAAAAAATCGGGTTGCTTAGCCAACGTTTTTTGCAAGGTTTCGATATCAACGTTGTTGTACACATAGTCTATGCCGTCAATTAGCACTTTCTTTTGATGGGTTTGGTTGTAGCTTCGCACCCAAGCCAGCAGTTCTTTGGTTTCTTCGTTCTGCCAAATGCTGAGCAGGCGCTTTTTCATCAAGGTATTCAGGTCGGCTTGACTGTTTAGTTCTTGATTGAGCATCAGGCCATCGCTCAGGTCGTTTTCAAAGGCAATGTGGGTAAAGCCTTTATTTTCGATCAGGTCGCGGGTAATCCAATAACGGAGTTTATAAAATTCGGCAGTGCCATGTGTACCTTCGCCCAAGGCTACAATTCGTTTTTTGGCCATTTTTTCAATCAGTGGTTGGGCACTTTTTACAAATGCCTGTCTGCTGGCCAGGTTGAGCTCGTTGACCGATTGTGCCCGAGCATTAAAAGTTAAAAAGAGAGCGGCGATAAAAAGTTGAAGTGTTGTTTTCATGTGCTTGTTTTTTGATGATGCAAATCAACACACAAAAAACAGGCTTGCTGGTTATTATTCGACCGAGGCCAAAGCGCAGGCTGCCAAACGGCGACTGATTTTTTTAGTCGTGCAAAAACAGGCCTTCGTCGAAAACAAACACGGCATAGTCAATAAATATTACGATTTTAGCACCATCATGAAGAAACCAGTGCTTACTTTTCCTCTTTTTTTCGAACTGATCATTTGGTTGTTTTATGTTGGCATCTATAAGTATTCTGCCTACATGGAAAGCTCCAGTTTGCCCCATGTGCCGAATAATGACCTGCCTTACCTGCAAATTTGCCTGTACAGCATCTGTTCAACGCTGTTGCTTATTCCGTACTATCGTTGGCTTGTTCCTCATTTGTTGCAACGCAAAAAGTATTTGGGCCTGTTTGTGCTTACGGTAGCCTATTTTTTGCTGCTAATGCCTTTGAATAACATAGGGGTTTCATGGTTGTTTAAAATGACTACGCGAGGCCTCCCTGTGAATGGGTTTTTTAAATTTGCCTATCAATATTGGGATTGGAACATGATGTTTACCGACTTGATTGCCTTTTTTTGCATCGGGCTTTCCAGGTTTTCGTATCAGAACGAAATCAAACGCCACCAGTCGGAAACCGATAACCTACACCTGCAGCTTAATATGCTCAAAACCCAGTTACAGCCTCATTTTTTGTTCAATACTTTAAATAGTTTGTATGGCTTGAGCTTGGTAGGGTCAAAAGAAACGCCCCGTTTTATTTTGCTGCTTTCGCAAATGATGCAATACATTTTGTACGATTGCGACAAGGAAGAAGTGAGCCTGCAGGAAGAAATCGATTTTTTGAAAGGCTATTTTGAATTGGAACAACAAAAATTTCCGAAGGCCAGCATTGTTTTTCAGGCGCCAGAGGTAGATGAAGCAATTAAAATTCCGCCACTGCTGTTTTTGCCCTTGGTCGAAAATAGTTTTAAGCACGGCCGGCATAAACTGGAAGACCATGCTTCGGTATTGGCCCACATCACAATAAGCCCAACACAGATCAGTTTTACCATACAGAACGATAAACTGCAGACCATACTTCAACTCGGTACAAAACCTGTTGGTGGTATCGGATTGGTCAACATCAAAAAAAGATTGGAACTTTATTATCCAAAACAGCACCAGCTGACCTTAACAGAAGAAAATGGCCAATATGTGGCCTCCGTAATTTTGAACCGCAAATGAACTGCATTGTCATAGACGACGAGCCGATGGCTCACCAGGTATTAGCACATTACATTGGCCAAACGCCAGGTCTGCAACATTTGGCTTCATTTAGAAATGCCATTGAAGCATTCGAGTATTTGGGCAAGCACAAGGTAGACCTGTTGTTTTTGGATATTGAAATGCCCCTGGTTAATGGACTGCATTTTTTGAAGGCCTTAACGGTAAGGCCAAAGACCATTTTTACCACGGCCTATAAGCAATATGCCTTTGAGAGTTATGAACTTGAGGCTGTTGATTATTTGTTAAAACCATTTTCGTACGAACGTTTTATGAAAGCGGTAAACAAGGCGGGACTTTCAAATGCTGCTCCTGAAAATGACCTAACGGGGCATTTGCTGATTAAGGATGGGCAAAGCCTGCTCAACCTCAAGCAACAGGATATCATTTACATAGAGGGCAGCAAAGATTATGTAAAGATTTTTACCAAAGAGCAATTTTACCTGGTATACCAAACCCTAAAAGGCCTACTTGAACAGTTGCAACCCAAACAATTTTTGCAGGCGCATCGTTCGTACATTGTCAACAAAAACCATGTACAACGCATTGTGGATAATAAGCTGATTCTCAGTAACCAATCCGCTGTACCGATTGGTCCGTTGTATAAAAAAGAGTTGTTGGAAGCGATGAACGGCTAGTTTTATTCTTCCATGTCGAGCAATTGCTTGATGATGGGCCTAAAGTTTTTGCCGATGGGCAGTTCGCGCTTGTTTTTGAGGTATATGGTATTTCCCTCCATGTAGTGCACAAATTTCTTGTTCAGGATGTAGGATTTATGGATGCGGACAAAGGTTGATGCAGGCAATTGCTCTTCAAAACTGCTCATGGTTCTGGGCGTTAGCAGAAAATCGTTGTCGCGCCAAACCTTTACATAGTTGCCCAAACTTTCTAGATACTGAATTTCGTCTAAGGGCATCAAAACTGTCTTTTTGTCCGCCTTGATGGCAATTTGTGCACTCTCGGGAGCTAGTGTTTGTTGCGGTGCATTTCCCTTGGAAGCCTGTTTTTTGAGGTTATGGATTTCGAGTGCGCGATTGGCCGCTTTAAGCAGGCGGTCGAAACGGAACGGTTTGTGCAGGTAATCGCAAACATCAAGGTCGAAGCTTTCCAATGCATATTCTTCGTAAGCCGAAGTAATGATGATGATGGGTTTGTGCGTTAGTGTTCTGATAAAATCCAGGCCATTGAGCTTAGGCATGCGGATGTCGAGAAAAATAAGGTCGATTTCATTTTTGCTCAAGAAATCCAGCGCCTCTGTTGCCCTGTAAAACTGCCCAGCCACCTCAATAAAAGGAATATCTTCCAGATAGGTGAGGATGATGTCGTGCGCCAGTGGCTCATCGTCTATAATCAAGCAACGTAAACTCATGATAAATGGAGGAATAGCTCTGCCTTAAAAATAAAATTATCTTGGCTAATGGCCAAGCGGTGTTGGTCGGGGTAAAGCAATTCTAAACGCTTCACAAGATTTTGAAGCCCGATGCCACTTGTTTTTTCAGGTCCGTTATCTTCGAAAGAATTTTCGCAGCAGAAATAAAGCTTCTTTTGTTGGCAACTTAGCTTTAGTCTTAAAAATGAAGCTTCTTCGGCAGGTTCAATGCCGTGTTTAAAAGCATTTTCGATCAGGATGATGAGCATCAAGGGGGCAATGGTTTGCTTGTCGTCGCTAATTTCTACCTCAAATTTAAGGTCTAGAGGCTTTTTGAGCCTGATTTGCTGCAATTGGATATAGTCTTCCATGTATTTCAGCTCGTCGGCCAAGCTTACCTGCTTTTCCTGGCCTTTGTAAATGGTATAGCGCATCAGTTCGGCCAGTTGTAAAATACTTTCGGGCGTTTTATCCGATTTTTGCAGACTTAACGCATAAAGATTGTTGAGCGTATTGAAAAAGAAGTGCGGATTGAGCTGTTGTTTCAGCAAATCGAGTTCGGCCTGCGATTTTTCTTTTTCCAACGAAATAATCTGGTTGTTCTGCTTGCCCCATTGCAACGAAAGCACGATTGGGAGGCTCAAAATCATAATGCCGATGACGCTAAAGGCATTTTCGAGGTCGAAAGGATTGGGAGAGAAAATATCGCGACCAAATATCTTGTTAATGGGCAAAAACAGCAAAAGCTGTGCAATAATGGGGTAGAGGATAACTACGGTAGTTAATAGGCTTAAGATGTAACTGGTGAGGCCCTGTTGTTTCAGCACTTTGGCAACAAGGTACCGGTTGTTGATGAAAAAGAACAGGTAGCCCGATAGGTACATGATTAAAAACTGGGCAAAAAAGCTGATGAAGGTTCCGAAGTGGCGCAACACCTTAAAAAAGCTGAACTCTAATCCTACCAACAGGTTGTTCTTTTGGTCGTAACGCGGATTGCCCATGCTCGAAACGGCCATAATGGAAATGGTAAGTGCAAAAAGTACGATGCTGATGAATACTGCGTTTTCGAGCCCTATTTTTTTGATCCATTTAACGTGCCTGATGCTGTTTTGATAATAGCTGTTTATACTGAGCAATAATGCCAAAGCTAAGGTCGCGCCAGCGGTAAGTGTATACAGGCCAGTGTATTGACGGGGAAATAGGCAAGCGAAAAGCGCGGCCATTGCCGGTACGCAAACCAAGAAGCAAAGCAACCAATAGCGCAGGTACTTTTTTGGTGTAGTATTGGTCCATAATTGGGGTTTGAGCCACGAAAATATCAAGCAGGGTGCCAGTACCGGAAAAGTAAGTAATAGGTAGTTGAAATAACTGCCCCAGTTGCTTGTGCCCTTGTCCAATGAGAAAAGAATAGCAATCCAAAACCAGAGCCCAATAAAAATAAAGAACTCGTGGCGTTTGAAAATCACATTGAAACGGGCCGTTAATCTATCCATTGCTTTAAAAATAACGAAAGAACAACAAATTGCCCATATCCTCAAATCTAAATGACAAAGGTGGGCTTTTTGGTGATGAAAGGAGGAGGGTTGATAGTCCAGAGTCAATAGTCTATAGTCCATGGTCTATGGTCCATGGTTCATGGGCCAATAGTCAATAGGGACTTTGGTCTTTAACCTTTAACCTCATCACGAGTCTTTCGTCATCATTTTCATCGCCTTCGTCACTAAAATTTAACGCAATGGAAACAGCTGGTTTTCTTTGTTCCATCATCATTCAAAAGACAATGGAAAGACTTCAGATACAAAATCTCAGCAAGCAATATGGCAATGGCGTAAAGGCCTTAGACCATGTTACGCTTAGTATTGGCAATGGCATGTTTGGCTTGCTTGGTCCAAATGGTGCCGGCAAATCGTCGTTGATGCGTACATTAGCTACCTTGCAATTGCCCGATAGTGGGCAGGTTCATTTTGATGGGCAGGATATTTACAAAGATTCGCAATACATGCGCAACCAATTGGGCTATCTACCTCAGGATTTCGGGGTTTATCCCAAGATATCGGCTGTCGATTTGCTCAGTCATATGGCGGTGCTTAAAGGCATGCTCAACAAAAGCGAGCGGAAGGAGCAGGTGATGTCGCTGTTGCAACAAACCAATCTTTACGAGGTGCGCAAACGTGCGGTAAGCACCTATTCGGGGGGCATGAGGCAACGTTTTGGAATTGCACAGGCCTTGTTGGGCAATCCGCAACTGATCATTGTTGATGAACCCACTGCCGGTTTAGATCCGCTCGAACGGAACCGTTTCCACGACCTGCTGAGTGAAATCGGCGAACAGAAAGTAGTATTGCTCTCTACCCATATTGTAGAAGATGTACACGATTTGTGTCCCGAAATGGCGGTGTTGGCAGGCGGAAAAGTCATTTTGAAAGGTAAACCATCCATTTTAACCGAAGGCCTAAACGGCAGGATATGGCGCAAAACCATTTCAAAAGAGGCCTTGGCCGATTATACAACCGTGTTTAATGTCATTTCTACTCGCAGATTAGCGGGACAGATCCAGTTGCACGTACTAGCCGATGAGCGCCCAGCAACAGGTTTCGAGCCTTTTTATCCGGGTTTGGAAGAAGTGTATTTCTCGTCACTGTTCGGCGCACAACAGGTACAAGAGGAGGGCAGAAGATGATTGGTCAATTGTTAAGGTTTGAGCTGCAATACCATTTCAGGCAGCTATCTTTTAAAATTACGGCCCTGTTGTTCTTTGCATTGGGCATGTTCATTGTCAATGGCGGTTTCGGCAGCAGTGAAGTGTATAAAAATTCGCCCTTTACCATTACTTATATTACCAGTTTCTTGTCTTTGCTTACCGTATTTGCAAGCACGCTGTGTTGTGCCAATGTGGTGCTGAGAGATCAGGTTTACCAAATGGATAGTGTGGTGTTTACCACTTCCATCAAAAAAATGCCCTATTTTTTTGTGCGTTTTGCGGGACTGGTGATGGCTGTGTTTTTTATACTGGTTATAGCCCTGTTGGGCATGTTGTTGGGCGGCTACTTGTTTGCGGCCGATCAGTTGGGGCCATTTAAATTGATCAATTACCTGCAACCTTTGCTGGTTTTTGGCCTGCCTAATATTTTGTTTTCGTCGGCCATCATTTTTTGCACCGCTGTGCTCAGCAAAAATACCAGGGCTATTTATGCCGCAGGTGTATTGCTGTATATTTTGTACATGGCAGCTTCTATTTTGGGTAATTCGCCCATGCTGGCCAATTCGGCTTATAAAACAAGCGATTCGTTGGCTGTTCCCATCTTAACAGACCCTTTTGGCTTGGCTGCTTTCTTTGCCACGGTAAAAACCTGGACCGATTTGCAACGCAATACCTTGCAATTTCCGGTTGAAGGGCTGTTTTTGATCAATCGCATACTGTGGCTGGGCTTTACTACGGTGCTGATTGTGCTGAGCTACCGTTTCTTCAACTTCAGGTTAGGGCAAACGCTCAAAAGCAAGCCGGCCAAGGCCTCAAAAAGAAAAATTGCACTTGTGCCTTTCAGAAATTTTAAAACACAGGCCCAAGGACTTGGCTATAGCTGGCAAGTATTTAAGTCGCAGTTTAAGCTCGAAACTGTTTCGCTGTTCAAGCATATTTCGTTTATGGTGATGCTGTTGCTCTGGATATTTATTTACACCATCGAACTCAAAGAAACGATTTTTAACGGCCAGTACGGAACTTCTGCCTATCCAACAACCGGTTTAATTGTAGAGCAGTTGCGCTCAATGCGTTTTTCGTTGATCTTGGTCATCTTTTTTGCGGCGGAGTTATTGGGAAGCGAACGATCGGTCAACATCCATTCGCTCATTTACAGCACACCGATTAAGAACTGGCCCATGTGGATGGCCAAAACACTGGCACTCATGGTTTTGGTACTGGCGCTTACCACAACCAATATAAGCATTGGCATTGCCTTGCAACTGAGTCATGGCTATTTTAATATCGAACCGCTTACCTACATTTCTTTGTACTATTACAATTCCTTGCCGTTGTGCTTGTTCGTTGTACTCATTGTGTTTGCGCAGAATTTAAGTGCCAACAAATACCTGGGTATGGTATTGGGCCTGTTTGTTACTGTGTTTTTCGTCATGGCGCAACGTGTGGGATTGGAACATTACCTTTTCCGTTTTGCTACCGTACCCGATCTCGAATATTCCTATTTTAATGGTTTTGGCCATTATGCAAAGGCTTTTGATTGGTACATGGTTTATTGGGCTGGCTTTTGTATGTTGTTGGCTGGTTTAACTGTTGCCATGTGGCAAGACCGATTGAGCAGTACCTTGGCACAACGCTTTAAAAAGATTGGTGGTTTTGTGATGAGGCATAAATTGTTGTTTGGTATAGCCATTGTGGTGTTTTTGACCAGTGGGGGTTACATTTATGAGCAAACCAATCTTGTAGGAGGCTATCAAAACAAAAAGGCCCAACTCGATTGGCGCATCCGCTACGAGAAAAAATACAAGGCACTGGCCAATTTGCCACAGCCTACCGTTAAATCGGTTAAAACCCATGTCGATTTACTGACCAAAGAGGCTAAATACCGGGTTAAGGGCAGTTACTTGCTGAAAAATGAAAGCAAGCAAGCCATTGCTAAAATCTGGGTAGGCATTAACCGGGAGGTGAATTATTTCGAGGTAGGGGTGCGAGCCAAGAGGAAGTCGACCGTTGACCAGGAATTTAAACAACAGTTTATCGAATTGGAAAAACCTCTAAAACCAGGCGATACGCTAAGCATGGACTTTAAGCTTGAAGTAATTACCTCTGGTTTTGTGCCCTTTAACAAAGAAAATTCAGTGGTCGAAAATGGTTCTTACATCGAATTGGAAAAGTTTGTGCCCGACTTTGGTTATAACAGTGGACTGGAAACAAGTGATGAACGGGCTAGAAAAAAAGCCGGATTGGCACCGATTATCATAGACAATGCCACCGACAGCACCTACCATCTGATTGATTTTGAAACCACGATATCAACGGCTCCAGATCAGCAAGTGGTTACCGTTGGCCAATTGCAAAAAGAATGGACAAAAGATGGCCGACGTTATTTCCATTATAAAACCACGCAGCCTATCGATTTTATGTTCGCGTTAAGTTCGGCACGCTATCAGGTAAAAACCGAGCTTTACCAAGGCATTGCGCTTAAACTCTATTACCTCAAAGGGCATGAATACAACTTGAAAGATATGCTACAGGGCATGAAAGATGCCTTAAGCTATGGCGCGGAGAACTATAGTCCGTATCAGTTTAAGCAATTGAGTCTGGCCGAACTGCCGCAGTACAATGGCGCAGCCACCGCTTATGCCGGGGTACTTTTTAGTGCCGAGAGGCTCAATTTCCTCACTAACTATAACAAAAGTCTGATTAACCACGCCTATGCCATTGCTGCCCATGAAACCGCACACCAGTGGTGGGCCAACCAGTTGAGGTCTTTGTCGCAACCCGGAGCCGATATGTTTACCGAATCGATGGCGAAATATACCGAAGCGATACTGATGGAGCACAGATATGGCAAAATGTACTTGCGCAAATACCTGAGTTTCGACAATAACCTTTATTTTGTTTATAGTGCCACCGATCAAGAAGAACGGCCGTTAGGGAAATCGTACGATCAACCTTATATTTACTACCAAAAAGGCGAATTGGTGATGTATGCCTTGAAAGAAATGCTGGGCGAGCGTAAAATGAACTCCGTGCTGAGCCAGTTGCTTATGAAGTATACAAACCCCAACAAAAAGGCGGGAACCGAAGATTTGCTTGCCGAATTATACAAAGTAGCCAATAGCGAGCAAAGGCAGTTTATAGACGAGAGCATCAACAAAATCGTGGTTTACCGGATGAGCCTTAAAGTGCTGCAAGGCAAAACACTGGCCAATGGACAATACGAATTGAAGTTGCAAGTGAATATCGAGCCCAGCGAAAAGGGAGGAAAAACAGCATTGCAACCCAATATGACAGTAGATTTGGCCACTTTTGGCGAGCTTAAGGAAGACTGGACCGACCGTACCCAGCCACTTTACTTAAAGAAATACCATTTTACCAAACGCCAAACCATATTGAGCATCGTTGTGCCTCAAAAGCCAAAGGCTGTAGCCATAGATCCTTATGCCTATTATTTAGATGACAACCTGCAAGATAATCTACAAGCGATTAAATAGAGAAAAAACCTCAGAAAGCAACAAAGCTGCCCAATTAGGCAGCTTTGTTGGTAACGGATAGCGGTAAAAGTTAGTTGTTAACCAATTTCATGGCACCTTCGGCATAACGGGCACCAACATTCGGGTATTTTTTCAAGATTTCTTCTATTGCATTTAATTCTGCTCCTGACAATTGTACGTCTACGGCGCCAGCATTTTCTTGCAGGTATTTTCTTTTCTTGGTGCCCGGAATAGGGATAATATCATCGCCCTGTGCCAGCACCCAAGCCAAAGCCAATTGGGCAGGCGTACAGTTTTTGTCCTGTGCCAGGAGTGCAAAATCGGCCACTAATTTGGCATTGTTTTCGGCATGTTCGCCTTGGTTGCGCGGCAGGGTTTTTCTAAAATCGCCATCGGTTAGGGTATTGAGGTCGAGCGTATTCGAAACCAAACCCCTTGCCAATGGCGAGTAAGGCACCAAAGTAATGCCCAGTTCTCTGGTGGTTGCCAAAATTTCACCTTCCACATTTCTGGTCAGCAGAGAATATTCGCTTTGCAAGGCCGAAATAGGGTGCACGGCATGCGCTTTACGAATGGAGGCCGGCGAGGCTTCGCTCAGGCCCAGGTATTTTACCTTGCCTTCCTTTACCAGTTCGGCCATGGCGCCAACGGTTTCTTCTATCGGTATATTCACGTCAACACGGTGCGCGTAATATAAATCGATGGTGTCTACTTTTAGCCTTTTCAGACTGGCTTCAACGGCCTGTTTCATCCATTTGGGCGAACCATCAAAATAAGTCCCTACGGCGTTTGAAGTGCCTGTATCTTCCTTAAACCTGAAGCCAAATTTGGTAGCGATGAAAACCTTGTCGCGGTTGGGCACCAAAACCTTCGAAATCAGTTCTTCGTTCAGGCCATTGCCATAAACGTCGGCGGTATCCCAAAAATTAATGCCCAAATCCAAGGCTTTATGCAAAGTGGCGATGCTTTCGGTATCGTCGGCCGGGCCATAAGCAAAGCTCATGCCCATACAACCCAAGCCTATGGCCGATAGTTGTTCAGCTGTTTTTCCAAGATTTCTATATTTCATAACGATATGGTTTTAGTAGTAATAAATAACAATTTGTTCAAAATGTTTTAAGCCATTGCCGTTTTGGTGCTTAGCGTTGGTTTGACCAAAAACTGAAGCAACAGAAAAGCGAGTAGTCCGATAAACAGGTAGCCATAGCTTAATCCTAATTGAGATTGGGGATGCAAAACACCCACCACAGTGTAGCTGCATATCGAGGTAATGATGAAATTGGCACCGCCACTCAAGCCACTCGCTACTCCAGCCATTTGCGGAAATCTGCCCAAACAATAGGCGAAATAATTGTTAAAGATGAAACCAACGCAAACATGAATCAAAAAGGCGAAAAATATCAACGTGAAAATGTTGTTGAACCATTGTGCGCTAAGGAGCATGCCCGCAATAAAAATCAACTGCAATAGATTGGCAATGCGTATTTTCGGGATAAATGGCTTTTGTATCAGGGCTTTGCCCAACAAACCGCCGCACATCCAGGCTAAACCCATCATCAGGGCTGCATAACCGGCTACCACAGGCGAGTAACCGAATTGGTGCTCGATAATAAAGGAACCCGACAGTCCGAAAACCATGGTGGTGCCATAACAAAGGCCGATAATGAAGATGCCATATAAGAATAAGGGCGTGCTCAACATGGTTTTGTAGTCCTTCATCATCGATGGCAAACGAAAAGGCCGATATTCAGGAACGGTTTCGCCAGAGAAAATGGCTTCCAATACCAATACAACGATGCCGTAAATGGCCAGTACATAAAAGTTGGCCTGCCAGTTGAAATATTGTTGCAAATAACCGCCTATAAAAGGGGCAATAACTGGTGCCGACGACCAAACGATAGATAAGGAGCTCAAGTATTTTTTTCGTTCCTCACCTTCGTAAACATCCACAAAATAGGCTCTTTTGGCTACCACAATAAAACCCGTGGTAATGCCCTGCACAATACGCATGGCATAGATGACCTCAATTTGTTTGGTTAATACGATAACGAAATTGCTGATGATGAAGATAGCCAGCGCAATGAGGGTTGGTCTGTAACGGCCGTAGCTGTCAACCAGGCTACCCGTAATGAATTGAGCCAGTCCGTAACTGATCAGAAACAAGGCCAAGGTAAGCTGAATGGCATTTTCCGTTTGGTGCAGCTCGACGGCCATGTGCGGCATAGAGGGCAGGTACATATCGGTAATGAGGCCCGAAAGCGGGATCAATAAAAAAGCAATAAAAGTGGCTATCTTTTTGTTTTTGGGCTGCAGTTTTTGGGATAAGATCGGCATGGTCAAATTTTATGATACAAAACTACTCGCAATGCCGGTCTGTCTAATTATAGTTATCAAACCAAAACTTATAAAAATCAAACAGCGATTTTAAGCCATTTGCAACCTTACGGTATTGGGAGTGATACCCGTATTCTTTTTAAAGAAATTGGTAAAATAAGCAGGTTCCTGAAAACCCAAACTATAGCCTATTTCGGCAATGTTCCAATCGGTGTGCTGCAAAAGCGCCTTGGCTTCTTGCGCAATGCGACTGGCAATATGTTCGGTAGTGGTTTTGCCCGAAATTTCCTTGACCGAGCGGTTCAAATGGTTGACGTGTACAGACAGGCTGTTGGCAAAATCTTGTGCAGTTTTAATTTGCAGGGCATTTTCCGGTGCATCAATAGGGAACTGACGCTCCAGCAATTCGAGAAATAAACCGCAGATACGCGTAGAAGCGTTAATCTGTTTTTTGAATTCCTCGGTAGGCGAGAGCTTCATGGCCTGGTGGATAAGCAAATGCAGGTAGTTTTTAATGACGTTGTACTTGTGCGGGTAGTTAGATTGGATTTCGGCCTGCATTTTCATGAAAATATCAGACACTTCCTTTAACGCCATTTCATCTAAAAAGTAAACGGGATTGGCCCCCAAGCTAAACAAAGGTGATTCCTGCAAAGAGCCTTTGCGCTCGCCGGGCTCGATAAAAGCATCGGTAAAAAGGCAGAACCAGCCTTCCTGCGTTTCCGATTCGGCTTCCCACGAATAAGGTACAATAGGGTTGGAGAACAGCAGTGCAGGTTTGTTGATGTAGATCCATTTATCGGCATAGTGTAAAGTGCCCGTACCAATAATGAGCGACACCTTGTAATAATCGCGACGGCTGTAGGGCGAAATGGTGGCGCAATTGTCTCTCGAAAAGATGTTGACATGGCCAATGCGCGTGTTCAGCTCCGCCAGGTTTAAACAAGAATCTTTGAGGATGCGTTTATAGAAGTCGTTGATGGTTTCGTGCTGGCTCATAGAACAAAGTTATAAAAATCAAACCTAAAGAAACGAGGGGTTAAAGTCATCGGAATGTTTTTTTGTGGGTCGATATCCTGCACGATTTTTACAATTTTTATTTTTTGGATTTCGTTTATTTTGCCGGTATAATTAATAAACACACTATGAAGACCAAAATAATTTTCGTTGCAGCCTTGCTTTTTATCGCCAATATGGCCTACGCCCAAAACGAATGTGCCTGTGGCGATGCCCTTGACAAGTTGATTAAGAAAATCGAAAGCGAATACCCCGGTTTCGAAGAAAAGACCAAAGACAAGATTTTGTACGAGAGTTTTAAACAAGAGCTAAGGAAGCAGGCCAACAGCACCGAAAAGGCAAAATGTTTTGACATCTTGAAAAAATACACCTCCTTTTTCAGGGATGGCCATATTTGGATCAATCCGGCAACCTCTGTAGGTACAAAAAGCGTAGCCAGTACAGACCCGGCCAACTTTGTGAATATCGATGTGGTCAAATTCCGTAATGGATTGAAAAACGCTCGTAATCCGTTGGAAGGAGTTTGGAAAAACAAATTTGAATGGACAGGAGGAGCAGGCTACGAAATCGGGATAACCAAAAATAGCGATGGGGTGCAGGTGGGCTTTGTCATCAGCTCAACCTCCGCCTTTTGGAAGCCCAATGAGATCAAATTCAAGTTGTATCCTGATGGAAAGTTTGAGTTCTATGGCTTCGATAAAAAGCTAAAGACCGGTCGATACGAAATCTACAATAACAGTATCATTTATTTTAAAGAGGCGAGGGCTGTTTTCATCAAAGAAACACCACAATCAAACCTCACAGCGGAGCAGGTTAAAAGAAAAGTGGGGGAATTTTACGGCTTTACCATGAAAAAACTGACCGATAAAACCATGCTCATTACGCTTCCGTCTTTTGATTATCCCTTTGTCGATATTATCGAAGACCTTGTGGCCAGCAACCGTTCGCAATTGGCGCAGGCTGAAAACTTGATTATCGATATTCGGGGAAACTCGGGCGGTACAGACAATGCCTATCAGACGTTGTTGCCTTACCTCATGAGCAATTCTATCAGGACGATGGGGGTGGAGTACCTGGCAACCCAAACTTTGGTCAATGGCCTCGAAAGCTATATCAAAATGGTGAGCGACAAGAAGGAAAAACAGGGGGAGATAGACACGGTGAGGCGATGGATTGGCCTGTTTGAGAAAAACATGGGGAAATTTGTGAATGTTGAAGGCAGCTCGTTTGCCATCCAAAAGATCATTCCTGCCGAAAAAGGCCCTAGCCATGTACTGGTGCTTACCGACAATAGGGTGGGAAGTTCTGCCGAGAATTTTGTGATGAAGACCAAACAAAGCAAGAAAGTAAAAGTAGCCGGCACGGTAACTTCTGGCGGATTGGATTATGCGGCCGCTCGAATGTTCGATTTTGGTTGCCCCGAATACCTTTTACAGTTGCCTACTTTTCGTTCGTTAAGGTTGCCAGATTACCCGATAGATAATATTGGCATGCAACCCGACATTTATCTGGATAAGAGCGTGAAAGACTGGATTCAGTTTGCTTTGGAATATTTAGAGCAATAAGATGATGGGAATGGATTGACAATAGGATTTATAGATGCCAAAAAGCCCTCGAAATTAGAGGGCTTTTTTATTTTAATGTATGGCTAACGGTATAGGTTTAACTAACTGTTTATTTTTTTGCTATAATTTTTATTTCAAATTCAATGGAATCCGAGATAGCCCCATTGGCCAAATGCTCATAGAACTTGCCTGATTTATAACGGACATCCCATAGTGTCCGGTCAATGGTCAGCTTGCCATTTGCTTTGACTATTCCGTTATTAACTTCAACCCTGGCTGGAAAAGTAACGGGGTGGGTGATGTTCTTGATGGTCAGGTTCCCTGTAATTTGCTTGTCCTCGGTATTAATGGAAGTAACCTTGGTAATGGCGATTGTAGCAAAGGGAAATTTCTTGACGTCAAAAAAATCAGGATCTTTTAAGTGTTTAATCAAGTTGTTATCGCTCTTGTGACCTTCGTCTTCAATGGTATTCATGTCTACTTCAGCTGCGCCACCCATGAGTTGGCCATTTTCCATCATCAATTCTCCTTTTGATAGATAGACGTATCCTTTATGAGGGTTAACCCCGCCCAGCGAAGCACCTTGCCAGATTACGGCACTTTCCTTGGTGTCTATTGCAATGTATCTTTCATCCCCAACATGTAAGGATAAAGAACTTGTTGCTGCACTGTTTTTGTCTTTCCCTTTTACAGGTCCGCGGCAACCGAAGGCCAACGGGATAATCATGAAAGTTAAGTAAGCGATTGGTAGTTTGTTGTTCATGCTACAGAAATTATATGGATTAATGATCATTGATTTTAAAAACGGTAATACCTCTTTATTCCAGAGGGGATTGATGTTCGATTTGATCTAGCAAAATTACCCTGATGCCTTTCGGTAAGGCGAATTTAGATTGTAAATAAAAGTGTAAACTTTGTAAAATAAAGCTTTTACATAGGTTTAGTAGCCCAAATTGCCTTCTCGGGAAATGGGAGTGTTATTTGTACGCGGAAAAGATGTGAGCTTGAGATTGGCTATCACATTTTGTAGTAACCGTAGGTAGGGTGTTTTTCCGATTAAACTACTCCATGTAGTTTGTTATACCTGTTCTTGTATGCCAAAGGCGACATGCCGGTAACCTTGCGAAATACCTCCCTAAATGCCTTCACATCGGCATAACCCACTTCATACATCACTTCGTTGATGGTCTTGCGCGAGGTTTCGAGTTCTTTCTTGGCCGATTCGATCTTTACCCTTTGCAGGTATTCGACAGGGGTATTGCCGGTTGCTTTGATAAACCTGCGGTCAAAACTCCTTCTGCCGACCCTGAATTTTTCCGAAAGCCGTTCCATGGATATCTTTTCGGAGAAGTTTTTTTCAATATATTCCTGTGCTTTGATAATAACTTCATCGCCATGATGCTTTTGCCCCGTGAAAATCACGAAGTCAGATTGCGCCTGCCGGTCGATATCAATTTGGAATACTTTGGAACAGTAGATGGCCGTTTGCCTATCATAATACTTTTCAACCAGGTAGATCAACAGGTTTAGAAAAGAATAGCCACCTCCATTGGTATAAATGCCCTGTTCGTCGGTAATGAGCTTTTCGGGCTTTAAATTTACCTTTGGAAACAGGTTTTTGAAATTCGTTGCGGCATTCCAGTGGATGGAGCAGCTTTTTTTGTCCAACAAACCTGTCGAGGCCAATAAGTAAGCCCCGGTGCACATGCTGGCAAGCTCGGCGCCTTTTTTATATTGTTCCGATATCCATTCTACGAGCAGTTCATTCAAGCCTTCCAGCTTTCTAAAGGCGGCCGCAATGGCAGGAACAATAATCAGATCGGTATGGCGAATGGCGCCTATATCTACCTGTGGCATGACCGTCAGTAATCCGTTTACAAAACTCGATTGTGCCGAAGCCCCCACCAGCTCGATTTCGAATACCGGTTCCTTGTCTTGCTTTTTGTAGTAGTTGTTGGCCTCTGTAAAAACATGATAGGCACCTACAATGCAGGATATGGTATTGGGGCCGGTTTGCGCATCGGGCACTAATAGGGTAAGATGTTTCATGCAAAAGAGTTTAAAATGAAACCGAACTATCGGATGCAACTGTTTGTTGTTTCAAAGTTAGGCAAATGCTCTGTCCAAATCAACCTCTCATAAAGTCTATTTTACACCCTTTTAAAGTGTTGTTGAGCCAATAACTTTGAGTTGTAACAAAACATAAACGGAATGGCCAGCATGATTGCTATCTATAAAACGCCAAAAGATATCGAGGCTTTTGACAAACACTATTTTGAGGTTCATGTGCCATTGGCCAAGGAACTTCCCGGATTGGTCAAATACGAAGTAGGCAACAGGCAAATCATGTCGACCACAGGCCATTCAGATGTGTACTGCATCGGTATCCTATATTTTGAAAGCCTAGATGCGTTGAAAAGCGCATTTGCTTCCGAACAGGGAAAAAAATGCGCAACCGACCGCAGGATTTTGGCTCCGGGCAATGATGATGTCCAGATTTATATATTCGACACCTTTGAGGTGTAAAAGCAAATGACAAAAAACAATTACCATTCAACAATAAACAAATTATGGAACAGCAGGATTTTACAACAACAATTACCGTAGATGCTACGCCGCAACAAGTATTCGATGCCATTACTAATGTGCGTGGATGGTGGTCGGAAAATATCGAAGGAAGCACCGATAAGCTCAACGGCGAATTTTTGTACCATTACCAGGATGTGCACCGTTGCAGGGTAAGGATTACCGAAATGCAGCCTGGTGTCAAAGTGGTCTGGCACATCCTTGATAATGATTTCAAGTTCACAACCGACAAAAGCGAATGGAAAGATACCCAGGTTATTTTTGAGATTACCGAAAAAAATGGTGGTACCGAATTGAAGTTTACACACCATGGCCTGGTTCCAGCTTATGAATGCTATGCGGTTTGTCGCGATGCATGGACCCACTATATACAGGATAGCTTAAAGAACCTGATTACAACCGGCAAAGGTAATGCAACACCCAAAGAAAAGGTGGCTGAAGCCGCCGTTCAGCCAGCACAAGAATCTGGTGAAACGGCTACCAAAAGCATTTGCCATAGGTTGCTGATAGGTGCTCCGGTCGAAAAAGTTTATTGGGCCCTAACTACGCAGGAAGGACTGGCAGGCTGGTGGACGCCCGATACTACGGCAAAGCCCGAAATAGGCTCGGTTTCGAGGTTTGGTTTTGGTCCGGATTATTTTAAAGAGATGGAGGTAACTGAATTAAAACCTTATCATCTTGTGAAATGGCGTTGCCTAAAGGCTTTTGAAGACTGGATTGGCACTACACTTACTTTTGAGCTTGAGCCACATCAAAAGGGATGTACGCTTTTGTTCCATCATGATGGTTGGGAAGCCTATACGCCAGAATTTGCTTCTTGTAGCTTTGATTGGGCGCTTTTTTTCAGAAGCTTGAAATTTCTCTGCGAAACGGGAAAAGGCTTTCCTTATCCGGAGTTCAATAAATAATTGGAACTGCAATTTCAAGGTGGCCATTGCGCTGTTGCGCAGTGGCTTTGTTGTGTTGCCAGGGTTTTAGGTGCTGTTTTAGCTAGGAGTTTCTATTGTTGCATAGACAGCATTTTAATATAGATTCTGATTTCAGAATCAGGCTTCGTGAGCTCCTTTTTTTAACTGTTTGATTTCTTGTTGCAACAGCTTTACGCGGTCAAGCAGGTGCGTAATTGCCTCAAGGCCTTCCATGTTGATTTCTAGCTCATAATGAAGATGTACAAACCTTTCAAAATCTCCAAGGTGCTCAAAATAGATTTCATAGCCCTTTTTTGATTTTACCAAGCTCAATAAGCCATGATCGTTTAAGGCATATATAAAATCTGCCTCGACTTCGTAATGCAGGCACAGCTGGTCGATGGATATTTTTTTACTCATAGCCATAATTAACTGATGTGGCGTTCTGCTGCCAATTGATTAAACAATTCTTTCTCTTTTTCCGATAGGTTTTTGGGAATCTCGATTTCATAGGTTAAATATAGATCGCCAAAATCACCTTCTTTTTTATACACAGGCATGCCTTTTCCTTTTAATCGCACCTTTGTGCCGTTTTGCGTTTCTGGGGCAATTTTTAATTTGACCGCACCGGCTAAGGTATTGAGGGTTTGGTCGCCACCCAGCATTGCCTTGTAGAGCGCCAAGGGCTGGTTCACATAGAGGTCGTTGCCTTTGCGTACAAAATCCGTATTGTTGCTGATATGGAAGGTAATGTAAAGATCGCCTTTAGGCCCTCCATTTGTGCCGTCACCTCCGTAGCCGGTAATCTTTATTTCCTGTCCGTCTTCAATTCCGGCAGGCACCGTAATCCGTATATTTTTGCCATCAACTGTAAATGTTTGCTTCTGGGTTTTAAAAACATCGGTTAAGTTCAGCTGAACGGATGCCCTGTAATCGTGCCCTTTGAACTGTGTTCTGCGACCGCCACCACGATTGCCGAACATGGACGCGAAAAAATCAGAATAATAGCCATCATCGCCTTCAAATGAATAACGTTCGCCACCTTGGCCAAACGGATTCCCTTGGCTATAACTTTGCGATTGTTGCTGACGGCGTGCTTCTTCGTGTTGTTCCCCGTGTTTCCAGTTGGCGCCATACTGGTCGTATTTTTTTCTTTTTTCTGGATCGCTTAGTACTTCATTGGCCTCATTAAGTTGCTGAAAAAGCTTTTCGGCTTCTGCATCATCAGGATTGAGGTCAGGGTGATGCTTCCTGGCCAGCTTGCGGTAAGCCTTTTTGATGTCATCTGCGGTTGCATTTTTGTCTACGCCCAGGGTTTTGTAGTAATCAACGTATTCCATTCTCTGAATATAATTACTTATCTATAATACTAATTTATGCACTAATCTAATCAATAGCACTACTTGTAAACAAATAATTGAACCTATTCGCAACCAATGATTTCCATTTGCATCAGCCTCCAAATTCATCAAGCATATCCAAGCTCGGCGCAAAGAACAAAGACCCCGTTTTCGCGGTGCTAAAATCCAGTATACGGTCGTAATTTCCTGCCGGATTGCCGATAAACATGTTGTTCAGCATTTTCTCTACGGTGCTGAAAGTACTGGCATAACAAATAAAATAGGTGCCCATTTCATTGCTGCCCACATTTCCGAAAGGCATATTATCTCGCACCACCTTAAAATCGTCGCCAACGTTGGCCAAGGCAATGTGCGAGTTTTTGGGCTTTACTTCATCGCTCATTTCAATGTCCTGATCTTTAGAACGGCCTATTATTTTTTCCTGTTCTTCTACAGAAAGCGATTTCCAAGCATTGAGGTTATGGATGTATTGCTGCACGAAGAGGTAACTTCCGCCTCGATAAGAAAGGTCATCGTCGCCAACAATGGCAAAATGCTCCCGATCTGCACCATGCGGATTTTCGGTGCCATCTACAAAGCCTAAAATAGACCTGCTATCCCAATAACGAAATCCTTGCACCTCTACTACGCAATCGGCAACGGGGCTCATAAATTCGGAAATAGTTGAAGACATATCGTAAGCAAGGCTCTTGTTGTCTGCCCTGATATGGAAATGCAAGTCGCCTTTGGTGCTTACCGCCGTATGTTTGCTGCCGGTTATTGGCTCAAACCTTTTCAATTCTTTGGGCAGGGGCTGAGGCAGGCTAAGCTGTAGCCATGCGTCATATCCAATACCCATTACGCAACTGGCTTTTGAATCGGGGAAACGGTCTAACGCCGAGTTGTTCAGGTTGATAACCAAGGCGCATATTCCCTGAAAAGCCGATTTGATTTTTGCTGGATCGGCATTTTCCTTAAAATTCCAAACAAGAAAATAAGTATTGTTATTTGGATAGTCTGTAACGTTCTGTGCGTTATATGGTTTGGAAAAAGAATTAGTCGTCATCTGTTTGATTTATGTCAATCAAATTTAAGAAATGGGAGTGAGTAATAACATAAGACCGCTTTTTTGAATCGCAGGTTAGGATATTTTTTTCGCTAATTACCATAAGTGGCGATTTACTATTCCGAACTCATGTTTAATCCACTAAGTGTTCTTGGGGATATCGACAGCTCCCAGTCAAAGCGCTTGGAAATGACATGATCTCCATGAAAATAAACGTGATACTTTTTCTTGAACAGATGGTGGACTTTAAATATGTCCATGTTTCTGGCTTTAAACTGATTGATTTATAACGCAAAAAGCCCGCTAATTTAGCGGGCTTTTTTGTCCTGAATTTTCAATATATTTTAGAAAATTCTATCTGTACTCCAAAAGATACAGATTTCGGAACATTTTTATAGTGATTTAGAAATTTTATCCAGCCTAACAGCTTGAAAGGCATTTTTTGAATAGGACGAAGGGGAAAATATCCAAACGTTATGTCACTTTACAGTCTCATTATAACGAATTCTTTAAATCTTTATTTATGGTTTGCTAAAGTGTAATATGGATGTTTGGCTAAACAAATCAAGCCCTGGATTTAACTAATTGTCAAAAACATTTCATATGTTGATTAATAAAAACATTAATTTTGATGTTTACAAAAAATATGAGCCGTTCGACAGTACATTACGCAGACAATAAAACAAACAATGCTTTAAAAAAGCTACATAATAAGCTACGACCAGCAGGAACGCCTGTTCAACGAGTTGAATATATTATTGAACTATTATTGCTTCGAATTTTTGAAACCAAAATCAAGCAGGACGAAGAATTTAGGCCATTACGCAAACTCTTTTCGGCTGAATACAAATGGAAAAATCCTAAAAAGGGTGCCGATGCGCCAGAAGAAACAAACGTAAACCGTTTGTTCTCTTATTTGCCGACCGTCTCAAACGACCAAATTTTATCTGAACTCAACGACAATTTCTTTCCTTTCTATTCAAGCATTCTGAATAGCGCGAGGCAAGTGTTTGAGGGAAACCTTCCGCAGAAAGTACAAGACCAATTGGTTTTAATTGAAGAAGTTTTCAGCAATTCCAATTTCACCAACAATGTAAACAGCGGAAACCTTGGCGAAGTAATCAGCATTGTTGCCAACGACATTGAAGAAGCAAGGCTTTTGAAAACCGACCTTTTAGGTGATGCCATTGAATCGGCTTTGAGCGAAACAGGCGGAACAAAAGATGTGGGACTATTCCGTACACCCGATCATATTCGCCAATTTATGACGGCTATGATCGAGCCGACATTTGATGATATAATTTTTGATCCTGCTTGTGGTACTGGTGGTTTTTTGTTTGACGCGTTTGAATTTGTAATGCGAAGAGTTGACCCCAACCGTGAATGGCCGGGTGAAAAAGCTCATTCGGAATTATCAGCTTGGTTTGACGAATATTTTAAAGTCAACCAATTAGACTTTCCAAGTATTGAACAGACCACACAATTTTACAGAAGCGGTGTAACGGGTATTGAATATTTGGGAATGATTCGCAAGATGGCGGCCATCAACTTTTATGTTCGGGGCTTAAACCCTGCCAACATTGAGCAAGGCGACAGTTTGGCAAAATACAGACCCGTAACCGACCACAAAAGTAAATCGGTTATTTTGGCTAATCCACCTTTTGGCGCACAACGTGACCAGGAAAGTTACCCTGATGTATGGGGTGAATATTCCAAAGAATCGGAAACTACCATTTTGTTTGTGAAGCTAATGTTTGAGCAACTCATAGAAGGTGGCAAATGTGCGGTTGTTGTTTCAGAAGGTTTCCACGCTTGGGACCAGTTTAGTGCAAAGGCTTTGCGTAAAATGTTATTGGATGAAGCACAACTGAAAGCAGTAATTTCTTTGCCACAAGGTTTGTTTGTGAGTAAAAGCGGACAAGGTCCAAAAACATCAATTCTCATTTTCGAAAAAGGCGGAAAAACAGACTGGACTTGGTTTTACAAAATAACCAACGATGGTTATACAATGGGGACCAACCGCAAAGAGCAAAAAGGAAATCAACTCATTGAATGTTTAACGCTCTGGCACGAATATGTAAAACACGGCAAGCAACCGCCTGAAACCAAAAATCAATTTTGTATTCCTGCCGATTGGATTAAAACGCTTGACCCACGCATAAAAGAGAAAATCCGCACAGAAACCCGTGCTGATATGGAAACCAAAGGTAAAATTGAAAGAGAGAAAAAAGAAGCCGAACTCGACAAGAAAATAAAAGCCAAAAAGGCTACGGAAGCAGACAAGTCAATGGAATTGAAAACATTTGACCAAATGCTGGAAAACCGCATACAAAACGAAATTGCCAAACGCATTGACAAGGCGCACAACTATTCGTTTAACCTTGCCAACTACAAAAGCGCCATTAGCGAAAGCCAAATTGTAGAATGGACAGCAGCTCTTAAACATATTCAGTCAAACGGAGCAACGACCGTAGAAGAAGTGTATAAAAAGCTAACGAATAGCAAACCCGAAAACATTTTACCTTATTTGGTAAAACTTCACCTAAATAATGCACTTGAAGCCGACATTGCCCGTGAATATGTAAGTAATTTAGATAATGACCTCATTGCAAAACATAAGGAACTAAATGTGATAAAAGAGATTCTAAAAAGCGGTGCAAAATATCCGATGGTGAAATTGAAAGACTATCTGATATTGAATGAAAACAAAATAAAGCCAAATAAAAATCCTAATGTAACTTACAAAGTTCTAGGTGTAAGCAATGAAGTAGGTATTTTCTTAAACGAAAAACTACAAGCCGAAGAAACCAACCAAAATTATTTTGTAGTGGCAAAGAATGAATTTTGCTATAACCCATACAGAATAAATGTGGGGAGTATAGGCTTAAATACTAATGATTACGACAACCAAATTATAAGCGGTGCTTACATTGTTTTTGCTTGCAAGGAAGATGAACTAAACCCAAAATATTTAGATACACTTTTCAAAAGCAAAGGCTTTTTGAATTATGTAAACGACAAAGCCAATGGCGGAGTGCGTATGAACTTTAAGTTTGAATATATGGAAGCTTGGGAAATTCCCTTGCCTTCTCTTGACGAACAAAATGCCATTGTGGCCAAAATTGAAAAACAAAAAGCGATTATTGATGGAACGGAAAAAATTGTTTCTTGCTGGAGTGTTGATATAGATTCATACCTATCGCAGTATGATTTTTCGCAAAAGCCAATTTCAGATTTAATAGTTGATTCACTTTATGGTTCTTCTGAAAAAGCCGATTATCAACAAGAAGGTTACAATGTTTTAAGAATAGGAAATATTGGTTTTTGTGATTTCAAACTCAATAACATTAAGAAATCAGTCTTATCAGAAAAAGACTTTAAAAAATATGAATTAAAGAAAGGAGACTTTTTAATTGTTCGGTCAAATGGCAATCCAAATCTTGTAGGTAAATGTGCTGTTTGGGATTCTGATTTGCAATTTATTTATGCTTCGTACTTGATAAGATTTAGATTCAAATCAGAAGAAATCAATCCCCGATATGTAATGTATTTCTTGATGAGTGAAAAAGGTAGAAATTTGTTAACCCCGACTGCTGGTGGTGGAACCTACAATATAAGTGCTACCGATTTTCAAAAAGTACAAATATCTTATCCAAGTCCAGAAATTCAAACCCAAATTGTTGCTGAATTAGATGCACAAATGGAAGTGTTGAAAGGCTTATTAAAAATGAAATCTGAAGCCCAAAAGAAAATCAACCAATTATTAGCAGATGCTTGGGGCGTTGAGTTTGTTGAACCAGTTGAGGAAGAAATTAAGGCGGAGGTTGAACAATGAGAGAAAGGGAGTTTCCGCCATTGTTAGCTAATGGATTTAAAGATATCACAGAGGCAGAGCTACATAAAGAGTTTGTTGCACCGTTTAATTATCAAGCCGAAGACCACAGGAGTAATTTACTTATTGGATTTGGTAGTTTCCTTAACGAGTTCAAAACGTTAGACATAACAGCAGAAGTTTGGATTGATGGTTCTTTTGCAACCACAGCACCAGACCCTTCTGATATCGATGTTGTGTTTTATTTCAAGCCTGAAGAAGTTGATTCACTTGAACAAGAGAAGAAAGAAAAATTTGAAAGATTGTTTCAATCGAGAAGGTTTATGAAAAACCTATATAATGTTGAGGTATTTTATGGAATGGTTGGTAGCGATTACGATTATAATCAGTGGAACTATGTTTTTGGAACTTGTTACGACAACAAAACACCCAAAGGCATTTTTAGAATGAGATATAACTAATGAAGATAGAAGAAATATTACAGACAATAAAAACATTTGAGGAAACCCTCAAACGTTATAAATCGGATTTAGAAAAAAATCCAGGTAGTACTTTCTATTCTGGATTAGTAAAAAACACAGAGGAATATATTAAAGAATTGAAAGGTGAACTCAAACAGCAGAAGTTAGATGAAAATATTGGCAAAGTATTTACAGGCAACGGAAAGAAAATAAACGAAGCCACTTCTACGGATTTGCCAATTATTTTAAAACTGGTGAATGAATATGGCTGGAAAGTTGGCGATACTTTATTGTATCAGCAGATTTACGATATTCCTGAAAATCTAAAAAGGGATTATCCGAATCTTAAAAACATTCGCCCTGATATTGTTTTACAAGATTTGAACGGTGAAGTTTTAGCCGTTATTGAAAACAATCTTGATAAAGAAAACAAAGACTTATTGAAATTGCGTACCGTAATCACGCATTTGCTTAAACCCCGTTTTCTGTATGCTTGCAGTGCCGAACGCATTTTGTTTTACGACAATGCCTGGAAAGGCTTAGATGCAGGTGAATTTAAGCAAGTAACCAACTTTATGAGCTTGGAAGAAATGAGGCTCAAAGTTGAACAACAGAAAAAAATTGCTTCCAACAAAGAAATAACCATTGACACCACTATTGCAGGCGGTTTTGACCCTACCATTGGCAAAGAACGCTATTACCAATTGCAATGTATTCGCACAATCATAGAAAACTACAAAGCAGGCAAACAAAAAATGCTTATTCATATGGCAACAGGTTTGGGTAAAACCCGTACAGCCGTTGCCTTGGTAAAAGCATTATTAGGAAGTGGTTTAACGAAGCGAATTTTGTTTGTGGTGGACAGGAGAATGTTAGCCAAACAATCCGTTGATGATGGCTTTGCTTTAATCAGCCGAGAGCACACAAGCAGTTGGATAACGACTTCAAATTTTAGAGCAAGGAAACATGCCAGCATTCACGTTGTGGTTATTGACACATTAGAATTAATCCACAGCGATTTGCCTTCCAACTTTTACGATTTAATTATTGTGGACGAGTGCCACAGAAGCATTAACGTAAACAGAAAATTAATCTTCGACCATTTTCTTTGTCCGAGAGTTGGTTTAACAGCTACACCACGCATAGTCACGGCCAAAGAAGGAACAGAAGTTGACGAAGAAGATTTGGCAATCATTGACACATACAAACTGTTTGGTTGTGAAACAGGAGAACCTGATTTTCAATTTGATATGGACAGGGGAATTAGTGAAGGTTTCCTAGCACCATACAAGCCGATAGAATTACTATCATCACTCGTACAAGAAGCTGAAGAAAATGGAATTACTTTCGACCATGTTTTAGAGCCACAAGAAAAATATGTTATTGCATTAGGAGCAGAAAAGAAACTGAAATTAGAGCAACTTAACCGCAAATTCATTTCAGAAGAAAACTGTTTGCGAATAGCCGAAGAACTTAAAAAGAACACACAATACGGAGAGAAAGTAATTCTGTTTGGCGTTAGTCAGGCACATTGCATCGAGTTAGCCAAAGCAATAAATAAAGTTTTTGAAAAAGACCTTTCCGAAAAACCCTATTACGCAGAAGCAGTCATTTCAGAAAACAACGAGCTGAACGAAACGCTGAAAGCTTGGTTTAAAAAGCCCTATCAAAAACCGTATGTAGTTACTTCGGTGGACATTTTAAGCACAGGCGTTGACATTCCTTGCGTTCGTTACATTGCATTTGCGGGTTTGACAAAATCAGTTGGTAAATACATTCAAATGGTTGGACGTGGTACACGCCTTGACCCAAAAACAGGTAAATTCAGTTTCACCGTTTTGGACTTCGTTGGTTTGTGCAGGCGAATGGAAGACAATGGAAAAGGAACGCTGAAAGAAAACAAGAAAATTGTAAAGCCAGGCAACCAAAAACCAAAGGTACCAGGAACACCACAACCAAAGGGCGATTACTTTTTAATTGACAATCCCGACCCTGCTCATTTAATTCAGCGAGTAGAAATTCATGGAGATACAATTATTGTAAAAGACAATATTCCAATTGAAGAAGCCAAACGAATATTTGAAGAAGAATTAAAGAAAACACAAGAGCCAGTAATCGCAGACTTGAAAGAGAAAGCCAAACAAGACGACTATCAGCCAACAGACCAAGAAATGGCTAAACTGCTTGACTGGTTAAGCAAACCGAACACATTCCTTGACGAAGGTCATTTGCAAAAAATGTATGATTTTCCTGAAGGTTCAGCTTGGGATTTCTTACTTCATGCCTTGGGCAAAAAGAAAATCCCGACTCCGAAAGAACGCATCGAAAAGAACTATCTCTCGTATATACATACCTATAACTTTACGGATGAACAAATAATTGTACTGAAAAAAATTAAAGACGTGTTTACTTCCAATCTTGCATCTAAACGTACAATTGACGAAAAGGAAATTTTTGGAAATCCTATTTATGAAAAACTTATCGGTTCTTATAATGACATAAATAAAAAGTTTGACGGTAAATTCAACTTAGTTATTAATGATCTAAAGAAAACCTTTCAAGGAGGTTTATATCATTAGATATGTAGAAATAATAGTATTCCTAAGAACTTATTGGAACATCAAAAAACAATCAATAACGATTCTTGAACTCTTTTTGAATTCCGCTTAATCAAGGGCTTGTTAAATTGGAAGTAAAACATAAAAAAACTCGGTAGGTTCACGTACCTACCGAGTTTCAATGTACTCAGAGCGGGAATCGAACCCGCACGCCTGTTGAGGGCACAGGATTTTAAGTCCTGCGTGTCTACCAGTTCCACCATCTGAGCAAGCTTGGTAAAGCTATTTAATGTTAAATGCCTTCCGGTGAGGAAGGCATTTAGAGCGAAAGACGAGATTCGAACTCGCGACCCCGACCTTGGCAAGGTCGTGCTCTACCAACTGAGCTACTTTCGCATGATGTAAACATCCTCCGATGTTTCCCCGAAGTTGGCCTTTTTTGTAGTGCGTTTCTCCGTTTGGGTTTGCAAATATAAACAGATTTATATTCCCGTCAACATTTTTTTAATAAAAAATTGGCTTACTCACTTAAGTTATTGGCTTTCAGTGCAAGAAAAATTAAATCTTTTTCATAGCCTTTGCCCATAAGGTAGTTTAATAGCTTATATTTTTTTTTGAAGGGATCTTTTTCGGTCAATGTTTTTTCTTTTTTAAGCACGGCTTGGCATAAATCTTCAAAATATTTGTCGCCATCTAAACTGTTCAGCGCTTTTTGGATCAGCTTATCCGGAACCTTTTTCAGCTTAAGGCCTTGTTTGATTTTGAGTTTTCCCCATTTTTTGATGTTGGCCTTGCCCGAAGCATAGGCCAGGGCAAACCTTTCTTCGTTCAAAAAGTTGTTTACAATGAGTTCGCCTATGATTTCTTCTACCTCGCTCGGCTTCAGTTGCCAGTCGTAAAGCTTGTTGCGTACTTCCTGTTGCGACCGCTCCTGATAGGCACACCAGCTTTCGGCTTTAGCCAATGCCGTTTTTTTATCTAAAATCAATGGCTTTTCTTGGGGACTTTTCATAATTAAATGCTGAAATTCGTAAAAAATAACAGCAATCCTGTATTTTTCTGCTACAATGAGTCAAGAACAATATCCTATAGCCCATATTGCCCAAATTTTAGGCGCCAAGGCCCAGCTTTCTTCGCCAACTACTATTATTACGCAGTTGCTGACCGATAGCCGTACACCTATCGATCCGGAGGCTTCGCTGTTTTTTGCCCTCAAGGCCCAGCGCGATGGACATCAGTTTATAGCCAGCGCCTATCAGCATGGTTTGCGCAATTTTATGGTTTCTGATGTTGTAGATGCTTCGGCCTATCCCGATGCTAATTTTTTGCAGGTAGACGACGTGCTGAAAGCCTTGCAGCAATTGGCTATGGCACACCGAAAAACCAGCCAGCTTAAAGTAATAGGCATAACCGGCAGCAATGGCAAAACCATCATCAAAGAATGGCTGTATCAGTTGTTGGCGCCAGATTTCAATATTGTACGCAGTCCCAAAAGCTTTAACTCGCAGATAGGGGTGCCACTTTCGGTTTGGCAGATTAATGCATCGCACGATTTAGGCATTTTCGAAGCCGGAATATCCAGAAAAGGAGAAATGGAAGTGCTGGCCGAGATCATTGCGCCAACCATAGGCATACTGACCAATATTGGCGAGGCCCATGCCGAAGGTTTTGAAAACAACAAGGAAAAACTCAACGAAAAGCTGAAGCTGTTTAAAGATGTAGAGCTTTTGGTGTATTCGCCAACTTACACAGCAGGCATTAAAGAAGCAGACTTGCCCGGCAAAGCCAAATTTTCGTGGAGTACTTCCGCGTCGCAACCTGCCGACTTGCAGATTTCCTTTATCGAACCCATAGAAGGCAGAAACTATATCCGGGCCATTTACCAGCATAAGGAAATAGAATGCCTCATTCCGTTTAGCGATAAGGCTTCTGTCGAAAATGGCATTATTTGTTGGGCTACGTTGTTGGCCCTAGGTTATACACCCCAAGAAGCCGACCTGCGCCTAGAAAAACTTACTTCGGTAAGCATGCGATTGGCCTTGATCAACGGCATTGAAAACTGTTCGGTGATTGACGATTCGTATAGTGCCGATATTTCGTCGCTGGCTATAGCGCTCGATTTTTTGAACCAACAGAACCAGCATCCCAAGAAAACACTCATTTTGTCTGATATTTACGAAAGCGGTAAGACCAACGAAGTGCTTTACGCCGAAATAGCCGCTTTGCTGGCACAGAAAAACCTGAACCGCTTGATCGGTATTGGTCCCCATATTTCGGCATTTGCCGATTTGTTTAAGTTAGAAGCCTCGTTTTACGAAAGCACGCAGGATTTTATCGCGCAACTGCCGGCTATCCATTTTGCCAACGAAACCATTTTGGTAAAGGGCGCAAGAAAATTTGGTTTCGAGCGCATCAGTAAACTGCTGACACAGAAAATCCACGATACCGTTCTCGAAATCAATCTCAATGCCATGCTGGGCAACCTGCAGTTTTACCGCTCCAAACTAAAGCCCGGCGTAAAAACCATGGCCATGGTCAAGGCTTTTTCTTATGGCAGTGGTAGTTTTGAAATTGCCAACCTGTTGCAGTACCACAAAGTAGATTACCTGGCCGTAGCGTATGCCGACGAAGGCATAGCCCTGCGCAAAGCGGGTATTAGCCTACCCATTATGGTGATGAGCCCAGAGCCGTCGGCATTTGAGGCGATGCTCAGCTACCAACTGGAACCCGAAATTTATAGCGCCGCCATATTAAAAAGCTTTATGCATTTTCTGCCGGCTGCTGTTACCGATTTCCCGATTCACATCAAGCTCGACACCGGCATGCATCGCTTGGGGTTTGAAGCCCACGAAATGCCCGAACTGATTGCCTTGCTGAAAGATAGCGCGCAGCTGAAAATCGTTTCGGCCTTTACCCATTTGGTAGCTACCGACGATGCCCAGCACGATGGCTTTACCGAACAGCAATTGGCTAGTTATGCCTCGCTTTATGAAGAACTGGCCCAAGGCATTGGCTATAGGCCAATCAGGCATGCCCTGAACACTTCTGGAATTACGCGCTGGCCAACGGCGCATTTCGACATGGTTCGCGTGGGCATTGGCCTGTACGGATTTGACGGTGCCTTAAAAGACAACCGCGGTCTGCAAACCGTGGCTGTACTCAAAACCACGGTTACCCAGGTCAAAGAACTTAAACCGGGAGAAACGGTAGGCTACAGCAGAAGAGGGCTAATGCCTAACGGAGGAAAGATCGCCACGGTTAAAATCGGCTATGCCGATGGCTATACGCGCGATTTTGGCAATGGAGTAGGGCAAATGCTCATCCACGGCAAATTGGTGCCTACCATAGGCTCTATTTGTATGGATATGTGCATGCTCGATGTTACAGGTTTGGAGGTAAACACCGGCGACGAGGTCATTGTGTTTAACGAAACGCATGATATCGCTACCTTAGCCAACCAAATCGGTACTATTCCGTACGAAATCCTGACCAATATCTCGCAACGCGTAAAACGAGTTTATTTTTATGAGTAGCTTTGCGTTATGAACAAGATCGGAAAAGCTCTCTTAAATTACCTGATTAAAGGTTTGTTGGTTGTAGTGCCTATTGCGCTGAGCATTTTTATCGTGGTTTGGGCAGTTACTACGGTCGACAGTTGGTTAAACCTCAATAATTTTCTGGGCATCAATCCGGCTACGGGCGCCAACCGCAATATTCCGGGCCTGGGCCTGGCCTTGGTTATCGCCATTATTTTGATGGCCGGTATCTTTGTTACCAATTTCGTTACCGAGCCCATGTATAACTGGTTTCAACGCATGTTGAACCGTTTGCCTCTCATCAATTTTATCTTTTCATCCATTAAAGACCTGACCGAAGCCTTTGTGGGCGACGAGAAGAAGTTTAACCATCCGGTACTGGTAGAAGCAGAAGGCAACCTGAAAAAAATCGGGTTTTTAACGCAAAGCGATTTAAGCAAGCTCGATCTGCCGGGCGAAGCCATTGTTTATTTTCCGTTTTCGTATTCTTTTGCCGGACAAGTTTATATTGTAAGCAAAGACAAGATCAAGCCTTTAAACATGAGTGCTGCCGATGCCATGAAACTGGTGGTAAGCGGTGGCGTGAGCCATTTTTAATGGAGAATAATCGGGATGAGGATAATCAGGATCAAAAAGATAAACAAACGCGAGTGGAATTCCCTGATAAAAAGCCCGATCAATAAAAGTACTTCATCGTCGGTATTGGTGCTGATAACCCCGCTGCTGCTGTTCGAGTCAAACAAGATCTGTTTGCCCTGAAAACTGCCGACTGCCCATTTAGAATACCAGCCATTAGTAAAATTCCACATAAACTGTTCGCCAGAGCTCATGTTGATCGTGGCCTTGGTTTGCCATGAATTATAGTTGATGGTGCCGATCAGCTCTTGTTGCTGATTGAAGATTTGCGTAGTTGGGTTCAAAAAGCCCGAGGTTCTGAAATAATAACTCTGGCTGGTGCCTATGCCTTGGGCCTCGTTTTTCCAAGTGTTGAAAAGCAGGCTGTTTTTAATCTGTCCGTTGCTGAAGATTTGGTAGTTGCTTTCGAAAAAGCCTTTTGTCCAAGTGAGTATCGCATCCATAACCTAAGGAATTTATATACCTAATAGACAATTTTGGAGCCGATTAGTTACAGGGAAAGCATTTTTTTAGGCGATAGTTAATAGTCCATGGTTAATAGTCGATAGCCCATAGTTAATAGTCCATTGTCGATGGCCCATAGTTTAGATGCCTAGGGTATTGTCCTTACAAACAACTAATGCTCTAATCAGCTAATGAACCAATGAACTAATGAGCCAATGAACAAGTGAACCAATGAACTAAACATAAATCTCCCCCTTAAGATAAGTCACCGCCTTGCCCGACATCAATACGCGGTCGTCCTTAAGTTCGCACCACAGTTCGCCCCGCCTGGCCGATACCTGATAGGCGTGCAATTGGGTTTTGCCCAGTTTCGATGCCCAATAGGGGATGAGGTTGCAATGGGCCGAACCGGTAACCGGATCTTCGTTAACACCCGCTGCGGGAATGAAAAAGCGCGACACAAAATCGCTGTGGTCGCCTTTTGCCGTGGCAATCACACCCATCATGTCTATTTTGCCCAAAGCCACAAAATCGGGTTTTAAGGCCAGCACGTCGGCTTCGCTCTCGTAAACCAGCAGGTAGTCTCTCGAGTTCCATACTTCAATCGGGGGCTTGCCACCCATTGCAGCTAAGAGGCCTTCGGGTATTTGGCAATCCATTACAGGTCTCGACGGAAAATCAAGCGTATATAAATTCTCGTTTCTGGTTACGGTTAGGGTTCCTGCCTTTAGCGTGTGGAAATGGATGTGCGATTCGCGATGGCCCAATTCGGTAAAAAGAATGTGCGCCGTAGCCAAAGTAGCATGGCCACATAAATCTATTTCCAGTTCGGGCGTAAACCAGCGCAGTTCAAAGCTATCGCCCTGGGGTACAAAGAAAGCGGTTTCGGCCAAATTGTTTTCGGCAGCTATCTTTTGCATTTCTGGGGCGGGTAACCATGTTGCTAAAGGAACAACAGCAGCCGGATTGCCACCGAAAAGCCGATCGGTAAAAGCATCGACCTGAAATAGAGGAAGTTTCATGAAACGGAGATTGATCAGCTATAAAGATAAAAGATTTTACAAAAGAGCGGTGAGATTTGAGGCCTACGGCAGTAAAATATTACCGTATTTAGCTCAAATCTCACCGCTCAAATCTCACATTTCAAATGTGAGAAACGACTAATAATAGGTCAGCCTTACTACGCCAGCCAATTTTTTGGCCAAGCGGATTACCTGACGGGTGTAGCCATATTCGTTGTCGTACCAGGTATAAAGTACGATGGATTTGTTGTCGCGGGCAATAATGGTAGCCGGGCCATCAACAATCGAAGCGTGGCTGTTGCCGATCAAGTCGGTGCTTACCAGCTCGTTCGAAATCGAATATTCCAGCTGTTCAGACAAATCGCCAAAAAGAGAAGCCTGTTTAAGTACACTTTCTACCTCTTCTTTCGAGGTGGTTTTGTCTAAAGAAAGGTTTAAAATGGCCAATGAAACGTTTGGTGTAGGTACGCGTACCGCATTGCCGGTTAGTTTGCCACCCAAATGCGGAATAACCTTAGCAACCGCCTTGTCTGCACCAGTTTCGGTAATCACCAGGTTTAATGCGGCAGAACGTCCGCGACGGTATTTTTTATGATAGTTGTCCAACAGGTTTTGGTCGTTGGTGTACGAATGGACTGTTTCGATATGTCCTTTTTCAATACCAAAAGCACTGTCTATAACCTTAAGTACCGGCACAATGGCATTGGTGGTACAAGAAGCATTAGAAAAGATATTTTCGGTTTCGTAGTTAAAATCAGCATCGTTAATGCCGGTTACGATATTCGGGATATCGCCTTTGGCCGGAGCGGTTAGCAAAACCTTGGCAATGCCTTTGGCGTTCAGGTGTCTTCCCAAGCCATCGTGGTCGCGGAAAACGCCGGTATTGTCAATCAACAAAGCATCGTGGATGTCGTAGGCCGTATAATCAACGTCCTCAGGGTTTTTGGCCACGATGATGTAAATGGTTTGTCCGTTTACAATCAATGCCTTGTTCTCAAAATCCTCGATAATGGTGCCGTTAAAAGGACCATGTATCGAATCGGTACGCAACAGTTCGGCTCTTTTAATCAGTTCCTCGTCGCTATAGCTGCGGGTAACAATAGCCCTTAAACGCAGTTGTTCGCCTTTGCCAGCCTGTACAATCAGTTCGCGGGCAGCAATGCGGCCAATGCGGCCAAAACCATAAAGCACTACGTCTTTGGGTTTGAGGCTGATTTTGTCTTTGCCGATGTGGTTGCCCAATTTGCTGATGATGAAATCGTGCATAGAAGAATGGCTGTTGTTTTCGTCGAGCCACTCGGCTGCCAAACGGCCAACGTCTATGCGCGAGGGAGCAATGTTGCATTTCGAAATGGTCAAGGCCAGTTCGAGCGTTTCGTAAATGGAAATGTCTTTTCCACTTACTTCTTTGGCATACTGGTGGTAAGCCAAGATTTCGCTGCTTCCTACATCGAATAGGGGTTTACGGAAAAGGACAAGTTCGATAGACCGATCAAACCATAGGTGCCCCACTGCGCTGATGAGCTCGAGCGCTTTTTTCTCCTTTTCAATCCAGTTTTGAAACTCTGATTGATATTTGTTTAACATACAAGAAATTTGATTTGGTTAGAAAGCCACAAAAGTAAAAAAGATCGGGCGAGTACCCAATCTTTTTCTAATTATATCTTGCTTATTTTTTGTGCTAAGTTCGTCAGCACGAGCGGAATGTTATCCCAAATAAGATTTTAAGATTTTGCTTCTTGACGTATGGCGCAGGCGTTGCAGGGCCTTGTCTTTGATCTGACGTACACGTTCGCGGGTCAGGTTAAATTTCTCGCCGATTTCTTCCAACGAAAGCGGATGGTTGGTGCTCAAGCCGAAGAACAACACGATGATTTCGCGTTCACGCTCGGTAAGGGTAGACAACGAGCGTTTGATTTCTTCAGAAAGCGATTCGTTGATCAAATTGCTGTCGGTATTCGGCTCGTGGTTTTCCAATACGTCTAACAAGGTATTTTCTTCGCCCTGTACAAACGGTGCGTCCATCGATACGTGGCGACCCGAATTGCTCAGCGTGTCGGAAATCTTATCTACAGTGGTTTCTAAAATATCTGCCAATTCTTCAGGCGAAGGCTCGCGCTCATATTCCTGCTCCAGTTTAGAGAAGGCCTTGCTGATTTTGCTCAATGAACCTACCTGGTTTAACGGCAAACGCACAATACGGCTCTGCTCGGCGATAGCCTGCAAAATCGACTGGCGGATCCACCAAACGGCGTAAGAAATGAATTTGAAGCCCTTGGTCTCGTCAAAACGCTTGGCGGCTTTGATCAGGCCCAGATTGCCTTCGTTAATTAAATCGCCTAGGGTTAGGCCTTGGTTTTGATACTGTTTAGCTACCGACACCACGAAACGTAAGTTGGTTTTGGTCAAGCGCTCTAAAGCGGCTTGGTCGCCTTCACGTATTTTACGTGCTAATATTACTTCTTCTTCTGCGGTAATTAAATCTACTTTTCCAATCTCGTGCAAGTATTTGTCTAATGATTGACTTTCGCGGTTGGTAATGGATTGGGTTATTTTGAGTTGTCTCATTTATGTGTTTTAGTCCTCTGAAATATAGTATCGAAGCTGCAAAAATACAAAAAAATATACAGTACGAAAGGGTAAAATGCTGAAAATGTTAGGCTTTACGACCTATTTTTTAACAAATACTTGACTACAAAAATCATTCCAAATTATAATTGTCAGTAAACCTGGTTGTTTTCCCTAGTGGAATAAATATTTATTGATTTACAATAAAAACATTTTGTTTTTTAATAAATATTATTTCTATTTGCAAGAGAATATTTTGTTTAAGTATTTCAAAAATATTCGAAAGTTGGGCGGGGGCTGTCAAAGATGACATCAAGATTAATTAACTGACAACAAATTGACTTTGATGAGTGGGGCTGGCAGTCCTTAATTGCCGACAGGTGTGGATGTTTTTGCTTGTGTTGGGCTATCGGTACAACTGAAAAAAGAAGAGGAATTGACCATTTAACTATAAAAATAGACCCCTAAAACTATGGAAACAAACCCAAAAGTGCTTCGTTGGTTAATCAAATCAATTGACGTAGCCCTCATTCTGATTGTAGTGTCTGTTGTTGCCACTCTTTTCATGACAAAAAATGCTGTCGACTTGCCCTATGTTTCGGAAAGCTCAAAAAAGCTGTTGTCGCAGTTAAGGACCATGACTTTTTTCAGTACTTTTTTGATGATTGCGAGCGGGATATTTTATGGCATAGTACTTTTTCAGGTTAGAAAAATCATTCAATCGATATTGGAAGATGGCGTGTTTCAAATGAATCAGGTTTCCATGATCAAGAGGATTTCCGCTTTATACCTGATTTTGGCGGGCTTGGCTTTGTGCTTCAACTTGATGTTGATGGTGGCTTCTATGCAAAATGATAATCAGTTTATGTTAAAAGCCTCTACAATGAACCTGGTTAGCATTTTTGAAAGATTTGTACTCACGGGACTGATCATTATGGGAGTGGCCCAGGTATTTTTAACCGGTGCGAAAATTAAAGAAGAACAACGTTTAACCATCTAACTAAAAATGAAAACCGTTAAATATTTTTTGCTGGCCCGTTTCATCAGGCTTTTTCTCCAGTTTGGATTTCTCTTTGCCGTATTGGCTATTGTGTTAAGTATTTTGATCAGGGTGTTTGGCTTAAAGCCTTATATCAAAGGAGATGATTGGTCGTTTGGAGATGCGCGAGAAGGCTATGCCTTGCCGGCAGGGCTTAGCATGAATATCCCAGATACGATTGTTTATTATAACAACGGGGAACATCGGGTCTATAAAGACGATTTGTTGCCTTTCAAGTACGAACTGACCGCCAAAGACACCATTTCCGAAAAAATCATCAACAGGTTCGAAGTGTTTGACACCAAAGGCATCGAAGTTTCCAGTAGGTTATATGTGCCTAGTTCTGTAAGCGTTGTCGTTAAATCGAATAATTGGAAACACAATCTCTTTTGGGCGATAAGCTCGCAGGTACACTACATCGTTACGGCTTTGTTCTTTTTGGTGCTGATTAAGCTGACCAACCGCTATATGGACAACGAAATCTTTGAGCAGCGTAGCTTTAAGCTGGTGGCATCCCTCGGATGGCTGCTGATTGGCAATGAAGTTTTCAACTTTGTGGTCAGCATGGTCAATGGTTCTATATTGCAGCATCCCAGTTTGCATAGCGCCTCGCTGATGCACAGCAAGGCTTATAGCTACCTTGATATCAATCTTGATTTTTTCAATGGATTTAGCTTTACCAATATCGGCTTGGGCATATTGATTATTTTGTTGGCCGAAGTGCTGAGAATTGCCATCTTTGCCAAACAGGAAAATCAACTGACCATCTGACATGTCGATTATCGTAAATTTGGATGTAATGCTGGCCAAGCGCAAAATGTCGTTAACCGAACTGAGCGAGCGGGTTGGCATTACCATGTCTAACCTTTCCATTCTCAAAACCGGAAAGGCCAAGGCGGTACGCATCGAAACGTTGGAGGCTATTTGCAGGGCGCTTGCCTGCCAGCCCGGCGATATTTTGGAATTTAGGGACGAATAGTTAAAGCCTGTAGCTTAAGTGGTGGTGCATTTTGCCCAGCAATATTTTATGGCCAATAGCTTCAAATCCCAGTTTTTCATACAGTCTTCTGGCATCTGGGTTTTCCTCGTCGACCAATAGCCCCGCTTTTGAGTGGCCCAAGGCTTTGGCGTGTTGCAACGCGGCTTTGATGAGGCTTTTGCCGATGCCTTTGCCCTGGTGTAGCGGACTTACGCTAATGGTGTCTAAATAGTACTCGCCAAGCTCGCTTTCGTATTCCATTTCAAAGCCATTAGGATGATAATTTTCCTGGAGATAAGCGAAAAAGGGTTGACGGAGTTGCTTGATTTGCGCACCGTCATAACCCGAAATAGAGCCTGCAATCTCACCATCGGCCACATAGACCAAGGCGTTGTGGTAGCTGTATTGGTTGCCTTCTAGCGCAATAAAGTGTTCGAGCAACCGAATGGCATCGTCAATATGGTTGGAAGCACAGAACTGCATCGCCAAATCGGGCATGGCGGCAACGGTTAGCGTAGCAATGGCCTTTGCATCGGCTAAGGTAGCTTGCCTGATCATTTAGATTTCCGTTAACTTGAAAGTGTCTTTGAGCCTGATGCCTTTTTCGGTTTGCTGTACGGTGCAGCATTCGTTAACGGGGTCGTGCTCCAAATACAAGATGTAGTCGTTGTTGGCCGCTTCTTCCAAAAAAGCAGCCTTTTCTTTCAGGGTTTGTAGCGGAAACATGTCGTAGGCCATCACGTAGGGCAGGGGCAGGTGTCCAACCGAAGGCAAAAGATCGGCCATATAAACAATGGTGCGGTCTTTATAGGTAAGTTGAGGCAGCATCATGGCATCGGTATGGCCGTAGGCAAAACGGATTTTGATGTCTTCGTGAAAAACTACGCCGTCTTGGGTAGGAATAAATCTTAATTGTCCGCTTTCTTGGATAGGAAGGATGTTTTCTTTGAGGAAAGAAGCCTTTTCGCGCGCATTTGGATGTATGGCCCAATCCCAATGTTGTTGGTTGGACCAATAAACCGCGTTTTTGAAAGCAGGAACCAGTTTGTCGCCAACTCTTTCAATAGAGCCTCCGCAATGGTCGAAGTGGAGGTGTGTTAAAAATACATCGGTAATATCGTCTCGGTGAAATCCGTGCTGTACCAGGGATTTATCTAGAGTATCGTCGCCATGCAGGTAATAATGGCCAAAAAACTTCTCGTCCTGCTTGTTGCCTATGCCATTATCAACCAAAATCAAGCGGCTTCCGTCTTCTATCAATAAGCAGCGCATGGCCCAATCGCACATGTTGTTGGCATCGGCCGGATTGCTTTTTTGCCAGATCGTTTTGGGAACCACGCCAAACATGGCGCCTCCATCTAATTTAAAAAAGCCGGTATTAATGGTATAGAGTTTCATTTTGCAGGGTTAAAACGGATCATCGGCGAAAACCAAAAACGGGTTTGCCTAGTGGTAAAAATAAGAAAACCTGTTGAACTTCATCAACAGGCTTCCTAAATTTATCTTTAAGCTTTTGCCTACAAGTGGATTACTTCTCCATAGGCGGCTGCGGCGGCTTCCATAATCGCTTCGCTCATGGTAGGATGCGGGTGTACCGATTTGATCATTTCGTGGCCGGTAGTTTCGAGCTTGCGGGCTACTACAATTTCGGCAATCATTTCGGTTACGTTAGCGCCAATCATGTGTGCGCCAAGCAATTCGCCGTATTTAGCATCGAAAATCAGTTTCACGAAGCCATCTTTGGCACCGGCGGCACTTGCCTTGCCCGATACCGAGAATGGGAACTTGCCAATTTTCAATTCGTAGCCTGCCGCTTTTGCTGCTTTCTCGGTATAGCCTACCGAAGCAATTTCTGGCGAGCAGTAAGTACAGCCTGGGATATTGTTGTAGTCGATAGGATCTACATGCAGTCCGGCAATTTTTTCTACGCAGGTAATGCCTTCGGCCGATGCCACGTGAGCCAATGCCTGTCCGCCAACGATATCGCCGATGGCGTAATATCCTTTTACGGTTGTATTGTAAAATTCGTCAACCACCACTTTGCCTTTGTCGGTTTTGATGCCGGTTTCTTCTAGTCCGATATTTTCGATGTTGGCTACCACACCTGCCGCAGAAAGCACGATGTCGCATTCTAAGGTCTGCATGCCGGTAGCAGTTTTAACCTGTACTTTGCAACCTGAACCGCTGGTGTCGACAGATTCAACGCTTGAAGAGGTCATGATTTCGATACCCGATTTTTTAAGGCTGCGCAACAATTGTTTCGATACTTCCTCGTCCTCAACCGGAACGATGTTTTCCATGAATTCTACAATCGTTACTTTGGTGCCTAGGGTAGCATAGAAATAGGCAAATTCAACGCCAATGGCTCCAGAGCCTACAACGACCATCGATTTTGGTTGTTCTGGCAATACCATGGCCTGGCGATAGCCGATTACCTTTTTGCCATCTTGTTTCAGGTTTGGCAATTCTCTAGAACGGCCACCGGTAGCAATAATAATGTGTTTTCCGGTTAATTCTTGCTGGGTTCCGTCGTTGCCTTTTACCTCAACTTTTTGTCCGGGCTTAACTTTTCCGGTACCCATAATCACGTCGATTTTGTTCTTTTTCATCAAGAACTGGATGCCTTTGCTCATGCCGTCGGCTACACCACGGCTGCGTTTAACAATGGCAGCGAAATCGGCTTTTGGCTCGGCGGCTTCAATGCCGTACTCGGCCGCATGGTTGATATATTCGAAAACTTGTGCGCTTTTAATCAGGGCTTTGGTTGGGATACAGCCCCAGTTAAGGCAAATACCACCTAATGATTCGCGTTCTACAATTGCGGTTTTCATGCCCAATTGCGACGCTCTTATTGCAGTTACATATCCGCCTGGACCGCTGCCTATAACAATTACATCGTAGTTCATCTGTTTGCTTTTTTGTTTTTAATTGTCAGATGGAGCCTTTGATGATTAAAATAATTATCGCAAATGTATCCTGATAATTATTTTAACTATGCCGGGTTCATATCTTTTAAAAAGGAATTAACTTAAAATAATGTGTCAAAATTAAAAAAAATGTTGGTTAAAATAAGATTAGCTCCCATGTTGCCACAAGCTTTTGACAATTTGAAGAAGCTTGGTGTAAAGCGCTAAAAAGAAATACAAAAGTTATTGGCTGTCAAAATGCTGAAAAACTGTAAGTTAAAGCAGGCTGATCTGATGTTAAGTGTTGATAAGTTTTGGGATAATTAATAATAATTTAACATTGGAAATGTGAACCTGTCAAAAATTAATATTTACATTTGTGGCGATATTTAACATATCATTAACAAAACGAAAAAAAATAAAAGAGTATGAAGAAATCTTTACTATTAAAATTTGTAGTAATTGTCTTTGCTTTTGTGGGTTTGAGCGTTGTTGCCAATGCGCAGGTTACCACAACTTCAATGACCGGTACCATCAAAGATTCGAAAGAGACTTTGCCAGGTGCTAGCGTTAAAGCTACACACACGCCAACCGGTACGGTTTATGGCGTAATTACCAACGCCGATGGCCGCTATACCATTGGTGCTATGCGCGTAGGTGGTCCTTACACCATTGAAGTAAGCTTTGTGGGCTATAAACCACAAAAATTTGAAGATGTTTATTTGAAATTAGGCGAGCCTTTCGTGCTTAATGTAACGCTTTCAGACAACAGTTCTACTTTGTCTACCGTTAACATTATAGGTACAGGCAGCAACCCAATTTTGAATTCGAACAAAAGCGGTGCAAATACCGTGGTTAGCAGACAACAAATCCAATCTTTGCCAACCATTACCCGTAGCGTAAACGATATTACCCGTTTAACTCCACAGGCAAATGGTACTTCGATTGGTGGCGGTAACTACCGTTCGAACAACTTTACGGTTGACGGTGCCAACTATAACAACCAATTTGGTATCGGTGCTAACATTCCTGCAGGTGGTTCTCCAATCTCAATCGACGCTTTGGAGCAGATCTCGATCAACGTAACGCCTTATGATGTTCGTCAAACAGGTTTTACCGGTGCAGCTGTAAACGCGGTTACACGTTCAGGTACAAATAAGTTTTCTGGTAATATCTTCTACACCATGCGTGGCGATGATCAACAAGGCCGTAACATTGGCGATTACCACATTGCTAGCTTACAGAACCTAGACGAGAAAAACTATGGCGCTAGCTTTGGCGGTCCACTTATCAAAGACAAATTGTTTTTCTTTGTAAACGGCGAGATCAAAAAAACAAAAGCACCAGGTTCAACCAGGATCGCGGCTACTCCAGCTCTTCCTTACGGATCTTTGTCTACCATAACCAAAACCACTGCTGATTTTATGAACACAGTGAGCTCTTTCTTGGATGCTAAATACGGTTATAAAACAGGTCCTTATCAAAACTACGAGAACGTGAGCGACAATAAAAAATTCTTCGCCCGTTTAGACTGGAACATTGCTAAAGGCCACCACTTCAGTGTACGTTACAACCAAGTAGAAAGCCAAAGCCCAAGCCCTGCTAGTACTTCGGTTTCTGGATCTGCTGTAACAGGAAGCTTATCTTATGGAAACGTAAGGTCTGGTAACAACCAAAATGCCGGTTTGCCTTTTGCTAATTCAAATTACTATCAAGCAGCTAACCTTTATTCGGGTACTGCCGAGTTGAACTCTCAGTTAGGTAGCAAATTTACCAACACTTTGCGTGCTGCTTATTCGCACCAAAACGACCCTAGAAACTCTGACAGTTCTCCATTCCCATTGGTAGATATCTTGGATAACACCCAAACTGGTACTTCAGCTGGTAACGTGTTAACTACTTTCGGTTATGAACCGTTTACCTATGGCAACTTGAGAGATGTTAAAACCTATACTTATAGCGACGAGTTGAGCGCTGCCTTGGGCAAACACAACTTGACTTTAGGTTTACAAGCCGAATTCAGTACTACTAAAAACGGTTTCCAACGTTTTGGAACTGGTTTCTATACCTTCAAATCATGGGATGATTTCGTGAATGGTGCAAGACCATTGCAATATTCGATTACTTATCCTTTAACTGCTGATGGTTCTCAGGCTTTCCCAAGCTTTAAATTCGCCCAATATTCTGCTTATTTGCAAGATGAGTTTACAGTGACTGATCGTTTGAAATTAACAGCTGGTTTAAGGGTAGAGCAAGCAAGGTATCCAAGCACAGATGCAATCAGAACGCATCCTTTGGTAGCTGCTCAAACTTTTGCCAATGGCGCAACTGTGAACACTGGCGAGTTGCCTGATAACAAAATTACCTACTCTCCACGTTTCGGTTTTAACTGGGATGTAAACGGCGATCGTTCGTTACAAGTAAGAGGTGGTACTGGTATTTTCACCGGCCGTGTTCCTTTTGTATGGATCGTTTCACAATCAGGTGATGCTGGTTTGTTGCAATACACCCAAACTTATTCAGGTACTGCAACTCCATTCTTCAACCCTAGTATTGCACCTAACTTGACTTCTCCAAAAGGAGCAGCTGGTACTACTATTCCAAGTACGATCAGTGCGATGTCTAAAAACTTGCGTTTCCCACAAACTTGGAAATCAAGCTTAGCTGTTGACGCCAAATTGCCTTGGGGCATCGTAGGTACTTTAGAAGGTATCTATGGCAGAGATCTTTATGCTGCTGTGGCCATGAACGTGAACTTGAAAGATCCAGCTCCATTGAATATTGCTGGTTACCCTGATAACAGACCTTTCTATCCAAATAGCGTAAACGCCAGACAAGCGGTAAATACTACTTCTGCAGGTGTTCCATCTGCAACTGGTACGCAAGCTGTTAACGTTATTAAAATGGGTAATGCCAAAGGCGGTTACAACTGGATGGCTACTGCACAGTTGAGCAAACAATTTAACCAAGGCTTGTCGATGATGATTGCCTATACCCGTACCGATCAACGTAACTTTGGCGACGGTTCTGGCGACCAATTGTTGAACTTGTGGTCAATCCCGCAAACTTCAACCAACTCGAATATCCCAACGTTGAGCTATTCAAGCAACTTGAACCCTGACCGCTTAATTGCTTCGGTATCTTATAAAAAAGAATTCTTGAAAAATTTAGCTACTTCAGTTTCGTTGTTCTATGAAGGTTCGCAACAAGGTAGGTTCTCTTATACTTACTCAGCCGACTTTAACCGTGATGGCCAAGTAAACGATTTGATCTACATTCCAAGAGATCCATCTGAAATCACTTTCGTTCAAGTACCTACTAACTTGGTTACTTCTACAGTTGGTGGTGTAACTACTGTAAGACAATATGCTAAATCTTATACGCCTCAAGAGCAAAGCGATATTTTCTTTGCTTATATTAACCAAGATAAATATCTAAGCAAGCACAAAGGTGAGTATGCTCAACGTAACGGTGGAACTTCACCTTGGAGAAACCAATTCGATTTTAGATTGACCCAAGAAATATTCAAAAACTTTGGCAACTCTAAAAACTCAGTTCAGTTCACTGCCGATATTTTCAACGTAGGCAACTTGTTGAACAGAAACTGGGGCAATGTTAACTTTGTAAACAACGCCGCTATTTTGGTTCCTCAAAACGTGAGTGCCATTAGCGCAACTACTAAGCCAACATTTATTATGGCAAGTAGCCAAGGCGATATCGTAAGAAGCACTTTTGGTACTTCTCAAACGATTTCATCTACTTTCTATGCTCAATTTGGTATCCGTTATAACTTTAACTAATACCTTCGCATACATAGAAATCCCGCTAGCTTGCTAGCGGGATTTTTTTTGCCTTAGCTTTTCGTTGATCAATAATTTGTATCTTGTAGCAAAACCTGAAGCCATGGACCAGAAAATAATCAATCTGTACGATTCGTATACCCATAGCCAGTTGAGCAGAAAAGAGTTTATGAAAAAGCTGGCCATCTTAACCGGAAGCACGGCGCTGGCATTGAGCGTTCTGCCCATGCTTGAAAATAATTATGTAAGCGCAGCTGGGTTTCATAGCGAAGATATCAGCGTGGAAAACATCAGCTACACCGGTGCCGATGGCGAAGTGAAAGCCGTATTGGCCAAGCCCAAAAACAAGAAAAACTTGGGAGGTGTAGTGGTGATCCATGAAAACAGGGGACTTAATCCGCATATTATCGACGTGACTAAGCGTATGGCGGCCGAAGGCTTTCTGGCTTTAGGCGTAGATGCACTTTCTCCCTTCGGAGGAACGCCAGCAGATGAAGATAAAGGTCGCGAACTGATTGGCAAGCTTGATCCAGATAAGAACCTGCAGAATTACCTTAAGGGATTAGAATATTTGAGGAAACACAAAGATGGCAATGGCAAAACAGCTTGTGTAGGTTTTTGTTGGGGTGGTGGCATGGCCAATAAACTGGCGGTTAACGATCCAAATCTACAGGCAGCGGTAGCTTATTATGGCGCCCAGCCGAAGGCCGAAGATGTGCCTAAAATAAAGGCCAGCATTATGCTTCATTATGGTGGATTAGATGAACGGATCAACGCGGGCATTCCGGCTTATGAGCAGGCCCTAAAAGCCAATCATATCGATTATAAGCTCTATATCTATGATGGCGTAAACCATGCCTTTAACAACGATACCTCGCCAACCCGGTATAATGAAGCAGCTGCCAAGTTGGCTTGGCAACGAACAGTAGAGCTGTTCAGAGCAAAGATTGGATAAAACTTGGCTTTCGCCAGTTGTCTTTTGGTGAAAAACACCAAAAGGAGCATCAAGTGAAAATTACTTTATACAATTTAATCTGCATCAGTATTCATCATCGCCTGTTTTCGTTGGTGTCTTCGGCTCATGATTCTCCAGTTGTCTGCTGATAAAGGACAGTGCTTTCGTTGTTGTTCTTCATCAACGATTTTCATGCTTGCTAGGTATTCAGCTCGGTTTTGGCATTTGCCAGTTGTCTTTTGGTGAAGAACACCAAAAGGAGCATCAAGTGAAAATTGCCTTATACAATTTAATCTGCATCAGTATTCATCATCGCCTGTTTTCGTTGGTGTCTTCTGCTCATGATTCTCCAGTTGTCTGCTGATAAAGGACAGTGCTTTCGTTGGTGTTCTTCACCAACGAACCTCTCGTTTGAAATGTATTTAGCCAGCTGCGGTATTTGCCGATCTGTAATAGATGATGAACAACAGCACTGAGATGATATTGAAATAAAAAAAGCCCCGATTTTGTCGGGGCTTTTTCATATGCTTGTGGCGGATTAGTTATAAATAAAAGTTCCCTTTTCGCTGGTTAAGGTTACCTGTTTTTGCTCACCTTTTTCTACACGGCCAATAATTTGGGCATCGATGTTAAAGCTTTTCGAAATGGCAATCAGGTCTTCAGCAATAGCCACAGGCGCATAAATTTCCATACGGTGGCCCATGTTAAATACCTTGTACATCTCTTTCCAGTCGGTGCCCGATTGCTCTTGGATCAATTTAAACAAAGGCGGAATAGGAAACAGATGATCCTTAATCACATGTACATCGTTATTGATAAAATGCAATACCTTGGTTTGTGCACCACCGCTGCAGTGAACCAAGCCGTGAATGTCTTTTCTGTATTGGTCCAGTATTTTTTTAAGCACCGGCGCATAAGTACGGGTAGGAGAGAGTACCAGTTTTCCGGCAGTTACGCTGTTATGCTCATCAATGGCTACCAAATCGGTTAATTTTTTGCCACCAGAAAATACCAACTCCATCGGTACGGCAGGATCAAAGCTTTCTGGGTAGCTGTTGGCTATCGATTTTTCGAATACATCGTGACGGGCAGAAGTCAATCCGTTAGAACCCATGCCACCGTTATATTCGCTTTCGTAGCTGGCCTGTCCGTAAGAAGCCAAGCCAACAATCACATCGCCGGGTTGGATATGATGATTGCTGATTACGTCATCACGTTTAAGGCGGCAGGTTACGGTCGAATCGACGATGATGGTCCTAACCAAATCGCCTACATCAGCGGTTTCGCCACCAGTTGAGTAGATAGAAATGCCCAGTTCACGCAATTCGGCCAAAATTTCTTCGGTTCCGTTGATAATGGCCGCAATCACTTCACCAGGAATAAGATTTTTGTTGCGACCAATGGTTGAAGATAACAAGATGTTGTCGGTAGCGCCTACGCAGATCAAATCGTCCAAGTTCATGATGATGGCATCCTGGGCAATCCCTTTCCAAACCGAAATATCGCCGGTCTCTTTCCAGTAGGTATAAGCCAACGAAGACTTGGTTCCCGCGCCATCGGCATGCATGATGTTGCAGTAGTTTTCGTCGTTTCCTAAAATATCCGGAATGATTTTACAGAATGCTTGCGGAAAAATTCCCTTGTCGATGTTTTTGATGGCATTGTGCACATCTTCTTTCGAGGCCGAAACGCCACGCTGGTTATACCTGTTATCGCTCATGTTGTTGCAAAGATAGGATTTTGGCCCGAGAGTCTAAAGGCCAAAGCGATAAGAGCAGAGGCGAAAAACCAAGATTTTTTGGCATGGCGAAACAAAAAAAGCACCCCGGATTTCGGAGCGCTTTAACCTTAAATGTAAAGTTTCTATTTTAAGAAGAGTAATTCCCTGAATTTTGGCAACGGCCAGATGCTATCGTCAACAATTTGCTCCAGTTTATCCGTATGGTAACGAATGGTATCGAAGTAAACCTTAACTTTTTCATCGTAACCGATGGCTTTGTCGCGGCTGTCTTCAATGGTATTGGTTTTCTTGCGCTCTTCAAGCATGGCATCGATGCTGGTTTTAACAACGCCGATGTGCTCAGAAAGTTTGTTGATGATGGCCAATGGCGTAGCAATGGCTTCTTTGCTCAAACCTAGTTCTTTAAGTCCTTTGGCGTTTTCGATCAAGGTGTTTTGATAAGCGATAGCTGCAGGCAAAATCTGACTGTTGGTTACTTCGCCCATTACCCTGGCTTCGATTTGCAGCTTTTTGTAGAAACTTTCCAACAAAATCTCATGACGGGCATGCAATTCGCGTTTGCTGAAGATGTTGGTTTTAACAAACAGTTCGGTCGATTTATCGCTTACATAAGCATCCAAAGCTTTTGGCGTAGTTTTGATGTTCGACAACCCGCGTTTGGCAGCTTCGTCGGCCCAGTCTTGGCTATAGCCATTGCCTTCGAAACGGATGTCTTTCGATTCTTTGATGTATCTTTTGATCACAGTTAGCAAAGCCACGTCTTTTTTATCACCTTTTTTGATCAATTTGTCTACATCAATCTTAAACTTGGTCAATTGGTCTGCAACAATCGCATTTAAAACGGTCATTGGGGCAGATGAGTTGGCCGATGAACCTACCGCTCTCAATTCGAATTTGTTGCCGGTAAAGGCGAAAGGCGAAGTACGGTTACGGTCGGTATTGTCTAAAGAAATTTGCGGGATTTTAGGAATGCCCAACCAAAGTCCATTGTCTTCCTTGGCCTTTTTGCTGATGCGCGAGTGCTCGATCTCATCTAAAATCTCGTCTAATTGCTGACCTAAGAAAATAGAAATGATTGCAGGAGGAGCTTCGTTGGCACCTAAACGGTGGTCGTTGCTTACCGAAGTAATGCTGGCTCTCAACAAATCGGCATGTTCGTGTACAGCTTTAATGGTATTCACGAAGAAAGTCAAGAACATCAAGTTGTTTTTAGGCGTTTTGCCCGGAGCCAACAAGTTTTTGCCGGTATCGGTAATCAGCGACCAGTTGTTGTGCTTGCCAGATCCGTTGATGCCTGCATAAGGCTTTTCGTGCAACAATACTTTAAAGTTATGTCTTAAGGCAACTTTGTCCATCAAATCCATTAACAATTGGTTATGGTCGATAGCCAAGTTGATTTCTTCGTAAATAGGGGCGCACTCAAATTGCGAAGGCGCAACCTCGTTGTGGCGGGTTTTTAGAGGAATGCCTAATTTAAGCGCTTCGTTTTCGAAATCCACCATGTAAGCGTATACGCGCTCAGGAATAGAACCGAAATAGTGGTCTTCGAGTTGTTGGCCTTTTGCCGACATGTGTCCGAATAAGGTACGGCCTGTCAATACCAAGTCAGGGCGGGCGTTGTATAGGGCTAAATCAACCAAGAAATATTCTTGCTCGATACCCAATGAAGCATTTACCTTGGTAATGCCTTTATCAAAATATTGACAAACGTCAACAGCGGCTTTATCCATAGCGGCCAATGCTTTTAACAATGGAGCTTTATAGTCTAAGGCTTCGCCGGTGTAAGAAACAAATACGGTTGGAATACAAAGGGTTTTGCCGGCTTTGCTTTCCATGATGAATGCTGGCGAAGAAGGATCCCAGGCGGTATAGCCACGCGCCTCGAAAGTGTTGCGGATGCCGCCGTTAGGGAAGCTCGATGCATCTGGCTCTTGTTGAACCAATGCGCTGCCTGCAAATTTTTCGATGGCACCATCGCCACTTGGCTCAAAAAACGAATCGTGTTTTTCGGCGGTTGAACCAGTTAATGGCTGAAACCAGTGTGTATAGTGGGTAGCACCCTTGCCCATGGCCCAAGTTTTCATTGCCAAAGCAATCTGATTGGCATCTTCTTGGTTAATTAGTTCTCCCTGGCCAATGCTGGCCATTAATTTTTCGAAAACTTCTTTAGACAAGTAGTCTTTCATTTTTTTCTTGTCAAAAACATTTGAGCCGAAAAATTCAGAAATTTTAGTAGAAGGGGCTTTAACTTCAGGCGAAACTCTGGTTTGCGCCTCTTTTAGAGCAATCGTTCTTAGATTTTTCATGGATTTGTTTAAAATTTTGTTCAAAAATATATTTTTTAATCTGATTTTTCAATGATTATTGATTTTTTGGTGATGAAAAATGTTAATTTTTATTAAAATCTGATTTTTTTGTTCAAAATTTCTAGAAATGGATGGGATTTGATGTGGATAAATATTTTTAGACAGATTTGCGGAGTTTCTAAAACTTCACAAATCTTATCGCAAACTTCACAAGTTTGATAGCGGAAAAAAAATATTTTCAAATGCTTTATGGAATATCAAACCAACTAACATCATAGTTGAAAACCTAAAAGCTATGTTCAAAAATTCATCAAATTTGTACGGCAGCGAGTGGCTCGCTCTCGTATTCAACAACAGAAACAAGGATTATGGTGCTTATGCCTTAAGGATGCAGTCGGCAAGCATCTTGTTCAGGTCGTTTATGATCGTGGCGCCTTTGTTTGCCATGCTGTTTGTAGGGCCCATGATTTATGCTAAAATGTTTAAGCACGAGCCTAAAGAAATAGCCGATAAGGTTATTCCGGTAGAACTGTCGCAACAACCCATCCATGAAATGAAGAAGGAGGAACCGAAAAAAGAGGAACCAGCAAAGGCCGAGCCTATTAAAGATCCGGCACCTGTTAAGTCGGTTAAGCTAACCGCCAACATTAAAATGGTTGAGCAGACTATTGAAGAGCCACCAACTAGTGCACAGGTTCAAGAGGCTGTCATTTCTAATACAACGCAAGATGGTGTTGCCGGAAAAGTAAATGCGGTTGAGCCAAGCACGAATACAGGTGGGGGTGGTGGAACTGCAACGGAGGGCACTGTAGATAATAAGGTGTACGAAGCAACGGGTGTAGATGAGTATCCAGAATTTCCGGGTGGAATGACTGCTTGGGCCAAATTCATCCAGAAAAACCTAAGGTATCCTTATATGGCGCAGGAAAACGGCATTCAGGGAAAAGTATATGTAAGTTTTGTGGTCGAAACCGACGGTTCTATCAGTAACGTAAATTTGGTAAAGGGTATTGGTGGCGGTTGCGATGAAGAAGCTATGCGCGTAATTAAAAAATCGCCAAAGTGGAAAGCCGGCCGACAAAACAAACAAGCAGTCAGGGTACGCTACAATATGCCGATTAATTATACCATCACACCATAATTAAAGGTAACGCTCCGAACACGCTCCAAAGGCGGTGAATATTTCATCGCCTTTTTTATTTTAGGCCACCCATCTTTCGTGCCACATTTGGAATTGCAGCAACAGCCAAACCTTTTGGGCATTGTAGGCAGAACCATTGGTGTAGAAGTTGTTTTTGATTTTTTGCACTTCCTTCAGGTTAAATAAACCATGGCTGTTTAGTTTTTCGGCCGAGAGGTAAGTTTCTATCAGGGGCTTGAAAGAGGTTTTAAGCCAGTTGGCTAATGGAATGCCAAAGCCTTTCTGCGGTTTTTTGAGGTAAGAGGCCGGTATGTATTTATTGGTGATTTTTTTGAGCAGGTATTTCTGTTCGCCGTCTTTGATAAACCATTTCGAATCCAAAGTGGCCAAGTAATCAACAAGGTCGGTCTTGAGCAAGGCGTCGCGGTTGTCTATGCCATAATGGGCAAAACAACGCTCGCTTTTAAAAAGAATATTATTGGGCAGGTAGTTGTGCAGGTCGTAAATCAACAGGTCTTTGATGTTTTGTGCCTTGCGTTCTATGCCTTTGCTAGGCGCTTTGCTGGTATTGAGCAACCTATTGATTTGGTGATGCGTAAAGCTGGCGTTGATTTCGAGGTATTTGGCCAAAAGGTTTTCGGCCTCTATTACTTCTTTTAATTGCGGTCGTGTTTTTTTGAGTATCCCCAACACGAACTGTTTAACCAATTTCGGGATTTTTCTTTTTTGCAACCGCTCAAACTGCAAGGCACGCGAATAAGTCCGATAGCCACCAAAAAGCTCGTCGCCACCTTCGGCACTTAGCAATACCTTGTATTCTTTATTTACATTCGCTGCGATAAACATTAAAGGAATGGCACCGCTATCGCCGATGGGTTCGTCAAAAACTTCCGGCAGCTCTTTCAAGATCGTTTTTGCCTGGTTTTTATCGAGGTACAGCTCGTGGTGGTTGGTTTTGAGGTGTTCGGCTATTTTCCGTGCCTGCGGTACTTCGTCCAGTTTTTCGTCTTTAAAGCCAAGCGTATAGGTTTTGATCCTTTTGGTTTGGTTTTTCTGCAAAATGGCCGCTGTTGTAGCGCTATCGTAGCCCCCGCTCAACAATAAGCCTATAGGTACATCGGCCACGTTTCTTTTTAAAATAGATTCGGTAAGCAATTCTTCAATTTTAGCCAGGATTTCTTCTTCGCTTTGTGTTTCATTTGCAGCCTGCGGAGGCTTGCGCATGGTTAGCGGACTATCGTAACTATTGCCGCTATGGATGTCTATCGTAGTAAGAATGCCTTTCTTGAACTTGTAGATATGCTGGTAAATGGTTTCCTCGCCGATAAAATAGCCGTACCTGAAATAAGTAGCCAGCGCATTTGGGCTGATTGCCTTTTCAATGATAGGGTATTGGAGCAAAGCCCTGATTTCGGAGGCGAAGGCATAGCAGCCTTTTTGCTTGAAATAATACAAGGGCTTGGCACCGATTTCGTCTTTGGCCAGCAACAGCTGATTTTGCTTCCTATCGAGCAGGGCGAAGGCAAAGGAGCCGTCGAGTTTTTCGAATGCCTTGTAGCCCCATCGCTTGTAGCTTTCGAGGATTACTTCGGTGTCGGTTAGCGTAGAAAAAGCAATGCCGTATTTGATCAGGGCCTCCCTCAATTCGAGGTAATTGTAAATGGTGCCGTTAAAAGTGATGCTGTAATTGCCACAGTGAGAAGTGAGCGGCTGTTGGCTTTTAGGACTTAGGTCTATGGTGGCCAAGCGCTCATTGGCCAAGGCCAAAGTGTAATGGGGTTGGGTATCGATTATAAAGCCGCTTCCATTTCCGCCACGGTGGGCGATGGAGGCAGACGCTTTTCGGAGATGCTGCTCCGTTAAGGTTCCTGTATGATCGATAAATCCTGTTATCCCGCACATACTTGTTCTGTATACAATTGGCGCAAAAATGCTAAAATCTATATCTGATTGGGGCCGGCAACCTGGCAGGGTTTGGCTTTGTTTGGTTCAAAGCTGTTCATCGTTTGATGATTTTGAACATGCCCAAACATACAAATAATTGCTAAAATAACAGCCATTTTAGAGGTGAAATCGCAATTTTTGATATTCTTGGCCTCCTTATGGCCTGTGCGGTGGTCTGCCAACAAAAAAGCTACCTCTTTTGGAGATAGCTTTTGGTATTTTGTTGCTTATTGGCCTTGTTGTTCAATCCATTGTCTGGCGTTTACAAAGGCTTCCATCCAAGGCGAAACCTCATCTTGGCGTCCTTTTGGATAGTTAGCCCAGTGCCATTGGAACAAAGAACGCTCAATGTGCGGCATCATTACCAAGTGGCGACCTGTTTCGTCGCAAAGCATGGCCGTGTTGTAGTCGGAGCCATTAGGGTTTGCCGGATAGCTTTCGTAGCCATATTTAGATACGATACGGTATTTGGATTCTTCGTAGGGCAATTGGAAGCGACCTTCGCCGTGCGATACCCACACGCCCAAAGTACTGCCGGCCAATGAAGAAAGCATCACCGAGTTGTTCTCCTGTATGGTTAAAGAGGTAAAGATGCTTTCGTGCTTATGGCTTTCGTTATGTAGCATTTTTGGCTTTTCGCTATGGTTGCTGTTGATTAAGCCCAATTCTATGAAAAGCTGGCAACCGTTGCAAATACCTACCGAAAGCGTGTCTTGGCGATTAAAGAAGTTGGCCAAAGCCACTCTTGCCTTTTCATTATACATGAATGCGCCAGCCCAGCCCTTAGCCGAACCCAAAACATCGGAGTTAGAAAAACCGCCAACGGCACCAATAAACTGGATGTCTTCCAGGGTTTCCCTACCCGAAATCAGGTCGGTCATGTGTACATCTTTTACGTCGAAACCTGCCAAATACATCGCATTGGCCAATTCGCGCTCAGAGTTGCTGCCTTTTTCGCGGATAACTGCCGCTTTCGGACGTGGCTTGCTCGAATCGATTACTGGTTTTTTGCCCGTAAACTGTGTAGGGAAACTGTATGTTAAAGGCTGGTTTTTATAATTGTCAAAACGCTCTTTTGCTTTTTGAGCACCGCTTTGCTTTTGGTCTAAAAGGTAAGAAGTCTTGAACCATACATCGCGCAGATGGTCGATGTCAAAACTAAAGTTGGTGCCCTGGTTGGCCAATTTCAAGGTGGCTTCGTTGCTTACTTCGCCAATTTTATGATAGGTTACGCCATTAGCTTTTAACAAGGCTTCTGCATCGGCTGTTGCCTGAAATACCAAACCGATGTTTTCTGCAAAAAGCACTTTGGTGTTGTCTGCTTCGCCTAAAGCGGTTAAATCAATAGTTGCGCCCAAATTGCGGTCGGCAAAGCAAAGCTCTAACAGGGTAGTAATCAAGCCTCCGCTGCCAATATCGTGGCCGGCCTGGATTTTATCTTCCTTAATGAGTTGCTGGATGGTATTGAAAGCATTGCTGAACTGTGCGGCATCTTTAACATCAGGCGCCGAAGTGCCGATTTTATTGAGAATCTGCGCGAAAGAAGAACCTCCCAAGTGATAAGCATCATTAGAAAGGTTGATATAATAGATAGCGCCACCGTCTTTTTGCAAAACAGGCTCTACTACTTTGGTGATGTCGTTGCAGTTGCCCGCGGCCGAAATAATCACGGTTCCCGGAGCAATTACATCGCCATCTTTGTATTTCTGTTTCATCGACAGCGAATCTTTTCCGGTTGGGATGTTGATCTGCAATTCGATGGCAAAATCGGAACAAGCTTTTACGGCTTCGTACAAACGGGCATCTTCGCCCTCGTTTTTACAGGCCCACATCCAGTTGGCCGAAAGCGAAACACTTTTCAAGCCGTCTTTAAGCGGTGCCCAAACAATGTTTGAAAGCGATTCGGCAATGGCATTTCTGCTGCCTGCGCCTGCATCAATCAAAGCCGAAAGAGGCGAGTGGCCTACCGAAGTGGCGATACCTTCCTTGCCTTGGTAATCTAAGGCCATTACGCCACAGTTGTTTAAAGGCAATTGCAACGGACCTGTACATTGCTGTTTGGCCACGCGGCCACCCACGCACCTGTCTACTTTGTTGGTTAACCAATCTTTCGAAGCCACGGCCTCTAGTTGCAACACTTGTTCTAAATAAGTAGCAATTTGCGAATCGTTATAAGTAAGGTCGCTGTATTTTCTGTCTACTTTTTGGTCTTCCATCACCATTTTGGGCGAACTGCCGAACATGTCTTTCAGTTCGAGGTCCATTGGCTTGATGCCGGTGCTGGCCGATTGGAAAGTAAAACGATGGTCGCCGGTTACCTTACCCACGGTGTACATAGGCGAACGTTCGCGGTCGGCGATTTTTTGTAGCGTTTGGGTATGCTCCTCGCTGATAACCAATCCCATTCTTTCTTGAGATTCGTTGCCGATGATTTCTTTGGCCGAAAGGGTAGGGTCGCCAACTGGCAATTTGTCTAAATCTATTTTGCCACCGGTTTCTTCCACCAATTCCGACAAACAGTTCAGGTGACCGCCAGCGCCGTGGTCGTGGATAGAAATAATGAGGTTGTTATCGCTTTCAACCATGGCACGAACGGCATTGGCCGCTCTTTTTTGCATTTCGGGATTAGAACGTTGGATGGCATTCAGTTCGATGCCGCTTCCATGGGCGCCGGTATCGGCCGAAGATACGGCGGCACCGCCCATCCCAATCCTATAGTTTTCGCCACCCAACACAACGATGTTGTCGCCGGTTGATGGTTTTTGTTTCTTCGCCTGACTGGCTTTGCCGTAGCCAATGCCACCTGCTAGCATGATTACTTTGTCGAAACCTAGTTTGCGGGCATCTTCTTCATGCTCGAAAGTAAGTACCGAACCGGTAATGAGGGGCTGGCCAAATTTGTTGCCGAAATCGCTGGCGCCGTTTGAAGCCTTGATCAAGATGTCCATTGGCGTTTGATACAGCCATTGTCTTGCTTCAACGGCTTTTTCCCAGGGACGATTTTCTTCCAATCGCGAAAAGGCAGTCATGTAAACGGCGGTTCCGGCCAAAGGCAATGAACCCTGTCCGCCAGCCAACCTGTCTCTGATTTCGCCTCCCGAACCGGTTGCCGCGCCATTGAAAGGCTCAACCGTAGTTGGGAAGTTGTGGGTTTCGGCTTTTAACGAAATAACCGATTCGAAATCGCTGGTCGCGTAATAATCGGGTTCGTCGGCACGTTTAGGTGCAAATTGCTGTACAACTGGGCCTTTAATAAAAGCCACATTGTCTTTGTAGGCCGAAACAATATCGTTCGGGTTTTCTTCGGAAGTTTTGCGGATCAGCTTAAACAGCGAGGTTGGCTGTTCTACGCCATCGATCACAAATTTTCCGTTAAATATTTTATGGCGGCAGTGCTCTGAATTGACTTGCGAGAAGCCGAATACTTCAGAATCGGTTAGTGCCCTGCCTAGTTTTTTGGCAAGCGAATTTAAATACTCAACCTCCTCGTCGCTTAAAGAAAGGCCTTCCTGTTTGTTGTAGGCAGCAATATCGGTAATCTCCAAGATGGGCTCGGGTTGGATATTGATGGTGTAGATATCTTGGCCAAGCTGATCGTATTTTTGCGAAAGCATGGGGTCGAAGTCGGCAAAACCGGCATCTACCTTTTTAAATTCTTCAATCCTGATAATGCCCTCAATGCCCATGTTCTGGGTAATTTCAACGGCGTTGGTGCTCCAAGGGGTAATCATGGCAGCGCGCGGGCCAACAAAAGCGCCGTTAAGTACGGTTTCTTGTTGCAGTTTGGCATCGCCGAAAAGCCATTCTAATTTAGGAACATCAGTTGAAAGGAGCGATTGTGCTGTTTGTAAAACAAAAATCGTGTCGGATTGACTTAAAAAGAAATGAATCATGCTTTATTTTTGATGCCGCAAATTTAGCGTTTTTTAATGAAAAAATCATTCAATTTGAAGGATAGAATGCGCAAATTTGTCATCTTAAAGTTCAATAAATTCGCTCATCTAATAATTCATTCATTCAGCATTAACCAGACATGTTTAACCGCATCCATCATATTGCCATTATTTGTACAGATTACGAACGTTCTAAATACTTTTACGTGAACCAGCTGGGCTTTGAAGTATTGGCCGAAGTTTACCGCGAAGAAAGAAAATCGTACAAGTTGGACTTGGCTGTAAACGGAATTTATCAGCTGGAGCTTTTTTCGTTTGAAAATCCGCCTGTCCGGCCTTCGCGACCAGAAGCGGCGGGTTTGAGGCATTTGGCTTTTGAGGTAGACGATGTGCAAAAAACAGCTGCTGAACTAAATGCTAAGGGGATTGTAACCGAGCCGATAAGGATTGATGAGTTTACCGGCAGGAAATTTACCTTTTTTGCCGATCCAGATGGTTTGCCCTTAGAACTTTATGAAAAATGAGTGTGTTTAGGTTCAAGCAGTTCGAAGTAGACCAAAGTGGTTGCGCCATGAAAATCAATACCGATGGCGTGCTACTAGCTGTGTTATCCCAAAGTGAAACACCCAAACGTATTTTGGATATTGGGACGGGAACTGGTGTGATTGCCCTGATGTTGGCCCAGCGGTTTGGTCAGGCTGAGGTACATGCCGTAGAAATAGACGAAGTGGCAGCTGGTACCGCACAACGGAACTTCGAAAATTCGGTTTTTAAAGATCGGCTTCGGGTTAGTGCGGTGGCCATTGAGCAATTTGACAGCGCTGAACAGTTTGATCTCATTGTTTCTAATCCCCCATATTTTGTGAACGACCTGAAAAACGCGACTGAAAAGAAAGGTTTGGCACGCCATACCGATGAAGTTTTTTTTGATCAACTGCTAGCCAAAGTGGCCTCTTTGTTAAGCGAAAAAGGACTGTTTTGGTTTATCCTGCCTGTTAAACAAGCGCAACTATTGGTAGAAAAGGGAAAAAATCATGGCTTAAGCCTAGCCAAACAAATCCATTTGCATTCTGATGAGCGCAAGCCCGAGTTTAGGCGTATTGTGTGTTTAAGCAGGGCTGGAGGAGAAGCGGCGAGCGAGCATTTCTATATTTACGAGTCCGAAAAAGTGTATACCCAAGCTTATCAGGCCTTGTTGAAGGATTTCTTTTTGGCGTATTGATGTTTTGTTTTTACCGCCTAAGACGCCTAAGAAAGGCTAAGGTGGGTTAATTAAGAAGTTATAAAAATAAAACCATGTGCTTATGTATGCTTTATGTGGTTAACTGAAGTGCCTAATATGCTCAGGTGCCTAAGGTGGTGAAATAAAAATATTAAAAAAGATAGGCCGTGGTAAGGTGTATATTCTTTAAGTGCATACAGCGTTGAAGAAGTCTCCGTTTCCATTCTGACGAAAGAATTTCACATGCCTTATATGGCTAACGTAAAATGACCAAGGTGCTTAGGTGTCTGAGGTGGTGAAATAAAAATATTAAAAAAGATAGGCTGTGGTAAGATGTAATATTCTTTAAGTGCATACAGCGTTGAAGAAATCTCTATTTCCATTCTGACGAAAGAATTTCACGTGCCTTATATGGCTAACGTAAAATGGCCAAGATGCTCAGGTGCCTGAGGCGGTGAAATAAAAATATTAAAAACGATAGGCTGTGGTAAGGTGTAATATTCTTTAAGTGCATACAGCGTTGAAGAAATCTCTATTTCCATTCTGACGAAAGAATTTGATATGCCTTATATGGTTAACATAAAATGGCCAAGATGCTCAGGTGTCTAAGGTGGTGAAGAAATTTAAAAAGCGATAGGCGAGTGTCTGAGGCATTGAAAAAAAACTCCGTTTCCATTCTGATGGAACAATCTTATGTGCCTTGTATGGTTAACACAAAATCCCTGAAATACTTAGGTGCCTAAGGTGGCGAAAAAAGCAGAGGTATAGCATTACTTTCCTTAACTTCGTGAGATGAAGAAAATAGGTCTGCTTTCTGATACCCATGGCTATCTAGACGAAGCCGTATTCAAGTATTTTGCCGATTGCGACGAGATTTGGCATGCCGGCGATTTTGGTCCGGATGTGGCTGAGGCTTTGGCCGCTTTTAAGCCCCTACGCGGGGTATACGGCAATATCGACGATAAAGCCATCAGGAACGAATTCCCAGAGCACTTGCGTTTTAAATGTGAAGACGTGGACGTTTGGATGACCCATATTGGTGGCTATCCAGGCCGGTATTCGTCTTTCGTGAAGCCTGAGATTTACACTAAGCCTCCGATGCTTTTCATTACTGGGCATTCACATATTTTAAAAGTTATCTATGATGAGAAAATCAAATGTTTGCATATAAATCCTGGTGCGGCCGGAAAACATGGTTGGCATAAGGTGAGAACTTTGATTCGTTTTTGTATTTCGGCAGAAAAAATCCATACCTTAGAGGCCATAGAATTAGGAGTTAGATAACGTAAAATATACACTAAGCTAAATATGTCCGGTATAAAAACATTAGGTCAATTTATAATTGAAAAACAGGCTGATTTTCCTTACGCCAAGGGTGAACTTTCGAGGTTGTTGAGAGATATCGGCATTGCGGCTAAAATCGTGAACCGTGAAGTGAACAAAGCCGGTCTGGTAGATATCCTGGGCGATGCAGGTACGATGAACATCCAGGGCGAAGGTCAAAAAAAGTTGGATGTGTATGCCAATGAGCAATTTATTTCGGCTTTAACTAGCGGAGGCGAGTGCTGTATTGTGGCTACAGAAGAGGAAGACGACTTTGTGCCCATCGATTCGCCGGTTTCTAAAAATGCCAAATACATTATCTGTATCGATCCTTTGGATGGTTCTTCAAACATCGATTGTAATGTGGCTGTAGGGACGATTTTTTCGGTATATCGCCGGAAATCGGTAGAAGGCGATGCCACCATCAGCGACGTATTGCAAAAGGGAACCGAGCAGGTGGCTGCAGGTTATGTTATCTATGGTTCATCTACCATGATGGTGTATACCACGGGCAAAGGCGTTAATGGCTTTACTTTAGATCCATCCATCGGCGAGTTCTGCTTGTCGCATCCGAACATGAAAATTCCGAAAGATGGCGTGATTTATTCAATTAACGAGGGCAACTACGTACATTTTCCCGATGGCGTTAAAAAATATTTGAAATATGCGCAGGTAGAAGACTTGGCTACACGCAGGCCATATACCTCACGCTATATTGGTTCTATGGTTGCCGATATTCACCGTAACTTGATCAAGGGTGGTATTTATATCTATCCCACTACGGCGGCCTCGCCAAATGGCAAGTTACGGCTGTTGTACGAGTGCAATCCGATGGCCTTTATTATTGAGCAGGCTGGGGGCGTAGCTTCTGACGGATTGAACCGAATCCTCGATATCGAACCGACCGAATTGCACCAACGTACGGCTATTTTTATCGGATCGCCTAAAATGGTGCAAATGGCCGAAGCGCTTATGGCCGAACATTCGCCAGTAAAGCCGCTGGAAGGTCAAAATACGGCAGCAAAACTGGAGCAGTTGGGCATAATAGGGGATATCGATTAACAAAGGTGAAATTAGCCAGTTTAGGCTATATTAATTCCTGGTTCTAAATGTTAAATTCGTTATTAAAACTATTGGAAAAAAATATGAAATCAATCCTTAAATCAATTCCGGTGCTTCTTGCGGTTTTCATTTCGGCAAACGTTATGGCGCAAGACACCAAGCCGGCGAGCCCAAAGGCATCAGCAACAGGCAAAATCAAAGATGCAACCATCACCATTAACTACAGTAGCCCGTCGGTAAAGGGCCGTAAAATTTGGGGCGGACTAGAAGCCTACGATAAGGTTTGGCGTGCGGGCGCAAACGAAGCCACCACCTTCCAAACCGATAAAGACATCAAGGTTGAGGGCAAAACCCTGCCTGCCGGAACCTATAGTTTCTTTTTAATTCCGAAAGCAAGCGGTACCTGGACGGCCATTTTTAACAAAGAAGCCAAGCAGTGGGGTGCTTTTAAATATCAGGAAGCGCAAGACCAGTTAAGGGTTGATGTAAAAACAAAAGCCTTGAGTGCTACCCAAGAAAGATTGGAATACAAGATTACCAGCAAAGGATTTTCTATGGATTGGGACAAAATTTCGGTTCCTGTCTCTATAAAATAGTCGCAAAAAAATAAAAAGCCGTGTTCAATCAGAGCACGGCTTTTTTGTGGCTTATTTTAGGGATAAGAGTTCCCTGATCGATTTGCTCAGCCAGCCTGCGTTTCTTTTGCGGAGGTATCGAGGCAAGAGCCTGATTTCGCTTCTCACCGCCTGAAACTGTTCTCGGGCATCTTCTTTTCGGCTCTGTTTCTTTAAAAACTGGCCATAATAATAGCGTGCCTCCAAAGAATGATGGTTGCGGATGACACGTTGATAGCCTTTATCGGCCAACTCGTTTTCACCATTGCCTTCCTGCGCGCGTACATAAAGCAATTCGTCTTCCACCATGCTTATTCTGGCTGTGTTTTTGGCGTAAAGCTGATCAAAATAGGTTAAGCTCTCTTTGTATTGTCCGTTATAGAAATACTGTCTGGCCAGTTGCAACAGGATGGCCGGGTCGTCGCTGTAATGGCCCTGCAGGCAACTTTGGGAAAGTTCGATCGCTTTGCCATATTGCTTCTGATTGGCATAGGCGTTAGAGAGGCCGAGTTTGTTGGTAATGCTATCGGCAATCTGTACTTTTCTTTGCCATTCGTTAACCTCTTGGTTGGGAAAGAAGTATTTTTTTAGGCCTTTAGAAAAGTTGCCATTGGTAATTTCGGGCAACAGCTCCATGGCAAAGTAGATGACAAAGCCAATTCCTGGCAGGAATATCAAAAGATAGAGCCAGTTTCCACGGCCAGTTTTAAGGGCATGGATAATAGCCAAGACTTGTAAAATAACAGCTATATAGTAATAGTCGTTCCAGTAGGCAAACATATGAGCGAGTTAGATTTGCCGTTGAAATTAATCAATAATTTTAAAGTAGCGAAGTGCTGTTGCGCTCGGCTTCAAAAAAAGCGTCGATGCCCATTGCACTTTTGTTTTGCGAGGCCGCTACGGCCAAGCGGTCGCAACGCTCGTTTTCGGGATGTTCGTTGTGGCCTTTGATCCAGGTAAACTTAACCTGATGAAGTTTGTGCAGGGCGAGGTACTGAATCCAAAGGTCCTTGTTCTTTTTGCCCTGAAAGCTTTTCTTTACCCAGCCAAAAACCCAGCCTTTTTCTACCGAATCGACTACATATTTGGAGTCGGAGAAAATCATGACCTGTTGCCCCGGACTTTTCAGCGCTTTTAAACCTACAATAACAGCCAGCAGTTCCATACGGTTGTTGGTGGTTAGCCTAAAACCGCCACTAAGTTCTTTATAGTGGGTGCCCGAGCGTAAGATTACGCCGTAACCTCCCGGACCTGGGTTGCCACTTGCAGCGCCGTCTGTGTAAATTTCTATCATTCAGTTTGGTAAGCTTTATTTTTTAGCCAGTTAAGTTTCAATGCCGCTTAATTGCATTAAATTAGTGCTGTTCAAAGTGCCCAAATATAGGAATTACGGTTAGTTTAGCCTTTGAAATGTTGGTAAAACGCAACAAAATAAAAGATTATGGAGAAAAATGCAGTTACTTTTCGGTTTTTAACCGAGCCCGGCGACGTGAATTTTGGTGGCAAGGTGCATGGCGGTGCCGTAATGAAGTGGATAGACCAGGCCGCTTATACCTGTGCCGTGAATTGGAGCAGCCGCTATTGCGTAACGGTATACGTAGGCGGTATTCGCTTTGTTAATCCCATCCTGATCGGCGAAATTGTAGAAGTGAATGCCAGGATCATTTATACAGGTCGAACCAGCATGCACATTAGTGTCGATATCAATGCCATTAATCCAAAAACCAAGGCCGAAACCAAAGCTACCCATTGTATCATTGTATTTGCGGCCATTGACGATGAAGGCAAAACGGTGCCGGTGCCCGAGTGGGTACCCAAAACCGAAGAAGACAAGCAGCTGCATCAGTATGCCATCAGGCTTGCCGATATGCGTAAGGAGATTAATGAGGAGATGAAGGCTTATTTTAGCTAGGCTAGAAAGAGATTGTTCGATTGTTGAATTGCTGTTGCGTTGTAATGTTGAAAGGTTCTAATGTTGGAAAGTTCGAGGTGTCATTGTTTAGCCTATTGTTAACTGAAAACTGATTTGTTGTTGAAAGGTTGGAAAGTTGTAATGTTGGAAAGTTCGAGGTGTCATTGTTTAATTGCTGTTGACTGCCAATTGTTAACTGAAAACTGATTTGTTGTTGAAAGGTTGAAAGTTCTGACGTATTTTGACCAAATACTGTTAACTGAAAATCGCCAACTGATAACTGCCAACCGAAAGCTGCACTAATACTTTAATTCGTTGCCAATTAGTTGTTTAAATCAAATTTTGCAGTATTTTTCAAAAATATTTGACAGGAAGCAATAAAATAGTACTTTTGTAGCTCGAAAAAACACGGTGGTTTTAGCTCAGTTGGTTAGAGCGCCTGATTGTGGTTCAGGAGGTCGCCGGTTCGAGCCCGGTATTCCACCCAAAACCGTCTTTACGTATGCGTGAAGACGGTTTTTTGTTTTTGTCGTCAGTTCTGCCGTCAGTTAAGGAAATAGATGTTCCAATAAGAACTTTCAAGATATCTTGAGAGTTTTTTCATTTTTAGCCAATTTTCTATCTTGCTTAGCTGACAAACGCCATCGTTGAGTTACGGAAAACCGTATTTTGTTTGACCGATAATTTTCGAAGTTAGCCCATAAATATCATCAAATGGGATTAATATTCAGAAAATCAATAAAACTGGGGTCCATAAGGGTCAATTTTTCAGGTAGTGGCATCAGCTATTCAACAGGCATCAAGGGCGCTAGGATCACCTCAGGTCCAAGAGGAACCTATGTGACTATTGGAGCGAATGGTATTTATTACAGAAAAAAGATTGGTAGAGCTCAGTATCAACCTAACCATCGTCAGCCCTTGCCAATAATCGATCCGACGATTCATACCATAACCTCGGCACCAATTGATCAATTAACCGATGTGGATTCCAAGGCTTTCATTGATGAGCTGAGTGAAAAGGCTGCAAAAATCTCCTTGTTTACTTGGCTGGGTATCGTGCCCATGATTGCTTTCTTCATTTTATTGTCTGCCAATTCTTTCCGTGAGCGCGAGATCGTTATTCAGCCGGGTGGAGAAAGGAAGGTGGCTATTATTGATTCTTATGTAGGGTCCAATATCCGCACCAATCCTGATGCCAATTCGCCTGTCCTGAGAACCGCCAAAGATGGTGAAGAATTTACATTGTTGGCTGAATCCAATAAAAAATGGTTCAAAATCCAATTTCACGATTCGGTTGGTTATGTTTCCAAAAAATTGGCTAGGAGCAGTGTTGTTAATGATGAAAGACTTACGAGAACAGAAACATATTCTACTAATCCCTATTATAATTGGATGCTTGCCACTGGGTTTTTGGTTTTTTTGCCAGTTCTTTTTTTCCTGGCAAAGCAGGATAAAAGAAGATTTGGGATGGAGCTCAATTATGAAATGGATGATCAGATGTCAAGTATCTATAAGGCGTTTACAACCAATTTTGCGGATTTTAATTCGTCCAGAAGAAAATGGCAATATCTACATGCGCAGCGAAACTACGACTGGAAACGAAACGCTGGTGCAGGAAGACTCGTCAATAGGGTGTCTATCGGCGAAGTTTCTGCACACAAAATGCCGATTAGGTATTTCAAGACCAATGTACAAATCCCCTATATCAAGTTAAGGAACACCCAGTTATTCTTTCTGCCAGAGCGTTTATTGGTTAGAAGGGGAAATAAATTTGCAGCTGTGTTTTATAAAAACCTTAACATAGAAAACAATTTAACTCAATTTATCGAGGACGGAATTGTGGCCAGTGACGCAAGGATTGTAGACTACACCTGGAAGTATGTTAATAAAAAAGGAGGCCCGGATCGCCGATTCGGCAATAACAGAAAAATTCCGATCTGCTTATATTCTCAGTATACCCTACACTCTGCAACTGGTGTTTATGAAATCATTAGCACTTCGCGTATCAGTGCATTTGATGGATTTAGCGATTACCTTAAAAAGATTGGCCAGCTTCAGTCGGCTATGCTTAATGGTACGCAAATTAGCTAAAGAGAAGGTAATTGTTTATAGAGTTTATTGTACGTAATAATATATCGTTCCGTACTGTCTAATTCCAAATGTTCTTGTTTTTTACAATCAGCTAAATGTTCTTTTTTATACTTAGCTTTAAGTATCTAAATGCTCAAAAGATGATTTCCTTGTCTTATCTCGCTCATTACAACCAGGTTGTGCCTATTCGTGCCATTGTTGTTTTTCTTGGCCTGTTGTTTTTTTCTTGTAGTCTTTATGCCCAAGATTATAAAGATAGCGTAAACAAAAAGCTGGTTATCCCTGATAAATGGAAGGCCTCGCTTAATGGATCCTACAGCACCTTGGTAGGGGCCGATGGCAATGGCGGTACCATTGGCAGTTATGCCAGTTTAGACCCTTTAAATGCCTCGCTTTCTTTTAAAGGAACATTGCCTATTGCTGCAAAAAGCGGAAGGATGAGCTTTCTGTCTATTGCAGCACAAGGAAGTCTGGTGGATGGCAATTTTGCCACGGTTTTTAAAAATACCAAGCTCAACACCAGCGCGGGCATTAATGTAGAATACAATTTTAGGTTTGGAAAAGATAATCCAGCTGAATTCGGAGCCAACGATGCAAAGTACACAGCGGATATGAATATCATCACCGAAGCCGAAAGCAATGCCGTAAAAGCCTATACCAATGAAATAGCAAAAATAGCCACAAGGCAAACAGCCCTGCAAGAGCAGATCACACGCACCAATGCGCAAGTAACGGCCAAAGAATTGCAATTAAAAGCCCTAGACAAAACCATCAACAATGCTACGGAAACCTACGAGAATAAAGAAAAAGCTTATGTAGAAAGCCAAAAGATTATTGCCGAATTGCCCAAAATGAGAAAAAGTCTAGAAACGGTTAATTTTCAAATCGATTCGTTGGGCGTAGTATCGGCGAATAGTAGGGGATTGATTATCAAATATCGCATGCAACAGCGTACTTTAGCTAACGAAAAAAGAGCCAAGTTGCAAAACGACTATCAATTTGCCGAGTTTAAGCTCTTTTGGGTGACTTTAACGGCTGGAGCCGGTAAGGTAGATTACTATACCTTTGATAGTACAAAGCCATTTGCCGACCAGTTGCAAAACCCGAACCTGCCTACCTATAAATTTGGGTTTGCCCTAAACTTTTATGATCAGGACAACCTGACCAAAAAGGCATGGATGGCGAATTTAGGTGTGCAATGGATGAAAGACAATAACCTTTCCCTGTTGTCTACCCAGGAAATTTCGCAGGAATCAGTATATAAAAATACCGCTGGCGACGTTACCCGAAAAGCGACAAAAAAATACACCGCCTATACCGAGCCAGATAAAATAGCCGATTATCAGCAATTGAGTGTTTTTTCTAACCTCTACCATATTTTCAACGGTGGCAATATCGCGCTCCATTTCTTTCCGTCGTTTTACAAGCCCAAGGATAAACGAGGCTATTTAGATACCGGGTTGGGAATGATGTTCTCTTTTAAAGATCAGAAGAAAGAAAAATCGACGTTGAACCTGGAAGCTTATTTTGTGTCGCTGGACAGCTTTAACAGCTTGGATGCGACCAACAAGTTCTGGGACAGAAACGAATTTGGGGTGCGCGTTACCTTGCCTTTTAATAAATTATTCAAATAGCCATGGCACCAAAGAAAAGAAGCCAACCAAACGTTGGCAAAAAACCGATGCAACTCAAGCAAAATCTTTATGTTGCAAAAACGCTGAAAAAGATAACGGGACAATTTGATAATCATCCAAGGCCTGGTTGTATTTATAGGGCCATTTGTTACGACGACAATAAAAGGCTTACCGGATGGGTAAGTTGGCAGGAAATGGAACAGGTAAGAGCTAAACATGAGGAAGATACAGGCCATATTACCGATTTTGAATTTAAGGCCACGGTATTTGGCTAGTACGATGTCTTATTGATGCAGATGGCGATAATTAAGTTCGTTTGATATTAAATAAGACTTATCTTCGTTATCATTTCCGTATATGTTCAAGAACTCTTTCAAAACCGCTTTATTGGCCATCGTCTTGTTGCTGGCCTGTTTTTCTGTAACTGCTCAACAAGTACAAGAGCCCACTGGTGGCGACCCCGACTGGGCTAAGCCTTATCAGCCTTTTCAGATCGTAGGCAATCTCTATTATGTAGGCACCTACGATTTGGCCTGCTACCTGATTACCACACCAAAAGGACATATTTTGATCAATACTGGATTGGCATCATCAGCTAGTCAGCTCAAGGCCAATGTAGAAGCGTTGGGCTTTAAGTTCGCCGATATTAAGATTTTGTTGACCACACAGGCCCATTTCGACCATTTGGGAGCCATGGCGACCATCAAGAAAATGACAGGCGCTCAAATGATGATCGATGATAAAGATGCTGCGGTAATGGCCGACGGAGGCCGTTCTGATTATGCTTTTGGCAATGGAAAAATGACTTTTGCACCGGTTAAAGCCGATCGGTTGCTGCACAATAACGATGTAATTGAACTGGGAGGTATGCAAGTTACAATGTTGCATCATCCGGGGCATACCAAAGGCTCATGTAGCTTTTTATTTAATGTAAAGGATAAAGCGAAAAACTATCGCGTACTAATCGCCAATATGCCAAGCATTGTAACCGACAAAAAATTCTCGGAAGTAAAAGCTTATCCAAGTATTGCTAAAGACTACGCCTACACTTTAAATTCGCTCAAAAAGCTAACTTTTGATATCTGGCTTTCTTCGCATGCGAGCCAATTTAACCTGCACAGTAAGCACAAACCAGGCGATGCTTATAACCCAAGTGCCTTTATCGATAGGAAAGGCTACGGCCAAACACTAGCTGAGTTACAAGAAGCTTATAACAAGAAATTGCGCCAGCGTTAAGGCCTGTTGGTTGATCAAAATCAGCCAATAATTAGATTACTTCAATTCCTTTTTTCTTGAAACTGAGTAATAACTCTTCTTGTCTGTCGGTGGCATCGGTAATAAGCATGTCCAAATCGGTAACCGGACAAATGTAAAAAGCTTCTGCCGTATTCATCTTGTTTAAGGTAGCTAAGCCAATAATCCGTTTAGAAGTGCCCACCATTGTTTTTTTCATCAGGGCGTCTTCGTAATGTCGGGTGGTAATGCCTACTTCGGCATGGATGCTATAGATGGACAAAAAGCAGATATCAGCCCTGATGCTTTCAAAAGCCTGCATGGTTTCGGGTCCGGAGGTGTTGAAGCCGAATTTTGATAAGCGCCCGCCCGCAAAAATCACTTCTACATTGGGATGGTCTTCCAGTACATTGGCTACCGGAAAGCTATTGGTTACCACCGTAATCTGGAGTTCCTTGGGCAGGTTCATGGCAATGGCAAGCGTAGAAGTGCCGCCATCGAACAGCACCACTTGGCCATCCTTAAGTTGCGAAAGTGCTTTTAGCGCAATTTGCTGTTTGCCACTTACGTCGTATTTTTCGCGGTCGCGGAAATGGATGGGGATAGGCGAGTGTGCAATGGCACCGCCTCGCGTAGCTTTCAGCAAACCCTGATCGGCCAGTTCCTTGATATCCCTTCTGATGGTATCGGTTGAAACCGCAAGTTTTTGGCTCAGCGATTTCATATCGACCTTGCGGACATCAGAAACCTGTTCCAGTATCAATTGTTGGCGTTCCTCTTTGCTTAAACTTTGCATAATCATGCAATATTAATAAAAATAATTGCAAATTTATTGCAATTTTAATGCTGTATTTTGCTATTTTTGTGTGTAAATATTGCAAATTATTGCATTTTAAAATAAAAACACACATGAATAATCAACCTGAAATTGCCGTTATCTTTGATATGGACGGCGTAATTGTAGACAGCAATCCTTTAATAACCGCTACGTGGCAAGCTTTTTTCGCCTCGCACCAAATTGTTTTAAACGAAGAACAACTGAACCATTATGTTTTTGGGCGGATGGGAAAAGATACTTTGAACATGGTGTTTGGCGGACCTTTAAGCGAAGAGCAGTTGGCTACGCACCTCGAAAAAGTTGGGGAAGGGATCTTGGAAAAATACAAGTGCGAAGGGCAGATTGTATTGGGCTTTAAAACCTTTGTCGAATCGCTGTTAGATGCCGGAATCAAAATTGCCATTGCCACCTCGTCGCCCAGTGAAAATGTGGCCGTTGTACTCGAAATGGCGGGGGTTACGCCTTATTTCGATATCATTTCCAATGCTTCGCATGTTACCCATTCTAAACCACACCCAGAAATTTACCTCAAAACTGCTGCTCGTTTAGGCGTTGATGTGGGTAACTGCGTGGTTTTTGAAGATTCCTTTTCTGGCATCCAATCGGCCAAAAGTGCGGGCATGCGTGTAATTGGTGTAACCACCACGCACAGCGAGGCCGAATTGGCGCCCTTAACCGATGCTACGGTTGCCGATTTTAACCAAATTGATGCCACACAAATTAAAGCATTGGTACAGCCTGTTTCTTGTTTATAAAAAAAACAAAACATTTTGGCCTTTTCGCTCCTTTGTAAAAAGCCAACATGCATCAAGTCATGTTGGCCTATAATGATGGAAAAGCCAAAGAAAAAATTGCCCAAAACAGAAGAGCAAGTACCCGATGCACTTAATCGCTCGCATGAGCACGAGCATCTTTCTGGCAGCAGACCGGTAGGCTATGGCAGTTCAACACAAACCGATGGACATGGCAACCGCTCAAGACCTCAAGATCCCGATAAGCAAAATCCTAAGCTTAAAGATTAGCCTATTTGTTCAAGATGATCGTCTGCTTGGGGTCGCTAGCATTGATATTTAAACTGATCGGGCTTCCAGCTTGAAGTGCGAGCAAGGCTTCCAATTGCTTGGCATTGTTCAACAAAATACTCGCCGAAACGCCGTTGATGGCATAAATACGTTGCTTAACCTGCAAGGTGGCATTTTCTGTGGGCTTAACGATGGCCAATACGCTGAGGCCACCGGCATTGTCAAAACCGAATAGGTAGTTGCCCAAAACAAAATCATAGGGATGATTAATGGAGCTGTTAGGCACAAAGTGGATTTCTTTGGCCTGCATGTTAATGGTAAAATTGTAACGGCTAATGGTGCGTACACCGATAGAGCCGTCAAACCCCGGGTTCCAGTTTTCGCTTTGTCCGCCACCAGCCATCAATGTTACGGGATAGTTCAAGAGCTTGGGCATATTCCTGAAAGCAAAAGATGCTGCCCTGCCGCTATAGGTAGGGGTAGTGATGCCCATACTGGTGGTAGAGCCGTGATACTCCGATTTAAAGCCATTGACCAAGAGCTTGTGCTGTTTTACGAAAGGCCTGAAACAGATCAGACTATAGGCTGCTCCGGTATCGAATACAAAATTGCCTTCGGCTAGCGGGCCGTTGCCTACACCCAGTACCCCGGTAATGATGAATAGGCCATTGGGTAGGGTTACAGGCACCGAAATGCCTTTATCGCGGTATTGGTAATCGCCAAAATCGTAAAGCGAAAGCTCTTTTTTGTCAAAATCAACGTGGGTGATGTATCTTTTGGCCATGGCATTGCCTATAATGCCGTCGTAGTTGCCTTTTACTTCGGGGAAGAGCGCAATACTTTGGTTTTTAAAGACAAAAGTATCCAGCATCACGGTATTGCCTTCCGAAACCACAATTTGGAGGTTGCCCCCAACCACCGAGGCATTTTGCGACCTGTTGGCCTTAATGCCCAAGGAATCGGCTTTGGCTTTGGTAATGGCCATGCCATCCGCACCGGTATCGAACAGCATTTTTAGTGGTTTTGTCTGGTTATTAAGCCTGATGCTTAAAATGATGGAGCCATTGTCTAATTCGAAGGGTATTTTGGCGCGAAGTTTCGAAACCTGATCGCGGTTCATGCCATACAAGGCATCGAAAGGAGCCGCGTAACAGAGCTTGTATTGCTCATCTACCATATAAACCTGCGCCTTGTCTGCTTTTCCCTTGTTGTAAGGAATGACGTTGAGCCTGATGAGTTTGTCTTGTTTGCCTTCGCTTTGCAGCTGCACCGAATCGCAAGGGTAATGCGCCACAATGGTTTCCAATAGCTTTTGGGCGTAGGGCATGGTATAGGCGGCGATAGAGAAATCGGCACTCAGCGAACTTTGCAACGTATCGGCATTCTTATGCTTGAACATCAGGTTGAGCTGCTTTATCAGGGCATCAGCTTTGCTTTGGGCAAGGGCACTGATGCTGAACAGGCAAAACAACAGGCAAAAAGAAGCCCTATATATTCTTTTCATGGATATATGATCAAATGGGGGGAATGAAAAGAGGCGCCAACGGATACGAATACCCATCAGCAACCTCTAACCTTTATTTTGCGGCTTCAGCCAATAAGAGTTGTTTTAGTTTCGGATCTGAAGGACGTGGTGAATCAACTGTTACGATCTTTCCGTTTTTATCGAATACCAAAAAGCGCGGGATGGCATTGATTTTATAGTATTTAGAAAAATCATTTCCTGGCCCATTAGCAAATAACTGCAAGCCGCCTAGGTTCTCGTCCTTGATCATTTTCAACCATTTTTCCTTGTCCTTAGGATCGTCGGTAGACAGGCTGATGATTTGGATAGGTTTGCCTTCTAGGTCCTTTTCTAATGATTTAAGGAAAGGGATTTCGGCTTTGCACGGACCGCACCAGGTTGCCCACACATCAACCAATACCACCTTGTTTTTTAAGCTGGCCAAGGTAACGGTTTTGCCATCCTTGTCTGGATAAGAGAATTGGAAGGCATCGGTACCGGCTTTATAAGTCAGCAAGGGCGACATTAAGGCCTGGCTTTTTTCTTTTTGGCTTTTGGTCAACATGTATTTGTCGTATACATTCATGGCTTCCCTGTATTCGTCGTAGGTTTTGTACCTTGCAATAAAATCGAGTGCGATATCGCCTTTCAAAGTATCGTTAGGCACATAGGAGTTGAAGATCGCAATGCCCTCCAAGCCTGGTTTGTAGGCTTTGCCATCTTGGCGCATGTTCACGCTGATTAGGGACGACAAAACCCGCTGGCCATAAGGGTAATCATACACTTTATCGGTGGTTTGTGCAATTTTAGGTGCTTTTAAAGTGCTGTAAAAGGCACTGTATTCTTCTACCGATGGATGTGCAGAGCGAGGTGTATTGAGGAAATTGGTGGCAAAGTTGGTCAGGTCCATTTCCATGATGTTTTTGATCTGTTTGTCGAATTTGGCATTTCCGGTAGCTTTTCCGGCCAGGAATGTTTTCGATTTGGCCACTATTTCTTCCTGCTGCGGAAAGTAATCCATGAAAGTACTGTTGCCGGCACGCATAAAGTTGATCGACTTTTTGTATAGCGGATAGGTGAGGTTTTTCCACTGCTCCATCACCATGTTTTCTTTTGAATTGAGTTTGCCATTCAATACATAGGTCGAATCGTTGAGGGTTACATCAAGCTGATCGCCACCCTTGAAATAGAAGTTGTAGTTATCGGCACCCGATAAATCGTTGCCCATGCCGATGACGTAAACGCCTTCATACTCAGGATAAAACATCAAGCCAAACTGGCCTGTTTTGTTGGTGGCTACATTGGCGATTTCGACCAGTTTGCCGTTGTTCACCTTAAATAATTTGACGCTGTTGCGTTTTGATTTGAGCAATCCTTTTACTTGCACGGGATTTTGTGCAAGGCTGGTTAAAGAGAGTGTGGTTAATAAAATGGCAGTTAAAATTTTGTTGATTTTCATGTGTTGAAGAATATTTGAATAGCTATTTTACAATAGCAGATTTGAGTTGATATGTTGATTTATAGGTTGTAATGAGTTATTCGCGGTAGCTAACGTCGATGATTTTACCCAAGCCGGTAAATGACTTATACAAGCTCACTGCACCGTTTAAACTAGGTACGTTGTACAGGTCCATGGTGCCCGAAGTATTCGGACTGGCCGCATCGTAAGTACAAACAATCAGCTTTTTGGCGTATTCGGCATACCTGGTATTGGTAGGCTGATAGGTCATTTTCTGATATTTGATCAAGGCTATTTTCCTGCTTCCCAAATCGAGTACCATGGTGTTGCTCTTGTCAAAAGGGTTGTAGCGATAAATCTTAGAGCCCACGGCATACATCACGTAGCCTTCTGAAGGGTCGATGGCAAATTGCGTAGCGCTGTTCATTTCGGGTGCGGTTGTAATTTCATCAAAGGCCTGTGGCGAGAAAGTAGTAGAATTGCATACTATTCTGGCCAGGAAAATCTTGTTGGCGCTGTTTTTGAAAAGGGCGAAAGTCTGGTTGGAAATGGCAGGCGTAGAAGCCATGTAAAGCAGGTCCATGCCCATGCTGCCCGGCGTAAACAAGGTAGAAGTGGTAACCGGTACCGACGATGAGGTGTTGGAACTTTTATGCTCCATAAAACGCTTATTGTCTGTGTCGTACATCAAGGCATAGGTAATTCCATTTCTATAGGCTTCGGCAAAATAAGGCGAAATCTTAAAGTTTATGCCATTACTGGTTTTGTTCACCCTTGTGCCAAAGGCATAGCCTACGGTTGCATTTTCAAAGTACAACTCCCCATTGCTGTCTAAAAGGTAGGCCAGGTAAGAAGAAGCTTGCGAGACTACTTTTTCTGCGTAATAAGGTGGGGGCGAATAAGAAGAAGTAATGGTAGAAATGTTGACAAAGCTGCTAAAGGTATTGTTTTGGGTATTGATTACAAAAGTGCTTTGGTCTGTTCCTATGAAGATAGATCGGGCAATAACCGACGAAAACGGATCGCGGCGCTGATAAAAGTAAACCAATTTGGGTTTACCCACCAACTTGAGCGTACTCTGGGTAGCCAACAAATCGGTATAGGCCTGGAAATCGTTGGATGCGGTAAGGTAATTGAAAAAATCGAGCCTTGCCGAACCGTCGATGTCGTTAAGCACCAGCCAGCCATCGGCGATATTGGTGGTTACGGTGAGCTTGCACGACTTGCGGTAAATAATGCCCGAGCTTACTTCCCTCACTTCGTAAATGAGGGTATAAGGCGTATTCACCGAAGCCAAGGTAACCGTCCAATTCAGGTTGCGGGTAGTGGCTATTGTTTTTTTGGTAACCGGCAAGGCACTATCGTCGATACTGTACCAGGCATAAGTGTATTTGGTGGTATCTTTTCCATCATCCTTTGTGAAAATCAATGTAGGATTGATGGTTAAAAGACTGCCCCTTAAAGCCGAATAGGTAGCTTCTATGTTAGAAATGGTACCTTCGTTTACTTCTTTGTAGTCGTAATTGCCCAGGTCCTTTCGGCACGAGCTGCATAGGCCTACCGCTAAGAACAATAGCAGCATGCCGTATCTGAAATATTTTTTGGTCATTTTGATAAATATTAAATCATGAAACTATTTGGCATTTGGTCCCATAGCCATCGGCGTAATCCCATCGGCTTCGTAAATTGGCGTACCTGCGTTCGCCATTCTGTTCAAATAAGCTTTCAAGCCATCGGCCCAGCCGCTTATACGGCGGTAGTTGCCGTTGTTAAGAAACCAGTTTGGCTGTACCAGTTCTTCTACGTTGAGGTTGTACATGGTTACCAACAGCTGGAATTTTAAGGTACTAAAAGCGCCCAAATAACCAACGGTATAGCTGTAATAAGAACTGCCAGATAACCAAAACGGCGGTGCACCGGCAATATCATCGGCTTTGATGGCCATGCGGGTATAATACTTGGTTGTAGTAACCCCGTTTGTAGTGCTGTTATAGCTCAAATAGTCGTTGGTGAAATTGTCGTTGGGCTTAAGGTCCATATACAGGTACAGTGCACCGCTTCTTAGGGTATTTGTCCTCAGGAGCTTTATTTTGAGCGTGTCGGCCACTCGGCCAGCTTTGATGATATGCGGACTCACCATTTCGTAATCTATACCAGCCTTCATGGTGCTGCTATCGGCAATGCTCAAGTTATAAGGCCTGTCGTGATCCATCGTGGCTCCAATTGGCCTCACCAAGATTTTAACGATAGAGTCTTTTACATTGCTTTTGGCATAGCCAAAGGAAACGAAAATCTGATTATTGGTCGTTTTGGCATCTGGAAAATAGATGCTGTTTTTGCTGGTTTGGTCATCGTAAGTGGTTAAACCGTCTTTTTTGCATGCGCCCAGCAAAACTGTTGCCGTGGCGCATAGATAAAACAATAACTTTTTCATCGTTTTTTATTATCTAGGTGTGGTTTCTGATAATGGTAATGGAAAAACATAATTGGCTGCGCTAATGCTCATACTGGTATTGGTTCCCCCGGCAATAATGCTCAGCGCCTGCGTTCTTTTGAAGTAGAAGAAAAGCTGTCCTTCGCCACAAACCTCCTTACGAAATTCTTTCATGATCGCAGTGTTTAAGGCTGCGGTATTGGCAATGGTTATGGTTGGACAATTGCGGTTGGTGCGCAACAGGTTAACATAGCCAGAGGCTACTGTCAGATCGGGTTCGCACTCGGCCGCAATCAGGTACATTTCGCTCATGCGGATCAGCGGTACGGTCCTGTAAAAATTATAGGCGGGATTAACGTTCCCATCGTCATTGAACTTGAAAAAGGTAGGGTAGGGCCTGCCGTTAACTTTCCAGATATACTGGTTTCGGTAGTCGGTAGCGTTTCCTTCAAAAACAGTGGTATTGATGAAGGTTCCGGAAGCATTAGGTGCCAAAATATTCGAATCGAATAAGCTTGGCGAGAAATTGTTCAGAAAAACGTCGTTTAGTTTAGGGTTTTCTACCCCATAAATCATTTCGGTTGCAAATGTTTTATTGCTTGTAATGGTATTAAGGTCTGCTTGCTTGATCCAAGGAAATTTCGCCTGGTTGTCTATCAGGAATTTGGCCGCGGCCAAAGCAGCCACTTTATCGCCTTTCCAAAGGTTAACCCTGGCTTGCAAGGCCTTTATCGCATAATAGTTCATTTGATAGTTTCTGGTGTTGCGGCCGTAAGCAAAAGTAACCCTGCTTACCTGGGTTTGCGTAACCGCAGGATCGGTTTCCAGCAACAATTGTTCGGCCTTAGATAGGTCTTCGAGCACCTTTTTCATGATGAAATTGGTCGGCTGAAATTCGGAAATATTGTAAGTAGGCTTGTCGTAATAAGGCATGACCTTGCTCAATGAATCAACCGTGTAAGGTTTGGTAAACATACGCATCAGGTCGAAATAATAAAATGCCCTCAAACCATAAGCTTCGCCTTTAAGCCTTTTCATCGATTTGTCGCTCAGGATCTGGCCATACTTGTCCAAGCTTTCAAAATACTTGTTCGTATTGAGGATATTCAGATACATGTTCGACCAGATTTCGTCGATGATGGCTTGTGATTTTGCATCAGCGTAATTATAGGTAGACATGGTATATTGGCTGTGGCCAGAGCTTACCAGGTAATACTGCGCCAATACATCCAGCGTGGTCATGGTTAAACGGGAACCGTACATTTCACTTGATCCGTTTTTGATGTAGAAGCCGTTCATGGCATCCTCAAAGCCTTGTGGCGTAGCATAGAGCTGCTCTTCCACAAATTTGTCTTCAGGTTTTACATCTAACCACTTTTTGCATCCTGCCAAAGCAATGATGGCCAGTGCAGCGATGATATATATAAATTTCTTTTTCATGGTTTAAATTATTTAAAAGTGGCTCTTATGCTCATTGAAACTGATCTGGTAAATGGATAGTCGATGCCTCTTTCACGTTTCACCGTCGAAGCGTAGAAAAAGTCGTTGGAATAGGCATTCAAGGTCAATGCAGAGAGATTTACCTTGTCTAACCATTTTTGCCCTCTAAATTCGTAGCCCAAATTGATGGATTCGCCACTGAACGAATTTTCGGTCTGGATAAACCTCGACGAGATCGGGGTAGTTGAAGTGGCCGATATGTTCTTGAATTCGGCAACGTCGCCTGGGTTTTTCCAACGTTGGTATAATGCGCGCTTGTCTTGATTGTATCGCAATGAAGTATAGGAGATGTTTTCAACCTTTTCGTATAGGGCGTTGTTAAACTGGTCGCGGTGCCAGATGTACCTTACAAACGCACCGAAACTAATGCCTTTGTATTTAATGGTAGTGCTGATTACGCCTTCTGCCTTAGGCCTCGACGAGCCCACAACTACCTTGTCGTTGGCATTGTAGTCGAAGGTGTATTGGCCGTTTTGTTTCACAAATACTTCCTGGCCGGTTGCCGGATCGATACCCAGCGAGGGTACAGCCCATAAATCGTAGGCACTATAGCCATCGCGGTACCTGGTTAACGAGTTGCTTTGTCTGAGCTCTGTATTTAGGGATGAAAGCTTGTTGTCGAATTTGCTGTATTTTTGTTTCAGCATGCTTCCGGTGAACCCAACGGTCCATACAAATTTTCCAGGCTGGAAAATAGGCGAGAAGTTAACTGTAGCTTCCAAGCCTCTGTTAACAGAAGCTCCGGCATTAAAAGGATAATTGTTGAGGCCGGTAGACGAAGGCAAGGTAATGGCCACCACCAATGGATCGGTGTATTTGCGGTAGGCATTTACTTGCAGATTCAGCCTGTTGTCTAGTAAATTGGCATCCAAGCCCAAGCTGATTTGCTGGGTCGATTGCCATTCGAGGTCTGGGGCGCCCAAGGCCGACAAGTACACCCCTTGTCCGATGCTATTGATGGTAGAATAATAGTTGTACACCGATTGGCTCACATTACCAAAGTTTTGGTTGCCGGTAATGCCGATATTGGCTCTCAGCTTCAGGAAGTTAATCCATTTGATATCCTTTAGGAAAGCTTCGTTATGCAAATTCCACGATACGCCGCCTGCATAGTAAGGTTTATACCTTTTGTTAGAGCCAAACGCCGTTGAACCATCCATGTTAAAGCTCAGGTCTACGTTATAGCGCTGGTCGTAGGAGTAATTGACAGAGGTCACAAAAGAATTCCTTCTGGTCAGCGAATTGGAGGCATTTGGCGTAGATCCACTGGCAAAGCCATACGCAAAAGATGGATTGCCATTGCTGGCATTAGGAAAGCCTACGGCACTATATCCGTTCAGTTTCTGGTTGTTTTGCGCCACTTCTACGCGCATATAGCCCGTAAGCGAGTGCTTTTCGGCAAATATTTTCGAATAGGTTAGGCCAAGGTTTACATTGTAGCCTAGAGCGCTTATTTTCTGATAATCGTAAGAACCTCTTAAAGTAGGGTCTGTTTCGTTTTCAAACGCGGTGTTTAAGGGAGATACAAACTTGATAGCCTCTGTATTGCCTTTGTTAATCTGGGCGTTGAGCTGCAACCTTAGGTTTTTGTTCAAATCGGCTATGGCCTGAAAGTTGTTGGTGATGTTAAAATTCGAGTTGGTGTTGAAGCTGCTCAGCGAGGCATTGTAAAGCGGATTAGGGATCATCTCGTTGCCGTCGGTCAGGTCGGTTGCATAAACGGTAGGCGAGATCACCACTTCCAGGTATTTTTCGCTGGCCGGCAACAAACGGTAATAAGGGTTGGTTTGCACCCATTGCGAATAGCTGCCATAAGGCGAGAAAGTAGCTTCGGCACCAGATACATACACGCGGTTAGACACATTGAAAATGCCCGAACGGTAGCTCAGGTTCAGGTTGGCACCCCAGTCGTCGCGTTTTTCGCCCTTCATGGCTGCATTGTTCTTGCGGATGTTGGCGCCCAGATCGTAACGGATAATGTTGTCGCCACCCGAAGCGCTTACCGAATGGCGTTGCGAAAAGCCGGTTTGCAGGGGCTGGCTTAGCCAATAGGTATCTACTCCTCTCAATACTTCCTTTAAACGATTGTTGTACACTTCGTCTAAAAGCAACTGCCTCGACACTACGCCGGTATAGTCTTTGTATCTTCCAGCCAAACGCTCGAAAGTTAGTTTTTCGGAGGCATTCATCATGTTGTAGGAAGAAAGGTCGGGCATTTCTACCCTTAAGTCGGAAGTATAGCTCACACGCAGCTTGCCTGGCAATGGTTTTTTGGTTTCCACTACAATTACCCCATTGGCAGCTCTCGAACCATAAATAGCGGTCGAGGCAGCGTCTTTAAGTACGGTTACCGAGGCCACTACGTTCATATCCAGGTCTATAATGGTACGCAATGAAGTTTCAAAGCCGTCTAAAATGAACAATGGCTGGTTAGGATCGGCCGAAAACTGGTCCCTCAAAGCATTGGTCGATATGCTGGTTTGTCCACGCAATTCGATGGTCGGCAATACGTTCGGGCTCGAACCCATGGCGTTGTTTTCTATCTGGATAAAGGCGGGATCAACCGTACGCAAACTTTGGATCAGGTTTTGGTTGTTCAAGCCTTTAAGCTGTTCGCCGGTATAGGTTGAGGCTGCTCCGGTAAAAGATTCCTTTTTCCTTTCGAACATCCCCGTAATCACCACGTCTTTCATGGTGGTTTCGGTCACTTCTAACGAAATATTAAGTGGCATTTTTTTGCCTTTCAGCTTTACTTCCTGTGGTTTATAGCCCACAAAGCTCACCAAAAGAACATCATCTTCTGTAGGAGCGGTAATCCTGAAATTGCCATTCTCGTCGGTTACCACAGCGGCCTGGTTGGAGCCTTTGACGCGGACCGAGGCGCCGATAAGCGGTTTGCCGCTTTCGTCAACGATTTTTCCGGTAACCACTACGGTTCTTCTGGCCAGGATTTCTGGCGAAACAAAGCGCAGCACGATTGCTTTTTGCTCAATGGTGTAAGTTAACGGTTGGTTTTCGAAGCAAATGCGAAGCACTTCTTCAACTGGTGCATTTTTAACTTTAAGCGTAACCGGCCTGGTCAGGTTCAGCATGTTTGAGCTGTAGAAAAAATCGTAACCAGTTTGCTTTTTGATTTTTTGGAGTACGAATTCCAGCGGAGCCGCCTTTTCATCAAGCGTAATTTGGGCAAAGCTGAGCGTGGCTTTGGCCTGCAAAATAAAAGTGATTACTACGATAAAGGTTAACCTCAATTTTAATAATATTTTGGCATAGGCACGGCTTTTTAGGCCATGCTTAAATGTCATGTAAAAATTCATACATTTGTTTGTTTGGGTTTAGGTTCAAATGTTAATAAGCATTGATGATTTGACAGTATTGCCCGAATATTGCGTTGCAAAGCGCTTAAGGCCAGGGGTGTTGCAACCACCCTTGGCTTTTTTTTTGGCCTACTGCTTTTGGAGCGTAAGTCTATGGCATAATGATGATTCTCCTTTCTTCGAACTTAAAGTGAACACTATTGGTCAGTTCCATAATTTTGAGCACCTGCTTGATGTTTCTGCTTCTTGAAATGGAACCCGAAAAGCTAAGCTTGGCCATATTTGGCGGACAATCGATGTCTATATCATACCACCTCGAAATTTTTCGCATGATGCTGCCCAGTTCTTCCTTGTTGAAAACAAAATTGTTTTCAGTCCAGGCAATGGCGTTGTCTTCATCGGCAGGCCTGATGCTGATATTGTCTTTAACTACAACTGTTTCCAGTCCAGGCGCAAGCATTTTGCTGGTGCCACCACTGGTGCTAACTTTAACGCTGCCCTGCAATAAAGTGGTAACCGTAGCCCTTTCGTTAGCATAGGCATTGATGTTGAAATGGGTGCCGAGCACTTCAACGGTTTGGTTATTGGCAATGACCTTAAAGGCTTGGTTGTTGCGATGGGCAACTTCAAAATAGCCCTCTCCGCTTAGTTTTACCACCCTTTCCTTGCCGTTAAACGCAGTAGGATAGGTTAACGAAGATTCCGAATTTAGCCAGACTTTTGTGCCATCGGCCAAGGTAAGGCTGTAATAGCCGCCACTAGGAATGGTCAACGTATTGATGTCGTTTGTGCCCTGATTGGCATCCTGTTGGCCGTTATAAACCAAGGCATCGTCTTCGGTTTTGAAAATATGCACATCATTTTGGTCTGCCAGTTTGCCGTTTTTGGCATTGGATAAAACGATGGAAGTACCGTTGCCCAAAGTGAGGATGGCTTTTTTGCCTCCCGGTACGATTTTGGCAACAGCCAGTTCGTTTTTGGTTTGGCTTTGTGGCTGGTTTCGGTTGAGGAAGAAATAGGTTCCGAAGAATAAAATAGCGAAGACAGCGGCCACGGCTGCTATTTTTTGGTAGGACCAGTTCAGACGGACTACCTTCTTTTGATGGATCGGCAGCTGTTGCCAAGTGTCTGCTTTCGCTTCCTGAAGATCTTCTAGCGTTAAATCGATCGGTTCAAGTTCGTCGACAACATACCAGCTTTCCAACAAAGCGAGTTCTTCTTCCGTACACTGATTGGCCCTATATTTTTGAAGTAATGTTTTTGCGTCTATTTTTTGCATGTTTTAAAGAATCTCTCTCTTTTTGCATAGTAAGACGGCAAAGGGTGGGCTTGGGCGTAGAAGAAATAACAAAAAGTTAAAATAATTTTCAGACGGCAATAAAAAGCATCGTTCCCAACTTCACTCTCAATATCTTTAATGCATTGTTTATCTGCTTTTTAACAGTTTTTTCCGATAGGCTTAGCTGCGTAGCAATTTCCTTATGACTTAACTTTTGTTTTCTGCTCAATTCAAAAACGGCCTTCATTTTTTCGGGCAGGGCCGAAATTCCATTGTCGATCAGCTTGGTCAATTGTTTTTCGCGAACGCGATGGTCGGTAATGCAATGGCCTTGGTCGATATAGCTTTGCAAGGAAGAAATGTATTTCGATTCTACCTGTTGGTGCGTGATAAAATCGAGTATCCTGTTTCTAACTGCTGCATAGAGATAGGCGTTTAAACTCGAATCGATGACTAAGGTGCTGCGCTTGTTCCACAAATGGGCAAAAAGTTCGTGCACTACATCCTTGGCTTCTTCCTTGTTGCGCAGCTTTTGGTAGGCATGGATGTACAAATTGTCGAAATATTTATTGTAGATAATGGTATAAGCTATTCCATCGTCACTTTTCAGCAACTGGATCAATTCGCTATCAGAAGGAGAATCATAGGGCACCATCACACAACCACTGGATTTTTACTTTGTCAACTAATTTTTTAATATTAAACTTAGGAGAAAGTAAGTTTTGGGTAATCAAAACTAGTGCAAATTAGCTAATAAACAAATAAGTGTAAATAATTCGTTAAGTTTTTCTGTAATTGTGCCTTAATGCTGTCGATTTGGCCGTTTTAGCTTGGGTTTAATCGAAGACTTAGCCTGTCGAAACCACTTGAAAACTAAACTGTCGGATATAGGTTTATGCAATAAAATATCGGGAAAATTAAACTACGTGCAACAAGAAGCCATTTAATGGTGTCTTTTGAAAAAAGACAAACCTCTTATGAAACTTAAACCGGTTATTTTCATGATTCTTGGTGCTTTGACCTTTGGAATGTTAAGTAAGGTACAGGCCCAGCAAAAAGTTTTTACCATCGACATCGACAATTTTTGGAAGGCTTTTGATAGCGTGCGTACGACTGTCGATAGCGTTAAACAGGTCAATTATATCCAAACCTTATACATAGACAAGGGAACCGAGGGCCTCAAGGCTTTTATGAAGGCCAGGGGCTATAGCGCACCACTCTATGTATCGCTAATCCGCCGTTATCCCAAATTCTGGAATTCCATTCGCCCCAATACCTTGTCAGTGAAAAACAAGGGGCAGGAGATTGAAAAAAGCATTCAGAAATTCAAAAAACTCTATCCAGAGCTCAAAGAAGCCAAAATGTATTTTACCATAGGCGGTTTGCGCTCGGGAGGCACGGTGGGCGAGGGCATGGTATTGGTAGGTGCCGAAATCGCAACGGGAAATCCCAAAACCGATGCTTCCGAATTTCCTAACGACTGGTTGCGTAACGTCTTTAAAGGCAGCTCCGAAGCCAATCTTGTGCGCCTCAATGTTCACGAATATGTGCACACCCAGCAAAGTGGCTATACACCCAATCTTTTGGCCCAAAGCATTAAAGAAGGTGCTTGCGATTTCATTACCGAACTGGTGATGAACAAATTGTTGGATGGCAGTTATGCAACCTATGGCAGGGCACATGAAGATTCTTTGAAAAAGCAATTTAAGGAAGAAATGTTTACTCCCGCTACCGAAAGCTGGCTTTACAATGGTTCTAACGCAAAAGTGGCCGATTTGGGCTATTACATGGGTTATGCTATCTGTAAAAGCTATTATAAACAGGCCATAGACAAGAAAAAAGCAATCAAGGAAATCATCGAACTCAATTATGACGAGCCAGCTTTGGTAACAGCTTTTTTAAAACGCTCAAACTACTATCCCGAAGGTTTTGACGAAGCCGAACTGATTAAGAAATACGAAGCCAAGCAACCTAGGGTATTAAGGATAGAGCCTTTTGCCAATGGCGATCAAAATGTAGATCCTGCACTCAAACAAATCCGTATTGTTTTTTCCGAACCGATGAGCAACAAGGGCTATTCCATAGATTTGGGCGAGTTGGGGAAAGACCATTTTCCGATTACCAAAGTTGGCGAGTTTGCAGAGGATGGCTATAGCATAACCATGTACGTAGACCTCAAACCAGGAACCAATTATGATTTTGTGGTTACGGGAAGAAGCTTTAAGTCGGTGAAGGGCTATGCACTCAAATCTTTTCCGGTAGCATTCAAAACAAAGTAAAAACATCCTATCGATAGATACAGAAAATCAACCCTAATCCGGTTGATTTTTTTGCTTTGCTCTATATTTTTACAAAACGCAAAATATTTGTAAATCAGTGGTTTAATGTTTAAATTAGATTGTTCGCTATTTATCTAAATTAACGTTATGACACTTTCTCCAATCAATAGCTTCGCAGCGTGATGTAGCTGACGGCTATATGTCCATGAAATATTCGATCCCAAAGCTATGGCTCCATTGAGGCCATGCTAGATGAAGCGCGAACAGTGCGATGGGGCTTGATAGGCTTGCATCCACCGTTAAAGTTTACCTATAACCCCTCTTGATTGATATGACGGCTAAAGAAAAAGAAGAGCTCATTAAAAAATTGCTGGCCAATAGGATCTCTATTGCCGAACTTCATTTGCTCCGTGAGGAAATCAATGAACTTGATCTTTCGATCATTATCCAAAAGATTTACGACCTGAACGATGAACAGGTACGCAAGATTGCTGCATTGGCGCCAGTTATGGCCAAAGTTGATGCCCTCAAAAATGCGCAGCGCAATAAAAAGTTCTTTGCGAAGATCAAAAATGGATTTCGGGAAGATTTGGCTAATAAAGTCATCTTGGTAGAAGGCGACTCCTGGTTCAATTACCCTATTTTGCTCAGTGATGTAATCGATTGGGTTTCGATGGAGAAGAACATGGCGGTTTACAGCCTGGCTTCGGGTGGCGACTGGTTGCTCAATATGCTGAGTGCCAGAAAATATATCGAACAATTATCTACCATGCACCCCGATTTTTTTATCATCAGTGGAGGAGGGAATGATTTGGTTGGCGAAAATCGCATTGCGGCCATGGTGAACCCGCTTGGCAAATCAGAGGAATTTATGGAAAGCGCCTGGGCACGCGAACTGATGCGCATATCGAGAACGGATTTTGATCCCGATCGCTTCAATAATGGCGTGGCCTACCTTTCAAAAGATTTTTTTGCCTTGCTGATGTTTTTTCAGTTGCAATACTATTACATCTTTAATGGCATTTTTACTGCAGGTACAAAAGATCCGAAAAATGGCAAGTTTCCGGGGATTAAGGTCATTACACAAGGCTATGACTACCCACAGCCTTCTCGAAAGCTGGGTTTTGGCCTTAATCCGTTAAGATGGTATAAACCTCTTGTCAGAAAGTTTTTGGGGCATGGCGGCTGGTTAAAAACACCGCTTGAAATGCGTGGCATTACCAATGAGCAGGTGCAACGCGATGTTTTGTATGCCATGATCTTTTTGTTCAACGAAATGATGATCGAAGTGGGAGAGCTTTTTCAAGGCATTGCTGGGTACGATTGCGTATTCCATATCGATTCGAGAGGTGCAGTAGGCGATGAAGGCTGGACTGACGAATTGCATCCCTTGCCTGAAAATTTCAAGAAAACGGGGGCTTGCTTTATTCAGTGCATCAATGGAATGCCCTCACCAAATGGTTTGGTTTATCGGGTTAAATCTTAATTGCTCAAACTTATGAAAAAGTTACTCTTTGCTATATTTATCGCCATCGTACTCATCATGGGCTATCAGGGAAATCTCCTGCATCGTGCTGGTTTTGGCATCATCAACTTAGAGTTGGCCAATGATGGTGCAATGGGCAAGCATATTTTACAACAGTGGCATAACAGCGCCTATGGCGAGGGTACCTTGTTGGATATCGCTAAACAAAATGTTCGGCTGGACTATCTTTTTATAGTGGTTTATGTCATTTTGTTGATGGCCTTGGCCAATTCGCTGATGCAACTTGAAAAATCAGTGTGGCTGAATAATTTGTTGCGTTTCAATTTGTTTTTGGCTCCTTTGACTGGCTTGTTGGATGTAATCGAAAATCTAATGATACAGCATAATTTTCATCATGTTTTAACTGCCGAATCTTATTGTAACCCCCATTGGGTAGCACTTGTCAAATTTGTATTTGCCGGCTTCGGTGTATTGGTTTTGTTGTGGTCTTACTTGAAATCGGCCTTTACGTTAAATAAGGTAATTGTGATGTAAATGGATGTCGATTTCTGATAAAGAAAAAAAATATTTCAATAGCTAAAATAATGAAGAAATGATGGTCTATAATCATTGGTTACCATTCCTCTGTTTATCTCCAAGCAAACTATAGAGCCTTTGTTATAACCGTTCCAAATAAATTTGCATTTATGTACTTATATTCTCTAACTTAAAGTGCCAGTTAGTTAAGATAATGACCATTAGGTACATCCCACCTATTGTATAAGTTTTCAATCCCTTTTTATTGTGTCAGCATTTTGGAAGATACCCTTCTAAAGAACAGAAAATACGAACTCCAGCGTTCACTGGCGTCGCTTAAGTTGCCCTTGCGTGAAAGGGTTACAAACTATATCAAACAATTATAAACATTAAAACAATGAAAAACTTAACTTTAGAGCCAAATGCTTCTAAGCCATGGGGTGCGCTTTCTAGAGCAGAGCTTAAACAAGTAATGGGTGGGGTAGAAGCAGACATGATTAGTGTGCCTTGTACTTATTACTTCTGGAATGGGACAACTGAAAGTGGCAATGTAACTGTTCCTCGTAATAGTGGATTTGCTTTTGCACACCAATTTGCTGAGGCTTTTTGCGAGAATGACCCAACTTGTCAATTCGTAGATTGCGGGTATTAGTATTTGGTTAATTGTGGCTTATAATAATTTATAGGCCACAAATTTAGATTTATTACAAATGAGATTAATATTTATCCTGCTTGCCATTTTTGTTCCCGAGATTTTGTTGGCACAAAATTTTGAGATTAACATAAAATTCATCGACCCCGATAATAAAATAGTTGATGGGGATACCTGTAATCTAACAACCTATAATAAGGAAGTTTTATCAGGAGCAAAACGTATTTATACTGCCGAAATCCGTAATAAGAGCGTAGTGTTTAAAGATAACGTGGATGTTGCGCAGGTTGCTATGCTGGGATTGAGTATCGGGTCGAGGTATGCTTCCTACAAGCTAGCTATTGAGCCAAAAGCTAGCTATAATATAACCTATAATGTGGCCAATAGAGGCTTTGAGGTTGTAAGCAACTCAGAATCGGATAATTTGTTGAGGATTTATTTTAAAGGGCTAGACAGCTTATCTAGATTAAAAGAACAGAGGCTTAAATTGCATAAGGAATTAATAGCGGCTAAAGATACGCGGATGGCAGATAGCGTGCTAAGCGTGGTCAATAATTTCAATACCGATTTGCGAAATTTTAATAAAAAAATCGCATTCGCAAATCCAAACAATATAGTGTCTCCATACATCCTGACCAAAAACAACAGTTTTGATTTAGAGGAACAAAAAATCTATGAAAACTTTTCTGATGCCGTTAAAAAAAGTGGCTATGGTATTTCACTTAAGGAAAGCATGAATGCAGCTTTAAAAAGCGATAAAGCCGAGGAAAAGACGCAATTGATTAACGAAGAACTGATTCCAATTTCAGGAAATACAATAACAGGTAAGGCAACATTACTAAATCAACAGTATTTCAAAAAAAATAAGAGCAAGGTAACTTTAATAGAGTTTTGGGCAAGCTGGTGCGCACCATGTAGAGAATCCCTTCAAAAACTATATCCTTTCTATTACCTGAACAAGTCTAAAGGCTTTGATGTTATTTTGGTCTCATTGGACGACGATGCGGGGGCATGGAAAAAGGCAAGCTTAGCCGATAATTATCCTTGGTTAAATATTTCCGATGGGAAAGGACATTCTTCTGATACGCCCAAAAACTATAAGATAAACACAATTCCTGCAAATATCCTGATAAACGCCGAAGGGAAAATAATCGCGAGAAACATTTTCAGCCTAGAAGCAATTAAACAAATTCTAGACAACTAATACTCCATCTTGAATCACCTTGTACTTTGTTGTTTACTTAAAATCAGTCCATAATTTCAAATAACGCGAATGGCCATTAGCCTCATTCAGACAATAAAAGTAAGGTTAAGGCAAACGTTTGTGTAATATTAGCTCGGGTTTAACCTAAGGTAAATGGGTATTATTGGATAATAAAACCTAACCAAACCTTAACTCAATCATGATAAACGTCAGCAGACTTTTATTTTCCTTTTTGTTGTTGCTCATAGGTGTAAATGCAATGGGGCAGCACAAAACCCAAACCTTTGCCATTGGCAACGAAGCTTTTGAGCTGAATGGCAAACCCTATGTAATTCGCTGTGGCGAAATGCATTTTGCCCGTATTCCTAAGGCCGAATGGCGCAACCGCCTGCAAATGGCCAAAGCCATGGGCTTAAATACGGTATGCGCCTATCTTTTTTGGAATATCCACGAGAAACAGCCTGATCAGTTTACTTGGCAAGGGCAAAGCGACGCCGCTGAGTTCTGTAAATTAGCCAAGGAAGAAGGTCTATATGTTATCTTAAGACCGGGACCTTATTCTTGTGCCGAATGGGAGTTTGGCGGTTTCCCTTGGTGGCTGCTCAAAGATAAAACCATCCAATTGCGTACCCAACACCCTTATTTTATGGCAAGGGCCAAAAAATACCTGTTGGCAGTTGGCAAGGAACTGGCTCCGCTACAAATCAATAAAGGCGGCAATATCATTATGGTGCAGGTAGAAAACGAGTACGGCAGTTACGGCAGCGATAAGGTGTACATGAACACCATTAAATCGTACCTGCAGGAAGCTGGTTTTAGAGTGCCTTTATTCCACTGCGACGGCCCTTCGCAATTGAAAAACGACCATCCTGAAGGTTTGTTTGCCGTTGTTAATTTCGGTAGCAATCCAGAAGCTAATTTTAAGGCCTTGAGAGCCATTCAGCCAACCGGACCATTGATGTGTGGCGAATATTATCCGGGCTGGTTCGACAGCTGGGGCAGACCACATCATAAAGGCGATACCAAGAGAATTGTTGACGAGTTGAAATACATGCTCGACCAAAAAGCTTCTTTCAGTATTTATATGGCGCATGGCGGTACCTCTTTCGGAACTTATAGTGGTGCCAATGCGCCACCTTACCTGCCTCAAACCAGTAGCTACGACTATGATGCCCCAATTGATGAAGCAGGCAATCCGACCGAAAAATTTTATGCCATCCGCGAGCTTTTCTCCAAATACCTGCAAGAAGGAGAGGCTTTGCCTGCTGTGCCTGCGGTTAATCGCATTCAAAAGCTTAGCCCGGTAAAATTTACGGCTTATGCACCGCTTTCTAAAAATTTGCCCAAAGCTGTGGTAAGTGATACGGCTATGCTGATGGAAGACCTGAATCAGGATTTTGGTGCGGTGCTTTACCAAACCGGTCTTAAGGCTGGCGCAAAGGCCATTTTAAGCTTTAAAGAAATACACGATTATGCCTTGGTGTATGTAAACGATCAGCTGATCGGTACCTTAGACCGTCGCAAGAACAAATTCAGCATAGAAATTCCAGCACGAAAACAAGCGTCTACATTGAAAGTTTTGGTAGAGGCTACTGGCAGAGTTAATTATGGTTATGCCATGCACGACCGCAAAGGTATCCACGGACAGGTTTTCTTGACCGAAAATAACAAGAAAACAGAGCTGAAATCGTGGAAAAATTACCCGATCCGTTTAGGCGAAAACAATATTCCGATCAAATACGAAGCTTTACCAGCGGTTTCAAAACTGGGTGCAACCTTTTATCGAGGCACTTTTGTAGCCAATAAGCTAGAAGATACCTATTTGGACATGAGCAAATGGAACAAAGGCCTGGTTTGGGTAAACGGAAAATGCTTGAGCCGTTTTTGGAGCATTGGTCCAACGCAAACCATGTTGGTACCGGCAAGCTGGCTAAAAAACGGAGCAAATGAAGTGGTGGTTTTCGATTTGTTCGGATTAGCTAAGCCCACCCTGTCGTTTTTAGACCATCCGATTTTAGATCAGGTTAACGAAGCGCAACAACAGGTACACAGAAAAGCCAACCAACAATGGAACCCCGATGCACAACAGCCTATCGCAAGCGGAACCTTCGAAAATAACGCCAAATGGCAAAATGTGAGTTTCAATGCAGTTACAGGCAGGTATTTTTGTCTGGAAGCCTTATCGGAGCAAAAAGGACAGCCTTATACTTCGGTAGCCGAAATCGTATTGCTCGATGCCAAGGGGCAGGAGATACCAAGAACCAATTGGAAAGTGGTGTTTGCCGATAGCGAAGAGCTCAGTGGCGACGATGGGAGTGCCGTAAACGTATTCGATTTGCAGTTTACCAGTATCTGGCATACCCAATGGCAGGGCAAATCGCCAAAGCCGCCACATCAGGTGGTGATAGACCTGGGCAAGGAATATACAGTAAGTGGCATGAGGCTTTTGCCAAGGCAAGATGGTCCGAATGGCCGAATTAAGGACTACAAGCTGTATTTTTCGAAAACGCTTTTCAAAGGTCTTTAGGCGCCAGGCAACTAGAGTCAAACGTTTGTGTAATGTTAGAATGGTTTAAGATATTGAAAATCAGTATCATTGAAATTATTAAGTAACCGAATTTAAAACTGGATGAGATCGATTAGTCCGAAGACTTTATTTCTTGCTATCCTTTTGATGCCCGCTTTAACTTTATTTGCCCAGCAAGGCAAAAAGGTTAAATTAAAGCGTCTGCCTAATATCATTTATATCTATGCTGATGATTTAGGCTATGCAGAGATCGGTGCCTATGGCCAGCAAAAAATAAAAACGCCTCATCTCGATCAAATGGCCAAAGAAGGGATGCGCTTTACACAACATTACGCGGGTACGCCGGTTTGCGCGCCTGCTAGATGCATGTTGTTAACAGGCAAGCACGGTGGACATTCCTATATAAGAGGCAACTATGAAATGGGTGGCTTTCCCGATAGTTTGGAGGGCGGACAGATGCCACTGCCCGAAGGAACCTTTACTATTCCGAAGATGCTGCAACAAGCAGGCTATACTACAGCCCTTACGGGCAAATGGGGCCTGGGTATGGACAATACCACTGGCTCGCCATTAAAGCAGGGCTTCGACTATTATTATGGCTATTTAGACCAAAAGCAAGCGCACAATTTTTATCCTTCACACTTGTGGGAAAACGATCAAAAGGTGCCTTTGAACAATCCATATATCAATGTTCATCAGCGTTTGGATTCGACAAAGGCGACCGATAAGGATTTCGATTATTTTAAAGGCAAGGAATATGCCCCAGCGCTGATGACTCAAAAGGCATTGACGTTTATCAAAAAGCATCAGAACCAGCCTTTCTTCTTGTACATGCCCTATACTCTTCCGCATGTGTCTTTACAGGCGCCTGACGAGTATGTAAAACAATACATCGGCCAGTTTAAGGAAAAACCCTATTATGGCCAACAGGGATACGCATCTACCAAATATCCATATTCTACCTATGCGGCCATGATTACCTATTTGGATGACCAGGTAGGTATCATCATGGACCAAATTAAAAAGCTGGGGCTTGATGAAAACACCATCATTATGTTTTCTAGCGATAACGGAACCACGTTTAATGGCGGGGTAAATAAAGACTTCTTCAACAGCGTTGATGGTTTAAGAGGAACCAAGATGTTTGTGTTTGAAGGAGGAATTAGAGAGCCTTTTATCGCCCGCTGGCCAGGAAAAATTCAGGCAAATACCACCAGCGATTATATTTCGGCTCAATTTGACCTCATGGCCACTTTGGCCGAGCTTACCGGAACCAAAACCAACGCTACAGATGGAGTTTCGCTATTGCCAACCTTGTTGGGTAAAAACAAGGAACAAGTTAAGCGAGATTACCTATATTGGGAATATCCCGAAAATGGAGGTCAGTTGGCCATTAGGATGGGTAATTGGAAAGGCGTAAAGCTTAACCTGCGCAAGAACCTCAACAATCCCTGGATGATTTTTGACCTTAAAAATGATAGGAACGAAACGACCGATCTGGTGGCGCAACATCCAGAATTGGTGAAGCGATTTGACGAGGTCGTAAAAAAGGAGCATCAGGTTTCACATCTCGTCGAGTGGGAATTTCTGAATAGCAAAGCACCTAAAAAAGGTGGCGGTGCCGATACCAATTAATTAAACTTAAACACATTAAATAAATATCAACCAAAAAAACAGAAACAAATGGAACGTAGAGATTTTATTAAGAATAGCGCAATGGCCGGAGCCGCGTTTAGCATACTGCCTACAGGGCGGTTGTTCGCAGCCGATAAAGGCAAGGTAAGGCTGGGCTACATCGGGGTAGGTGCCAGGGGCATGAGCCACATTTCGGAAGGCTGCCTTCGCGATGATGTAGAAATTGTTGCTATTTGCGATACTCAAGAAAGCTCTCTAAAAGGTTGCAGATCTTTCATAGCCAAAAACGGAAGACCTCCTGCAGTAGAGTACACCGGCGGATTGGACGCTTACAAAAAACTATTGGACAGAAAAGACATCGATGCGGTAATTATCGCTACACCTTGGCAATTCCATAGGGACCAAGCGGTTGATGCCATGAAAGCCGGTAAATACGTAGGCTGCGAAGTAATTGCGGGATTAACCGTTCAAGACCACTGGGACATTGTAAATACTTCCGAAAAAACCGGGATGCCTTACATGACTTTGGAGAATGTTTGCTACAGGAGAGACGTGATGGCGGTGTTGAACATGGTAAGACAAAATCTGTTTGGCGAAATCGTACATTATGAAGGCGGCTACCAGCACAATTTGCGCAACGTGTTGTTTAACAACGGAAAACAATATTATGGCGGCGGTGTTGAATACGGTCCGAAAGCTTTAAGCGAGGCCCAATGGCGTACCCAATTTAATATCGACGTAGATGGCGATTTGTACCCTACGCACGGTGTGGGACCAATTATGCAGTGTGCCAATATCAATAGGGGCAACCGCTTTACCAACCTCGTTTCGTTCAGCTCGAAAGCCCGTGGTTTGGCATCTTATGTAAACGATCTTTCGCCGGGCCACCCGAATTCAAAAATCAACTACAAAAACGGCGACGTAACTACTACAATGATCAACTGTGCCAACGGCGAGACCGTATTGTTGAGCCACGATACCCACTTGCCAAGACCTTACTCGTTGGGCTTTAGGGTACAAGGTACAGAAGGCATTTGGATGGACGTGAACAAATCGATCTATATTGAAAAACAGGCCAAGAAAAACGACGTTTGGGAGCCTGCACAGCCTTGGTTGGATAAATACGACCACCCGCTATGGAAAAAATATGAAAAAGAAGCAGTTGGCGCTGGCCACGGCGGCATGGACTGGTTTGTATTCAATGGTTTTATCGAAGCGGTAAAACAAAAGAAACAAACACCTATCGATGTTTACGATTCGGTAACCATGAGCGTAATTACCCCATTATCTACCAAATCTTTAAAAGAAGGCAATGCCCCACAAAAATTCCCAGACTTTACCAAAGGGAAATGGGCAGAACGCAAAAATACTTTCGCTCTCGACGACAGCGGATTATAAACCCTACCTCTACTTATGAAAAAAGAAAAAGGCACTTAGTAATAGGTGCCTTTTCTTTTGATGTTATTTTTTGGAGGGTGTTTTTGCAGACTTTTCGCAAAGCGTTGTTCAAATCATTTTGCGCAGTTTGACGGCGCAAACGTTTGCTGTTTTTTAAGAAATATTGGTCAAATCGCCGATCTGCTCAATCATCAGGTGCAGGTCTTTACCATGCTCGGTGTATTCTTCCAATAACCTGATCTGGTTTTTGGCGCGATCGAGGTTGTGGGTTTCGTAGCGGGCGCCATAGTAAACATCGTTGTTCAGGTAATCGGTTAAAAAGCGTACGGCCTGCATGTAGATGATAAATTGGCCGGCATAAATAAACAAGTCTTTTTCCGTGGCGTTTAAAATATCGGCCATTTCAGACATGTAGCCTTTGTAAATGGCCATGAAGAAAACCTTCCTCACGGCAATTTGATCAAAGTCGGTCGATTCTTCCGATACCGGCGACAGGTAGCTGCGCATCATATCGCCAACATCGCTAATGTAATAGCCTGGCATCACCGTGTCCAGGTCTATTACGCATAAGCCTTTGCCGTTTTGGTCAAAAAGTACGTTCGAGATCTTGGTGTCGTGGTGGATAACCCTTAACGGCACCTCAAGCTTTTGGCTCAGGATATCGAGGTATTTTTGTAAGATGTACTGTTGCTGTTCGATAGCCTCGATGGCTTCGGCAGCATTTTTCAATCTTTCGGCATTTGCACTTTCCAGTGCGGTTTTAAATTGATTATACCTTAACTGTAGGTTATGGAAATCGGGTATGGTAGGATGTAGGGTACTCGCGTCGAATCCAGAAAGCAACCTGCTGAATTTGCCAAACTGTTTGGCAGCCTCATAGGCCTGTTGCGCATCTTCGGCCGTATTGAGGGTAATCGAATTCTTAACGAAGTCGAAAATCCTGAAAGCGCCTTCTTCGGTTTCTATCAAAGTGTGGCCACTGGGCGACTTTAGGGGCGCAACGAAAATATAATCTGGGAAATGTTGTTCGAGGAAGGATTTGAGTTTGTTGAGGTTCTCGTCTATGACATTTGGCTCCTTAAAAACATCAGTATTGACCTTTTGCAAAATATACTCCCTGTTGCGATGGCTAATCTTCCAGGTTTGGTTAATTAATCCATTGCCAACTGGCAGCACAAGACAATCTGAAATATCTAGTCCAAATTTGAGCAGTACAGTTTCAAGCATTGATATAAAATGGTTCTTATTCTTCAAACATAACTAAACGTTAGATGAAGTGAGAACGCAAACGTTTGCTTGATTTTTACGCCCTTGACAGCCTGTATTCCTGCTATTTAAATGTTAGTGCAAAATAAGCTCAGGGTCTATGGTAATGTGGTAGTAGGCCTCTTTTTCCTCGTTTTCGCTTTTCTTTTTCGTCAACAGGTCCAGCAGGATTTCTGAGGCCCTGTAGCCTTGCTGATAAGGGTTTTGCTCAACCGATGCAATAGGGTAGTAGTCCATGTAGTGGATGATAGGCAGGTTGGCATAGCTTACAAAATCGATTTCGTCGTTGATTTTGATGCCCAAAAACCTTGCATATTTGATGGCGTACAGCGCCACATAATCATTAAAAGTAACAATGGCCGTTGGCTTTCTCTTGTTGTTCAGCAGTTTGTCCATGGCTTCTCGTGTAGATTGTTCGGTCAAATCGCAATTGATGATGAGGCTCGGATCGAATTTGAGCCTGTTTTTGACCATCGCCTGGATATAGCCGTCTCTTCTTTGGGCTGAAGCATTGAGCGTTTCAGGGCCATTGATCATGCCAATGGAGCGGTGTTTTTTCTTAAGCAGGAAATTCACGGCATCGTAAGTGCCATTTTCCATGTTACAAGCCACATAATGGATGTCTTTTACCGGAGGAATGCGGTCGAAAAACACAATGGGGATATTCAGGTCTTCGAACTGTTTGAAATGGTCGATGTTGAAAGTGGTTTTGGCTAACGATACCAGCAGGCCGTCAACACGATGGCTTTTGAATTTCTCGGCCAGGGTTATTTCCTTCTCCAGATCGTCGTGCGATTGGGCAATCAGTACGCTGTAGTTTTTTTTCAGCGCATAATCTTCAATGCCGCTTACCGCTTCCGAAAAGAATGATTCGGAAAGCTCCGGAACGATTACGCCCAGGGTAAAGGTTTTGCCTTTTTGAAAAAAGATGGCCTTTTGGTTGGGTACATAATTCAGTTCTTTGGCCAGTTGCTTTACGCGCATGCGGGTAGTAAGCCCAATGCTAGAATGGTCGTGCAGGGCTCTTGATACCGACGATGCAGATAGATTTAAAATTTTTGCAATCTCTTTAATGGTAGCTGGTTTATTGCTCATAGCCTAATTTTAAATGTAACGTGATGAGGTTTTGCCCGTATAAATATGTTTAATGCTGGGGTTCTCGACTTTTCTAATGTCCGAAAATACAATTTTAATGTCCATTTTTTTATCAATTGTTTTGTTATAAGTGTTTTTGGACTAATTAGCGAGGCCATGGTTGCTTATTTCCGCTAAATTTAGAGGATAAATTGGAACTAGGGTTTAAGTTGGTGGCTAATTTTTATGTATCATTTATGGGAGTTTTGGCGCGAGGTGCTTTTTTAGGGCTTTTGCTATTCCTCAACGCAAACGAATGTTGTTTTAAGAAATTAATGTTAACTCATTGTTAAATTCTGTCAGAATCATCAAGGTTGCTATGCTCCGAAGATTAGTTAATTATAATCTTATGATGATGATATTTGGGGAAATTTAGACTCTTAACCTGTTGATTTTTGGGTAGTTATTGTTCTTTTTTAGGAGCGCTGTTTCGTTTTGTGGAAAAGCGAATCAAGCTGTTATTTAAAACGGGTATTAATTTCTACAGTTTGTGGAATAGTAAAATTAAATCTGTGGAAATTAATCAACTGATTATTCGGCTGATTTTTTAGGCTAAACCCTGTGGAAACATTTCCGAATCTTAACAATGAGTTAAAATAATGTACTCTTGTCTGTACCAAGGCTGATTCTTTGGGTACTACTCCTTTCTGCTATAACCGTTCTGGCTCAGGTGGGCAATATGGCTTTTCTTTTGAATTAGTGCGTACGAATAACGTGACATTCTCCTACGCCATTATGATTAGAAATTTACCACTTTCCTTTACCAATCACCTAAAAAGGCAACTCTCTTTAGGCTTCTTGATATTGATGGCAATTATTGCCTTTTGTCTGCTACTGTCTAATCCAGTTCAGGCACAAACCTATAAAACACACTACATTGCACCTGCGCCATGGCAATATTGGAGCGATGCCAACGAGTTGGTGGTGACTACCAATACGGCTGGAACTACGGTTACCGTAAAGAAAAGCGATGGTACTTCGGTTATTACCTTAAATCCAACCCCTGGAAATCCAGCGGTTTATCGTTTTGTGGGCAGTCCGGTTGGCTTAAACAGAAATGCTTTGAATACCATACTTACCGGTGCAGGTTTGATCGTTTCGGGAAACAATCCTATTTCGGTTAACATCAGAAACGTAGCTTCCGATAATTTGGTCGGAGGAGCTGCATCAGACCAATATATCAAGGGAAATGCTTCGTTGTTCAGTTTTGGCGATGCCGCCATTGGTACTTCGTTTAGGGTAGGTTATTACAGAGATGGCGATTTAAACGGCGTAAGTACAACCACATCAACCAAAAGACCGGTTTATTCGGTTATGGCTATCAATGATGGTACTACGGTTAAACTAAACGGAACGGCAGTTACTACGTTAAATGCAGGGCAAAGCTATATTTTACAAGCTACTTTGGGTAGTTTGGTAGAAACTTCTGGTCCGGCAGTAATGAATACCGGTATCAACGTTGATGCACCCGGAGGTTGTGGCGACGGCGCATTTAACCCGGTGCCACCGGTTACTTCTTTAGGTGGCGAATACATTGTAGTGCGTGGTGCGGGAAACAACACAGCCGAACAAACCACCATTGTGGCCACCGAAGCCAATACCAGTGTTACGGTTTATAACTTCACTTCAACCGGGGTGTTGCAGTCGGCAAATACTTATAATTTAGTAGCTGCAGGTAGTTTTGTAACTTTTGCCAACGGTGTTGCAGGCTCTGGCTCGGGTTCGGGCCAAACTGGCGATCAAGGCTCGGGTTCTCGTATTGTGGCTACCAAAAACATCGTAGCTTATTCGGGTACGGCCAATAACTGTGAAGTTGACGTTGCTACGCTTGCACCGATTTCTACTTGTGGAGGATCGTTAAAAGCCGAAACCTATAAGTTTAGGGATTATGCAGGTGGCGATCTTTCTTATTTTGCCTACATCATTACCAAAAGCCCAACCGAGAAAGTTTATTTAACTACCACAGGTGGATCGCCTTCGTATACCAATGTTGATATTGAAACCCTATCAGGTACTCGCCGTCAGCTGGGCAGCTCTGGCGCTTATGTAATCGATTTTACCAACGCCAATATCGGGGCGCCAAATTCTTTTACCTTAACCAGTAATTCGAGATTGACAGTGGCTATGGTACAATCGGGTGGTGGTTTCTCGATGTCGAACTTCTTGTCGCCATTGCCGGAGCAGGCCTTAAAACCTACTTATACGCAATCTGATTGTGCTTCGGCTACTTTAACCGCCGATCCTGCTAGTTTGCCACCCTATCAATGGTATTTGGATGGCAACCCGATAAGCGGCGCAACCAGCAATACTTATGTGGCGGCTGTTTCAGGTTCATATACCGTAACTTCTAAACTGGATTGTGGCTACAGCGCGCAATCTATTCCTGTGGTATTGGCACTTTGTAACGTTGATTTATACGTTAACAAAACCGTCAGTAATCCTACACCGGCCGTTAATTCAACCGTGGTGTTTACCATCAAGGCTACCAACTCTAGCGTAGCTTCGGGTACCGTAACAGGTACGGGCAACGCGATAGGGGTTTCGGTAAACGATCTTTTGCCATCTGGTTATACCTATGTTTCGAGCAATCCAGCGCCTGGAACATCTTATAATTCAACTACCGGTTTGTGGTCTATTGGTGCGATGAATCCTGGACAGGAGTTGACATTGACTATTTCGGCAATTGTTAAAAGTACCGGAAGCTATACCAATACAGCCATTATTTCAGGTCCACAGGCCGATCCAATTCCTTCAAACAATACTTCATCAGTTACACCAACGCCAGTTTCTATTACCTTAACCAGTGCCAATGGTACCGATGCGCAATCTATTTGTAAAGGCAGTGCCATTACCAATATTACCTATAGCTTAAGTGGAAGCACCAATGGAACTGTTTCGGGCTTGCCTGCAGGGCTAACTGGAGTTTATGATGGAAGTGCAAAAACCTTTACCATTAGCGGTACGCCAACAGAGCCAGCAAGCGGTATACAGACTTTTACCTATACTGTAAATTCAATCAATGGTTCTACTACGGTTTCTACAACGGGAACCATTACCGTAAACAATGCGGTAGGAACGCCGGTATTTGCAGCTGGATCATCATCAACCCGTTGCCAGGCACCGGGTACCACTACTTATACGGCTACGGCCGCCAACAGTTCGAGCATCAGCTATTCGATTAGTCCATCGGCTGCTGGCGTCATCAATGCTTCTACCGGAACAGTTACCTGGTCGTCTACCTTTAACGGTACAGCTACCATTACGGCTACGGCCACAGGAGTTTGTGGTACTAAATCGGCTGACCATACGGTAACGGTAACTGCTACAGGCGTTATCACAGGTTCATCACCGGTTTGTTCGGGCACTACGGGTACGCTTACTTTGGGTAGCACTACGGCTAGCGTGGTACGTTGGGAAGCTTCGACAGATAATGGCAGTACTTGGTCTAACATCGCCAATACTACCAATACTTATACGTATACCAATATTCAGGCTACCACCATTTTTAGGGCAGTAGTGAGCGGTAATGGCTGTAGCAATGCTTATTCTACAACGGCAACCATTACGGTAACGCCAAAACCAGCGGTTAATAACCAAACTTATACCTTATGCCAAACCGGCAATTTTAATTTTGCCCCAATCGATGTACCAACAGGGACTACTTATACCTGGTCGGCACCAACGGTAACCGGAGGTACGGTAAGTGGAACTACAGCAGGAACCAATCAGAGTTCGGTTAACCAAACCTTAACCAATACTGGTACTACGGTAGCTACGGTAACTTATACGGTTACACCTACTTATTCGTCGTGTTCGGGCAGTTCATTTACCATTACAGTTACGGTTGTACCTACTTTAACGGCAAGTGCAACTAATCCGGCAGCTATTTGTACAGGTTCTTCGTTTAGCGTGAGTCCTACCAGCAATGTATCTGGTACCACTTATACTTGGACAGCGGCTTTACAAAGCGGAACAGCAACTGGATTTAGCAACCAATCAACCCCGGTAAGCTCGCCAATTAGTCAAACCTTAACTAATACAACAACTACCAATGCTGTAGTAAGATATACGGTAACCCCAATTTATAATGGTTGCAGTGGCAATACCTTTACTTTTGATGTAACTGTTAATGCGGTTATCGGAAACAATACCATTTCGGGCGCACAAACCATTTGTGCCGGAAGTACAGCTAGTTTAACTGGTGCAACACCAACTGGTGGCAACGGCACTTATACTTATTTGTGGCAACAAAGCACCAATGGCGGTACCAATTGGGCAGCTGCTACGGGCACAAACAACGGCCAGAATTATACCAGCGCTACTTTAAGCCAAACTACGCAATACCGTAGAATTGTGACTTCAGGGCCGTGTGCCTCGAACACCAGTGCGGCGGTTACGGTAACGGTTAATCCGGTAGCTACTTTGGTATTGACCAGCGGAACGGCAGATCAAACCATTTGCGCAGGAAGCAGCATCAGCGATATTGTTTATACTTATGGTGGTTCGGCAACTGGCGCAACGGTAACCGGCCTGTCAGCGACAAATTATACCATTAATACCACCAATAAAACAGTAACCATTAAAGGTGCGGTAGCGTCTACTTCTACCTATGTAATTGCTACTACCGGACAGGTAGCACCATGTAATCCGGTTAGCCTAAGCGGTACGATTACCGTAAGCCCTGCCGCAACTTTGGTGTTGACTAGTGGATCGGCCAATCAAGCCATTTGTGCAGGAGCCAGTGTTTCTTCGATTGTTTATACTTATGGTGGATCGGCAACAGGCGTAACGGTAACCGGCTTGCCAGCAACAAACTATACGATTAATACCACGAACCAAACCGTAACCATTAGCGGTGCAGTGGCTTCGACTTCAAATTATACCATTTCAACTACCGGACAAACAGCGCCATGTGCTGCGGTTTCGTTGAATGGTACCATTACGGTAAATCCGTTGCCAACAGCAACTCTAGGTGGAACCACAACGGTATGTCAGAATGCGACGGCTCCAAATGTAACCTTTACCGGTGCCAATGGAACTGCTCCTTACACTTTCACCTACAAAATTAATGGTGGTGCCGATTTGACTGTAACCACGACCAGTGGCAACAGCGTAACCGTAGCCCAACCGACAGGAACTGCCGGAACTTTTGCCTACACTTTGGTTAGCGTAAAAGATGCCAGTTCAACAACCTGTAGCAATGCTCAAAGTGGAACGGCGACCATTACGGTTAATCCGTTGCCAACGGCTAGTATTGCTGGTACAACAGCTGTTTGTCAGAATGCGGGAACACCAAGCGTAACCTTTACGGGTGCTAATGGAACCGCTCCTTATACCTTTACTTATAAAATTAACAATGGCAGCAACCTTACTGTTACCACCACCAGTGGCAGCAGTGTAACCGTAGCACAACCAACAGGAACTGCCGGAACATTTACCTATACTTTGGTGAGTGTAAAAGATGCCAGTTCAACAACCTGTACCAATGCACAAAGCGGAACTGCAACTATTACGATTAATCCATTGCCAACGGCAAGTATCGGCGGAACTGCAACGGTATGTCAGAATGCAACAGCTCCTAACGTAACCTTTACTGGTGCCAACGGAACTGCTCCTTATACCTTCACTTACAAAGTGAATGGCGGTGCCGATCTGACTGTTACCACCGCCAGTGGCAACAGTGTTACCGTAGCACAGCCAACAGGAACTGCTGGAACTTTTGCCTACACTTTGGTGAGTGTAAAAGATGCCAGCGCTACTACTTGTACCAATGCGCAAAATGGTACGGCTACAATTACCGTAAACTCAACGCCTAAAGGATTTAATGATGCCGTTACGCTAAATTGTACTGGCGCATTGGCTTATAACCTACAAGCCAACGTTAACAATACGGCTAATGGAGGTAACTCGGTAGCTTCTTCGTTTGCTTGGACCGTAAGCTCAAACCCTAATGTAATTGGTGAGACAGCTGGTTCAGGAAATTCGATCAACCAAACTTTATATAATACGAGTACAACGGTTCAAACGGTAACGTATACAGTTACACCAACTGCCTCCGGTGCGGGTACTTGTGCGGGCAGTACCTTTACGGTTACGGTAACTGTACCGGTTTGTTCTTCGATCTCCATCACCAAAACTGCAAATACCAGTTCGGTAACTGTGGCTGGTACGGTAATTAATTATACCATCACGGTAGTGAATACCGGCAATGCCAATCAGACTAATGTCGTTGTTAGTGATCCGTTATTGGGTGGTGCTTTAGGTTCGCCTGTTAAAACCGGTGGTAACCAGGATGCTATCTTGGAAAAAGGCGAAACCTGGACTTATTCAGGCAGCTACACCGTAACCCAAACAGATTTGAATAACAATGGTAATCCAACAGCCAATGGCAAAATTACCAATACGGCAACAGTTAAAACAACCGAAATCCCTGCAGGCCAAAGCGCAACTGCTGAGGCATCCTTAAACTTAAATGCAGCCATTAGCTTGGTTAAAACCGGTGCACTTAATCTTTCGGGCAACACCATTACCTATAATTTTACAGTTAAAAACGAAGGTAACGTTACGCTCAATAACTTAAGCATTGTTGATAGCAAGGTTACCGGTCCGATTACCGTTACACCATCAACCTTGGCACCAGGTGCCACTGCCACCGCTACGGCAACCTATACCATTTCGAATACAGAAAAGGTAGGAGGTAGCGTAAGCAATAGTGCAACAGTTACAGGTAAAGATCCTCAGAACAACAATGTAACCGATATTTCGGGTACGGCCACCAATAACAACACGCCAACCGTTACGCCAACTGGTGTATATGCCGCAGATGATTCGGGCTCGGTTAATGCGGTAACTGGCGGACCTGCAGTAAACAATGTATTGGTTAACGATAAACTAAATGGTAATCCTGCTACTTTAAGTAATGTAACCTTGACTTTGGTTTCGACCAGTAGCCCTAAGGTAATGTTGGATGAAGCTTCAGGAAAGGTTATTGTAGCTCCAAATACGCCGGTAGGTACTTACACCTTGGTTTATCAGATTGAAGATATTGCAAATCCGGGAAATGTGAAGACAGCTACCGTTACCGTCAATGTGGTAAACGGCGACCTGATTGCCGCTAACGATAGTGGCACAGCCAATGCGGTAACTGGCGGTACTGCAATTTCGAATATCTTGGCAAACGACCTTTATAATACTTCTTTGCCGGCTACAACTTCGAATGTAACCATTGCCGAAGTACCTGGAAGCAACACCAGCGCTGGTAAAGTAACCTTGAACCCAGCCGATGGCTCGGTAAATGTAGCGCAAAATACGCCGGCTGGTACTTATTACATCGATTATACCATTACCGATAAACTCGATAACAGCAAAACCTCTACAGCACGTATAGAAGTAGTGGTGGGAACTGGCGCATTGGCCGCAATAGATGATTCAGGAAGTGCAAATTCGGTAAGCGGTGGTACAGCAATTAGCAACATTTTAACCAACGATACTTACAACGGTGGTAGTGCAGCAAGTTTTAACAATGTAACCATTACCGAAGTGGCAGGCAGCAATACCAGTGGCGGCAAAGTAACCCTGAATACCGCTACTGGGGAAGTGAAAGTAGCACAAAATACCCCTGCTGGCGTATATAAAATTGATTATACCATTACCGATAAGCTCGATAACAGCAAAGTTTCTACGGCAACCATTACCGTAACTGTTGCATCTGGTGCCATAGTAGCGACTAATGATTCGGGTACTGCCAATACGGTAACCGGAGGTGTTGCCATTGCCAACGTATTGAACAATGATACCTACAATGGTGGCAGTACAGCCAGCCTAAGCAATGTAACGCTAACCGAAGTAGTGGGTAGCAACAATAGTGGCGGCAAGGTAACCTTAAATACAGCTGATGGATCGGTAAATGTAGCACAAAATACTCCTGCTGGTGTTTATACCATCGATTATAAGATTACGGATAAACTCGATAATAGCAAAACCTCTACTGCTACCATTACGGTAACCGTAGGTGCAGGTGCATTAACAGCTACCAATGATTCGGGAACTTCAAATACGGTAGATGGCGGTGTTGCCATTGCCAACATTTTGGCTAACGACAAATACAATGGTACTGCTACTGCCCCAGGTTTGGCCAATGTAACCATTACCGAAGTAGCAGGAAGCAATACCAGCGCAGGTAAGGTAACCCTAAATGCGGCTGACGGTTCGGTAAACGTAGCACCAAATACACCGGCTGGTGTTTATACCATCGATTATAAGATTACTGATAAACTTGACAACAGCAAAACTTCTACAGCTACCATTACCGTTACCGTGGCTTCGGGCACATTGGTGGCTACTAATGATAATGGCACAGCCAATACGGTTACGGGCGGTACAGCAGTTGCCAATGTGTTGGCTAACGACAAGTACAATGGTACTTCGAATGCGCCAACTTTAACCAATGTTACCCTGGCCGAAGTACCTGGCAGCAATACTAGTGCAGGCAAAGTAACCCTGAATATTGCCGATGGTTCGGTAAAAGTAGCACCAAACACCCCGGCAGGTACTTATACCTTAAATTATACGATTACCGATAAACTCGATAACAGCAAAACCTCAACTGCAACAGTAACCGTAGTGGTAGGAGCTGGCGCCATAGTAGCGACTAACGATTCGGGCACGGCCAATACCGTAACCGGCGGTACCGCGATTGAAAATGTATTGGCCAACGATACTTATAATGGTGGCGTTGCGGCAAGCTTAACCAACGTAACCTTAGCCGAAGTGGCTGGCACTAATACCAGTGCAGGCAAGGTAACGCTAAATATTGCCGATGGTTCGGTCAATGTAGCACCAAACACGCCAGCGGGTGTTTATACATTCGATTATAAGATCACCGATAAACTCGACAACAGCAAAACTTCAACGGCCACCGTTACAGTAACTGTAGGTGCAGGCACATTAACAGCAAACAACGATGCTGGTACGGCTAATACCGTTACAGGTGGAGTAGCAGTTGCCAACGTATTGGCCAACGATAAATACAATGGTACAGCATTAGCGCCAACTTTAACCAATGTAACTTTGGCCGAAGTGGCCGGTACCAATACCAGTGCAGGTAAAATAACCCTAAATACGGCCGATGGCTCGGTAAACGTAGCCGCAAACACTCCAGCTGGAGTTTATACACTCGATTACAAAATCACCGACAAGCTCGACAACAGCAAAACCTCAACCGCTACCGTTACCATCACTGTAGCTTCGGGTGCCTTGGTGGCCACAAACGATAATGGCAGCGCCAATAGCGTAACCGGCGGTACGCCAATTGCCAATGTTTTAGCCAACGACAAATACAATGGTACTTCAACTGCGCCGGGTTTAACCGATGTAACCCTGGCCGAAGTAGCAGGCAGCAATACCAGCGCAGGCAAAATAACCCTGAATACGGCCGATGGCTCGGTAAAAGTAGCGCCAAATACGCCAGCAGGTGTTTATACTTTCGACTACAAAATCACCGATAAGCTCGACAACAGCAAAACCTCAACCGCTACCGTTACCATTACTGTAGCTTCGGGTGCATTGGTGGCCACAAATGATAATGGCACAGCCAACAGCGTAACCGGTGGTACTGCAGTAGGTAATGTGCTTAGTAACGACAAATACAATGGTACTTCATCGGCACCAACTTTAGCCAATGTAACTTTGGCCGAAGTAGCGGGTACCAATACCAGTGGAGGCAAAGTAACGCTAAATACGGCCGATGGCTCGGTAAAAGTAGCGCCAAATACGCCAGCAGGTGTTTATACTTTCGACTACAAAATCACCGATAAGCTCGACAACAGCAAAACCTCAACCGCTACCGTTACCATTACAGTAGCTTCGGGTGCATTGGTGGCCACAAACGATAATGGCACAGCCAACAGCGTAACCGGTGGTACTGCAGTAGGTAATGTGCTTAGTAACGACAAATACAATGGTACTTCATCAGCACCAACTTTAACCAATGTAACTTTGGCCGAGGTAGCCGGTAGCAATACCAGTGGGGGCAAAGTAACCCTGAATACTGCCGACGGTTCGGTAAAAGTAGCGCCAAATACGCCAGCAGGTACTTATACCTTAGATTACATCATTACCGATAAACTCGATAACAGCAAAACCTCAACGGCTACCGTTACGGTAACTGTGTCGTCAGGTGCTATTTTGGCATCGAATGATTCGGGTACCTCAAACTCGGTAAATGGTGGTACGGCAATTGCCAATATCCTAAGCAACGATACCTACAACGGAGGCGTGGCTGCAGGAATAAGCAATGTAACCATTACCGAGGTTCCGGCCAGCAACACCAGTGGGGGCAAAGTAACCTTAAATACGGCTACAGGTGAAGTTACCGTAGCTCAGAATACGCCTGCAGGTGTATACACCATCGACTATACCATCACCGATAAGTTGGATAACAGCAAAACCTCAACAGCCCGCATTACGGTAACTGTTGCCTCAGGTGCTGTTTTTGCAGCCAACGATGCCGGTACAGCCAATACGGTTAATGGTGGTTTGGCTATTGCCGATATCTTAGCCAATGATACCTATAACGGCGGTGCAAGTGCCAGCTTGAGCAATGTAACCATTACAGAAGTTCCGGCCAGCAACACCAGTGGAGGCAAAGTAACCTTAGATACAACTACTGGCGAAGTAATGGTAGCTCAGCATACGCCTGCAGGAACTTATCTTATCGATTATACCATTACCGATAAGCTTGACAACAGCAAAACTTCAACAGCACGTATTTCTGTCATCGTTGCCTCGGCAAGCATTGCGGCAACCAACGATGCCGGTAGCATTAATGGCTTCAATGGCGGTACAGTAGTCAATAATGTATTGGCCAACGATACCTACAATGGCGGTATACAGGCTACTTTAACCAATGTTAATCTTTCGCAGGTTTCGACCACCAACAGCAATGTAACACTCGATGCAACTAATGGTCACGTAAATGTTGCTCCTGGAACACCAGCCGGTACTTATATGCTTGTTTATGAAATTGTAGACAAGTTAGATCCGATGCAGGTAAAACAAGCTACGGTAACCGTTACCGTAACGGCACCAGTAATGGTGGCCTTAAATGATGCAGGCGCAATTAACGGAGTTACCGGCGGAGCCGCTGTTGCTAATGTATTGATTAACGACAGATACAATGGCAATCCGGCTACCTTAACCAATGTAACGCTGTCGCAGATATCTTCAACTAGTCCTAACGTAACTTTAGATCCAGCAACGGGCAAGGTAAATGTAGCTCCGGGAACTCCAGAAGCCGTTTATACCTTGGTTTATCAAATAACCGACAAATTAAATCCTACGCTAACCAAACAAGCCACAGTAACCATCAACGTAAGTGCAGCGCCAATGATCGCTTCTGACGATGAAGGCTCGGTAAACGGTTTGGTAGGCGGTACGGCAGTTGACAATGTATTGGCCAACGACAACTATAATGGCCATATACCTACCTTAACAGAAGTTAACCTTACCCAGGTTTCGAGCACCAGCCCTAATGTAACCCTAGATGTGACTTCTGGTAAAGTAAATGTGGCTCCAAATACGCCTGCAGGTACTTATACCTTGGTTTATCAAATTGAAGACAAATTAAATCCTGGTCAAACCAAACAGGCTACAGTAACCATTACTGTCGATCCTCCGGCATTGGCCGCTTCTAACGATAGCGGTTCGGTAAACGGCTTGCCAGGTGGCGTTGCAGTAGCCAATGTATTGTTGAACGATACTTATAACGGCGCAACGGCAACAGTTGGTAATGTAACCATCACACAGGTTTCTACCACCAGCCCTAAGGTAACCATCGACCCGGCCAATGGCTCGGTTAATGTAGCCGGCAATACGCCAGCAGGTGTTTACACCTTGGTTTACCAAATAGAAGATAAATTAAATCCAGGCTTGACCAAACAAGCCACCGTAACAGTTACCGTAACCGCTCCGGCATTGAATGCCTTAAACAACAGTGGTTCAGTAAATGGACTAGTTGGTGGAACAGCCGTAAACAATGTATTGAATAACGATTCTTACAATGGTGGTCCGGCAACTTTGACTAATGTAAACCTTACCCAGGTTTCAACCAATAATCCAAATGTTACCTTAGATGTAACTTCAGGCAAAGTAAATGTAGCGCCAAATACGCCAGTTGGAAACTATGTCTTGGTTTATCAGATCGAAGACAAGTTAAATCCGGGTCAGACCAAGCAAGCTCAGGTTTTGGTTACCGTTACTGCGCCACCGATGGTTGCTTTAGACAACAGCGGTTCTATAAACGGTTTAACTGGTGGTGCCGCTATTCCAGATGTGTTGAACAACGATACCTACAACGGTGTTACAGCCACTTTGACCATGGTTAACCTCAGTCAGGTTTCGACCACCAACTCTAACGTTACCCTCGATCCGGCTACAGGCAATGTAAATGTAGCGCCAAATACAGCTGCGGGAACTTATACCGTAGTTTACCAGATTGAAGATAAATTGAACCCAGGCTTAACCAAGCAAGCATCGGCCATTGTAACCGTAACGGCGCCGTCGTTGCTGGCTACTAACGATAGCGGTTCTGTAAACGGCTTAACCGGCGGTACGGCAGTTAACACCGTGCTTTGGAACGATGCCTATAATGGTAATCCAGCAAGGCCATCAGATGTAACCATTACCCAGATTTCGACCAACAACCCTAACGTAAGCTTAGATGTAGCTAATGGCGAGGTAAACGTAGCACCAAACACGCCAGCCGGAATTTATACCTTGGTTTATCAAATCGAGGATAAATTAAATCCTGGCCAAACCAAACAAGCTACGGTAACCATTACGGTAAATGCACCAATTATGGTAGCCACCGGCGATAGTGGTTCGGTAAATGGCCTGACTGGCGGTACCGCAGTAAACAATGTATTGTGGAATGATACCTACAATGGCGACCCGGCAACTTTGACCGACGTTAACCTAACGCAGGTGTCAACCAGCAACCCTAACGTAAGCTTAGATGTAGCTAACGGCGAGGTAAAAGTAGCGCCAAATACGCCAGCCGGAACTTATACTTTGGTTTACCAAATCGAGGATAAATTAAATCCTGGCCAAACCAAACAAGCAACGGTAACCATTACGGTAAATGCACCGGCTATGGTGGCCAACAACGATGGCGGTACAATAAACGGTCTAACAGGTGGCACCGTGGTAGACAATGTATTGGTTAACGATACCTACAACGGCAATCCGGCAACCTTAGCTGATGTGAACCTAACGCAGGTATCAACCAGCAATCCGAATGTAACTTTAGATGTAACCACAGGCAAAGTAAAAGTAGCGCCGAACACGCCTGCCGGAACCTATACCGTGGTTTACCAAATCGAAGATAAATTGAACCCAGGCCAAACCAAGCAAGCCACCATCACCGTAGTGGTAGATGCGCCGGCAATGATGGCCAACGACGACAGCGGCAACATTAACGGATTGACTGGCGGCATGGCTATTAACAACGTATTGGTTAACGATACTTACAATGGCAATCCGGCAACTTTGACTGATGTGAACCTGACACAGGTATCAACCAGCAATCCTAATGTAACTTTAGATCCAGCAACGGGCAAAGTAAAGGTAGCACCAAATACCCCTGCTGGAACCTATACTGTAGTTTACCAAATCGAGGATAAATTGAACCCCGGCCAAACCAAGCAGGCCACGGCAACCATTACCGTAAACGCACCAGCCATGGTAGCCAGCAACGATAACGGTACAGCCAACGGCTTAACCGGCGGTACTGCAGTAACCAATGTATTGGCTAACGATACCTACAACGGCAATCCGGCAACTTTGGCTAATGTAACCCTAACGCAGGTATCAACCAGCAATCCTAATGTAACCCTAGATCCAACAACAGGAGCGGTTAACGTAGCACCAAATACACCAGTGGGTACCTATACCATCGTTTATCAGATTGAAGATAAATTGAACCCTGGCCAAACCAAGCAAGCCACAGTAACCATTACGGTAACTACGGGTGCTATTGCGGCTTCGCCAGATAACGGTACTGCCAACGGATTTACCGGAGGAGTTGCGGTAACCAATATCTTGATTAACGATACCTACAATGATGGCGCAACTGCGACTACAGGTACGGTTAATATTGTACAGCTTTCAACCAGCAATCCGAAAATAAATATTGACCCGGCAACAGGTATGGTTAATGTGGCAGCCGGTACATTGCCTGGAAGCTATACGCTACATTATGAAATTACCGATAAGCTGGATGCCAGCAAAAAAGCCAATACTACCGTAATTGTAGATGTGCCAAATTGGGTAACAGACCTGTCGATTACCAAAATAGCCAACAAGGCAGGGGTAGAACCTAACGAAAGCATCAGTTATTTGCTGACCATCAAAAATATGGGTCCGGCAACATTATTGGCTGGTAAGGTAATCGGATTAACCGAGAACTTGCCTGCAGGCCTAGAAAATATAACTTACAGCACAACAGGTGGTTCTTACGATGCGGCCGGTCATACCTTTACCATCGGTACCGATTTGTTGGCCAATCAAACGGTAACTGTAACCTTAACCGGTACCATTGCACCAAACTTTGCCCAAGCTAACATTGTAAACTCGGCAAGCGTTGATGTGGCATCGGGTACAACAGATCCAGATCCGAGCAACAACACGGCTACTTCTACGTCCACCATTCTAAAAGGCGGGGTAACCTTGGTTAAAACGGCGGTAATCAGTGCCGATAGAAATCAGGTTACCTATACTTTCACCATGACCAATACCGGTAGCGTGCCCTTGAGCAATGTATTGTTGAACGATCCAAAATTAGGCCTCAACAAGATTATCCCAGGTACTTTGGCGGTAGGTGCAAGCGTGGTACAAACCGAAGTTTATACGTTAACGCAAGCCGATAAAGACTTGGGTTCTGTAACCAATACGGCTACCGTAACTACTAAATCGCCGGCAGGCAATACCATCACCGATATTTCTGGAACTGATGGCACCAACAACACCCCAACGGTAACTACAATTGCCGGTACGGCGGCCATGACTTTCACCAAGGTGGCCAACAACACCGTAAGCAAGGCAGGAGATGTCATCAACTACACCTTGGTAGTTAAAAATACAGGATCCCTTACCTTAAGCAATATAACGGTTGTTGATGCCGGAGCAGATGCCGGAAGCATTACGCCAGCTGTCATTGCCTCGATTTTGCCAGGCGAAACAGCTACGTTAACGGCCAAACATACCGTAACGCAGGCCGAAGTAAATGCCGGAAGCTTTAGCAACCAGGCCAGTGCAACAGCCAAAGATCCGCAAAACAATAGCGTGAACAAGGTTTCCGACGATCCGAATACACCGGCTGCCAACGATCCTACCGTAGTAAAAATTGGTGCAGTGCCATCAATGACCTTAACCAAGGTAGCCAACAATTCGGGTATCAAGGCAGGTGATGTCATCAACTATACCTTGGTGGTTAAAAATACAGGGAACGTAACCCTGACCAATGTGGTAGTAGCCGATGCCGGCGCCGATGCAGGCAGCATTTTGCCAGCAAGCATTGCTTCGATATTGCCTGGTGCTTCGGTTACCGTAACTGCTAAACACACCCTAACACAGGCAGAGATTAATGTGGGTACTTTCAGCAACCAAGCTAGTGTTACCGGAAAAGATCCAGCGAATAATACCGTTTCAAAACCTAAGTCGGATGATCCGAATACGCCTGAACCAGATGATCCAACGGTAGTGGTATTAACGCCTAATGCCAACTTGGTTACGGTAAAAACGTTGAAAAACACAGCGCAAACCTCTTATATTCCTGGCGAGGAAGTACCTTTCCTCATTACCATAACCAACAACGGTCCAAGTGCGGCCAGCAATGTAAAAGTGGTTGATTATGCCCCTGCAGGTACAACCATTAGCAGATGGAAAGCAACAGCTACAGGCTTTACCTTAGCCAACACTAGTGGCACAGGCAACTTAGACCAAACCATTACCCTGATGCCTAATGGCGCACAAGTGGTTTTCGAAGTAACCGTAAAAACAGATAATGGTTCATCAAGCCCAAGCTTGGCGATGCAACCTTTGTCTAACACCGTGAAAGTAACAACGGCTACGCCTGACCTGACAACAGCAGGCGATGTACCGACAACTACGCCAATTCCGGCAACGATCATGAACGATCTGTCGATTACCAAAACGTCAGACCACAATACGCCGACTGGAACAGATACGCCGTTCGACTACACCATTACCGTTAAAAACAACGGCTTCTTTACGGCAAGTAGCGTGGTGGTTACCGATGTGTTGCCAGCTGGCTTAAGCTATGTGTCAAACCAAGCTACAGCAGGCATGGCCAGCTTCAGCAACGGTACGGCTACCTTAACCTGGAACATCAATACATTGGCTGCGGGTGCAACGGCAACGCTTACTTTAAAAGTAAAAGCAAACATAGGAGGTGTCATCAGCAATACCGCTAGTGTAAAAGCTTTAGAAGGCGATCCGAATACGGCAAATAATACCGCAACCGATCTTAAGGAAATTTTCGTACTCAACACCAAACCAAATGTAATTACGCCAAACGGCGATGGTAAGAACGACACCTTCGTTATCGATGGCTTGGAGCTTTATCCAGAAAACAATCTCAGCATCTTTAACCGTTGGGGCAACGAGGTTTTCCATAGCAATGGTGGCTACAAAAACGATTGGAATGGCAACGGACTAAAAGAAGGTACCTATTACTATTTGCTCAAAGTAAAAGATTCAAAAGGTAATTGGTCAGTATCAAAAGGTTACATCACATTATTAAGAAATAACTAAGATGATAAAGAAAGTTCTTCTCCTATTCGCATTGTTGATGGCTGCCTTAGTGGGTAGGGCACAACAAGATGCACAATATAGCCAGTACATGTTCAATGGCGTGTACATCAATCCTGCCTATGCAGGCTATAAAGAGCAACTGAACATCCATAGTTTTTACAGAAACCAATGGACAGGCATTACCGGATCGCCAAAAAGCATGTCGCTGGCTGTTGATGCCATTGCCAACCAGGGCAATGTAGGCTTGGCTTTTCAGGTATCGAGCGATAAGCTGGGTGCCGAGAGCAACGTATCGGCCTATGCCAGTTATGCCTACAGGTTAAGGGTAGGGCAGTCGGAAGATTCGCGCCTGGCATTTGGCTTGGGCGTTGGTGTGATACAACAAGGTCTTGACGGCACAAAACTGAATGCCCGAGATGCAGGCGACAACTACATTCCGGTAAACAACCAGAACGTAATTGCACCCGATGCCCGTGCCGGCGTATTTTACTCTGACGACAGGTTTTATGCCGGTTTCTCAGTCGATAACCTCATTGCACAATACATCATCAACAAGAAAAACCTGAGTGTTTATTTCCAGACACCCAAAGCACACTACTACCTTACCGCTGGCATGTTGTTGCCCATTAACGAAGAAGTGCAACTTAAACCCTCATTCCTGTTAAAAGACGATCGTGGCGGTCCAACCAGTTTGGATTTGAATGCTTTTGTGCTTTTTGGCAACAGATTTTGGGTGGGTGGCAGCTACCGTACGGCCGTAAAGCTCTACAACAAAAGCTACCTGCAAAACGATTTGCAGAAAACCAACTCCATTGTTGGTATGGTCGATTTTTACGTAACCCCAACCATCCGTGTGGGCTATGCCTATGACCAGTCGATCAGCAAGCTGGCCGGTTATAGTGGCGGTTCGCACGAAATCTCGATAGGCGTAACCATCAGGCCAAAAGAAATCATAAGAATGCTCACTCCAAGATATTTCTAAACAAATGCGACTCAAAAAGAACAATAAAAAACACCGAATGATGCACAAAGGCAAATGGTTGTTGCTAGGCTTGTTGGCCATGGGCCTTCAAACCAAGGCACAGTATGTTTTGCTCAAGGCCGATGAAGAATTCAGGCTTTTCCATTACAGTACAGCCATTGGTTTGTATACCGAGGCTTACCAGAAAAAACCAACTACGCATGCCATCGAGCGTTTGGCCGCCTGCTACCGGTTAACCAAAGACTATCCGCAGGCCGAAAGTTGGTACGCCATGTTGGTTAAGGAAAAAGGAGCAAAACCCGAAGCCTTTTTGTACTACGGCGATGCCTTGCGCAACAATTCTAAATATGCAGAAGCAAAAATACAGTACCAAAAATACGGCGAACTGAATAGGGATTTGCCGGCTACGCAAAAGAGCATGCTCGTTTTGTCGTGCGACTCGGCTTTGAGCTGGATGAAAAGTCCCAAAAGCTTGGTGCTTAACAACGAAAAGAACATCAATAGTGTGAGTGAGGATTGGGGAGCAGTAACTTATCAGGGCGGCATTGTTTTTACATCCGACAGAAGAAATGCATTGGTGCAGGAAGAAGTGAAGAAGAATAGGCCATTTCTGAAATTTGATGAAGCGAACATTGCGCCTGATAAGGTTACTTATGGCTGGACCGGGAACAATTACCTGCGTCTTTATTTCCAAAAAGGAACAGATAGCGCAACGCTTTTTCCGTTTAACGCCGGGTCTGAATACCATGTGGGTGCGGCTACTTTTACCGCCGATGGCAACGAAATGTATTTTACGCTGACTCGCATTCCAGAACTCATCGAACGCGAAAAAGGCGTGCCTAAAACCGTAAGGGTCGAAATTTACTCGAGTAAAAAAGACGCCAATGGCAAGTGGGGCACCGTGCAACCTTTCAAATACAACAACGTAAACGAATATTCGGTGGGCGATCCGTTCATCAGCAAAGACGGCAGCGCACTTTATTTTGTTTCCGATATGCCTGGTGGCAAAGGCCTTACCGATATCTATGTTTGTTTCAGAACCGAAGGCGGTGGCTGGGGCAAGGCCATCAACCTCGAAGAAATCAATACCGAAGGCTCAGAGCGCAGCCCTTTTTTTGATGAGGACAGCAATTTCTATTTCTCTACCGATGGCCGTGTAGGCATGGGAGGCTTGGATGTGTTTAAGGCAGCCAAAAGAGGCAACGGATTGGCCGAACCTAAAAATATGGGCTATCCGCTCAACTCGCCACAAGATGATTTTGCCTTTTTCCTCACCAGCAAAAAAGAAGGCTTGTTGTCGTCAGATCGCGTAGGAGGGAAAGGCAGCGACGATATCTACAGCTTCATCCTGAATCCGAACCTCAGCTTTAAGCTGGAAGGCGTGGCGCTCGACAAGCAAACAGGATTGCCCTTGCCAGGCGTAATTGTAAGCCTGAGCAAAGCCGATGGTACCATCATCAGTGCCCAAACCGACGAGCAGGGCCGTTACAAATTCAACCTCGAAGAAAATACCGAATACTTTATCAAAGGTACCAAAACCGATTTCCGCAATGCCGAAACCGAAACCATCAGCAATGTGGGCATCGAGAAATCGGCCGTGTTCAAAAAGAACATCTACCTCGATCCGATCGAGCTTTTCAAAGAAATCAAACTCGAAAACATCTACTATGATTTCGACAAGAGCGATATCCGGAAAGATGCGGCCATCGAATTGGATAAACTTGTAAAAATCATGAAGGAAAATCCAACCATCTGGATCGAATTGGGTTCGCATACCGACAGTAGAGGCAACGATAAATACAATTTGAAGCTATCGCAGGCCAGGGCCGATGCTGCCGTGAACTATATCATTAGCCGTGGCATAGACAAGGTAAGGATCAAAGCCAAAGGCTACGGCGAAACAAGATTGCTCAACAAATGCGCCAATGGTGTAGAGTGTACCGAAGAACAGCATCAATTGAACCGCAGAACAGAATTTACCATTGTCAAACAATAAATAGAAAATTAAACAGGAGTTAAAATATAAGCAAAATGCAGCTAATGAACAGAATAATGATTGTGGACGATAATCCAATCGACCAAATGATAACAGCCCAAGTATTGCGGACCAGCTATGATGAAGTAGAGATTATGGTGATGGAAAGCGTACAGTTGGCCATTGAATACCTGAATTCGAACCAGGGAAACCTGAAGGCAATTCCATCACTTATCCTTTTGGATTTGGATATGCCAGAACTGAATGGCTTCGATTTCTTAAGCCACTTTAACAACTATCCGCATGCCGTTAAAAACGCCTGCCGGATCGTGGTACTTACCGCTTCTGAAGTAACCAACGATATCGAACAGATGGAAGCAGATCCAAACGTATCGAGGCTCATTACTAAACCGCTCAACAAAAATGCACTGATGCCTGTAATCTAACTTTCGTATTTAAATGCTCATATTTTATCTCCTAAGCCTCTTATTCGATGAAGAGGCTTTTTTAGGTTTATGGCTTTTGAATTAATTGCGAGCTTAACTTGTTTAAGTTGATACCGCTTGCTATTTTAGCCTTTGTCTTATATTTTGAAAACATTCCTCACATGAAAAAAGTAGCTGTATTTATCTTCGTATTAACCATCCATTTTGCTGTAAATGCCCAAACCGTTGCCGAAAAAGGCGTATTGGCCACCGTCGAAAAAATGAGGCTGGCCATGATCAGTGGCGACAGAAAAGCATTGGAACAAATTGCCGCAACCGATTTGAGCTATGGCCATTCGAGTGGAAAACTGGAAGATAAGGCCACTTTTGTAGAAACCATTGCCAGTGGCAAATCCGATTTTGTAGAAATAACCCTCAGCAACCAAACTGTAAAAGTAACAGGCAATACCGCCTTGGTACGTCATCAGCTCGATGCCAAAACCAACGATGGAGGCAAACCCGGCGAAGTGCATTTGGGTATTCTGCTGGTTTGGCAAAAACAAGGCAAAGAATGGAAACTTTTGGGCAGGCAGGCTTATAAATTGCCACAGCCTTAGTTGGTAGTCAATAGTCCATAGTTGGTGGTACACTTTCTATGGCATTAATTTTTCAAGGCTCGAGATATACACTTGCGAAGTTTTCAAAAACTTCGTATGTGTTGTTCGCAAAAGTTAGTCGGGAAATGCTTTCCTGACTGGTTTACCTGCGGATTTGCAATCTGCCAAGAGTAAAAGGATTATAAATCCTAAGCTATGGAGGTCGAGATGGCACATCCCGACCAGCTTATGGGTTTCCGATTATCTTTTAAGCGTTATGGACTTAGCTTTTGATTTGGCTCGAGATATACACTTGCGAAGTTTTCAAAACTTCGCAAGTGTTGTTCGCAAAAGTTAGTCAGGAAATGCTTTCCTGACTGGTTTAC